>JBBRVG010000017.1:0-52777 GCA_038247115.1 Enterobacterales bacterium | reverse complement strand
CAGCGTACAGCGGTTTATCTTCAATAGGCCCCATCCCTTGCAAAGTGCCAAACGGGTAGGCCCTTTTTATATCTTTCTGACGGCACTGGTGCTCTGTGTGGTGACCCTGCAAAAAGGGCTCAAACATGTAGGTCTGCAACTGGATACTGTCGAGAGTCTGCTGATTTCGTTCCTGATCGCCCTGCTGGCGGGTGTCGTCGGCTGGTTCTTCATTCGCCGTATGCATTTTAATCCCCAGGCGGATATCCGGATGCACTACACCAATGTGGAGAAGGTGTTCGGTATTCTGATGGTGGTAACGGCTTGTGCCATGGCGTTTGCCCATGGCTCGAACGATGTCGCCAATGCCATAGGTCCCCTCTCGGCTGTTGCCGCCACTGTCAACAACGCCGGGCAGATAGTGGCCAAGAGTCATCTCGACTGGTGGGTGCTACCTCTGGGAGCGGTCGGAATAGTCCTCGGCCTCGCCACCATGGGTCAGAGAGTCATGGCGACCGTCGGCACCGGCATCACCCATCTGACCCCGAGCCGCGGCTTTGCCGCCCAACTGGCAACCGCCAGCACAGTGGTCATAGCCTCGGGGACAGGGCTGCCCATCTCGACCACCCAGACGCTAGTCGGGGCCATCATGGGGGTGGGTCTGGCTCGGGGCATTGCCGCGATCAACTTGGGGGTGGTGCGCAATATCGTCATCTCCTGGGTCATCACCCTGCCCGCCGGTGCCCTGCTGTCCATCGTCATCTTCTGGGCTCTGGAGTGGCTATTCTATTAACCCCACGTAGCTGCGGATGACAGCACCGAGACATACCAGGGGCTGGGCTCGAACTGCCAGGGATGGCGAGCAGATAGCGGACACAGAGGAGCATGGAGTGCCACCACCGCCACATTGCCTTCTGTCGGGGCTTGTCGGAAAGTGCCGTGCCGCTTATGCTGCCGACTCCTCCTTCTGATGGATATCCAGTGTGAAAGCGACTCCTGTAGCCTTGCTGCTCGCCATGAGCCTGCCCGTGAGTGTGGCATTGGCCGACCCCTCACCCTCCGCCTCGGCACCAGAGCCCACTCCTGCCACCATGCAGGGATCAGCCACCAGCACAACGCCTAGCTCAGGCGTCAGCCGCTATGTTTCCGATGATATCTTCACCTATCTGCATGGCGGTCCGGGCAAGCAATACCGGATCCTCGGCAGCGTCAAAGCGGGTGATAAGGTGCAGTTTCTGGCCCTGGATGCCAGTGGCAAGTACGCCCAAATCATCGATGGTAAGGGACGAACTGCTTGGATCCTCGGCAAGGAGTTGCAAACAGCCCCCAGTTATAGGACCCAGGTTGCCACCTTGCAGGAGCAACTCCGCCAGCTGCAGTTGAAAATGGATAACATAGATTCGGATCAGGCCCGGGAGCTGAAGGAAAAACGGGAGCGCCTGACCCTGCTCGAACAGCAAGTCAGCCAGCAAGAGCTGCAGTTGACGGAGCAAGGCAAGGAATTGCAAACATTGCGCCAGCAGAAGCAAAAGTTGCAACAAGACTTGGGCACCAAGGAACAGGATCAGCAATATCGTTGGTGGCGCGAAGGCGGCTATATCGCCGGGGTCGGCCTGTTACTCGGCCTGCTGCTGCCCTATCTGCCACGTCCCCGTCGACGCAGCAAAGATCGCTGGATGAACTGATCCGGCCTGAACCCAAGCCTGAGCCCAAGAAAGCACTGAACTCGATAAAAAAAGCGCCGGATCCGGCGCTTTTTTGTTTTCCTCGACTGCAACCGCCTACTGCGGACCATTCCAGTCGGTGAGGGATTGCAGGCTGAAGCTCTGCCGCCCGACACGGAAGATGCTGTAATCGGCCTGGATCTGCAGCAGCTTGACGCCCGGAGCAATCTCATCCCCTTCATGATAATCCCGACCATTCAGCGTCACGATGCGATTGCTGGCCGTCGAGGAGTAGACATGGGAGCTGTAACGCAACGCCGGCACCTGATTGCTGATCCCCGCCGGCAAATCGGCCAGCGCTGTCGCCGAGGGCGGAGCCACTTCGGGCACCGGCTGGATCTCGCTGGCCCCGGGCTCACCGGGTGCGGCCTGCACTGCCTGCATAAAGCGCTGGGCCAACGCAGGAGATACGCCATCCATATTCATGTTACTCAGAGGATCCGTCGCCCGTGGTGCAACGCTCGGGGTCGGCATCACCACTTCGGTCATCTCCGGAGCTATCGGGAACGGTATTGTGGTGAACTCGTAGGCGGTCGAAGCCGGACGATAGGGTAACGGAGTTGGCTCCTTGAGCTCGACACGCTCCTCAATCGGCTGATTGTGCCACCAGTGCCATCCATAGTTGGCCGCAGCGCCCAACACCAGACACAAGGGTAAGCCAACCAACCAGGCCAGTAGTGGCCCCAGCCATTGCCGCTCCCGCTCGACTCCCAGTCCCAGACTCGCCTCGAAGGCATGCCCCGGACGTTCATGCTGCCGTTTGGCAGATAGCAGAATAGACATCAGCTGGCTCCCTGTTCCTGAGGTGGTGTGCTGGCGTTGAGCTCATCCAGCGGTCGATCCAGACGCGGCATGGGTTCCCGACTGCGGGCATTGAGGCGGATCAGCGTCTGGGTTCCCGCGACACCATCCGGCTTGAGACCTTCATTTTCCTGGAAGCGCTTGAGCTTGGCCGCCAATTCACTGTCAAACTTGCTAACTTTGCGCGGCCGCTCCTTGAACGCCCGGCTCAGGGCATTCTCCAGCCATTGCAGATCAGCCTTGTTGCTGCGTGGCGTTATGCTGCGAGATCCGCTCTTCGGCAAGCGCCACAGCAAGGTGTACTCATCGCCCCAGGCCTGAGTCAGCCAGTCACGGGTTACCGTCCAGGCCTCACCATCCACCAGCAGATCCGCTTCCTTGTCGTCAATCCGCAGCAGGTCGGCGTAAAACTCGGTGGCATTCTCGTCATACAAACGTACAACCGCCGGATGATCCAGCGACACCAGCTCATCCAGCGGCCCACTGCCCTGCTGGCAGAGCAAGCCGACCCGCGATGCTGCATCACAATTGGCCTCATCCAGCGACGGCTCGAAGCCCCAGACCCGGAACAGGGTCAACATGGCTTCATCCTGATAGACGGCCTGCTGCAGCGACTTCTCGAAATGTTTCATCAGTTTGGCATCCGGCGGCAACTTGATCGGCACTTCGACCCGATGCACTTGCTGCTCGGGGAAGAATCCCCAGTGCTGCCAGCCAAGCCAGCCAGCCCCCAGCATGAGCAGACCACACAGAGCAAAGGCTGCGACACCCCAACCACTGGTGCCTTTATCCTGGACGCCCATGGCATCATAGGCGGCTTGCACCACCACCTTGTCGCTGATCTTCGCCTGCCCTTCGGCATAAGCGCCTAGCAGAGCCCGTTCGGCAATCAGGTTGATGATGCGGGGAATACCGCCACTGAGGCGATGCAAAGCCCGGATCGCCACGGGCGTAAAGATGGGCTGCACACAACCGGCGACCTGTAATCGGAAACGCACATAGGCATCAACATCGTCACGGGAGAGCGGCAAGAGGTGATAACGCGCGGTAATCCGTTGTGCCAGTTGCCGTAACAAGGGTTGGCGCAAGAGCTGTTGCAGTTCCGGCTGGCCGATCAGCACCACTTGCAGCAGTTTGGCATCATCGGTTTCCAGATTGGTCAGCAACCGCAACTGCTCCAGAACCTCGGCAGAGAGGTGCTGGGCCTCATCAATCAGCAACAACGTCTTGCGTCCTGCCGCCCGATTGGCCAGCAGGTAATCCCGCAGCAGATCAAACAGCTCTTTGATCCCGGCCTCGGCGGTATAAGCGAGCTTGAATTCATCGCAAATCGAGGCCATCAGTTCACGCTCAGTCAGCGTCGGGTTGAGGACCAACGCCAGATCGGTATCCTCTGGCAGTTGCTGGCGCAGGCAACGGGATACCGTGGTTTTGCCAGTACCCACCTCACCGGTGAGCAATACAAAACCACCGCCTTCGCGCAAACCATAGTTCAGATGGGCCAGCGCCTCGGTGTGGCGCTCGCTCATATAGAGATATTTGGGGTTTGGCGAGATGGAAAACGGACTCTCCGTCAGGCCAAAGAACGTTTTGTACATATTGACTCTCCCGGCGAGGAGCGACACAGGCAACCCTGCCTCACCAAGCCCGAGGCTCGACCGCATGGCTGTCTGCTGTTCCTACGAATAGGCGGCAGGTTAAAGCCAGCACCATGGGATGTCAAAGCGGATATACTCTGCTTGTTAGCACGGGGGGATAAGACCCCGAAGAATCACGTTTTCAAGGTCAAAGCGAGGTGGTTGTGCAAGTTTATCTGGTAGGTGGCGCGGTACGGGATCGACTCTTGGGGCTCGAGGTCAAGGAGCGCGACTATGTAGTGGTCGGTGCTCACGCCGAGGAGTTACTAGCCGAGGGCTACGAGCCGGTCGGCCGGGATTTTCCGGTGTTTTTGCACCCGCGCACCCGTGAAGAGTATGCCTTGGCCCGCATCGAGCGCAAACAGGGTCATGGCTATACCGGATTTGCCTGCTACGCCGCCCCCGAGGTCACCCTGGAAGAGGACCTGCTGCGCCGGGATCTGACCATCAATGCCATCGCCGAGGACGCCGAGGGTCAGTTGCACGACCCTTACGGCGGGCAAGCCGACCTCGAAGCCCGGCTCTTACGGCATGTATCCCCGGCGTTCAGTGAAGATCCGCTGCGAGTGCTACGTGCGGCTCGTTTCGCCGCGCGTTTTCATCACTTGGGATTCCGGATCGCCGAAGAAACTCTAGTGCTGATGGGCGATATAGCGCGCAGTGGTGAGCTCGCCCATCTGACGCCGGAGCGAGTCTGGAAAGAGCTGGAAAAAGTATTGGGCGGCGATAATCCACAAGTGTTCTTCCAGGTGCTGCGGGATTGTGGGGCCCTTGCCGTACTGTTCCCGGAGCTGGATCGGTTGTTTGGTGTTCCGGCCCGTCCGCAGTGGCACCCGGAAATCGACACCGGCATCCACGCCCTGATGGCGATCGAACAAGCAGCCCGGATCAGTGCCGATCTGTGCGTCCGGTTTGCCACCGTGTGTCATGACTTTGGCAAGGCCGAAACGCCCGCCGAGATCTTGCCCAGCCATCATGGTCATGGCGAGCGGGGCCTGCCGCTGATCCGCGACTTCTGCAGCCGCTTCCGGGTTCCCAACGAGTGCCGGGATCTGGCATTGCTGGTCAGCGAATTCCATTGTCTGATCCATATCGCCACCGAGCTCAGGACCATCACGCTGTTGCGCCTGTTCGACAGAGTCGATGCCTGGCGACGCCCGCTGCGGCTGGCTCAGTTGCTCGATTGCTGCCGTGCCGATTTTCATGGTCGCCTGGGATTTGCCGAGCGGGAATATCCGGAGCCTGATTATGTCGCCGAAGCCTTCGCGGCGGCTCAAGCCGTCCCGGTGCAACCCATTATTGCCGCCGGTTACCAGGGCGAAGCGATCCGGCAGAAACTGGGCCGGGAGCGGCAACTGGCCATCAGGGCCGTCCGCGAGCGCTGGCTGGAGCGTTAGCTCGCTACGGCGGTGTCAACGAATCCCGGCCCCCAGTCAGCGTTGTCGATCATATTCGCGGTTAATAGCCGCAGATCGGACTCGATGCAGGGGAAAGTTGAGCATTCCCCTGCCGTGGTGCATCACGAGGGCGAGCAATTCAGCGACGCTGACATTTCGTCTTCGGCTGACCATTGGCAATCCAGCATGACAGCCGTCAGGGGCTGTCGACTGGCATCATACGCTTGCCATAGGCTGTCGAGTGAGACCCCCAATCGGGGATGCACAAGATCCGGACTCAATTCAGCCAAGGGTCGCAATACAAAGGCATTGCTCAGAATTTCAGCACGAGGTAGCTCCACCGGCTCATCCTGCACCAACTGGTCATAGCAGAGCAGATCCAGATCCAGGGTTCGGGCGGAAAACTTCTTGGCATCCAGAGGCCGACCATGGGCGTACTCAATCTGCTTGAGCGTGGCCAGCACCTCGATCACCGACTGAGCAGTCCGTGCTTCCACCACCAGATTATAAAAATTGGATCCCTTGAAGCCGACCGCCTGACTCTCGTAGACGGTCGAGAGGCGCACGTCTGCAAAATGGGTCGCCAACGCCTGAATACCGCTGCGAACAAAATGCTCGCGGTCAATATTGCTACCGACACCGATATAGATGAGCGCCATCAGGCCTCCCGCACTATCTCGACGCCGACCCCGCGAGCGGTCACGACGGCGGTCGGTTTGGTCACCCGAACACGCACTTTGGGTACCGGAAATTGCTGCAAAATCAGGGCGGCAACTCGCTCGGCCATGGTTTCAACCAGTTCGACGGGCGCGGATTGAACCAGCGTAGTGACCCGGGATGCCACAGTCGCGTAATCCAGTGCCAGCGCCAGATCATCCTGCTGTCCCGCCGGGCGGTTATCAAAATCCATCTCCAGATCAAACACCAGTTTTTGCTGGATCCCTTTTTCCCACTCGTAGGCACCAATGGTGCAGAGCACTTCCAAACCGGCGATAAACACCTTGTCCATTTATTTCTCTCTTCTGTTAACCTGCAGAGGTCGGATACCTCTTTTGCCCATTTGGGCCTATGATTTGCCCGATTGAGGATGGATCTTACCCCAGTCCCTCACCAAGACAACCCTTGAGAGCCAATGACAGCCTTAAGCCTTGCCATGATCATGCTCGCCTACCTGGGCGGCTCCATTTCCAGCGCCGTATTGGTCAGCCGCTGCTATGGCCTGCCCGATCCCCGCGAGCACGGTTCCCATAATCCGGGCACCACCAATGTGCTGCGTCTGGGTGGGCGTTCGGCGGCTGTCCTGGTGTTGCTGTGCGATATGAGCAAAGGCACTGCGCCTGTCTATCTGGCCTGGTATCTGGGGGTGACGCCGTTTTTTCTCGGCTTGATCGGCGTCGCGGCCTGCCTCGGACATATGTATCCGCTATTTTTTCACTTCCAGGGCGGTAAGGGCGTCGCCACAGCACTGGGTGCCATGCTGCCCATAGGTCTGGACATGGGCTCCATGATGCTCAGCACCTGGGTTATAGTCCTGTTGGTCAGTGGTTACTCCTCGCTCGCGGCACTCATCGCCGCCTTGCTGGCACCACTCTACACCTATTGGCTGAAGCCTGAGTTCACCATGCCAGTGGCCATGCTCTGTGCCCTGATCGTCTATCGGCATCATGAAAACATCCTGCGCCTGCTCAACGGCCAGGAGGACAAGATCTGGCGCCGCAAACAAAAACGCCGCCCCGATTAGGGCGGCGTAACCAAACCAGTGTTCCGGCGGACTGTTTATTCAACCGGTAACAGGGTATCCAGGCTCCAGCGCGGTTGTACGCTCAGCTCAAGACCCACAGTATGACCGGCTTTCAAACGCTGCAAACCGGCATAGGCAATCATGGCGCCGTTATCGGTGCAATATTCAGGGCGCGGGTAGAAGACCTCGCCACCCAACTCGGTCATCATCTGCGCCAACTGGGTTCGTAATTGTCGGTTCGCACTCACACCGCCAGCCATGACCAGTCGTTTCAAGCCAGTCTCCTTGAGTGCCCGTTTGCACTTGATGGCCAGGGTATCCACCACGGCGCACTGGAAGGCATGGGCAATATCTGCCTTGGTCTGATCATCAGTACCTTGCGCGCGAATCGTGTTGGCAGCAAAGGTTTTGAGGCCGGAGAAACTGAAATCCAGCCCGGGACGATCCGTCATGGGCCGCGGGAACACGAAACGCCCCGGCGTCCCGCTTTCGGCCATCTTCGACAGCAAGGCGCCGCCTGGATAATCCAGCCCCAGCAGTTTGGCCGTTTTGTCAAAGGCTTCGCCCGCGGCATCATCGATGGATTCCCCCAGAATCTGGTAACGGCCGATGCCATCGACCCGCACCAGCAGGGTATGACCACCGGAAACCAGCAGTGCCAGAAACGGGAATGCCGGCGCATGCTCTTCCAACATGGGCGCCAACAAGTGGCCTTCCATATGATGTACGGCGACGGCCGGCTTATTCCATGCCAGCGCCAGACTGCGGCCTATGGTGGCCCCAACCAGCAAGGCTCCGACTAATCCAGGACCTGCCGTGTAGGCAATGCCATCGATATCGGCAGCCGTGCAGCCGGATTCAGCCAGCGCCGCCTGGATCAACGGCAAGGTTTTGCGCACATGATCCCGACTCGCGAGCTCAGGAACCACACCGCCATAATCGGCGTGCAGCTTGACCTGGCTATAGAGTTGATGGGAGAGGATCCCTTGTTGATCGTCGTAGATCGCGATCCCGGTCTCGTCGCAGGAGCTTTCAATACCTAAAACACGCATGGCGGGGAAAAAACCACTGGAAAATTGAGGGCGGTATGTTACCCTCCGCCGGTTTTTTAAACCAGTCTCTTCTGATAAGGGTTTACTTTAGCCGCCCAATCGGATTAGAATTTCGCACCATTTTTACTCGGGCTGCTCAACATCGTTTTGGTGTTTGTTGTTAGTCGTAAAATATCTATCTCTGAGGTGAGAGGCACATGCCAGTAATTAAAGTACGTGAAAACGAGCCGTTTGATGTCGCTCTGCGTCGCTTCAAGCGTTCCTGCGAGAAGGCCGGTATCCTGGCCGACGTGCGTAGCCGTGAGTTCTACGAAAAGCCGACCACTATTCGCAAGCGCGCCAAGGCATCTGCCGTTAAGCGTCATGCCAAGAAGCTGGCTCGCGAAAACGCTCGTCGTAACCGTCTGTACTAGAATTTTTCGCGCTAAATCGGAGTGCCTCGGCCATGTCTCTGCAGGAACAACTGAAGAGTGAATTGAAGACGGCGATGCTTGCCAAAGATAAGGCTCGCGTCGGCACTATCCGTCTGTTGATGGCCGAGATTAAACAGAAAGAGGTCGATACGCGTACCGTTCTGAATGATGAAGAGATCATTGCTGTGCTGACCAAAATGGTCAAACAGCGCAAAGACTCCATCAGTCAGTTCGCTGCTGCAGGTCGTCAGGATCTGGTCGATATTGAATCCGCCGAGATCACTGTTCTGCAAGCCTTTTTGCCTCAGCCACTGAGCGAGGCCGAAATCGATGCTCTGATTGACAGCACTGTGACCCAGCTTGCCGCCACTGGCATGCAAGATATGGGAAAGGTGATGAATGCACTCCGCCCCCAACTTCAGGGGCGCGCGGATATGGGTCTCGTCAGTGCCAAAATCAAGGCACGTCTGGCGTAATCCACAAGCAAGACGTTTCGACCATGAGCCGCGCATCCTGTGATAGCGCGGCTTATTTTTTTATGCGACCTTAACTGTCCCGGCAGCTTACTCCTCAAGTCCGCTGATCCGTTCCGCTATCCTGTAATTCAATGAGCAGATCCCGACATGGCAGGCAAGATCCCCCAATCCTTTATCGATGACTTGCTGGCTCGCACCGATATTGTCGAGCTGATTGACAGCCGGGTCCGGCTGAAAAAAGCTGGCAAGAACTATCAGGCCTGCTGCCCGTTTCATAACGAGAAAAGTCCCTCCTTCTCGGTCAGCCAGGAAAAACAGTTCTACCACTGCTTCGGTTGCGGCGCTCATGGCAATGCCATCGGTTTTTTGATGGAATTTGATGGTCTGAACTTCCCGGATGCCATCGAAGATCTGGCCGGTCAACTCGGCCTCCCGGTTCCTCGCGAAGAAAATGGCAGCTACGGCCCTTCGCAACCCGCTCCCGTGATCAGCGCCGATCAGTATCAACTGATGGAGCAAGCCAACCGTTTCTTTCAGGGCCAATTGCGGCAATCGACAGCCGCCATCGACTATCTCAAAGGTCGTGGCCTGAGTGGCGAAATCGTTAAAAAATACGGCATTGGTTATGCGCCAGCAGGCTGGGATGGACTGCGACAATTACTGGCTCGCAGCCGTGAGCAGGACCAACAGCTGGTTACCCTGGGCATGTTGATCCAGAAGGATAACGGCGGCAGCTATGACCGCTTCCGCGACCGCATCATGTTCCCCATTCGTGATCGGCGCGGCCGGATCATTGGCTTTGGCGGCCGGGTGCTCGGCGAAGGCACTCCTAAGTATCTCAACTCCCCCGAAACCCCCATCTTCCACAAGGGGCGTGAGCTTTTCGGCCTATTCGAGGTCAAGGAAGCCCATCGCAATCCGGGACGCATTCTGATCGTGGAAGGGTATATGGATGTGGTGGCGCTAGCCCAGTACGGCATCGACTATGCCGTTGCATCGCTGGGAACCGCGACCACCAGCGATCATATGCAATTATTGTTTCGTACCGCTCCCGAAATCATCTGTTGCTACGACGGTGACAAGGCCGGCCGTGAGGCCGCCTGGCGCGCTCTGGAAAATGCACTGCCGGGTCTGCAGGATGGCCGCGAATTGAAATTCGCTTTCTTGCCTTCCGAGCACGATCCTGACTCCTTTGTCCGCGCCCATGGCCGCGAGGCATTCGAGGCCTATCTCGATCAGGCGCAACCTTTCAGCGAGTTTCTGTTTGAGCGCCTGACCCGGGATCTGAACCTCTCCGGTGAGGCCGGGCAGAATGAACTGGCTAACAAAGCTGTGGCGCTCATTCGTCGGGTACCCGAAGGGTTTACCCGGGAAGGATTGATCACCAAGCTCTCCCAGCGTCTGCGCTGGGGCGAGAACGAGCGCCGTCTGCGCGACATCTTCGCCCGTCAGGAGAAAGAAGAGCAACAGCCTGCAGCCACCCAACGCCCCGGCAAGATGAAACTGACACCGGTGCGGCGCGCGCTCGCGCTCATAGTGCAATACCCGCAGATTGCGGCCCAGTTGCCTCCCCTACCCCATGAATTGCTGGGATTGCGCGAACCCGGGATCGGCTTTTTGCTGCAACTCCTGACCCAACTGCACCACAACCCTATGACCACAGGGCAATTACTGGAGCAATGGCGTGGCACCAAAGAGGGCGAAGGTTTGGCTCGCCTCGCCATGCTGGACGAGATCACCGCCGGGGACAATATACTGCAAGAGCTGGAAGATACCTGCGCCCGCCTCATCGACCTGTTTTTAGAACAACGCATGGCCGAGCTACAGAATAAGGCCAGCAATGGCGGCCTAAGCCATGATGAAAAACAGGAACTGATGTTGCTGCTGAACGAGACCAAACAAAAAAATAATGCCGGTTAAGCAATTTAAACTTGTAATCACACCACAATACGTCTATATCATAGCGACGCCCGGTTCACGGGAACTATCAAAACGAAATTGAAGATAACCGCATTACAGAGACCGCATCGCCTGGCCACAAGCCTTGGGCAACGGTCTTTTTACGCATTCATCATGGTCAACGTGCAAAACTGGTCGATTTTTAGTATGATCGGCGGTTAGCGCAACTACGCGCATTTCTGGCGCAAACAAGCAACACCAACCGGATGAGTTCTATGGAGCATACCCCGCAGTCGCAGCTTAAACTCCTCGTTGCCAAGGGCAAGGAACAGGGATACCTGACCTATGCCGAGGTGAACGATCATCTGCCTCAAGATATCGTTGATTCGGATCAGATCGAAGATATTATTCAGATGATCAATGACATGGGTATTCAGGTGGTAGAAAGTGCCCCTGATGCCGATGATCTGATCATGACAGAAACGGCTCAAGATGAAGATGCCGCAGAAGCCGCCGCTCAGGTGCTGGCTTCAGTAGAGTCCGAGATCGGTCGGACCACGGACCCTGTACGCATGTATATGCGTGAAATGGGTACCGTCGAGCTGCTTACTCGCGAAGGCGAAATCGACATCGCCAAACGCATTGAAGATGGTATCAATCAGGTACAGAGCTCGGTCGCCGAGTATCCTGAGGCCATCACCTACCTGCTGGATCAGTACGACAAGTACGAAGCCGGCCAGATCCGCCTCGGTGACATCATCGCCGGTTTCGTCAATCTCGACGAAGACGATCTGCCCCCTACCGCAACCCACATAGGTTCCGAGCTCAGTGAAGATGAGTTGGCGGATGAGGATGATGAGGAAGAGGAAGACGAAGAGGGTGACGACGACGACAGTGATGACGATGGCGGCCCGGATCCAGAACTGGCTCGCGAGAAATTCGGCGAACTGCGTTCCCAATCCGAAGTAACCCGTGAATCGATCAAGTCCTATGGTCGTGAAGATAGTCGGACGCGGGAAGAGATCCAGCATCTGGCGGATGTATTCCGTCAGTTCCGTCTGGTTCCCAAGCAGTTTGATCGGTTGGTCAACAACATGCGCGACATGATGGAGCGAGTCCGGATTCAGGAACGCATCATCCTCAAGAGCTGTGTTGAGCGGGCCAAGATGCCGAAGAAAAACTTCGTCACGCTGTTCACCAACAAAGAATCCGATCTGGCCTGGTTCAATCAGGCACTGGCCGCTGGTAAATCCTGGTCTACCGCGCTGCAAGATGTCAGCGAAGAAGTTGAGCGTGGCGTTGCCAAGCTGCAACAGGTAGAAGTGGAAACCGGTCTGTCCATTTCCCAGATCAAAGATATCAACCGTCGCATGAGCATCGGTGAGGCCAAAGCCCGCCGTGCGAAGAAAGAAATGGTTGAGGCCAACCTGCGTCTGGTGATCTCTATCGCCAAGAAGTACACCAACCGGGGTCTGCAATTCCTGGATCTGATCCAGGAAGGTAACATCGGATTGATGAAGGCGGTCGATAAATTCGAATACCGTCGTGGTTACAAGTTCTCGACCTACGCAACTTGGTGGATCCGTCAAGCCATCACCCGCTCGATTGCGGACCAGGCTAGAACCATCCGCATCCCGGTACACATGATCGAAACCATCAACAAGCTGAACCGGATCTCCCGGCAGATGCTGCAAGAGATGGGTCGTGAACCGAGTCCGGAAGAGCTTGCCATGCGCATGGG
Organism: Enterobacterales bacterium; assembly: GCA_038247115.1. GTDB lineage: Bacteria > Pseudomonadota > Gammaproteobacteria > Enterobacterales > Aeromonadaceae > Pseudaeromonas. The sequence goes on along the minus strand of JBBRVG010000017.1, from coordinate 39,917 downwards.
GATGCCGGAAGACAAGATCCGTAAGGTGCTGAAGATCGCCAAAGAGCCTATCTCGATGGAAACACCCATCGGTGATGATGAAGACTCCCACTTGGGTGACTTTATCGAGGATACCACCCTCGCTCTGCCAGCTGATGCCGCTACCGCGGAAAGCCTGCGCGCCGCCACCCGCGATGTGCTGGCCGGTCTGACCGCCCGGGAAGCCAAGGTTCTGCGCATGCGTTTCGGCATCGATATGAACACGGACCACACTCTGGAAGAAGTCGGTAAACAGTTCGACGTCACCCGTGAGCGTATCCGCCAGATCGAAGCCAAGGCTCTGCGCAAGCTGCGTCACCCCAGTCGTTCCGAAGTTCTGCGCAGCTTCCTCGACGAATAGGTGCAAATAATCGACGGCTTGATGCTTTTATAGCCATCTAACTCGTTGATATCTGGACTATCTTGGTCAGGATCTTTATAATCCTGACCACATTTGGCCCTTTAGCTCAGTTGGTTAGAGCAGACGACTCATAATCGTTTGGTCGCGGGTTCAAGTCCCTCAAGGGCCACCATATAAAACAAGGACCGATAGCTATCTGCTGTCGGTCCTTTTTGTTTTTCAGCATTCAATACCCACCACAATGGCACCCGGCCTTTTCGCAATCAGCAACCACATAGTCAGAGCCGAAATCAGGGCTGCAATGAAGCCTGCAGCCACCATGCAAGCGAGCTCGACACTGTAGCATTACCGAACTCCCCTTCTCGAATGCCAATCACAGATGGCAATGCCGGCCTCTTGGGTGTCAATAGGCGAATAAAATCCCGACTCTTAGGCAGAGCAATCCCTGGATGCGGACAATTCAAAGGCAAAGAAGAAATACAGATGTCTGGCCCGCCGCGTTATGCGGGTCCGAATATAATATTGCAGGAGGGAGTTGGTGATAACAGTATGGGCCCTGATCGGGCACTACATCTACAAGTCGTGAAGTGAGGAGGACTCAGTCACGGGGTACAGTTTGGTTTGAGTTCTGGTTACCGGTCAGAACCTGACTCAGAAAGGCAAAACAGAGAGCATCATAATTAAACATGGCAATTCTCCTTATCTCGGCATCAAGCCGAAACTGCAATTAGTTACGAGTAGAGCCGTTATTACTGTTTTTCTTGTCGTTCAGCAGTTGGCTCAGGAAGGCAAAGCAGAGGGGGTCATAATTAAACATGGTGGTTCTCCTTGAGGATGATGTGAGAGGGTCTTGTTTGACGACCTCAGAAGCATCATAAAGCGAGAAAGGTGATCCATGCAACAGTTTTGTGAGGGGCGTCACATTTAATTCATTATCAGTCGTCTGCTCAGTCCTATCCACAAACAGACGGCGATCCAGCATCCCGCTTCGTGATCCGGGTCTCAGATTATGCTAAATTGCTAGCCGCCCGCGGCAGCAGGCCCAGTTGCAGACAGAATTAACACCAACTTGTCACCATTGAGGCCGACGGATAGCTGTCTGCGTTAAAAATAGACTCTATCGAGTCGAGTTCTACTCCGAGGAATAACCGGCACGGCCGCTTTAGACTAGAAATGTTCACCATGTCCCCGTATACCAAAAGTACCTCTTCGAAGTCCTCACGCGCCTCTAGTGCTTCGCACTCCGTTGCCATCAAGGCCAGTACCTGGGTGCAACCCCAAGGCTACTGGCCCAGCCTGCTGGCCTGCCTGTGCCACCACTTTCCGGCCATCCCCCCTGCAGTCTGGCGCAGCCGTTTCGAGCGCGATCTGGTGCTGGATGCTCATCAGCAGCCATTGCCTCTTGATGCTCCCCATCAATCCGGAACGCGGATCCATTACTTCCGAGAAATCGCAGAAGAACCGGAGATCCCGTTTTACGAGACCATACTGTATCAGGATGAACATCTATTGGTGGTCGATAAACCCCATTTTCTGCCCGTGATCCCAACAGGTCAGTATGTGATGCAAACCCTGCAAGCTCGGCTGATCCATCGTCTACACAACAGCGAACTGCAACCATTGCACCGGCTGGATAGGCACACCGCCGGACTGGTGTTGTTCTCCGTACAACGCAGCTCCCGTGCCGCCTATCAAGGGCTGTTTTGCGAACGCGCCGTCGATAAATTTTATGAAGCCATAGCTCCGGCCCTCCCTCGTCTGGAGTTCCCCCATCGGCGCAGTTCACGGATTGAGCGAGGTGAACGCTTCTTTCTATCCCAAGAGGTCTTGGGAGTAGCTAACGCTCATACCGAAATTGAAGTACTGGAACAACGAGGGGCGCTATGGCGTTATGGACTGAACCCGATCTCGGGCAAGAAGCACCAACTACGGCTGCATATGGCCGCCTTGGGTGCTCCCATCTGCAATGACTGCTTCTATCCGGCGGTGGATGATGATCTCGCCAACGATTATCAACGTCCACTCCAGTTATTGGCCAGGGAGTTACGCTTTATCGATCCCGTTAGTGGTTCGGCGCATCACTTCACCAGTCAACAGACACTCAAGTGGGAATATACTTTATAACCAATCAAGTTCGCTATTTCATCCCGATAGTAGTCAATTATCCTTATTCACCAGTTGCGGATCCTGTCTTCCTCTTTCGGCTCAGACTCTACATCATGGTGAGTTGATGGACTCATTCAAATCGAATACACTATCAACCCCGGATCAGTTCTCATGATGATTTGATATAGTGACAACCAGGCATGCATAATAAAATTCAGCCCAAAGATAAAAATACAACCACGAAAGCATTCTTCTCTTTTAGCATTTATATATTATTCATACCTTTATATTTATCCTTCCCGATTTCATTTTTTACTGATCAATTTACCGAATGTAATGCAGCATCAGCCTACTCGGGAGAATTTACCACCATCCACAAACCGGAGCGAGGAAAATATAGAGATAGTCGAGAGTATATAACATTTAAAACAGATAATAACCTCTCATTTGAAGTCATGCTTTGGCCTCATTCACCACTTTATAATTTCAATGGCAAGGCTAAAGCATGGCTAACTCGATATCAAACAAACACAATGGAGCATTATTATTATCCAGTAAAGATTGAAGCAAACAATAGCATGCCAATATTAACATGCAATGACTACAAAGCCTTTCTAAACACAAGGAAAAATGATCTTGAAAACCAGGCCAGTGTAACAGCACTCATTATAATACTGATGTTTTATTGCTTTTATAGATATAAAAACCCCGAAGCAGGGGTATTCGAAAAAATAGAAGTAGCAAACATTGACAGACTTAAATGCCTGTTCGGATTGTTATTATTTTCTGTAATATTGCACTACAAATTTCCAAGCACTTTGATTGATACATTCCCCATCTGCAATGACAGCATTCCATATGAAGGCACATTCACAGCAAAGGCTAGAAAGACCGAAGATGATCCTTTTGAATTTATTTCCAGAAATGGAGAGCACCTTTCCATTTATAAGCCAGATGGGATATCAATTACTCCTGGCATTGAGGAATACAGGATCCAGGTCACGCCCTATCATTATCGCAGCATTTTCACGAAGGACTATTACCCAGTCTCGATACAGAATAGTCAGCACTCTCTGATTCAGTGTAAAGATTACTATCATTTTGCACTGTCCAGACTCGAGATTCTGCAGATGGATCTCTATATTATGGCGGCCGCTTTATTGGGATTTATCTTTTGTGGCTATCGGTTATTCCGCAAGCAAACTCTGAGGGAGTCGCCACAGATTTAGCAGACAGGAAGTTCATCTTTATACTCTTATTGGCGTTATACTCAGCCGCTCTCATTGATTAAGGAAACCCCATGAACCATATCGATAAACTGGCTTGGTTATACCTGAAGGATCGACGCTTGTTGGTTGTCCGCTCGCAACAGAAGAGTCTCTTTTATCTGCCCGGCGGCAAGCGCGAGCCCGGCGAGAGTGATGCGACGGCATTGAGCCGCGAGATCAGCGAGGAACTCTCGGTCACCCTGTTACCCGAGAGCCTGCAGTTTACCGAGTTCTTCAAAGCTCAGGCGGATGGCAAGCCCGCTGGAGTTCAAGTGCAGTTGACCTGTTATCAGGCTGAGTACAGCGGCCAACTGCAACCCGCAGCCGAAATTGCCGAGCTGGCCTGGTTCAACACAACCGATCTGGATCGCAGTTCCCTGGTCGCCACTCTGGTTCTGGACTGGCTCAAAGAGCGAGATCTGATTGATTGATGCAAGTCGCCTGGCGCTTAGCCACGCCAGGCCTGCTGGATCAGCATATCGATGGGGAAAGCCTTGGCGGCATTGAATAGCCCCTGTGACAGTCCTTCCCGGGCCGAGGTTTCACCTCGGAACTGGCCGACCATGGCGGCAATGCTGCGCATATTGGCGCGGGTCCAGCAATCTTCGGCACACCACTCCCCTGCGGTTAGCGGCTCACCATTGAGACGCAATGGTTCATAACGCCAACTTTGCCCCCAGACAAAGCCGCCTTGCAGCTCCACCAGGCCCGCATCGGTATGCAGGCGGATCAGCTGGCGGATCCCGGATAAACCCGGGCGCAGATGGCAGCTCAAATCAGCCTGGGTCGCCCCCAAGCGACACAGGATCTGATCGCCAAGCCGGTGACTCTCACCGGGAGTCCAGCGCGGCTCACCACACAGATGGATCAGAAATGACAAGGGGTGACTGGCTACCTCCAGCCACCACTGGGCCGGAGAAAACTGCAACGGCAACTCATAGTGGCAGCGTAATTCAACCCTGCGGATGACTCCCAGTCGTGGCCGCAACGCCAGCAGAGCCTGAGCGGTGTCGAGAAACGCGAAGGCATAGTTGACCCAGAGTCGACTCCCCAGGCCTTCGAGCGCCTCAGCACTCGCCTGAAGCCCGAATAGCGGCTTCTCGCAGATGACCGGCAGATCGGCCAGCTCCCGTAACCAGTCACCATGGCTGGCCGCCGGTGTGGCCAAGGTCACCAGATCCGGCGCCAGAGCGCGGACCTCGGCGGCCGAATCGACGATATGGGCAATGCCATGCAAGGCCGCCACATTCGCCAACTGGGATCGATCCCGCCCGCCCAACGCCACCACCTCGACCCCGGCCTGCCGCAAGGCATAGACATGTACCAAGCCCCAATTTGCGCCGACGACCACAGCTCTCATTGCCTAATCCCTATCATCATGTCATTCCGGCTCAACAGCGCATCATCACGGCGATAAGACAGATGCCATCGCCACCAGCCCGCGCCTTGCGCCGACGAACACAGCTCTCATTGCCTAATCCCTCTCATCATGTCTTTCCAGCTCAACAGCGCATCATCACGGCGATAAAACGGGCGCCATCGCCACCGGCCTGCGCCGTATGGCTCATACCGGGGCCGACTCTATGACTATCTCCCGGCTGCAAACTCCAACGGCGCTGCTGGCCACGGGTATCCACCATCTCCACCGTCAGTTGACCGGCCAGCAGATAATAAATCTCTTCGCTGTGCGGATGAGTATGCCAGCCGATGCTGGCGTTCGGCTCCAGATAACTATCCAGAATGCCATCCAGAGCGGACTGGCTGACGCCTTCGGCTTGCGCCCCCTGCTCACCAGCGACCCAGATGCAGTAATTGTTACCCTGTCCGGCACCAGCTCCCGTAGCCGATGCATTGGCATGAGCCGGGGAATAACAGACATGGGCCATACCCTTACCCTGTTTGAAATAGGCAGCCGTGGCGCTGTCGCCCTGATAAACCGCCCCTTGCTGTTGATGAAATGACTCGCCGGTTTGCCAAGGACGAACAGGATCATCGGCCACGGGGACGGAAAAATTCGGGTTCAAGTGAGCAGGAAATGGCATGGTAGCGTCTGAAGGTCAACATCCGGTATTCGCACCCTACGCGGTGGCGTAAAAATGGCAAGCACGACGCAGGTGGAATCTAGCGGTGGAAGCAGCTACCGCCGACTCGCGGGGACGATCTCAACTCAAGGCCATGTCAGATCAACCCTCAGTGGGCAGTGATCACTCAGATAGCGGTGGGCATAGGCGCGTAATTGGCCCGGATGAGCCGGATCGAGAAATGGTTCCGCCGTCAGCGAATCCGGCAATGCATGCCCGCGCAAGCCACCGGTCAAGAGGATGTGATCAATGGCCGCACGCCCGTACCGGCTGGAGTAACAACCCCGCGGCTGGCGAAAACCTCGCGTCAGCAGTTCCGGCTCGGCATCGGCGGGGAACTGACTCGTCAATCGGGCCCACAGGCTGACACACGACTGGTCGAGAGACGGACACGCAACCCCTTTCGGCTCTTCATCAAAGGCGCGGTTAAAATCCCCCAGCAGGATCATCGGCACTTTCTGAGCCTGCCATTGGCGCAATAACGAAGCCAATATCTTCCCCTGAGCCGCCAATTGCTGACACGCCGGATCCGTCGCATCAGCCAGCCCGGCTGCCCGGCATCCAGACTTCAGATGCAACACCAATACCTGGAACGGCTCACCCTGCACCGGCGTCAGCTGTACCAACAAGCCGCCACGCGCCTCCCGGTGCAAGGGTGCACCCAGCTCGGGGACGGATATTGCCTGAATGGAACGCACCACAGACCGCCGGACGGCAAGAGCAACTCGCTGTTTGCCATGCCGTGGTAACGGATTGGTGACCCACCACCAATCCCCACTCTCCTGGATGGGCGCGACAACATCAGTGGCCGATACGGTCGGCAGCCGAGGATGCCATGTCGACGTAACCCCCAGCACTTGGGCCAGGGCAGCATCACCCTCGATCTCCTGAACCGCCAGCACATCGGCATGCAAGGCCGCAACACTGCGGGCCAATAACCGATAGGCGCCCGCAGTGCGAAATACGCCTTGTCGACAGCGGGGAGATGGACGGGAGTCTAGCGCTGGATAACGACTCGCCTCACCTTGGCAGGCGGCCACGGCGGTCATATTCGATAGCGGTTCATTGGCTAGCCAAGCGATATTGAAAGTGGCAATCCGCAAGGTGGCCCCCCCGGCAACGCCGGGCCAAGCCAGCAGCAGTCCAAGGAGGAGCACTGACCAAACGAGAAGTAGCAGCGGCAAACAAGACAGAGTAGGGCGATGCATCACAGGCCTTGATGGGCAGACCGGATTGGCCTGCCCTTATCCTGCGCAGCAAGACGTCAGACGTCTAACTGTCAGCTCATCTGACAGCGGATGGCGACAACCTGCCTGTAGCCCACTGCGGCTCCAACGACACTAACCCCGTTTGCGCCAGACCGTCACTTGGGCGATGGAGTGTTGGTACTTGCGAGCGGTTTCCCGGATCACGAACTGCAGATCCTGGGGCTGAGCCAGCTCCTCGAAGTCATCCCCCAGCAGCCGTTGCAAAGCTTGATAGGTCGTCAACGCCTCACCATTCTCGCGCACGCCACCCAACCAGTGCGCCTTGGGCGTAAAGGACTCCAGCCAGCTATAGGGCGAGCTGAGCACCAGCACGCCACCCGCATTCATCCGTTTGCCTATCTCACTCAGGAACCGCTTGGGATCCCGCAAGCGGTCAATCAGGTTGGCCGCCAGTACCAGATCGTAGCCTTGATACTTGGGTTTGAGATTGCACGCATCCCCCTGGCTGAACTGCACCCGCGCCAGTTGCTCGGCACTGATCCCCAGCGTCGACAGCCGCGCCTCGCAATACTCCAGCAACTCCCCTTCCTGGGGGAGCGCGTAACGAAAACGATCCTGACGCGCCAGGGTCAACGCCACATCGATAAAGCGTGCCGAGAAATCGACCCCCTCGACATGGGCGCAGTGACGGGCAAGCTCCAGACTGGCGCGCCCGACCGAACAGCCCATATCCAGGGCTTTGCCACCGGCTGGCACATAACGGCTGGCCAGTTGCGCCAATGCTTGGGCATAGTTGGCGACGCCAAAATAATCGGGGCCATAGTGGGCATCCAGATATTGGGCGACCAGCCCATCGGTCTCGTACGGGTTCACACTCTCGGTTTCGCGATGGGAGGAGACCACATAGCGAAAGCCGGCATGTTGAAAGAAGTGACGGCGGAATGCATACCGGGAGTGACGAAGGGCCAGGTTTCCGGTGGAGATCCAGGATCCGCCCTTGATCAGGTTATGCTTGCCATCGAAGGTCGGGGTCGAAAAATCATCATAGAGGGGGTGAACCCGAAAACCATCAAAACCATCGATGGCCGAGCTGCTCCACTGCCAGACATTCCCCAGCAGATCAAAAAAGTCGCCCTGCGCAAAGTGATCCACCGGACAAGAGGAGGCCCAGTATTCCAGATTGATATTGCCAGGAGCCTGCGGCCAGTCCGGCTGATCAACTTCCACCTGCTTGCGCAATTGATACCACTCGGCCTCGCAAGGCAACTGCACCGACAGTCCGGTTTGCGCCGCCTTCCAGCGACAGAAGGCTTCTGCCTCCAGTTGATTGACCTCCACCGGCCAATCCCACGGCATCGGCACTTCTTCACACATCAGCCGCAAACGCAAATCAGTGGCCGGTTCGCCAACCCAGAAGGTTGGCTGCACGGCTTGGGTAAACTTACACCAGCCCCAGCCTTCCTCGCTCCACCAGCGAGCCTCGAGATAGCCGCCAGCCTGCACAAAATCCAGAAACTCGGCGTTGCTCACCAGCATGCGGCTGGCTTGAAATGGTTCCAGTTGCACATCCCGATGGCCATATTCATTGTCCCAGCCATAGGTGGCATCGCTGTCCGGTTTCCCCAAACGCACCTGCCCCCCGGGCACCGTCAGCAGGCTGTTGGCTGGCACCTGCGCCACCTGATGACGGGCTAACGGGCAGATGGGCCACTGGGCTGAGGCTTGCACCCGATTGAGGGGCAGTTGCCGGATTAACACAGAAGAGGTTTCCAGATGGATGCGCTCATGCTCAATCCCCATCAGGATCAGCCAGGCTGGACTCTGCCAGTCGATGGGCAGGCTCATGGGCATGGTCTGGATAAAGTCACTTACCCGCTCCCGGACCTGGGCTCGGTATTGCCGCAACTCCGCCACACTAGGCCAGGCATAGTGACTCTCATCCAGGTCATCCCAGCTCATCTCATCCACACCGATGGCAACCAGCGCCTCGATACGGGAGTCCAGCCGTTGCTGGATCCAGCCCGCAGCAAGTAACTTGTTGATGAAAAAAGCGGCAGTGTGGCCGAAATAAAAAATCAGCGGATGACGCAACGGAATAGCCTTGTTAAACCAGGCTTCATCGCTGGCCAGGACATCAAACAGAGATCCATACACATCATAGGTTTGCTGAAAATAGTGGAGCAGTTCCCGACGCTTGCTCTCGACATCTTCACCTTGCAAACCGAGGGTGCGAGTAAGGGGGGAAACAGGGACAGCTGGGCGTTCGACGTTCACGTCACGGCTCCTTGTGGGCGACTCAACAGAATTGAAACGGGTATGCTCGCCGTTGTGGCTTGCGCCTTGGTATCTGACTATAACGAATCTAAATCTGTAAATGATCAATTCGTTTGCGCAGAACATGGCATATCGACGATTAGCTGTAGAGGAGTGCCAATGCGAGGATTAGTGGGTGGAATTCAGTTGTGCATTCTACTGATAAGCCTGAGCCTTGGCGCACATGCGGCCCCATTGCGGGTCGTCGTCAACCATGCGCCACCTTACCGCATCATAGATCCACCCTACTATGGCGGTTACTACATCGAGTTATTCCAGCTAGCAGCAGCCCAGGCCGGGTTGGAGATCCATTTTTTGAGCGTTCCACTCAAGCGAGGCCTCCAGATGCTGGAAACAGGTGACGCCGACCTGATACTGGGACCAAATCGCACCCCGGAGCGCGAGAAATTTCTGACCTTTCTGACCGAAATCCCCTTTCCGGCCGAAAACAAAGTCTTTGTCGTTGCTCATCTGGATCAGGTGATCACCAACCTGAATGACTTACAGAACAAGCGCATCGATGTCTTGGCCGGAGCGGCATATCATCCGGATTTTGATCGTGCGGGTTTGTTTAACAAACATGAACTCAAAACCTATGAACAAGGGCTACAACGTCTGATCCGGGACCGTAGTGATGTCGTCATCATTCCCGAAGCCCAGGCGGACTGGCTCATCAAATCGCTTCATCTCTCACTCTTTAAATCCCCTTATCATCTGCGAGGAACCCCCTCCTATATCGCCTGGTCGCGAGTGACTTATCAAGCCGACTTGGCAGAACGATTGATCCAGGGCATGCGACAGGTCCAAGACAGTCCACCAGCACGAGCCATCCGCCATCATTACTTTATCTCGACCCACCCCTGATACATATCACAGGTCTCTCATCCGCTATGCCATGGCGTTAGCCCAAACCCGACATGGTTTTGATTCATCATCTATGCTCCTTTGGTCAGATGGATCCCATTTGTTAAGTTTCTGCTTGTATGACCCAAGGAGCTGTCGATGCGTAATAATCAGCCGATCACCCAACAAGAAAAAGAGTTCAGCGCCGGCACACGTTTGGTGTCGATGACGGATCTGCAGGGTGACATTACCTTCGTCAATCTCGATTTCCTGCGTATCAGCGGTTTCAGTGAGCAGGAGTTACTGGGAAGTCATCACAATATTGTGCGTCATCCGGATATGCCACCAGCCGCTTTTGCCGACCTCTGGCAGACCATCAAGGCGGGTAAAACCTGGCGCGGCCTAGTCAAGAACCGTTGTAAGAATGGCGATCACTACTGGGTCGACGCCTATGTCATGCCCATAGTGCAAGAGGGCGAAATCGTCGGTTACCAATCGGTGCGCAGCAAGCCGACTCGAACCCAGGTTGCCGAGGCAGAACAGCTGTATGCGCGGATGCGCAAGGATCCGGCACTCACTCTACCGCGCAATAAAGGATGGCAGCATGTTTCGCTGGCCTTCAAGGGCTGGTTGCTAGGGGGGATTGCCGTCGTCAGCTCCACGGTACTACTGCTGGAGGAGTTGCTTGGCTTTGCTGATCCATCTAATCCACTGCTCGAGGATTTCTTTACCCTGCTGCATCTACTCAATATGTTGGCGGCGTTTGCGCTGATCGGTTTGCTCTATTACAGCGTGCTGAAACCCCTGAAACTCTGCGCCCACCATCTGGTGGAGATTGCCAATGGTGACTTAACGGCAGCATTACCGGATATGCCGCACAACGAAACAGGTCAAATCATGCTGGCCACCCGGATGATTCAGTCGCGATTACTCGCCATCTTCGGACGTTTCGGTGAGGCAACCGCTGCGCTGTCCAATTCAGCGGACCGATTAGCCGCCACCTCGCTCACCATGAGCCGTGGCGCCAGCGAACAAGCCGCCAGCGTCGAAGAAACATCGGCCTCCATGGAGCAGATGTCCGCTTCCATTGCGCAAAATACCGAGAGCTCGAAGCTCACCAGCTCCATCTCCGCAAAAGCATCTCAAGATGCTCAGCATGGAGGCGAAGCCGTCAAACAAACCGTTGCGGCGATGAAACAGATCGCTGGCAAGATCGGCATCATTGATGACATCGCTTATCAGACCAACTTGCTGGCCTTGAATGCTGCCATTGAAGCCGCCCGGGCTGGAGATCATGGCAAAGGATTTGCGGTGGTTTCCGCCGAGGTGCGCAAACTGGCGGAGCGCAGTCAAGTTGCGGCGCAAGAGATAGGTAAAGTCGCCGCCAGCAGCGTCGATCTGGCCGAGCAGGCCGGTGCTCTGTTTTCACAGCTGGAGCCAGACATCCAACGCACATCCGATCTGGTACAAGAGATCACCTGTGCCTCGCAGGAACAAAGTCTGGGCGTTCACCAGATAAACCAAGCCATGAACCAGCTCAGCCAAATCACCCAACAAAGTGCCTCGGCCTCGGAGGTGCTGGCCGAGACAGCCAGCGACGTCAACAGCCGGGCCAGCCAACTCTCGGAACTGATCACCTGTTTCAAGGTGAAATAAGCACATAAAAATCAGGTCGTGACCACCATCAGCCACGACCTGATCAACCCGCAAAATTGCCGCATCACAAAATCAGGGGGCTCACCGATAACCGGCGAGCCCAATACAACAAAACCAGCTGATTTTATTGTGGTTTTAACACAAGGAATCATTGACCTAAGCGTTAGTCACTCAGGCCGGTGCTAGGGTCTCATCAGCTGTCTCAACCAGCGAACGGACCCACTTCTTCGACCGCACCCGGGCATAGCCGACCACAAAACGGACCAACTCCTCAAACGAGAGAATGAAGTAGACCCAGTAGATAGGCAGCTCGAAATAAAAGGCCATCACAAAGCCCGATGGTACACCTATCAGCCAGGTGGCCATCGACTCCATCCCAAAGACAAACTTGCTGTCACCACCGCTATTGAGTACCCCTCCCGCCACTATCATGTTGGCCACCTTGACCCACAAGAAACCGCAGAACACCAGTACACAGAGCTGTCCCATATGTTGCACATGAGCCGAGGTGCCGTAGAGCGCTACATAGTAGGGAGAGAACAGAGCCACTGCGCCACCGATCACCAGTGAGCAAAGCACGCCGATGCGGATCAGCTTGCCCGCATAGTCGATAGCCCCATCAAAATTGTTCGCGCCGAGGCGATTACCAATCAGCACAGAGGCGGCACCAGCCAGCCCGGAGAGCAAACCAATGGAGAGCCCTTGCAGCGGATAGGTCATGGTCATAGCGGCCAGTTCATCAGTCCCCATGCGGCCATAGACCACCGCATACCCGCTCTCCCCCAGCACCCAGAGCAGTTCGGTCATCACGATCGGCAACGAGGTGGCAAAGAAACGACCCAGCAAGCCCCGCTCCATACCGAACAAATCCCCCAGACGCGTCACCGCCACCACATGGCGCTGCCAGTAAACGACGCCCAGTATGATACCGAACTCGATACAGCGAGAAATGCAGGTGGCAATCGCCGCCCCCATCAGTCCCAACTTGGGACAACCAAAGTGACCAAAGATCAGCAGGTAATTCAGTACCACGTTGATCACCACGGCACTGGTACTAGCATACATGGGCAGCTTGACCTCACCGGTACTGCGCAGCACCGCCGAGTAGATCATGGTCAGCATGCTCGGCAGGTAGCTGATAGCCAGCAGCTGTACGAAGATAGCTCCCTCGGACAACACTCTGGGATCTGTGGTGAAGGGCGACATGGCCAACTGCGGCATGGCACCGACCAGTAGCGTCAAGGCTCCGGCAAAGAGCACACCAACACCGAGTCCAAAACCCAGCAGATGGCGGATCCGCACCGTATCTCCTTTACCCCAGTACTGAGCGCAGTAGATGGAGATACCCGAAGCGAGCCCCGCCAGCACCACAGAGACGATGGAGGTGAGCTTGGCACTGATGCCCACGCTGGCGATAGCCACCTCACCGAGTTGCCCCACCATCAGTTGGTCAGTCATGGCCAGTAATGACATGATGACGCTCTGCAGGGTAATGGGCAGTGCAATCCGCACTATGTCCGACATAAACGCCTTATCCTTGAACATGACTTTCCCTCAGGTGATGTTGAACGATCTGCTGGTGATTATGATAGCTCCACTCGGCACCACACAATGACTGTTCGCCAGTTCTCACTGATAACACAATCCCGGATCGCACAACCACGACCGGATGAGCCAGCCAAGTGGCCAAATCACAGCATCAAGGATGCGGCGCCTTGGAGTCAGCTCTTATCGGCAAGATGCTCAAAGGTACACTGGCTAATCTGCTCGATCAGCCAACGAATATCCGGTTGATGGTCATACAAGGAGTGGCTGAGGATGGTGAGCGTCAGATCTGGCGCCCCTTCCGGCAACTCCAGAATGCGCAACGGCAGCATGCTGACCAGCTCACGGGCAATCAGGTAGGGCACACACATCAGATAACCCGATGCCGCTACCACTCGCCCACCGACCGCATAACTCTGGACCACGGTCGCCAGGGTGCGTGACAGATGGTTGGCAGACAGCCAGCGCTCGATCAGATCCGCCCCCGAGCTGACAGCCGGCAGGTGGACTTGCGGCTCGGCTAGAAACTGCTTGAGCGATAGCTGCATAGGAAGGTCCTGGCGATCCCGTGCCGTAATGGCAACAAATCGGTCCTGCAACCAAGTGCGTTTATTAAAAAAATGCGGCACATACTGCAGGGCATCGATGCCGACAAAGACATCCAGCTGGCCGGACTCCACCCCTTCATGCTGGATCTTCTCCGCCAGGATATCCACGCTCAGGCGAATATTCGGTGCCTCGGTTTTGAATTTGGAAACCAGACGCGGCAGCCCTAAGAACTCGAAGTAGTCGACCGCCCCCAGGTAGAAGGTTCGAGCCGAGGTGGCCGGATCAAACTGTCGACTGCCGGTCATGCCCCGCTCCAGTCGCCCCAACGACTCGCGAATAACCGGGATCAATTGCCGGGCGCGTGGCGTCGGTTCCATCCCCTGACTAGTGCGGATAAACAGTGGATCTTCCAACTGTTCCCGAACCCGATTCAAGGCATGACTGAACGCTGATTGGCTCATAAACAGGCGATCTGCAGCCTTAGTGACACTTTTCTCATCGGCCAGCACTGGAAGTAACTTCAACAAATTCAGATCCATAGCCATCTCTATGATAATTTTTCATTAAATGATGTATATATTGCATTTCAATCATATTACTAAACTCGGTATTAGTTTCCCTTAAGGAACCGAACCTATTTCGGCTAAAGGGACTTTTATGCCTACATCAACTACCACCAGACAGATGGGTCTGGTCAGCCAAATCCTGTTTATCCTCTGCTCTGTACTCATTATCGACACTCTTACTGCAGCAGCCGCCTTGGGAACCGGCGTGATTGGCTGGTGGATCGTCACCCTGCTGTTCTTCGTCATCCCCTATGCGCTGATCGCGGCCGAGCTGGGAACCAGCTATCCCTCGGATGGAGGCATCTACTCCTGGGTCAAACGAGCCTTCGGCCTGAAGATGGCGGCTCGCACCACCTGGCTCTACTGGATCAACGTCGGCCTGTGGATGCCTGCGGTCTATATCCTGTTCGCCGGTATGGTGGCCGAGTTATTTCTGCCGGATCTGGGCCTGGGCTGGCGAGTCGCCATCTGCATCGCCCTCATCTGGCTGACGGTGGGATTCTGTAATGTCTCGGTGCATGTCGGAGTCTGGGTCAGCAAGGTGGGAGCCCTGCTCAAAATCATCGTCATCACCACGCTAGGCGGAGCCGGTTTTTACTATGCCCTGAAGCATGGCATGGCCAATGACCTGACCCTGCGCAGCATGCTGCCCTCCCTGGAAGGTGGCGTCAGCTTCCTGCCCGCCATCATCTATAACCTGCTGGGGCTGGAACTCATCGCCTGCCTGGGCAAGACCCTCAAAGATCCGGTGCGCACCATGCCCAGGGCCATGATCGGCGCCAGCGTGATCATCGCCGCCCTCTACCTGTTCGGCACTCTGGGGATCCTGGCCGCCCTGCCCGTTGACAAGGTCGGTCTGATTGCCGGCATCACCGATGCTTCGCGCATCCTGTTTGCCGACTCGCCCTGGGCCGATACCCTGGTGAGCGGACTGGGGATCCTGGTGTTACTCACACTCATCAGCAACATGGTGAACTGGACCATGGGCTCCAGTCGCGCCGCCGCCGAAGCCGCCGAAGCCGGTGAACTCCCTGCCTATGTGGCCCGTCGCCATCCGCGATATGGCTCCCCCGTCGGCGCCAACACGGTAACCGGTGTTGTGGCGACGCTGGTGATCCTGGCCTATGCCCTGCTGGCCCAGAGCAATGATGAACTGTTCTGGAGTGTGTTCGCCTTCTCCAGCACCATCTTCCTGATGCCCTATCTGTTGCTCTTTGCCTCGTTTTTACGCCTGCGTCGCCAAGATCCCCTCACGCCACGCGCCTTCAAAGCACCCGGTAGCCGGGTCGTAATTGCCTTGATGACTGCCAGCGGCCTGCTGTTTGTGTTGGGCGCCCTGCTGCTATTCCTGTTCCCGCAACTGCCAGAAGGCCAGATCGATTGGCACACCAGTGCGCCGCTGCTCATCGGCCTGCTGCTGACGCTGGCCATTGGTGAATGGTTGGTGAGCCGATCGCTGGGAAGGGCGCAAATGACCCCTATCACCGCATAACACTGTCGGGTACCCAGGCAGTTGGCCTCTAGCCACAGACCATAAAAAGAAACCCCGCACCATCCAGGATGGGCGGGGTTTTTAGTGTCAGCCACGGCAGGGTTACCCCGGCCGTGGCTTACTTCTGCGGACGGCTTATTTCTGCGGACGCAGCGCCGGGAACAGGATGACGTCACGGATGGTGTGGCTGTTGGTAAACAGCATCACCAGACGGTCGATACCTATGCCTTGACCGGCAGTCGGCGGCAGACCGTGCTCCAGCGCGGTGACGAAGTCGGCGTCATAGAACATGGCCTCATCGTCGCCCGCTTCCTTCTGTTGCACCTGCGCCTGGAAGCGCTCGGCCTGATCTTCAGCGTCATTCAGCTCGGAGAAGCCGTTGGCCAGCTCGCGGCCGCCGATAAAGAACTCGAAGCGGTCGGTGATGTCCGGATTCTGGTCGTTACGACGGGCCAGCGGCGAGACAGCAGCCGGGTATTCGGTGATGAAGGTCGGTTGCATCAGTTGCGCTTCGGCGGTCTCTTCGAAGATGGCCGTGATAACATGGCCCAGCTCCCAGCTCTTCATCAGCTCGACATGGTGACGCTTGGCCACAGCGATTGCGCCTTCCAGCGTGGTCAGCTCTTCAGGCTTCACATCGTTGCCGTACTTGAGGATGGCGTCGACCATGGTCAGACGGGCGAACGGCTGACCGAAGTCGATCTCGAAGCCCTCTTCCCCTTCCTTGGCATAACGAAGGGTGGTGGTGCCGTGGATGTCCTGCGCCAGAGTCCGCAGCATCTCCTCGGTCAAGTCCATCAAATCGTTATAGTCGGCATAGGCCATATAGAACTCAAGCATGGTGAATTCTGGGTTATGACGTACCGAGATGCCTTCGTTACGGAAGTTACGGTTGATTTCGTACACCCGCTCGAAGCCACCGACCACCAGACGCTTCAGATAAAGCTCGGGGGCGATCCGCAGGTACATATCGATGTCCAGCGCGTTGTGATGGGTGACGAAGGGACGCGCGGAGGCGCCACCCGGGATCACCTGCATCATGGGGGTTTCCACTTCCATAAACTGCTTGGCGTTTAAGAAGTTACGGATACCGTTGACCACCTGGTTACGGATCTTGAAAGTCTTGCGGGACTCTTCGTTGGCGATGAGATCCAGGTAGCGTTGACGGCAACGAGCCTCCTGATCGGTCAAACCCTTATGCTTTTCTGGCAAGGGGCGCAGCGCCTTGGTCAGCAGACGGATGTCGGAGACATGTACGGAGAGCTCACCGGTATTGGTGCGGAACACAGTTCCTTCCACCCCGACGATATCGCCCAGATCCCACTTCTTGAACTGTTCGTTGTAGAAGCCTTCAACCAGATCGTCACGGGTGACATAAACCTGCACCTTGCCGCCCATGTCTTGCAGGGTGGCAAAAGAGGCTTTACCCATGATGCGACGGGTCATGATGCGACCGGCGATCTTCACCTTCACATTCAGGGCCGCCAGCTCTTCGGCACTCTTGTCATCAAACTGCTCGTGGAGCTCGCTGGAGATATGGTCACGGCGGAAGTCGTTCGGGAACGGATTGCCCAGCTCGCGCAGGGCGGCCAGCTTGGAACGACGCTGGGTCATCTCGTTATTGAACTCTTGAACGTCCAGTTCTGGTGCTTGATTCTGTTCTGACATGATAATTCCTGCTTGGATTACAGCCCGGACTTCAGGCTGGCTTCAATAAACTTGTCCAGGTCGCCATCAAGGACGGCTTGCGTATTGCGGGTTTCAACACCGGTACGCAGATCCTTGATGCGGGCGTCGTCGAGCACATAGGAGCGGATCTGGCTGCCCCAACCGATATCGGACTTGGTCTCTTCCAGCGCCTGCTTCTCGGCATTCTGCTTCATCATCTCCAGCTCATAGAGTTTCGCCTTGAGCTGTTTCATCGCCTGGTCTTTGTTCTTGTGCTGGGAACGGTCGTTCTGGCACTGAGTCACGGTATTGGTCGGAATGTGGGTAATACGCACCGCAGATTCTGTCCGGTTTACGTGCTGACCACCGGCCCCGGAGGCGCGATAAACGTCGATGCGCAGGTCCGCCGGGTTGATTTCGATATCGATATCTTCATCGATTTCCGGATAGACAAACGCCGAACAGAAGGAGGTATGACGACGACCGCCGGAATCAAACGGGCTCTTGCGCACCAGGCGATGGACGCCAGTTTCAGTACGCAACCAGCCGAAGGCATATTCGCCGCTGAACTTGATGGTGGCGGATTTGATACCGGCCACGTCGCCATCGGTACATTCGATGAGTTCGGGCTTGAAGCCGCGGGCTTCACCCCAACGCAGATACATGCGCAATACCATGCTGGCCCAATCCTGAGCTTCGGTGCCACCTGAGCCAGACTGGATATCCATGTAGCAGTCAGAAGGGTCATGCTGGCCGGAGAACATGCGGCGGAACTCCAGATCCACCAGCTTCTTCTCCAGCGCTTCGGCCTCGGCTTCGGCCTCGTGGAAGGTCTCTTCGTCTTCGCCTTCGACGGCGAGAGAAACCAGCATCTCCACATCCTCGGCGCCCTGAGTCAGGACATCAATGGTGGCGACAATCACTTCCAGAGAAGAACGCTCCTTACCCAGAGCCTGGGCCCGCTCCGGCTCATTCCAGACATCCGGCTGTTCCAGCTCGGCGCTTACTTCTTCCAGACGCTCTTTCTTGGCGTCGTAGTCAAAGGTACCCCCTCAGAAGCTCGGTCCGTTCAGACAGCTCCTTGAGTTTATTCAGTACCGGATTCACTTCAAACATGAAGGATTCTCTCATCAATAAGCAGGCCGGGAAGATATAACCCGGTCTTGGTGTGACAGAAGTCCTTGCCGTAACAGGCCTGGTGATAGGAGCTGGATACGGGAAGGGCTGCATAAAAGCGCAGTATTTTACCCAATTGAGTGGGGAATAGACAGCAAGCCGATGGCTTTTTTGCCCACACTATTGTCGTGGTTTTTTGTACCTGTACGAGGCTATAAAGAGGTGGTTGCCATCTGGGTGATGATTTATGATCGCTGTCACACCTCTCTTGGCCCGCAGCACCGCTAGTATCGGTTCAAATGGATGACACAACCGATACAGATTTAGCGCCAACCAGTCGTTATGACTAATGGCTCTACAGGGTGAAGCGATGCGTTGAGACTCCCCAATTAACAGCGGCATAATAATGATACCAACGAGGAAAAAATGAGGGTGAATTCACTCAAGCACAAGATCCTGATTACGGTCAGTCTGGCACTGGCTTGCGCTATTCTGGCGTTATCGACCGTGGTCTACCGCGACTCCCGACAACAGCTGCTCACCGACAGTTTTGCTCAGTTGCATAGTTTGGGGCATGAGGGGGCTCGCTCCATTGGCAGCTGGGTTAGTCTCAAACGCCAGGCCATTGACGCCCTGGCCCTGCATCCGGTGCGCGAGTCAGAGCGCGAACTATCATTGCTCAAGAACGCCGGGGGGTTCCTGACCGCCTATCTAGGCGACAAGAATGGCGGCATGCGCGATGAGAATCCGAAGTCAGACTACAGTGGCTACGACCCGCGAACCCGTCCCTGGTACCAACAAGCGGCGGGAGCAAGTGGCACCATAGTCACACCACCCTATGTCGACCATAACACCAAGAAGCTGGTCATTACCTTGGCTCGCGCCGTTGACGAGGGCGTGGTGGGTGCCGATCTCACCATCGATTCCGTATTGGCAACCGTCAATTCACTGAAGCTTCCGGCCGATGGCATCGCCATCCTGGCCGATCGGGATGGCACTATTTTGGCCTACTCGGAGCAGGATAAGATCCTCAAACCATTGACGACTCTGCATCCCGAACTGACCCCCGACTATCTGAACCAACTCAAACAGCACGATGAATTTTCAACTCTGCAGTGGAATGATCAAGAGCACTTGCTGTGGGCGATTGATGTCCCGGATACCAGTTGGGAATTAGTGTTCCTGCTGGATAAGCAAACCATTCTGGCGCCCCTGACCGACTACCTGTGGAAACAACTGCTGATCGCCGCACTGGTGCTGATCGTCAGCCTGATCGCCATCAACAGCCTGCTCAGCATCTTGCTGCGTCCTCTGGGTGTGGTCTCGAGCGCCTTGGGCCGCATCGCCACTGGCAATGGCGATTTGACCCAGCGCATCCATATTGAGTCGAATGACGAAGTGGGTCGTCTGGCGGAGAATTTCAACCGGTTTGTCAGCAGCCAGCATGAGCTGATTGGTCACATCCGTCAGGAAGCTGAATCCCTGGGCGAGGCTGCCAGCCATGGTCTCAAACGCAGCAGCAATACGGTGCAAGAGCTGAGCCGCCAGCAACAGGAGATCGCCATGGTCGCCACCGCCGTCACCGAGATGGCCTCCGCAACCGTCGAGATTGCCCACAACGCCGAGAACACGGCTGCTGCGGCCCAGCAATCCACCACCAGTTGTACTGATGGCCAGAATCTGGTGAATCAGACGCGCGGCTCCATTACCAGTCTGGCCAATGAAGTGGGTGAAGCGACGACCGTTATTGTCGAGCTCAGTCGCCACGCCAACGAGATTTCCAGTGTATTGGCGACCATTCAGGGGATTGCCGAGCAGACCAACTTGCTGGCCCTCAACGCGGCCATAGAGGCGGCACGCGCCGGTGAGCAGGGTCGCGGCTTTGCCGTGGTGGCGGATGAGGTGCGCGTGCTGTCTCGTCGGACTCAGGCTTCCACCACCGAGATCCAGAGCACTATCGATACCCTGCAACGGACGACCCAACAAGCCGTTTCGCTGATGGAAAAGAGCCAGGGGCTGGCTACCCACAGCGTACAGGATGCCGAAGCGGCCTCCCGTGCACTGGATGAGATCACACAGGCGGTGAGCCTGATATCGGATATGTCGACCCAAATCGCGACTGCCGCCGAGGAGCAGACCAAGGTCACTGAAGAAATCACCAGCAATGTCACCGCAATTAAAGAAGTGGGTGACGAACTGGCTGAAGGAGCTCGCGAGGAACAACAGGAGTCGCGTCGCCTGCAAGAACAAGCGGCCGATCTGAATGAAAAGGTTGCCCGGTTTGTGCTGTAACTAATCCAGCGCGGGGCTAGTGAAGGAAGAGTTCACTAGCCCCCGGCCTCCATTCCTTACCACCTATTCCTCCCGATTGAACCATGCATTCCCAAGCCAGCAGCTTTCGGCGCACCATAAGAATTTCACCGGACCATATCGAGTATCTGGTAGGCCACAGGTGGCTAGTCTATACCTAATTTAATCAACTCCCCGGACGACAAGCCCATGAAAATCAAATCCCTTAAACATAAAATCCTGTTGCCTGTCATCGGCACAGTCATTCTTATTGTGTTGCTACTCAGCTGGTTAAGTTTCAGCAGCCTGCGCGATACCGCCTTTGCCGATAGCTATGCTCAAGTGCAAGGGATTGGTGTCAAGAGTGCCGAAAACATCCAGATCCAGTTGGCGTCGCGCCAGGCGGCCATCAAAGGCATGGCGAACCAGATCACCGGCGATATCACTCAGGCGTTGCGTCAAGGCAAGATCTCCGGTCAGTTCGACATGGTCTATTACGGTGAGCGCAACGGCACCATGCATGATTCCGAACCCGGCATCGACCGTAGCCAATATGATCCCAGAGTTCGCCCCTGGTACATAGAAGCCAGCAAGGCCAACACCTTGATCGTCACCAAGCCCTTTATCGGCGCCAGTGGTAAACAGATGCAGGTGACGGTTGCCATCCCGGCCGCGAATGGGGTGATCGGTGGCAATATGCTGACCCGCGACATCCTGGCCGACATCAACCGCATCAAACTACCGGCTGAGGGGTATGCCCTGTTGCTGCATCGCGACGGTTCCGTGATTGCGTATTCGGACGCCGACAAGATCCTCAAACCAGCCACCGAGATCGATCCGCAGTTAACTCCGACCCTGATTAGCCAAGTCAAACAAGAAAGTACCTTGGTGCCCCTCATCCTGAATCAACAGAGCAAACTCCTTTGGGCCACCGAAGTTCCTGACACCGATTGGGATTTGCTGTTTGTGCTGGATCAAGAAGCACTAAGTGCACCGTTATGGCACCAACTCTGGCAGCAACTGGGTATTTCTCTGTTGGTGTTGATCGTCAGTGTATTGGCCATCAGTAGTCTGGTGACTTACCTATTCAGGCCATTGGCCGTGGTATCACGTGCGCTGGAACGGATCGCGGATGGCAACGGGGATTTAACCCAACGGATCGATATTAAAACTGAAGATGAAGTCGGCCATCTGGCACATAACTTCAATAAGTTCGTCAGTAGTCTGCATACCTTGATCGGCCATATTCGTCGCGAGTCTGATGCGCTCGGCGATATAGCCCAAAGGGCCCTGAGCGGCAGTATCGCGACCGTGCAGGAACTGGGTCGCCAGCAGCAAGAAATTGCCATGGTGGCCACCGCCGTCACCGAAATGGCCTCAGCAACCCAGGAAATTGCCGGCAACGCGGAAAATACTGCGGCCGCGGCTCAAGAGTCCAGCCATAGCAGTGTGGAAGGCCGTAATCTGGTCAACAAGACGCAAGGTTCGATCACCAGTCTGGCCAACGAGGTCGGTGAAGCGACTGTGGTCATTGCCGAGCTGAGTCGTCATGCCAACGAGATTTCCGGAGTTCTGACCACAATCCAGGGTATTGCCGAACAGACCAATCTGCTGGCACTCAATGCCGCTATTGAAGCGGCCCGTGCCGGAGATCAGGGCCGTGGTTTTGCCGTGGTGGCCGATGAGGTACGGGTATTATCCCGTCGCACGCAAGCCTCGACCACCGAGATCCAGAGCACCATAGATACCTTGCAACGAACCACCCAGCAAGCGGTGACCCTGATGGAGAAGAGTCAGGATCTGGCCAAACTCAGCGTGCTGGATGCAGAAGCGGCCTCCCAAGCGCTCAATGAGATCACCCGTGCCGTCAGTCTCATCTCCGATATGTCGATCCAGATTGCCACCGCGGCCGAGGAGCAAACCAAGGTCACCGAAGAAATCACCAGCAATGTCACGGCCATCAAGGAGGTTGGAGACGAATTGGCCAAGGGTGCGGATGGCCGTAAGCAGGCAGCGCAGAATCTACAGACCCAGGCCAATAGCCTGAATGAGAAGGTGGCACGCTTCATTCTCTGAGCCGAGGATATAACCGTGACCGATGAGGGCTCCTTGTGAGCCCTTTTTGGTGCTAACTCACAAATTCAAACTTCACTGTAACAAACTCGTGGTCACTCTTTCGTATACTGAAACCACTTTCAGACTGCCGTACTGCCTCATGCCCTTGTCATCGCGTGACATGCGTTACCTACCTCATATCTTGCATCCGCAATGGCGCCGCTGTGGTTTTTTCCGGCCAGGAGGCTACCTGTTCCGACTACTTCATACCGTACTGACCAGCCTGTTACTCTTGTCCGGGAATGTGCTCGCCAAGGAGATCCCCCCCGAGCAACCCCTGACATCGCCATTACGAGTGGGCGTCCTGCATATTCCACCCTTGGCGGAAGTCCGCTCCCCCACCGATATCTCGGGCCCCCTGATTCACTATATCCACCGGCTACTGCAGTCCGCCGGACTGGCTTATCGCATGGAAGGGTTTCCCGCCCGCCGCCTGTATCGCAATCTGGCCGCTGGAGAGAGTCAATTCTGGATCGGCGTCAAGAATGTGCCGGAATATGAGGGCAAGGTGCTCTATAGCGAACAGCCGATCTATAACATGCATCTGCGGCTCTATCGCTTGCCCGGCACACCGGAAGTCCACCAACTGTCAGCTCTGCAAACCCAGCGGTTGATTGTGATCCGCGGCTACAGCTATGGCGGCTTGCTCGAACCACTCAAGCAACGACCGATGGGACTGCAATGGGAAGATGCCTCCACCCATTACAAAGCGGTGGAGATGTTGCAGCTACGACGCGGCGACTACCTGCTCAGCTATGCCGAGCCCATCGATCAATTGCTGCAACAGCATCCCCGCACATTGGAGCATGAGGTCCTGCAGGAGTTGCCCCTGTATCTGGTACTGAGCCGCACCACCCCGCACGCGGAAGACCTGATGACCCGACTCAATCAGGCGGCGGATAGCATGCAGCGCAGTGGCGAGACTCAAAAAATATTCGCCCCGCAGGCAAACTGATTACAGGGGATGCAGCAGACTGACCAGCAGTTGCACGCTGCGATTACCGCGCCATTCATTGATATCCAGACGATAACCCAACTCGACCCATTGCACTGAGCCATCGGGCCAGGTCGCCAGATCGACGTTAAAGGCAATCGCATCCAGCTCAGGGCCTCCCACTTCTGCCTGTACCTGCATCTTCAGATGCTTTCCCGCCAGCAAGCGCTGGGAGATCAACCGGAAGCGGCCATCAAAACCCGGCTCGGGGAATGCCTGGCCCCAAGGACCGGCTTGCCGCAACTGCTCGGCCAGCGTCAACGAAAACTCGTCCGCCGCCAACTCGCCATCCGAAAGCCAGGTCCCAGTCAGTTGTTCGGGAGTCAGCCACTCCGCGACCAGAGCCGAAAAGTGGGTTTCAAACGCCTCAAACTTGCTCTTGGGCAGTGTCAACCCCGCCGCCATGGCATGGCCACCAAACTTGCTGATCAGACCCGGATACTGGCTATCCAACCGCTCCAGCGCATCGCGCAGATGCAATCCGGGGATTGAACGACCCGAACCCTTGAGCTCCTGTTCGCTGGATTCGGCAAAGGCGATCACCGGGCGGTAAAACTTCTCCTTGATGCGGGAGGCCACCAGACCCACCACGCCCTGATGCCAATCCTGCCGGTACAACACCAGCCCGGCCGGGAGCTCGCCCTTGGCCGCCAAGAGCGACTCCAGCCCCGCCAGCGCCTCGCTTTGCATGCCTTGCTCGATCTCTTTGCGCTCCTGATTCAAGCCGTCCATCTGGCTGGCAATCTGCCGGGCCAGCGTCAGATCGTTGCACAGCAGACAGGCGATGCCCAGCGACATATCATCCAGTCGCCCCACGGCATTCAAGCGCGGACCGAGAAAAAACCCCAGGTCGCTGGCCGTCAGCTGATGGAGCTCCCGCTTAGCCACTTCGCACAAGGCCCGGATACCCGGACGACACTTGCCAGCCCGGATCCGCTGTAGCCCCTGATGCACCAGAGCCCGGTTATTGGCATCCAGCGCCACCACATCCGCCACAGTTCCCAACGCCACTAAATCGAGGAAATCGGCAATATTGGGCGCTGTGATCCCGGTCTGCTCGAACCAGCCCCGTTGCAGCAGGTGGGTGCGCAAGGCCGCCATCAGATAAAAGGCAACCCCGACACCGGCCAGATTCCCGGAGCCAAATCCGCAGTCCACCTGATTAGGATTGATGATGGCATCGGCCGCTGGCAATTCGGGTCCGGGTAAATGGTGGTCGGTGACCAGCACCGCCATTCCGGCGGCCTTGGCCGCGGCTACCCCGCTCAGACTGGAAATACCGTTATCCACAGTGATCAGCAGGTCTGTGCCCCGGGTGGCCGCCAGGGTCACGATTTCCGGCGATAAACCATAGCCATAGTCAAAACGATTGGGCACCAGAAAATCCACCTGCCGACAACCCATGGCCCGCAGCGCCAACACGGATAACGCCGAGCTGGTGGCACCATCAGCGTCAAAATCGCCGACAATCAGCACCCGTTGCTGCTGCCGCAATGCGGTTTCCAGCAGCTCCAACGCCTGTGCCATCCCTTTGAGCCCCATGGGAGGTAACAAGGCCTGGGTACTCTTATCCAGCTCGGTCGGTGAGTTCACCCCCCTGCTGGCATAGATCTGCCGTAACCGGGGAGAGAGTTCGGCTGGCAGGTGGGAATCATCCACTCGTGGGCGACGCAGGATCGTTACATTCATCATCGTTGACTCATCAGGCAGGGGCGGGCAGACCTTAGCCCGAAGTAGGAGCTATGGCAACCAGAGGCCATCGGCACGGAGATGAAGCAATACCGATGACCGCAGTTCAACCTTTATGGGATAGGCCGGGTCAAGACAGTAGGCGATGAGCTGCCCAACTGATCGGCCAGGTAATCCACCAGCAGACGCACCTTCGGCGAGAGATGGCGATTCTGGGGATAGAGAGCCCAGATGCCTTCCGCGGTCGCCCGACATTCCGGGAATAACTCCAGCAGATCACCGTTGGCCAGATGGGGATAGACGTAGTAATCCGGGAGCTGAATAATGCCGATCCCCTTGAGAGCCGCATCCAGCAGGGCATGCCCGCTATTGCAGTGCAACTGCCCCTGAACCCGCAGGGTATGGGGCTGCCCCTGAAGAGTGAAGTGCCATTCATCACTGTTGCCAACCAGACAGCAGTGCTGAGCCAACTCCGGCAAACTCAGCGGAATCCCATGCCGAGCGGCATAGGCGGGTGACGCACAGACGTAGGGTATCCGTTCGGCCAACTTGCGTGCGATCAGGGTCGAATCCTTGAGATGCCCCAGGCGGATCGCCAGATCAAAGCCATCATGGACCAGATCCAGCAATTGATTGGTCAGCGTCAGAGTGACCTCCATCTGGGGATACCGCAGCATGAAATCATTCACCAGTGGCGCGATCCGGCTTTCGCCATAGGAGACGGGAGCCGTGATCCGCAATGTCCCCTGGGGCTCAGCCTGATGCCGCCCCACCGCCAGTTCGGCCTCATACAGGTTATCCAGCAACTGACGGCAATGACGATAATAGATATCCCCCAGTTCGGTCAGTCGCACCTGACGAGTGGTGCGTAGCAACAGCTTGGCCTGTAAGCGATCTTCCAGTTGCGCCACCTGGCGGCTCACCTGAGCCACGGAAACCCCCAGCTTGCGTGCCGCCGCCGTAAAGCCGCCTTGCTCGGCGACGCTGACAAATTCACAGACCCCTTCCCAGCCGAACATTATTACCTATGTGTAAAAGTGATTTGATATATCCCCTTATTATCACAATAACGAGGGGAAACTACACTCAACGTCTGCCGTCATTGCGCAAATCACGAGGAGTATTCTCATGGCAACAATTCAGAGCATCACCTGTAAAGCCGCCATCGCCTGGGGCCCGGGTCAACCGTTGACAATTGAAGAGGTGCAGGTGATGCCTCCCCAGGCCGGTGAGGTGCGGGTGCGCCTGGTCGCCACGGGCGTCTGCCATACCGATGCCTTCACTCTCTCCGGTGAGGATCCGGAAGGCGTCTTCCCCTGCATCCTCGGTCATGAGGGCGGGGGTATCGTCGAATCGGTGGGCGCCGGAGTCACCAGCGTCAAGGTTGGCGATCACGTGATCCCCCTCTACACGCCGGAGTGCGGCGAGTGCAAATTCTGCAAGTCCGGCAAGACCAATCTATGCCAGAAGATCCGCGCCACCCAGGGCAAGGGATTGATGCCAGACGGCACCACCCGCTTCTCCAAAGATGGTCAGCCCATCTATCACTACATGGGCACCTCGACGTTCAGTGAATACACGGTACTGCCTGAGATTTCGGTCGCCAAGGTGGACCCGACCGCCCCGCTGGAAGAGGTCTGCCTGCTCGGGTGCGGCGTCACCACCGGCATTGGTGCCGTGATGAATACCGCCAAGGTCAAAGCCGGTGAGAGCGTGGCCATCTTCGGCCTCGGCGGCATAGGTTTGTCGGCCATCATAGGTGCCCGCCTGGCAAAGGCCGGACGCATCATTGCCATCGATATCAACGAGAGCAAGTTCGAGTTAGCCAGAAAACTGGGCGCTACCGATTGCATCAACCCCAATGATTACGACAAACCCATCCAGGAGGTCATCGTCGAACTGACCGATGGCGGCGTGGATTTCTCGTTCGAGTGCATCGGCAACGTCAAGGTGATGCGTGCCGCCCTTGAGTGCTGCCACAAAGGTTGGGGGGAATCGGTGATCATTGGTGTCGCCGGTGCCGGACAAGAGATCAGCACCCGCCCCTTCCAGTTAGTCACCGGTCGGGTCTGGCGCGGCAGCGCCTTCGGCGGGGTTCGGGGACGCAGCGAATTGCCCAGCTATGTGCAGCGCTACCTGAAGGGGGAATTCCGGCTCGATGACTTCATCACCCACACCCTGCCCCTGGAGCAGATCAACGAGGCGTTCGAGCTGATGCATGCGGGCAAGAGCATCCGCACCGTCATTCATTATTGAAAATATCGAGGCCCCAGCCGGGGCCTCTGCCCGAACAGGAGCCGTTTATGACGCTGGAAATCGTGAGCCGCAACAAAAGCTTCGGCGGCTGGCACACCCAATATAGCCATCACTCCCAGGTGCTGGCGTGTCCGATGCGCTTTGCCATTTATCTACCACCTCAGGCGCTACAAGGGCAGCAGGTACCCGTGCTCTACTGGCTCTCGGGCCTGACCTGCAGCGACGAGAACTTCATGCAAAAAGCTGGAGCCCAGCGCATAGCCGCCGAGCTTGGGATTGCTATCGTCGCGCCGGATACCAGCCCGCGCGGCGAAGGCGTGGCGGATGATCCGGCCTACGATCTGGGCATGGGTGCCGGTTTCTATCTCAACGCCACCCAGAGCCCGTGGCACACCCATTACCAGATGCACGATTATGTCACCCGCGAGTTGCCTGCGCTCATCGAAGCCCATTTCCCGGTCTCGACACGTCGGGCCATCAGCGGACACTCCATGGGCGGACACGGGGCTCTCGTCGCCGCACTGCGGCAGCCGGAGCTCTACTTGTCGGTCTCGGCTTTCAGCCCGATCAGCCATCCCAGCCTCTGCCCATGGGGGCAAAAGGCCTTTACCGCCTATCTGGGGGATGACACCAAAGCCTGGCAGGCCTGGGATAGCTGTGAGCTGCTCAGCCGCTACGAGGGGCAGCCGCTGCCAACCCGGGTGGATGTCGGGTTGGACGACTCCTTCCTCACCACCCAGTTGGAGATCGAAGATCTGGCCGCAGCAGCCCAGGCCCGGAACTGGCCTCTGGAGTTACACCAGCATCCCGGGTATGACCACAGCTACTATTTCGTCGCCAGCTTTATCGAGGATCATCTGCGCTTTCATGCCCGCTATCTACTGACCTGATGCTCATATATTAAGGGGTTAAAGAGGATCCCGTCGTACCGCAACGAACTAGGGCTGACCGCAGAGGGTCAGCCCTAGTTCATTGTCGGGATAAAACGGCTGTTGGCTGAAGAAACCGGCTCGACACAACGCCTGGAAACTCAGGAGTGAACGCGGTAAGCCCGCAAAAATACCCGGATAGCGCGCTGCACCGTCGCCTGGATCTGGGCTGGCGTCACACTCGTCATCACCCCTAACAGCAGTTTTTCCATCACCTCGGCCTCCAGCAGGGCACGCAGGTGTTCGGCCATCACCCAGGGATCCTCCGGCTCCAGCACCCCCAGCGCTATTTGTCGCGCCATATAGTCGCTCATCTGCGCCGTGCCGCGCTGCGGCCCTCGGGTATAGAAGTTGCGGCCGGTATCTGTCCGATCCGATGCCACCTGAGCCAGGCGCCGGGTGGCCAGGAGCTCGGGACTCGAAATCGCGGCCAGATAGGCCTCACCAAAACTCAGCAACTGGGTTTCGATATCACATTCTAGGGCCAGCTGATCGAAGATCTGTTTGATCCGCGCTTCGGCCAGACAGTGCATATGTTCGGCCGAGGAGTGCATCACCGCCGCAAAGAGTTCTTCCTTGGAGGGGAAATAGTTATACAGGGTGGCCTTCGAGCCCCCCACGCGCGCCGCAATCATCGACATGGAGGCATGGTCATAACCCACTTCCTGAAACACCTCGCGGGCAATATCTACGATCGCCTGACGTCGGGTTTCGGTTTTGATACGCATGCTCCACTCCTTTTTTAAACTGGTGCGTACAGTTTTGATTGACGCGGCTCTGGTGTCAAGGATATAACTGTACCGTACAGTTTAGTTATAAGATGGTAAGCCGGTGAAAACACCCCAACACCCCCTCGTTTCAGGTCTCGCATGTGCAGACCCAGTACAGGCGTATCCCTTACGGACAACGGCCTCCCGCTACGTTCTACTGCTCGGTTGTGCGCTGTTAAGTGCCTGTGCCCCCCTGCCCGATCCGGCGGAGGTTCCGGAGATGAAAACCGCCGCACATTATGCCAGTCCGCAGCGGTTGCAGGATGCGGCGGCTCACGCCGGAACCTGGCCTGCCGATCCTTGGTGGCAGGATTATGCCGATCCCCAGCTCAGCCAGTTGATCAAGGAAGCCCTGCAGGATGCACCGGATCTGGCGGCTGCTCAGGCGCGCCTGCAACTCGCCCGCGCCACGGCCCAACAAGCCGGCGCCCCCCTGCTGCCAGAGCTCAGCGCTCAAGGGTCAGCCGGTTGGCAGAAGGTCAGTTACAACAATGGCACCCCTGCCGAATTCACGCCCAAAAACTGGAATGATGTCGGCCGTGTCGGCCTCGATTTCAGTTACGAGCTGGATTTTTGGGGCAAGAACCGCGCGCAACTGGAAGCGGCGCTCTCCGAGCAACGCGCCGCCAGTGCCGATGCCGCCCAGGCCCGTCTGCTGCTGACCACCAATCTGGCGGCCAGTTATGCCGAATTGGCCCGACTGCACGCCAATCTCGACAGTGCCAAATCAGCCGTCGAGATCCGGCGCCAAACCGCTGACCTGTTTGCCAAGCGGCAGGCCAATGGTCTGGAAACACGGGGCAGCCTGCGTCAGGTCGAAGCCCGGTTGGCCAGTGCACAAGCGGAGCAGATTGCTATCGAAGAGTCGATTGCCTTGCAGCAAAACCAGCTGGCAGCCCTGATGGGTGCTGGTCCGGACCGCGGACTCCGCATCCAGCGACCCGGTATCCAGCTGACCGCTCAACCGGCCATCCCGCAACACCTGGCGTTTGATCTGCTGGGACGGCGCCCCGATGTGGTCGCCGCACGCTGGCGTGTCGAAGCCGCCAGTGGCCGCATCCAGGTTGCGAAGGCGCAGTTCTATCCGAACGTCAATTTGAGTGCTTTTGTCGGCTATCAGTCACTGGGGTTGGACAACCTGACCCGCTCCGGTTCGGATATCGGCAATGTCGGCCCGGCTATTTCACTGCCGCTGTTCAATGGTGGCCGGCTGGCAGGCCAGTATCAGGGAGCCGAGGCAGCCTATGCCCAGGCGGTGGCCAGCTACAACGCCACCGTGACGGAGGCCTTCCACCAGACCGCCGACACACTCGTCAGCCTGGGTGCCCTGCAACAGCGTCTGCAACGATCCCAGGAGGCAGTACAAGCCGCCAGTGATGCCCACCAGATTGCCCGCAATCGCTATCAGGGGGGCCTGGCTACCTATCTGGACGTACTCAGTGCGGAGGATGGACTGCTGAGCAGCCAACGCGAGCTGGCCAATCTGCAAACCCGTCTCTTCTCGTTACATGTTGCCCTGGTCCGTGCCTTGGGCGGCGGTTATCAGACTCAGGCCTGATGGCCAAGGAATTCCCCATGACCCAACACACACACGCTACCGACTCTCTGGCTCTGGTCGACAACCCCGTCGACAATCTAGTCCAGCCCGACTTCAAGCCACAGCGCACCCGCAAACTGGCATTCGGCCTCTTTGCCGTGCTCTTGCTGCTCGTCGCGCTCGGAGCAACCGCGTACTGGTTCCTGATTGCCAGTCGCTACGTCAGCACCGATAACGCCTACAGTGCGGTCGAGCTGGCCGCCGTCAGCCCCGCCGTGGACGGCATAGTCCAGACCATCACGGTCGTGGATACCCAGTCCGTCAAAACCGGTGACATCCTTGTGATCCTGGATGATACCGATGCCCGTCTGGCACTGGCACAAGCCGAAGCCGAGCTGGGACAGGCCGAGCGCCGGGTCCGCAGCTATTATGCCAATGGCGAAGGATTGGCCGCCCAGGTCTCGTCCCGGGAAGCGGTACAGCGCCAGATGGCGGCGCAACTGGCTGTCGCCCGGGCCGATCTGGAGCGCGCCACGCTGGATTATCAACGTCGGCAAGCTCTGGCAAACTCCGGCTCGGTCTCCGGCGAGGAGTTGAGTAATGCCCGCACCCTGCTGGCCACCGCCCAAGCTAATCTGGCAGCGGCAGAAGCAGCCCAAGCCCAGAGCAAGGCGGATCGCCTGTCCGTGGTCGGCAGCAAGAAAGCCAATGCCGCCCAAACGGAGCACACCACGGTCGACAACCATCCGGAAGTAGCTCTTGCCCGCGCCAAACGCGACCGGGCGCGCATCGATCTACAACGCACCATCATTCGCGCCCCCAGCGATGGGGTGATTGCCCGCCGCCAGGTGCAGCTGGGCCAGCGGGTCCAGATCGGCGCGCCCTTGATGTCCATAGTGCCGCAACACGAGATGCATGTGGATGCCAACTTCAAAGAGGGTGAGTTGCAGCAAGTACAACTGGGACAAGCCGTCGAAGTCATCGCCGATCGCTACGGGCGTGATGTGGTCTACCACGGCGTGGTGAGCGGTCTGTCCGGCGGGACAGGATCGGCCTTCGCCATGATTCCGGCGCAGAACGCCACCGGTAACTGGATCAAGGTGGTTCAGCGCCTGCCGGTGCGGATCGCGCTCAATCCCGATGAGCTGGCCGAACAACCGCTGCAGGTCGGGTTATCGATGCAAGTGACGATCGATACCGCATCCAAGTCCGGAGGTGACCCGGTCACCGCCATGAACCCGACGCGCTAAGGCCTGCCACCATGGAACAGACTTCTCGCCCTCAAGCCCCGATGGCGCCTGGTGGAGAAAATGCCCCCCTGACCGGGGGCATGCTGGTTGCCGCCGCCCTGGTGCTGGCTTCAGCCAACTTTATTGCGGTGCTGGATACCACCATCGCCAACGTCTCGGTGCCGAATATTGCCGGTGGGCTGGGAGCCACCTCCAGCCAGGGCACCTATGTCATCACCTCCTACGCGGTGGCGGAAGCCATCACGGTCCCACTCACCGGCTGGCTGGCCGGTCGCTTCGGTGCGGTCCGGGTGTTTGTCTCGGCGATGATCTTGTTTGGCTTATGTTCTGCCTTGTGCGGTCTGGCCAGCTCGTTAAATATGCTGGTGCTATTCCGTATTTTCCAAGGCTTGGCCGGTGGGCCGCTGATGCCACTCTCCCAAACCCTGTTGCTGCGCATCTTCCCGAAAGAGAAGGCTGGAGCCGCCATCGGGCTATGGAGTATGACCACGCTGATCGCCCCGATCCTCGGCCCGATCCTGGGAGGCGTGCTCTGTGACAACTGGAGCTGGCCGCTGATTTTCTACATCAATGTGCCGGTCGCCTTGATCTGCGGTTATCTGGGCTGGCAATTGTTACGACGCTATGAATCCAGTCTGCGACGGGTGCGTATCGATGTGGTAGGCCTGGTGCTGCTCATCACCTGGGTCGGCGCCTTGCAGCTGATGCTGGATGAGGGCAAGGATTACGACTGGTTCGCCTCGACCCATATCCAGGTGCTCGCAGCGGTCGCGGCCATCGGCTTTATCGCCTTCCTGATCTGGGAGTTAACCGAAGCACACCCCATAGTCGCCTTGCGGGTGTTCCGTCACCGCGGCTATGCCGCCAGTGTCCTGACCATCTCGCTGGCCTTCGGTGCCTTCTTCGGTGCCACTGTGCTGACTCCGTTATGGTTGCAGAACTACATGGGCTATACCGCCACCTCGGCCGGTTATGTTTCGGCCATGATGGGCATACTGGCAGTCCTGGTGGCTCCACTGGCCGCCGGGCTTTCGACCCGGGTGGACCCCAGACCGTTAGTCTTTTTCGGCGTCATCTGGCTGGGCACCATCACGCTGATCCGGACCTATGCCAATGTGGAGATGACCTTCTGGGATATCGCCTGGCCCCTGCTGCTGCAAGGGATCGGCATGCCGTTCTTCTTCGTGCCGCTGACCGGGCTGGCCCTCTCCAGTGTCAACCCCGAGGAGATGGAATCGGCGGCGGGATTGATGAACTTCATGCGCACCCTCTCCGGCGCCTTTGCCACCTCGGTGGTGACCACCAGCTGGGAAGAGCAGACCCGCTATATCCATGCCGAACTGGCTGGGCTCACCGACAGACTGGGCGATAGTCTGGCGATCCTGCAACAGCAAGGCTTCTCCCTGGAGCAAGCCCGCAACCTGCTGGATCAGCAACTGCAAGGGCAAAGCGTCATGCTGGCCACCAACCAGATCTTCCTGTTCACCGGGATTGCTTTCTTCATTGCGGCATTTGCCATCTGGCTGGCCCCCAAGCCAGCGCGCCTCGTCGATGCCGCTGGAGTCCATTAATCACCTTTCATGTGTTGTGCTCTCGTCTCGAGCGAGCCACACGGTTTACCGGCCTCTGGGCCGGTTTTTTTGTACCAAACGAAACCACATTGTTTTATTCCACTACCACTTTTGGGGAGATAGCGGGTAGAATGTGCGCCGCGTCACACTTATTTAGCCTTCAGATCCCCCAAGGAGAGCCCATTTGCACCGACATCATGGTCTGGCAGGATTCCTGCTATTGCCTGTTGCCCTTATGCCATTGGCCTCCCTACTCTGCTATGCCGGTCAGAGCCAGACCCTGTTGGGTGCTTTACTGCTGACCGCCGGACAAACCCTGTTTTCCATTCTGCCTCTGATCATTGCCATGCAACTGGCCAATGGCTTGCAACGGGGAGAACTCGGCCAGCAATCACTGAATGCCGCCGTGGGCTATCTCATTCTCTCGTCCACCCTGCAGACACTCGCTCCGGAATTGCGGCATGCGCAGATGGGGTGCGCCCTGGTTGCCGGCCTAGGCTCGGCCTTGTTGTATCCGCGACTCTCGCGCCTGCGGCTGCCACCCTTACTGCACTCCTTCAAGGGTGCTGCGATTGTGTTGATCCTCAACAGTCTGATCTCCTTGGTGCTGGCCTTTCCGCTAGCCGGACTCTACGGCTGGCTGGAGCCAGAACTACTGCGCCTGGGTGCCCGTTGGCTGGGCAACCCGGAACAGGGTTTCGCCCTGGGTTTTATCTATCAACTGCTGACTCCGTTTAGCCTGAATGAAGTGTTTCATCCCTTGATGCAGGCCAACCACGGGGAAGCTCTCAGTCAACCCCAGCTCAGCTTTCTGTCGGCACATTACGCGGTGCAGATCTTCGGTTTACCCGGTCTGGCGCTGGCCTTGCTGCGCTACGCGCCCCACGAACAACGTCGCCCCTTTGTCGGCCTGTGCCTGTTGCTGACCCTGAGCGGCTGGCTCACTGGCTTCACCGCTCCTCTGGTATTGGCGCTGCTGTTTGTCTCGCCGCCGCTGTTCCTGATCCACGCTCTGCTGGCGGGGCTGATTATGGCGTTTTGCCAGGTGATCGAGATCCGTTTTGCCATCCCGAAACTGAGCGGCGATCTGAGTGTACTTTGGAGCCCGGAATTGCAACGGGATCCGCTGCAGTTCTACACGCTAGGTGGCGTTACCCTGGCGTTATATGGCTTTGGATCCCATCTGTGTCTCAAGCTGTTTCATATCAAACCCCTGCTCTGGATGGGCGCCAAACCACCCTGTGAAGAGCGGAATCACCACGCCAATTCGGATCTGAGTTTGCTGGCGGTCGGTTATCTCAAGGCCCTGGGCGGGATCGGCAACCTCATCAGCATGAGTTCTACCCTCACCTACCTGACCGTTGAGGTAGAGAATCCGGCTCTGGTCGATGATGCCGCCTTGCAAAAGCTAGGTGTCATCACCCGCTTCGAACTCGACAGCCACAAACTGCAACTGCTGATCGGTCCGATTGCCGTGCAGTTAGATGAAAAAATCCAGCTCCTCGCCGCCCGCCAGTCCCTGGACTTGCAACCCCGCGAGTTGCAGATAGCCCCCTATAACATGCGCTAAGCCTCAACCCTCTGCGTGCTGAGCGCCAGCGACCGCGCTGTGCTACAATCCGCGCGTTTACCCTTATCGAGACAGTGATTCGCCATGCCGTGGATTCAGATCAGGCTCTACGCCACCGCTAAAAATGCCAACAAGCTCAGCAATATGCTGATGGGACTCGGTGCCCAGGCCGTGACTTATATGGATGCTCAGGACAACCCGGTTTACGAACCGCTGCCCGGAGAAACCAAGCTGTGGGGTGAAACCCAGGTCACAGGGCTGTTCGATGCCGAAACCGATCCAGCCCCCATCCTCGCCTTCTTCCAGCGTCACTTCGGCAAGCAGATGCCGTACAAGGTGGAGCAACTGGAAGACAAGGACTGGGTGCGCGAATGGATGGATCTCTTCCATCCGATGCAGTTTGGTGAGCGGTTGTGGATCTGCCCGAGCTGGCGTGACGTACCGGATCCGGACGCCGTGAATGTGATGCTGGATCCGGGGTTGGCCTTCGGTACCGGCACCCATCCCACCACGGCACTCTGTCTGCAATGGCTGGATGGCGTCGATATGGCCGGCAAGACGGTGGTCGACTTCGGCTGCGGCTCCGGCATTCTGGCCATTGCTGCCCTGAAACTGGGGGCCGCCCGGGTCATAGGTATCGATATAGATCCGCAAGCGATCCAGGCCAGCCGTGATAACGCTGAGCGCAATGGCGTTGCCGACCAGCTGGAGCTCTTCCTGCCCGAGGATCAACCCAAGGGGCTACAAGCCGATCTGCTGGTCGCCAACATTCTGGCCGGTCCACTGCGCGAACTGGCACCGCTGATGAACGAGCTGGTGCGCCCCGGCGGTTTGCTCGCCCTCTCCGGCGTGCTGGAAACCCAGGCGGTAGAGCTCGAGCAGATCTATGGTCAGTGGTTTGACATGGACCCGACCGCGGTACGCGAAGAGTGGTGCCGCCTGTCGGGCGTCAAGCGCTGATCCCAGCCGAGCCCTAGTGCGCCATTCCATCAAGGCCAGTCACTGCGACTGGCCTTGATGTTTTTAGCCACCCGTAGACCGCGACAAATCCAGACTGCGCAAGCGCCACCACGCCAGCAGCCCATACCCCAGAGCCTGCAACCACATCTGCCCCCAGAGCCCGGACACCGCCGACCAGTCGCCTCCCATGCCATTCAGACGCAAGCTGCCGAGGATCCCCGGAGTAGCCGGGATCAGACTCATGACCCCCTTGATGGGCCAGGGCAACATCTCCTGCGGCCAGATAAAACCGACGGCAAACAGCAATGGTAAGGAAGAGAGAACAATGATCGGCGTCGCCATCTCCCGTCGGGTCAGGTAACTACCAAAGAGGATGCCCAGCTGGGTCAATGCCAGGAAAAACGGCAACAAGAAACCGAGCAGGAGCAGTGGGTCCGCCAGTCGGTTCAGGCCATACCAGGCAAAGCAGGGGCCAAAATAGAACAGCGTGAAGCCCAGATAGAGCGCCATAAACAGCAGGGTTCGCGCCAGCAGACGCGGCCAGACCTTCCCAGAGCATCCGAGGCCGACTTGCCGCAGCTGATAGTCCGAAGCCCCACGCAGCCCCAGACCGATCAGCAGAGTCTGATGCAGGATAAACAGGAACACAGCCGGTACCACATATTGCTGATAGCCCAAGGTGCGGTTAAACACCGGCTCGGCCTGAAGAGCGAACGGCCGCCAATGCGCCTTGGCGGCAGGAGTGGCTTGGCCCTGGGCCAGCAGGCGCGAAATGCGGATCTGGGCCCCCAGGGTTGCGGCGGCTGAACTCAATCCTTCGGCGATTGCCCCGTAGATCAGGTAATAGGCACCATCTCCGGCGAAGCCCAGGGTCACGGTGCGCCCCAGACGCACATCGCGGTAAAAATGTTGCGGGATGAGCAGCAGGCCCTTGGCCTCACCGTGACGGATGCGCGACTCGGCCTCGGCCAGAGTGGTGGCGCTCCCCACCAGCTGCAGCTGGGGTGTGGCATCGGCCATAAAGGCCAGACGTCGCGACAGCAGACTGCCATCTTGATCCACCAGCAGGACCGGTAGCTGTCGCGCCACCTGATGGGCATAGGGCAACGGATAGAGAAAGGCATAGAAAAGGATGCCGCCAAACAGCGTCAGCAGCAGGGCCCGATCGGCCAGCAGCGCCCGCCACTCCTGGCCAAATACCCTCCAGAGCTCAGTCATGACGGGCTCTCCCCAGCAACCAGACCACCAGCGGCCACACCAGCATAAACATCAGCAGCGCGACCACAGGCATCCAGGCTGCACGCCCCAGCAAACCCAGGCTGGCCTGGCCAATCTGCAACTCGGCATAGTGGGAGACCGGCAGTAGCGCCCGCCAGCATTGGGCCAGCCCATTCATATCCGCGGTCGGAAAGGTTACCCCTAAAAAGGCAAATGCCGGTGCCGAATAACCGGCCGCCAGACTCATGGCCCGGGCGCCATCCCGGGTTAGCCCGTAGAGCAGAGCCCCCATCCCCAGACAGGCCAGCACCGTCAGCCCCTGAGCGAGGAATATCAGCGGCCAGCTTCCGGCCATGGGCCAGCCGAACCAACCGAACAACAGCCACACCAACACCAGTCCCCAACCCCAATAAATGAGCAGCAGTGGCGACAACAGACGCACCAACAGACGTAGCGGGGCTGTCTGAAGCGCCCATCGCATGCGCCGCTGCCGCAGACGTCGGGTGAGATGGCTGATGGTCGCCATCAGGATCAGGATCTGCCACAGCGCA
Organism: Enterobacterales bacterium; assembly: GCA_038247115.1. Taxonomy (GTDB): domain Bacteria; phylum Pseudomonadota; class Gammaproteobacteria; order Enterobacterales; family Aeromonadaceae; genus Pseudaeromonas. Next base: position 1,428 of record JBBRVG010000017.1, on the reverse strand, counting down.
GGTGCAATCCCGGCGAGCAGGAACTGGGCATAGTTGCCGCTGAGGTTATACAGGGACGTGAGCTGATAGACGAACGGTACCGCCTCGCCGCGAGCTGCCAGCGGCACCGGGTGGGAACTCAAACCCTGCAGGACGCCCAACTGGGCAGCCGATGTCCCCAGGGCTTGGTTGAAGCCACTACTGAGCAATCGCCCGACCAGCAACATCTGGCCGCTATAAAACAGGTTCACCACAGGTTGGCGGCCCTGCCGCACCTGCTTTTCCAACTCGCGGGGCAGCAGCACCAGTCCATAGATATCGCCGTTGCGTAACGCCTGAGCCCCGTCCGCCAGCGAGATATATTCCGCCGCTACCTGCATGCTGGCACTGCGATCCAGAGTACGCGCCAAGCCGCGCGATAGGGGGGAGTGATCCAGATCGACCAGCCCCACCGGTAAGTCGCGTACCAGACCGCCGTTAAACAGCGCCGCGACCCAGATCAGCAACAAGAGCGGGATCCAGCTGCTCAGCGCTCGCAACCAGGGATCCTGCCAGAGCCGTCGCCATTCCAGACGCCAGCGCCGCCCCTCACGCATCCGGCAACTCCACCAGCACACTCATGCCGACCCGCAACTGAGGTATCGGCTCGACCGGGCGCGCCTCAACCTCGAAGCTGCGCATATCGAAGCCCTGCTGGCTGTCGGTCGCGCGCCAGGTGGCAAAATCCCCCAGCACGGCAACATGGCTGACCCGAAAGGAGAAAGGCTTATTCCCCAGTGCGGGAATGCGAGCAACAAACGCCTGTCCCGGCTGAAAGCGGTTGAGCTGATCTTCCCGGACATGAAACAGCGCCCAGGCATCCTGCATATCGGTCAGGGTGACCACCGGAAAGCCCTGGGGTGCCAGCTCACCCGGTTGCAGCAGCACTTGCGTCACCTCACCCGAGGCTGGGCTCAAGACCTGCAGCTCCGCCGTGTAAGCTTGCACCTCGGCCACTGCCCCCGCAGCCATCTTGGCCTTCTCCCGTGCCGCCAGCTTCTGCTCGGCCCGCGCGCCCTCCAGTGCCAGCTGGTACTGCTGCCAGGCCGCATTCTGGGTTAGCTGGGCGCTCTGCCAACGTGTCTGTGCCTCATCCCGCTTCTGCAGCGCAACAACCCCATCGCGATAGAGGTTGTCGATACGCTGGAAGGTTTTCTGATACAGGATCGCCGCACTCTTGGCCTTCAACCACTGATCCTTGGCTGCCGCTATCTGTTGGACACGCGCACCCTGTTCAGCCTCCTGGGACAAAGCGCCGGCCGCCGCCTCCCCCGCTTGGGCTTGTTGCAACTTGGCCTCCAGCTCGGGACTGACAATGGTGAACGCCAGAGCACCCTTGCTCAGGGATTGTCCCTTTTTCACGGCCACCGTCTCGATACGCCCCGGCACCTTGGAGGCGACGCTGTAGCT
>JBBRVG010000016.1:0-55248 GCA_038247115.1 Enterobacterales bacterium | reverse complement strand
GCAAAAAGCACAAGATGACCCCAACTTGATTGTTTCCTATCGACTATTGAAGGGAACATTCTGCTATATTCAAACCACCATCATGAGCTATGCCTATGCAATTCGTGATGCCAGTGAACGTAAGCAGTTTATTCATCAGGCATTGGATGTATTCAATACACACCTCATCGAGTTGTGTGAAAAATTAGCTGATAACTATGAAACACATGACACCACATCCGCATTTAATAGCTGATGCGAGCAGAATGGTTTCCTGAGCATGACGGATATTGTTACAGCTGACTACAGGGTGGGTTTTATGGGATTAAAAACAGAGCAAGAAGAATTTTGGTCGGGTAATTTTGGCAATGAATATATCGCCAGGAATGAGAGCGAACATTATTTGGCCTCTAATGTTAACTTTTTTTCCAAAGCCTTATCGTCGATACAAAAGCCGGCTTCAATCATAGAGTTTGGGGCTAATATCGGCATGAATTTGAAGGCGGTTCGAGTCTTATTCCCGGATATAGCCATGTCGGCTATCGAGATCAATCAAAAAGCTGCCGGACAATTAGCTGACGTGGTTGGTGTGGGCAAGGTTTATAATGGTTCGATTCTCGATTATCCAGCCACTGAAAAATATGATGTCTGCTTGATTAAAGGTGTGCTTATTCATATCAATCCAGACTTCCTGAATGATGTGTATGATAAGTTATATGCTTCATCCAGCAAGTATATATTGGTGTGTGAGTACTATAATCCATCTCCAGTCACCATCCAGTACAGAGGGCATGCCGACAAGTTATTCAAGAGAGATTTTGCCGGTGAAATGCTGGATCGATTCGAGGATTTAAAACTGGTTAATTACGGTTTTTGTTATCGGCGCGATCCGTTATTTCCACAAGATGATCTGACCTGGTTCTTGTTGGAAAAGCAGGGATAAATCATCATTAATCCATGATGGATTGCTGGGGTTATTTACGTTGACTTGACTGAGGCATCATCACAGAACCGAGCGGTTCATTAAACCGCTCGGATCTGTTAACCATTGACTGGATCTATGAGGAATATAATCCGATACGGATGAGATGATTAGTCCGTCAGTAGATCCCAAGATAGCGGCGTTCCGGCCTTCAGATCTGTTTTCGCGGTTTTACCTAATACCTGATTGATTGTTCCAGGGGGCAAGCCATCGTTGGGTCGCACCGATTTTATGTTATGACGGGTTATGGTTTCTCCCGCCTTAATATCTGTGGCGACAAATAATGAGCGTGAAAATTTTCTACTTTTGATGATGTTGTCTGTCAGTGTATAACTCACGCGACCTAATGCGAGTTCAGCTTCCCGGATCCCATCCACCATAAGTTTAAATTCGTCCGGTGTCATGGAAAAGGAGGCATCAGGTCCGCCAATAGCGCGATCAATGATGAAGTGTTTTTCAATGACCCGGGCACCCAAGGCGACGGCGGCAATGGCGACTGCATGTCCCAGGGTATGATCGGATAATCCGACTTTGACATTAAATGTTTCAGCCAGATTAGGGATAGTTAATAAGTTCGCTTCTGCGACAGGGGCGGGATAAGAAGAGGTACATTTCAGCAGGGTGATATCATGATTACCCACTCGGCGACAGGCATCGACTGCTGCTTCAATATCGGCTAAGGTCGCGATACCGGTAGAAATAATCATCGGCTTTCCCTTGCTGGCCGTATATTCAATCAGCGGTATATCGGTAATTTCAAAGGAAGCTATTTTGTAGAGCGGGACTTGCAGCGTCTCGAGGAAATCGACGGCTGTCGGATCAAACGGCGTCGAAAAAAAGATTAATCCCTCTTTTTCGGCTTCAGCTTGCAGAGCTGCATGCCACTCCCAAGGGGTATACGCTTGCTGATATAACTTATATAAAGTGGTGCCATCCCAGATGGTACCCTGATTGATTTGGAAATATTCATTATCACAATCCAGCGTCATGGTATCGGCGGTGTAGGTCTGGATCTTGATCGCATCGGCGCCACAAGCTTTGGCCGCCCGGACTGTGGCTAATGCATGCTCTAGATTCTGCCCATGATTGGCGGATAGTTCAGCAATGATAAACGTCTTATTTTCCATGGATTCCTCTGCATTTTAATATCTAGTGCAGCACTATTTCTCGTGAAAATGGTTGGCTAAAAAAACATTAGCCGCTATACACTGATCAATCCATCGCTATCGATAATATATTTACCTTATCTACATCGATTGTTCATCCATCCTTTTCAATGACATAATTGATAACGGCGATGTCTTTTCGTGCTCCAAGATGAATCCATTCGTGGTATAAAAAGCAATAGCTCTTTCGTTGCTAGGCTTAACTTCCAGTTTTAATTCTGATAGTGCAGCGACATCGAAGGCAATCATTAATAATGCATTCATCATTTTCGAGCCCAAACCCTTCTGGTTGTCACCTGGATTTCGGTAAATCCCGAAGTAAGCAGTCCTGTTTTCCCAATTGATTTTTTGTAATGCAATGCAGCCGACAATGACATTGTTTTCTAACACCGCATAGTTGATGTTTTGGGCATCAGTTTTCTGTTTTTCTATAAATTGGATATGCTCGCTTTCGCTGATTTGATGGGTATTGATCATCTGCTCAGCAACCCGTGGATTATTTCTAATTGCGAGAATCTCTAACTTTTGTTGATGATTTAACATAGTAAACGGCATGAGCGTTAATTGCTCAACGCTGAATGCTTGGGTGAGTTTGCTGATGTTGAATACCTCCGACATCCAATTGCAGACAGCCCCGGATATTTTATGCTGCTGCATGCGCAGGGTTTGCTGAGCACGAATGGTTGGACTCCGGATATGTTGTAGCCATTTATCTATATTCTCTTCTAGATGGATATCATCCCACCAGCCCGCGGAGAAAAATAAGCCGGCATCAGCCCAGGCATCTAGCTGTCGGCGTTGATTCTCTGCTACGCCGATCAGAATAGAGGGTAAACCCATGGCCGCTAATTCGTAGGTGGTTTGTCCGGCCGCACTAATTGCAATATCACACGTCTGCATTAATGTGGCCATTTGCTGATCACCCAGATTTTCATGACGGATACCATCGGCAGGGGTGATAGGCGTCATATGGTTGCAGACCATATGAATATTGGCGAGCGGAAATTGTTTGCGCAGTAATAACGCCACACGCGGCATGAGATTGCGGATATCCGAGCCACCCATCATGAGCAGGATATTGGCTATTTCATGAGCGGCATTGCTGCGTACGGACTGACTGAGGAAGGCCGGTCGTAACAGATGCCACGTCGGTCCCCACCGCCATGTTGCCTCACCGTCGACGACCAACGGCGTGCCGGGGGCACTATGAATCACCCATCCGTTGGGGTATGCCAGGCGGTTGGTATCATCCAGACAGCAGAGCCGAGGATAGTGTTGGCTTATCTGCTGCAACGCTGCAAGGCTGACCGAGTAACTATCCACCAGGGCCAATGCGGCGGGACGGGCGCTGATGAGTGGCTCTTCTTGCCATGCACACCAGTCTGTTTGTTCATGGCATAACATCTGGCGCGCCAATGCATCGCCATCCACGATCCATTGCACGGTACCACCCAACTGACGCCAGGCTGCAGCATACGCAGAACAGCGGGACAAATGACCAAGGCCTCTTTGCTGATCACCTTCCGTGTAGATATGCAGCTCTAGCATGGAGTTTGTCTCTGCAGTTTGAATTTCAGCTCGCACAGCTGCCAATCGGTTTGGGTATCAATATCCTGAACTTCCAGTTCTGACACTTCAATGCCACCACAATGGTCGGTAAACAGGCGGCCAGCGGCGAAACAGGGCGCGGGCCGAAACCAGTAGAATTGCCCGGCATCATGGTAACTGGCGGGGAGATCTTGCGAGCGACTTGTATAAAATTCAGGGTGTTGCATCATCAGGCCGCCGGCATCCGTCAGGGATAGAGCCCTTTGGATGGGATAACCAAATCGAACGATAGGAAAGACCGAGTCATACCCTCGTTCGGCAAACAAGCGATGGGCATCATGCAAGCGCTCTGCTGTCACGAGAGGGGCTGTGGGTAATAAGCAGCATATTTCCTGATAGGTTTCGCCAAGGCTTGCCAGCTGGGATACCACTTCCTGCAGGACATCAATCAGGGTCGAATAGTCATCAGCCGTTTGACTGCTGCGTAAAAACGGAACTTCGGCTCCATATTCACGCGCTATGCTCGCTATCTCGTCCGAATCAGTCGACACCAGAACCCGATCAAATAACGTGCTGGCAATGGCGGTCTGAATGGAATAAGCAATAATCGGCTGTTCACAGAAGGGGCGGATATTTTTGCCCGGTATTCTCTTGCTGCCACCACGAGCCGGAATAATGGCTAGGCGCATAGCAGCTCCTTGATGACATGAATCACATGTTGTTGTTCGGCATCCGTCATCTTGGCGAATAGGGGGAGTGAAAGACAGTGCTCATAATAATGTTCGGCAATCGGGAAATCGCCCGCCTTATAACCATAGTGCTGTTGATACCAAGGCTGAGTATGAACCGGAATATAATGCACTTGCGTGCCGATTCCTTGTGCTGATAAATAGTTCATCACCTCGGCGCGGTTTTTTCCTAAACCGGAAAAATCAATTTGCACGACATAAAGATGAAAACATGAACTGACGCCGCTCGCCTCTTGGGGAGTCATGATGTTTGGCAGATCACGAAACGCCAGATTGTAGTTACTGACTATTTCCCGACGTCGCGCCTTGAAGCGCTCGATTTTTTTCAGCTGACTTAAACCCAGTGCCGCTTGAATATCCGTCATGCGATAGTGCCAGCCCAGGGTGACCATCTCGTAATACCAGGGGCCCGGGTGCTGGCTGAGCATCTCGGGATTTTTGGTAATGCCATGACTGCGGAGCAAGAGCATGCGCTGATAGAGGGTCGGATCATTGGTCATGATGGCCCCACCTTCACCCGTGGTGAGCGTTTTTACCGGGTGAAACGAGAAAATGGTGGCATCCGAGTAGCGGCAATTGCCCACTCGACCGCCATCGGCGTAAGTAGAGCCAATGGCATGCGCCGCATCTTCAATCACCTTGAGCCCATGGCGGACTGCCAGCCCCTGGATCGTCGCCATATCCGCCGGTTGGCCGGCAAAGTGGACCGGGGTGATGAGCCGGGTGTTGGCACTGATTTTAGTGGCAAGCCGTTCGGCATCGAGGTTATAGCTGATGGGGTCTATGTCAGAAAAGACCGGCCGCAGGCCGCAATACGCCATGCTATTGGCGGTGGCGGTGAAAGTATTCGGGGTGGTGATCCCTTCACTGCCAGCCGGCAACTCCAGTGCCGCCACCGCTAGATGCAATGCCGCAGTACCGCTAGCCACGGCCACACAGTAACTGGCGCCCGTGTATTCACAGAGCGCCTGTTCAAAGGCGGTGACCATGGGGCCTTGGGTTAGAAAATCGGCCCGCAGGGTCTCCAGCACGGCTTGTTCATCATCCTCATCAATCCACTGGCGACCATAGGGAATAAAGTCCATCAAAATTTACCCATGCGATGTCTGTTTTCATCAATCCAGTGCTGAAGCGATTCCCGGCTCATCCATTCGGTGTTGTTATCACTGGAATAGATAAAGCCATCGGCCACCTTTTTCCCATCCTGGATCCGCTGCGGGCATTGATCCCAGCCATGAATCGCCGGCAGTATCTTGAAGTGCTCCGGATATTCATAGGTGTGATAGGAATCTTCTACGCCGATCATCTGTTCATGCAATTTTTCACCCGGACGAATGCCGACCATGTCAAATTTGGCATCCGGGGCTATGGTGTGCGCAATATCGGTCAGGCGCATGGAAGGGATCTTCTTGACGTAAATTTCGCCCCCGACCATATCGTCGAATGCGTGCCACACCAGCTCGACCCCCTGTTCCAGGGTGATCATGAAGCGCGTCATCCGGTCATCGGTAATGGGTAAGACCCCTTTTTCCTGGAGTGACAGAAAGAAGGGGATCACGGACCCCCGAGAGCCCATGACATTGCCGTAGCGCACCACAGCGAAACGGCAATAATCCGCGCCCGAATAGGAGTTACCCGCGACGAATAGCTTGTCTGAACACAACTTGGTTGCGCCATAAAGATTCGATGGACTACTGGCTTTATCGGTGGACAGGGCCACGACACGTTTGACGCCTTTATCAATACAGGCATCGATGAGGTTCATGGCGCCATTAATGTTGGTCTTGATGCATTCAAAGGGGTTGTATTCGGCGGTTGGTACTATCTTGGTGGCGGCGGCATGCACCACATAATCCACACCATCCAGCGCCCGGTAGAGGCGGTCTCTATCGCGGACATCCCCGATGAAGAAGCGAATTCTGGAATCATCAGGGAAGAGTTTCGCCATCTCCCACTGCTTCATCTCATCACGTGAGTAGACGATTATCCGTTTGGGGTTGTACCTGGCTAATGTCATCGCCACAAACTTATGGCCAAAAGAGCCGGTGCCGCCGGTGATCAGAATGCTCTTGTCATTCAACATGCTGTTGTCCTCGAGGATAACCAGATGATTTAATTGAAAGTATTAAAGCAAAACTCAGGCCAATACTACAGATGATTGCAATGTCCCGAGGCGATGGGATGCCGGCTCGCGGGTTTGGAGCGTCCATGAGAGGGCATGCCGGGTGCTGTGGTGACCCTTGCTACTTCTCTGCCCATATTAGGTGAACATGATCTGTCGGACCGCGATTTATCTTTGATTATTGAGCGGGCGTAACAGGTTAGGAGTTCTGTGGGTTGGAACTTATTCAGGCGTGGCAGCTGTCGAGGGATGTGCGGCCGCCTGTATACACAGGCAATAGCAGAGGGTGGCGGCATTTTGCTGTGTCGGTCTGATAACGAGCGATTTGAGTGGCCGTTCACAGGCCGATCTGGGATTCGGTAGCGCCGAGCGGGAGTTGGAGTCCTGTGATAGTCACGGCGCCATCAGGCGCCGTAGCTTTTTTTGACCTGCTGACTGCGTTTGAGGTTTAGCAGTTCCTGCTTCAGGGATTCGCGGTGCGTGCTGGCCTTGTTGATCAATATCCCCAGCACATAGCGCAGCTGTTCCAGCTCTTGCTGTTCGGCGGCTAACTGCTGCGGCGTGGCCTGATCCAGATGGGCCTGAATGGCGGAGCTCAGAGCCTCCACCGCCGGGAAGCTGTCATCCAGCAACTCATCGGGCTGATTCAGCGCCTGATAGAGCTGCTCCAGCAGCTGCGGAATATCCTGCTGCGCTGTCATGATGCCGGGCCTGCCTTCTTGGCCTTGAATTCGTTGCGCACCTCGCTAGGGATACCGTCCCAGCCTTCCTTGATGTTGATGAAGATCTTGGCGACTTCGTCGAGTTTTTCCTGGCTGTTCTGCAGGTTGGCTTCGGTCAGGGTGCGAATGCTGTAGTCGTAGAGTGCCGCCAGGTTTTGTGCCACTTCGCCACCTTGTTCCAGATCCAGGCTGCCTTGTAATTCACCGATCAGCGCCAGGGCCTTGTTCAGCGATTTAGCCTTGCCTTCCACGTCCTTGCGTTCGATGGAGCCTTTGGTAGCAGCGATATTGCCGAGAATGTGCTGCAGTACAATCGAGATCAAGGTGTGGGGATCGGCATCACCAATATTGCTGACGCTGGCCTGACGATATTGCTTGATGGATAGTCTGGTCATCTTGTTTGCTCTCTATTGTTCACAATCAATGGCGGCTGCCAGTATGCCCTATAAGGATATTATCGTCCCAGCTCCGCGAGGCTTTAATGGTATTCGTCACGAAACAATCACCCATCACCGGGTGGGCATAGGATTTATTTTGACACTGTGTCATTATTTTGTCGGTGATGGCTCATCGCTGGCGGTGTTGGTAGTGCTAGCAGAAATCGGGCCGAATATTCAAAGCATTAGGTGGTGGCATGCGTGAGCAGAAGTGCGTCCTGATTATCGATGGTGATGAAAAGCGCCGTCAACAGATGGAGACGGTACTCAATTTCATGGGGTTTGATTGGCGGTGTGGGGATGAGCCGGATTGTCTGGCCTACCTGGATGGTGCCGACGACCTGCTGGGCGTTGTGGTGGGTAGTCTGCAGACCCGCACTCTGGATCAGCTGTTGGGCTCTCATCCGCAGATCCCGTTTTTAAGCTATCAGCTCCAGGGCTCGGCGGGTAGCGGCTCGGGGCCCACCAACCTGCTGGGGCAGCTCAATGATCCGGTCGGCTATGACCAGCTGACCAGTCTGTTGCATCTGTGCCACACCTTCATGGCGTTGCGCAGTCATCAGGGCGAATCGCAGGATCAGAAGCTATTGAAGTTTCTGGTGGGTAAGGGCATGGCGATGCAGGAGGTGCGTCGGCTCATCAGCCAGGTGGCGGATAAAGACGCCAATGTGCTGATCCTCGGCGAATCCGGTACCGGCAAAGAGGTAGTAGCGCGCGCCATCCATGAATTGTCGCCCCGTGCCCACGGCCCCTTTGTGCCGGTGAACTGTGGTGCCATCCCGGCGGAACTGCTGGAAAGCGAGTTGTTTGGTCATGAGAAGGGCTCTTTTACCGGTGCCATCTCAGCCCGCCGTGGTCGCTTCGAGCTCGCCGAGGGGGGTACCCTGTTTCTGGATGAAATCGGCGATATGCCGATGCAGATGCAGGTCAAGTTGTTGCGGGTTCTGCAGGAGCGGGTGTTCGAGCGCGTGGGCGGCAGCAAGTCGATCAAGGCGGATGTGCGGGTGATTGCGGCCACACACCGTAATCTGGAACAGATGATCGTCGAGCAGAGTTTCCGCGAAGATCTCTACTATCGGCTAAATGTTTTTCCCATCGAGACGCCATCCTTGCGCGAACGGGCCGATGATATTCCCTTGCTGCTGCAAGAGTTGCTGAACCGGCATGGCGGTGAACACAAGGCCTGGTTGCGGTTTACCCAGCGGGCCCTGGAGTCCCTGATGCTCCATCGCTGGCCGGGGAACGTGCGCGAACTCTCCAATCTGGTGGAGCGTTTGTTGATCCTGTTCCCGAACCGGATCGTCGATATCAAGGATCTGCCGGTGAAGTATCGCTATGGCAGCGATGTCTGGCAGGAAACGGGGCCTGTGAATGAACAGACGGAGCGGGATGCATTGATTGATGTGCTCTCTGAATCATTTGAACAACCCGAAGAGCCGGTGCCGGATCCCTTCAGTCAGGTGCTGCCGGAAGATGGTCTCAATCTCAAGGATCTGCTGGCCGAGCTGGAAATCGGTATGATCCGTCAGGCATTGGAGATGCAGGATGGTGTCGTGGCCAGGGCCGCCGACATGCTCGGCATGCGCCGGACCACGCTAGTCGAGAAGATGAAAAAATATGACATGACGGCTCGGGATATGTAGATCACTCCTTTTTCGAACGACAAAAAAGGCGCTGCGGCGCCTTTTCTATTTTTGGCACGCATATTGAATAACCCGGTATTATCCCAGTCGCTCACGGGTTTATGACGCATGACAGCATCTACTTTCTCCAACTCGCCCGACGCATGGTCTTCGCCATCTTTGTTTGGCGAGATCTTCAATGAAGTCCCCTCCGGTCTGGTATTGCTCGATGGCTCGGGTCGGGTGGCCCGCGCCAATCGCGCGGCGCTGATGCTGTTGGGTGAGCCCTTGGAGGGTGAAAGTTGGGGCAACATCATCCAGCGCGTGTTCTGCCTGCGTCCCGACGATGGCCACGAAGTATCTTTGCGCAATGGCCGCCGGGTGCAGATCTCGACCCAGCCGCTGAAGCAGCAGGAAGGGCAGCTGATCCAGATCACCGATCTGACCGAAACCCGTTGCTTGCAGGATCAGCTCAGTCATATGGAGCGCCTGTCAGCACTGGGCAAGATGGCCGCCTCGTTGGCCCATCAGATCCGCACCCCGTTGGCGGCGGCTATGTTATATGGCGCCAATCTGGCCAATCGCACTCTGAGCAATGAGGCGCGCGGCAGCTTCCAGAAAAAACTGATGGACCGGCTGCGGGATCTGGAAACCCAGGTCAGTGACGTGCTGCTGTTTGCCCGCAATGGCGAGCAGCAGGTGGTCAGCGCCATTGAATTGACGGAGCTCATCACCAGCATAGAGCGCGGGGCGGAAGCCATGCTGCAACAGGTCGGAGCCAGTTTGCGCATCGAGATGGATAGCCCACCGATCCCCTTGTTAGCCAACAGCTCAGCACTGGCTAGCGCCATCAATAATCTGTTGGCCAATGCGCTGCAGGCGGGTGCCACCCAGTTGCTAGTTAGCGCCCATCGCGCCGGGGATGATGTACTGGTTCGCGTCGTGGACAACGGGCGAGGCATGTCTCGGGAGTTGCTGGCACGGATCTTCGAACCCTTCTATACCACCCGCAGTAATGGTACCGGGCTGGGACTGGCGGTGGTGCAATCTGTGGTTCAGGCCCATCAGGGCAAGATTGAGGTGGCTTCGGTGCAGGGCGAGGGCAGTTGCTTCACCCTGCGCTTGCCTTGTCATCATAGCGTGGTCAGCCGTCAGGCTGTTGGAGGTGCATCATGACTCAGGCTCGCATTCTGGTGGTTGAAGACGATCATGGCTTGCGCGAAGCCATCGTCGATACCCTGTTGCTGGCGGGTTATGCCTGCCAGGAAGCTGACAGCGCCGAGGCGGCATTACTGCAACTGGGGCGTCAATCCGTTGACATGGTGATCTCTGATATCCAGATGGGCGGCATGGATGGTCATACCCTGCTGAGCAATATCCGTTTGAAGTATCCGCAGACCCCTGTGCTGTTGATGACCGCCTATGCCAACATCGATGGCGCAGTCCGCGCCATGCGCGAAGGGGCCATTGATTATCTGGCCAAGCCGTTTTCACCTGAGGTTCTGCTCAATCAGGTCAGCCGCTATGTGCCGCCACAACGCATCGAGCGCAAGACGCCTGTGTATGGCGATGTTAAAACCGCCGAATTGCTGCAACTGGCGGCCCGGGTGGCCCGCTCCGAAGCCACAGTCATGGTGACAGGCCCCAGCGGCACCGGGAAAGAGGTGCTGGCGCGCTATATCCATGATCAATCCAGCCGCGCCGAGCAGCCCTTTGTGGCGATCAACTGTGCGGCAATCCCGGAAAACATGCTCGAGGCCACCCTGTTCGGTTATGAGAAGGGTGCCTTTACCGGCGCGGTTCAGGGCTGCCCCGGCAAGTTTGAACAGGCCCAGGGTGGCACCTTGCTGTTGGACGAGATCACGGAAATGGATTTGGCGCTGCAGGCCAAGTTGCTGCGGGTGCTGCAAGAGCGCGAAGTAGAGCGCCTGGGTAGCCGCAAGACAATACCGCTGGATGTGCGGGTGATTGCCACCAGTAATCGGGATATCCGCCAGGCGGTGGCTGCCGGTCTGTTCCGTGAAGATCTCTTCTACCGTCTGAATGTATTCCCGCTGCGCTGGCACCCGCTGGTGGAGCGGCCTGGGGATATACTGCCGATTGCCGAGCATCTGTTGCAGTGGCATGCCAGTCAGCAAGGCGCCAGCGTGCCGACCCTGGATGCTGCGGCTGCCGAACGATTGCTGCACTATCGCTGGCCGGGCAATGTGCGCGAGCTGGATAATGTCATCCAGCGAGCCCTGATCTTGAGTGATGGTAACTTGATTCGTGCCAGCGATCTGATCCTGGACGACCAGCAGTGGCCGGGTGTACCGGATGATGGCCTGACTGCCGAATCACTGCGTGGTGAGGATGCCAGTTGGGAATATACCGAGCGTTTGCCCGGTATGGAGCGGCTGGGAAATGAATTGCGGCAACAGGAGCATCAGATCATCCTCGATACTCTGATCGCCTGCCAAGGGAGTCGCAAGGAAGTGGCCGACCGCCTGGGCATCAGCCCACGCACCCTGCGTTATAAATTGGCGCGCATGCGCGACGTCGGCATCGAGGTGCCGGATTAATTTTTTTCTCTCCAGCCCGCCATCCGGCGGGCTCTTGTTGTAAAATCCCCCGCTTTCCAGTTAGTTAGCCGTTCATATGCTCCTGGCACTTAAATTGCAGATACAGAGTATCCCCCTGGGGTTGTCAATTTAATGTCGCTGTGAGGAACCGCTATGGACGTGCAAGCTAGCTCTCTGTTCAAGGATTTCGAGGCTCTTCGCTTCGAGGCTCTGGGTCCCGGTTCCCGCGCCACGCCGATGAATGGTGAGGTGCAGCAGGATTTTGGTCAGGCGCTCAAGATGGCGCTGGAAAATGTCAATTCACTGCAACAAGATGCCAGTTCGCTGCGTACCCGCTTCGATATGGGCGATCGTAGTATCAATCTTTCGGATGTGATGATTGCAGGGCAGAAGTCTTCCATCGCGTTTGAAGCCACAGTTCAAGTGCGCAATAAGGTGGTCGAAGCCTACAAGACCATCATGAATATGCCGGTGTAAGTGAAGGGGTAGAAAATGGCTGACGACAAGCGCAATCAATTGATGGTAGCCGGGGGTGACCCGCTGATGGGGGCCGGTGCGGATGACGTGGTCACCACCAAGCCGTCGTCGCTGGCATTCATGGGAAATGTCGATGTTCTGCGTCAAGTCACCCTGGTTCTGGGCTTGGCCATTTGTCTGGCGATTGCCGTTTTCATCCTGCTGTGGGGCAAAGAGCCGGAGATGCGCCCCCTCGGGCAGTTCACCACCGACGAGTTGGTGAAAACCCTGGATTTTCTGGATCAGAAACAACTCAACTACAAGGTCGAAGGCAATTCTGTGCTGGTCACTGCCGATGACTATTCCAATATTGTGTTGCAGCTCAAGCGTGAGGGCCTAGCCCAGCCGGAGTTGCCAACCGGTGATGCCTTGCTGCTCAAGGATAGTGGCTTTGGTGTCAGTCAGCGTCTGGAAGGGGAGCGGCTCAAGTACAGCCGCGAACAACAGCTGGCTCGCGCCATCGAGCAGTATCGCAACGTCAGTAAAGCCACAGTCCTGCTGGCGATCCCTAAAGATAACGTTTTTGCGCGCAATGAACGCAAGCCCAGCGCTACCGTCGTGGTTGCTCTCGGTTCGAGTGGCGCTCTGGGGCAGGAAGAGATTGATGCGATTGTCGATACCGTCGCCTCGGCTGTCCATGGGCTCGAGCCTAGCCGCGTCACCGTCACCGATCAAAATGGCCGCCTGCTCAACTCGGGCTCTCAGGATGCTGCCTCATCACGGGCGCGTAAAGAGTTCGAGATGCAGCAGAAAAAAGAGCTGGAATATAAGCAGAAGATTGATTCCATTCTGGCGCCTGTGCTGGGGATTGGTAACTATACCGCCGAAGTGGATGTCAGCCTCGACTTCACTCAGGAAGAAGAGACCCGCAAGCGTTTCAATCCGGACTTGCCTGCGGTGCGTTCGGAAGTCACCCTCGAAGAAAACAGCATGGGAGGCGCGGGCAACTCCGGTGTGCCGGGTGCCCTGTCCAATCAGCCTCCTGCTGCCAGCAATATTCCGGAACAGGCAACGGGAGCCGCAGGCCAAAATTCGGCCAATGGCCGTAGCCGTAAAGAAGCCACCCGGAATTATGAACTGGACACCACAGTCAGCCATGTGCAGCGTGCCATGGGGGGCATTCGTCGACTGACGGTATCGGTCGGTGTTGATTACCGGAATGTTACTGCGGAAGATGGCAAGGTGACCCGTGAGCCGCAAACCCAGGCCGAGCTGGACACCATCCGTCGTCTGCTCAAGGGCGGGATCGGCTTTGATGTCAGCCGCGGTGATAATCTGGAAGTGGTCAGTCTCTCCTTCAATCGCCCGGATTTGGCTGGGGTTGTGGAAACACCCTTGGTCGAGCAGAACTGGTTCTGGCGCGCCATCCGGATTGCTGCCTCTGTGCTGGTGATTATTGTCCTGGTGGTCACCATAGTGCGTCCCATGCTGGCTCGACTGCTCTATCCGGATCAAAAACCGGATGGTCGCGAAGTGGATATGGACAGCTCGGTGGCTTTGGATGGCGATGACGATTTGAGTCTGCTGGCCTCGCAAGCCGACATGCAGGAACCTATCTTCGGCGTGCGCAATGGTCAGCTGGTATTGCCGGATCTGCATCGGGATGAAGACTTGCTGCGGGCCGTGCGGGCTCTGGTGGCCAACGAACCGGATCTGGCGGCTCAGGTGGTCAAGGAATGGGTGATTAAGGAAATGTCGAAATGAGTGAAAAGAATCAGATCACCACGGAACAGCAACAACTCCTTGATGCCATGAGCGGTATGGAGATGGCGGCAGTCCTGATGCTCAGCCTCAATGAAGAGGACGCCGCGCAGATCTTCCGTCATCTGGAGCCGAAACAGGTTCAGCGCCTGGGGATGTCGATGGCCTCGATGAAGGACTTCAGTCACGACAAGGTGACAGCTGTGCATCGGCAGTTCATCGAAGATATCCAGAAATTCTCCAATATCGGTATCGGCAGTGAAGACTTCGTCCGTAAGGCGCTGGTGGCGGCTTTGGGTGAAGACAAGGCCGGTAATCTGGTGGATCAGATCATCATGGGCTCGGGTGCCCGGGGTCTGGACTCATTGAAGTGGATGGATGCCCGCCAGGTGGCCAGCATCATCCAGAACGAACACCCGCAGATCCAGACCATAGTGCTCTCCTATCTGGATCCGGAGCAATCGGCCGAGATCATGAGTCAGTTCCCGGAGCAGGTGCGGCTGGATTTGATCATGCGGATTGCCAATCTGGAAGAGGTACAACCCGCAGCGTTACAAGAATTGAACGACATCATGGAGAAACAGTTCGCCGGTGCAGCGGGTGCCCAGGCGGCCAAGATGGGCGGCCTGAAGGCGGCGGCCAGCATCATGAACTATCTGGATACCAACGTCGAAGGTCAGCTGATGGATGCGATCCGCGACTCCGACGAAGAGATGAGCCAGCAGATCCAGGATCTGATGTTTGTGTTCGAAAATCTCATCGATGTCGACGACCGGGGTATTCAGGCATTGCTGCGTGAAGTACCGGGTGAACTGCTGCAAAAAGCGCTCAAGGGCGCCGACGATCAGCTCAAGGAAAAAGTATTCAAGAACATGTCCAAGCGCGCCGCCGAAATGCTGGGCGAAGATTTGACGGCTATGGGGCCGGTACGGGTCAGCGATGTGGAAGCGGCACAAAAAGAGATCCTCTCGATTGCTCGCCGTCTGGCCGATGCGGGCGAGATCATGCTCGGCTCTGGCGGTGGCGACGACTTTGTTTAAGCCTGCGGGTGGGGATGCTCATATCATTCCCCATAGCTCCGTGGGACTATGATCAGCACTGGATGCATGTAGCCATGCATCTAATCGATGACAGTCAGGAGTAGCAGGGTGAATCCAAAACAGCCAACACCGCAGGAACCGCGCGAACCGTCAGTGGGCGAAGGGTTTACGACCTGGGACTGGCCCATGATGGAGACAGCCGCTCAGGAGCCGGATAGTAATGTGCTGGGCTATTCCGCGGGTTGGTATCAGAGCGAACAGGCACCGGTTGAACCGGAGGCCGAAGTCGAGCCGGAACAGCAACCGCTGACGCTCGAAGAGATTGAAGCCGTGCGGCAGGCCGCCTATGAGGATGGTTTTGTCGAGGGCAAGGAAGCGGGCTTGGCCCAGGGGCTGGAAGAGGGACGCCTGCAGGGATTGCAAGAGGGCCATACCGAGGGGCTGGCCCAGGGGCAAGCCGAAGGGATGGCACTGGGTCAGGAACTGATTGAACAGCAAGTCACCCATTGGCAGCAACTCAGCCAACAGTTGGTTCAACCCCTGGCTCAGGTCAATGAGCAGGTGGAGCAGCAGCTCGTCTGGTTAGCACTGCGCTTGGCCAAGAGCCTGATCCGCCATGAGGCGCATACGTCGTCCGATCTGTTATTAGCCTCGCTCAAAGAGGCGATTGCTCTCCTGCCTTGTGCCGAAGAGGGCATTACCCTGACGTTGCATCCAGAGGACGTGCAGCTCATCCGCAGCGCCTATGGCGAGGAAGAGTGTCAGCGGCGCGGTTGGACTCTGCTGGCGGAGCCGGCGCTGAAACGGGGCGATCTGCAACTGGCCAGCCGGACGTCAAGCATCGACTGGATGTTGGAGGAGCGCATCGAGAACCTGCTGCGTAACTTCCTGCGTACCAACCTGGATCGGCAGCCATGAGTCTATTGACTCGCCTTAGCGGCTATCAGGTGAGCGAGATCTCAACCCGTCCCAGCGTTGCCGGAAAATTGACGCGGGTAGTCGGATTGACACTGGAGGCCATTGGCTGCCGTGCCGCCGTGGGCTCCTTATGCCGCATCGAAACTCTGGATGGTTATCTGGAGGCTGAAATCGTCGGTTTTTCCGGCGACAAACTGTTTTTAATGCCCAGTGAGCAACTCAAGGGAGTTATTCCAGGCGCCAAAGTGACGCCCATCAGCGACGAACACGGTATTCCGGTCGGCATGGCCTTGCTGGGGCGGGTGATCGATGGTGTGGGCGAACCCCTGGATAGCCTGGGGCCGATTTTGACCGCTGACTCGGCGCGCCTGGTCAACCGTCGTCTCAATCCGCTGGCGCGCAAGCCGATCCATCAGCCGATGGATGTCGGGGTGCGTGCCATCAATGCCATGCTCACCGTCGGCCAGGGCCAGCGGATGGGGCTGTTTGCCGGCTCCGGGGTCGGTAAGTCGGTGTTGCTGGGGATGATGACCCGAGGCACCACTGCCGATGTCGTCGTCGTGGGGTTGATCGGGGAGCGGGGTCGAGAAGTCAAAGAGTTCATCGAAGATATTCTTGGCGTCGAGGGGCGTGCGCGCTCTGTGGTGGTGGCGGCACCAGCCGATGCCTCGCCGCTGATGCGTCTCAAGGGGTGCGAAACTGCGTTGACCATCGCCGAGTATTTCCGCGATCAGGGGCTCAATGTACTGCTGTTGATGGATTCACTGACCCGGTACGCCCAGGCGCAACGGGAAATTGCCTTGGCGATTGGCGAGCCTCCGGCGACCAAGGGCTATCCGCCCTCGGTTTTTGCCAAATTACCGGCGCTGGTGGAGCGAGCGGGCAACGGCGCCGAGGGGCAGGGATCCATCACCGCCTTTTTTACCGTTCTGACCGAAGGGGATGATCTGCAAGATCCTATCGCCGATGCCTCCCGAGCCATTCTCGATGGCCACATAGTGTTGTCGCGGGAACTGGCTGACAGTGGCCATTACCCGGCCATTGATGTGGAAAAATCCATCAGTCGGGTCATGCCGATGGTCACCTCCGAAGAGCACATGTTGATGGCGCGCACCCTCAAGCAGTGCTACTCCCTGTACCAACAGAACCGCGATCTCATCACCATAGGGGCCTATCAGCGCGGTGCTGATCCGCGTCTGGATCAGGCCATTGCCATTCGACCACTACTGGACCAATTCTTGCAGCAAAAAATGAAAGAGGTGGTGCCTTATGACGACTGTCTGCAGATGCTGCAACAGGTCGCCATGACGCTAGTGCGCGGCAGTCACTAAGCTTCTCGGCGGTCACTCAGTTTGACGGTCATGGATTTGATAACGCCCGCTCTATTCTTTCTTTCGTTTGATGTGTGCTGTAAAGCACCGAGGTCATCATGAGCAGAGCCATACAACTATTGGTAGATCGTCTGATCGAAGCCGAAGATCGGGCGGCGCGAATTCTGGCCTTGGCCCGGCAGGATCAGATGCGTTATGAGAGTCAGCTCGAAGCTTTGAATCAGTATCGGGAAAATTACAGCGGCCAGCTGACGGAGCGCGGCAGCAAGGGGCTCAATGGCTTGCAGTTTGGTCACTACCAGGCCTTCATCAATAAATTGGATCATGCCGCCACCCAGCAGTTGGAAGGGTTGCGTCAGGTGCGGCAGGCGACAGAAAACCGTCGCAAGGAGTGGCTGGATCTGCAGCAACAGCGTAAGGCACTGCAGATGTTGCTGGAACGCAAGGCGGCTAAAGAGGCCATCAAGCAGGCTCGGCAAGAGCAGAAGTTGCTCGATGAGTTTTCGACCTTTCGTTATTTTCACCGTCAGGCCGAATCCTAGCCATTTCTGGCCTGAAAATTGCGAGAGATTGGCATCGAATATTCAATTCACGCTGTGCTGGTGTCTGATACTGACGCCGGTTGGCACAGGATCCAAGGTGGCATGCGATGATGCAGGTAAACAGCAAGATCACCCTAGAGGCACCTCAAGAGAGTCAGGGGGTGCTTTCCCGTCCATCCGCAGCGCAAGGTGAGAATAATTTTTCTGCCGTGCTGGAGGCTAAAACGACCGAGTCAAAGCGACAGGCTGACTCCTCGAGCCCGGCTCACTCATCCAAAGCAACCTCTGCCAGCGCTCCCCGGACCAAGGTGAAGCCGCAAGATCCGGCTGTTGCCGATGCGGCGCGCGCGCCTCGAAGTGATACCAAGCCAAAGTCTCCTGCTGCCATCGACCATACGACGGGCCCGTCCCGGACTGAGGCTAAGTCCCAGGATAAAGCCGCGGGTTCAAGCGGCAGGGCTGCTTCAGTCGCCCAGGATGCGGCGTCAGAGGCTACGAGTGCTGAGCTGGACTCGGAGCTTTCGTCAGAGCATGGGCTTGAACTGACGAACGCCATGGACAAGCAGGATAAAATAGCCGTCAAAAAGGCAGCGACTGACGGCTCAGCGTGGGCCGACGTGAATGCCGCAGCGGAAGAGTCGTCCGTGGTGATGGAGTCGTCTCTTCTGACTCCGGATTTTTTAGCGCCAGTAGCTGATGATCCCAAGGTTGCACCCGAGCCGTTACCCCAGGAGGCAAAAAGCAAATCCGATGTCTCTATGGCCAGCGATGCGGCCGCTATCGATTTCTTGCAGCATCTGCAAACTAGTCTGGCGACCAATACTCAGGTGGTGATCCCCAAGGCAAACCCGGTGGAGCAGGATTTGTCCTCGCTGCTGGGTATTGATCCAGCGGTAACCACCGATCTTCTTACCGCAGAGAGTGGTACCAGCGGCAAGTTCTTGCCACCCCTCGGGTTGACAGGAGAGGCAAGGGTCTCATCTCCCGATTCTCCTTCACCTACGGTGACTACGGAGGACGAGGGCTTTAGCCAGTGGTTGGATGAGCTGGCATTGCCTGCCGAGCCGGTGCCGAATCCATCCGAGCAGCCTGCGTTGAGTTCCAATGCTGTCACCACGGCGGAAGGTGCGGCTAAGCCGGGGACTCAGGAGGTGGCGTCCGTTATGGCCGCCTCCGTGAAGGGGGCGCAAGGCGAGGCGGGGACTAATGCCGGAACGGATGTCGGGGCTAATGCCAGGACTGTGAATATGGAGCCAGAACCAAGTGAGCGTACCAGCGAGTTGGCGCAATTAGCGGCGCTTCTGGCCGGTAGTGGCAAACGGGAGGGGGCGAGTCGAGCCACTGAGATGGTATCGGAGGCTGCGGCTCCGACGCTGGTTCGCTCATCGCTCGAGGCGACAAAGGCGCCAGTAACAGATCCAGTAACCGACGCGGCGGTCTCGCTGAACAGTATTCTGTCACCCCAGACCTCGCGCGCAGCCGGTGATGAATTCACCCGTGATGGGGGTAGCCTGCAGGTCAATATACAGCCGGAAACTGTACGTTCGACATCCGCCGGGGCCACTTCGGAATTGAATGCCCTACTCGGCACTCAAGGCGCAGCCACGCAAGCGGCTGCTACATCCGCTGCCGCTGCGCAGGGGACATTATCGCGTGGTCGCGAAACACCGGTTTCTCTGGCCGCCATCCATCTGGGGCTACCTCAGCAGGCTGCCCCTGAGCTGGCGGCGCGTATGACCCTGATGATGGGGCAGAAGTGGCATGAAGCCGAGATCCAGCTTGAGCCACAAGGGCTGGGGAAAATGAGTATCCAGTTATCGATCGATCAGGATCAGAAAGCCAATGTGCAGTTCATCGTCCAGCATGGCAGCTCACGCGAGTTGTTAGAGCAGGCGTTGCCAAAATTGCGTGATATGTTGGCCAGCCAAGGCATCCAGCTTGGGCAGACCAACGTACAGCAGCAGTCTGCGGGTCAACAACAAGATCAGGGACAGTTGGCCCAGCAGAGCCAAGGACAGGGTAATGGCTCATCCTCGCCTTGGCGTCGGGGTGAAAATAGCCAGGGTGAGAGTGTGGATGTACAGAATCTGGTCATCCGCTCGACTGATGCCTCAGGAATTGATTTCTACGCTTGATGCAAACTGCGCCACGCTTATGATGAGTGACAAGTCCTGATCAATGAAGCCGGAGCACACTATTCATGGCTGAGGAAGAACAGCTACAACTCAAGCCCCAGGGGGGCAAGAAAAAACTGATTATCATCATAGCCGCGGCACTCATTTTGCTGATCGGCGGTGGGGTCGGTGGCTGGATGATGTTATCTGGCGGGGATGAAAAAAAAGAAGAGGGCAAGGCCGAAGGCGAAGGTGGACACGGCGCCCAGAGCGAAGAGGAAAAGGCCGCCGAGCACGCTGCCAAGATGGCAATGTATGTGGTGTTGCCTCGCCCCTTTGTGTTTAATGTCGCGGCAAAACCGCGTTATCGTCTGGTGCAGATCAAAGCTGCACTCTTGGTTCGCGGGGCTGCGAATCAAGCCTTGGCCACCTTACATACCCCGCTGATCGAAGGCGCCATGTTCAAGGTGTTCTCCGCCGCCAGCAGTGAGCAACTGGCGACGGTCGAAGGGCGTAACAAATTACGCAGTGATGCCATGGCATCGGTGAGCCAGGCACTGCATGAAGTCACTCAACAAGCCGTGGTGGAGCAGGTTCTGTTTACCGGCTTTGTCATGCAATAGGTGAAACGTGAGCGATCTGTTAACACAGGACGAAATCGATGCCCTGTTACACGGGGTCGATGAAGTAGAAGAAGATGATACTGGCCTGGCGACCGCACCGGGCGTCATGACCTTCGACTTCTCATCTCAGGACCGGATTGTCCGGGGCCGCATGCCAACTCTCGAGTTGGTCAATGAGCGTTTTGCCCGTCACATGCGGATCAGCCTTTTCAACATGATGCGCCGTACCGCCGAAGTCTCGATCAATGGCGTGCAGATGCTGAAGTTCGGCGAGTATGTTCATACCTTGTTTGTACCCACCAGTCTGAACATGGTGCGCTTTCGTCCGCTCAAAGGGACGGCGTTGATCACCATGGAGGCCCGGTTAGTCTTCATCCTGGTGGAAAACTTCTTTGGTGGCGATGGCCGCTATCATGCCAAGATCGAAGGGCGGGAATTTACTCCCACCGAGCGTCGCATCATCCAGATGTTGCTCAAGCTGGTGTTTGAAGATTACAAAGAGGCCTGGGCTCCGGTCATGGATGTGGAGTTCGAGTATCTGGATTCCGAAGTGAACCCGGCAATGGCCAATATCGTGAGCCCGACAGAAGTGATAGTGGTCAGCTCGTTTCATATCGAGCTGGATGGTGGTGGTGGTGATTTCCATGTCGCCATGCCCTATTCCATGCTGGAGCCGATCCGTGAATTGCTGGATGCGGGCGTGCAAAGCGACAAAGGGGATACCGACCTGCGCTGGAGCAAGGCGTTGCGAGACGAAATTATGGATGTCCAGGTTGGGCTCTCCACCCGGTTACTGCAGACCGAAGTTACCCTGCGCCAACTGATGAACTTCAGAGCTGGAGATGTTATTCCGGTGACTATGCCGGAATCGCTGCTGGTCTTTGTTGAAGACTTGCCGACGTTCAGGGCCAAGCTGGGTCGGACCCAAGACAAGGTTGCCATCAAAATAGCCGAGAAAATCAAGCGACCCGATTCGGTCAAGAACGAGATGACGCTGGTTACCCGGGGAGGGATGCGCATCGATGGTGTGGCTGAGCTCGAAGAGCTTGAAAAGAGTATTGAGGAAGAATAGGAATGGATGATCAGGATTTAATGGCGGATGCCTGGGCTGCGGCTCTGGGTGAACAGTCTGATAGTGAAATTAAACCTGCCAAGTTGGAAGAGTTTGATGAGTCAGCGCCCATCTCGATGGAAGAGCGACGCAAACTGGATGCGATTCTGGATATCCCTGTCACCATCACCATGGAAGTGGGGCGTAGCCAAATCAGTATTCGCAACCTGCTGCAATTGAACCAGGGCTCGGTCGTCGAGCTGGATCGGGTCGCCGGGGAACCGCTGGATGTACTGGTCAATGGCACCTTGATTGCCCATGGCGAAGTGGTGGTGGTGAACGACAAGTTCGGGATCCGCTTGACCGATGTCATCAGCCAGACCGAACGGATCAAGAAGCTTAAATGAGACATTATTGTGGATTCTTGGCGATGCTGGCGACGCCGTTGCTTGCCGCTCCGGTCTCAGGAGCAGGACCGACGGCGGGCAACGCCAATATTATCCAGTGGCTAGTAAGCTGTTTTCTGGTCATAGGTTTGATTCTGCTGCTGGCTTGGCTGTTGAAAAAAAGCCGGCTGATGCCGAATCAGGCCCAGAGCCAGTTGCGAGTGCTGAGTGTGCTCTCGTTGGGGACCCGGGAAAAGTTGCTGGTGGTCAAGGTGGGTACCGAGCAGTTGGTACTGGGCATGACGCCGGCGAATATCTCGTTGCTGTGCAAGTTGGAGACACCACTCAATGAGCAGAGTCTGGTGCCGCCTTTTGCCGCCCAGTTGGCCAAGCTGATGAAGCCGGGCAATCCGGCCGTTGTCGCGGCGGCGGATAACGAAACCGGGGGCAACCATGAAAGGTAGCTGGTGTTGGTTGTTGCTGTGTCTCGTGGCTCCTTCGCTGTGGGCGCAGACCGGTGGTCTGTCGGCCGTGACCGTCACCACCAATCCGGATGGTTCCCAGGAATACAGTCTGACGCTGCAGATCCTGGCCCTGATGACGGCGCTGACCTTTCTGCCGTCGATCGTCATCATGATGACCTCGTTTACCCGGATCATTGTCGTGCTGTCGATTCTGCGGCAAGCCATTGGCTTGCAGCAGAGTCCATCGAACCAGATCCTGATCGGTTTATCGCTGTTTCTGACCCTGTTTATCATGGCGCCAGTTTTCGATCGAATTAATGCCGAGGCGCTGCAACCCTATCTGAATGAACAGATTTCATCCCGCGAGGCGTTTGATACGGCTCAGGTCCCCTTACACCAGTTTATGCTGGGACAGACCCGGATCAAGGATTTGAACAGTTTCATGGAATTTGCCAACGTTCGCGTCGATAAACCGGAACAGGTGCCGATGCGGGTGCTGATCCCGGCATTTATGATCAGTGAATTGAAGACCGCCTTCCAGATTGGCTTCATGATCTTCCTGCCGTTCCTGGTGATCGATCTGGTGGTTGCCAGTATTTTGATGGCCATGGGGATGATGATGTTGTCGCCCATGCTGATCTCCTTGCCTTTCAAGTTGATGCTGTTTGTGTTGGTCGATGGCTGGACTCTGATCATGGGGTCCTTGATCAACAGCTTCGGGGTCGGGGGTGGGGGATGAACCCCGAAGCTTTTGTCGATGTCTTTCGCGAATCGTTAGGCATCGTCAGTCTACTGGTCTGTGCAGCCATATTGCCGAGTCTGTTCATTGGCTTGATCGTTTCGATTTTTCAGGCCGCCACCTCGATCAACGAACAGACACTGAGTTTCTTACCTCGCCTGCTGGTCACCCTGGCCGCGTTGGCGTTGGGTGCGCATTGGGGTTTGCAGATCTTGCTGGATTTCTTCACCATGATCATCGAGCAAATCCCCGAGGTGCTGGGGTGAATTACCCCTCGGATATGGTGATGGCTTGGATTGCCTCCTATGCCTGGCCCTATGCCCGTCTTTCCGCCATGTTGATGACCATGCTGGTCCTCGGCTCCCAGACAGTACCTATCATGATCCGCGCCAAGTTGGCACTGGTGATTACAGTGGCTATGGCACCGCTGCTGCCGGCTATGCCGACTGTTGAGTTGTTCAGCGTCACGGGCATGATGATCACAGCACAGCAGGTGTTGGTGGGGGCGGTCATCGGCCTGGCCTCGCAATTTTTGATCCAGACCTTCATCATGGCCGGGCAGATCATCGCCATGCAAACCAGCCTCGGTTTTGCCTCCATGGTGGATCCGATTAACGGCGGTTCGACGCCGGTCGTCGGGCAGTTCTATCTGATGCTGGGAACCCTGATTTTTTTTGCCATTGATGGTCACCTGACCATGTTGCATCTGTTGCATCTGAGTTTTACCACCTTGCCCGTGGCGGCCAGCGGCATCAGCATTGAAGGTTTTCAGACGCTGGCGGCGTTTTTGGGCGTGATGTTCGAGATGTGCCTTTCGGTTTCTCTGGCGGCTATTGTCGCCATGTTGCTCATCAATTTTGCCTTCGGGGTCATGACGCGTGCCGCGCCGCAGCTGAATATTTTCAGCATGGGCTTCGCAATCAGTATGATCTGCGGTTTGTTGGTGATCTGGGTGTCATTAGGCGGCTTTATGGAGCATTTTTTGCAGCATTGGCAGCAAGTGCAGTCGCTGATTTGTGACGTAATCCAGACCCAGTGCTTGGGGGAATAGGCCATGGCCGAGTCGGATGGTCAGGAAAAGACAGAGGAACCCACAGGGCGAAAACTAGACCAGGCCAAGGAGAAAGGCCAGGTTCCCCGATCCAAAGAACTGGGCACTGCGGTTGTGCTGCTGGCCGGGGTCATAGGTTTATCCACCGTTGCCGGATCATTGGGACAAGCCCTGCTTGAGGTTTTCCGCCGCAATTTTTCCTTTACCCGTGAACAGGTCTTTGATCCTTTTACCATGATACCCGCCTTGGGAGCCGATATTGGTGACCTGATAGTTCCGCTGATCATGCTGTTTGCCATTGTGTTGCTGGCTGCTTTGGTCGGCAACATGTTGTTGGGAGGGGTGAACGTCAGCAGCGAAGCCATGATGCCGAAGATGAGCAAACTCAGCCCTATGGCGGGCTTCAAACGCATGTTTGGTATGCAAAGCTGGGTTGAACTCATCAAGTCTATTGCCAAGGTCCTGTTTATTGGCCTGCTTTCCTGGTTCCTGATCATGGGACAACTGCCCCATATCCTGGATTTAAGCCAGCGACAATTTCCTTATGCCATCTATGATGCCCTGGAGCTTTGCCTGTGGGTTGCCGTCGGGATTTGCTGCGCCTTGCTGCCGATTGTGGCGATTGATGTGCCTTTCCAGATGTGGAATCACAACAAGCAACTGCGCATGAGTAAGCAGGAAATCAAGGACGAATATAAGGATTCAGAAGGCAAGCCGGAAGTTAAAGGTCGCTTGCGTCGTTTGCAATATGAGATGGCCAACCGTCGCATGATGGCGGAGGTGCCACAAGCCGACGTTGTGGTGACCAACCCGACCCACTACGCCGTTGCGCTCAAATATGAACGGGATAAGCCGGGCGGGGCTCCCATTGTGCTGGCCAAGGGGGTGGACGAGGTGGCGATGAAGATCCGGGAGATTGCCCGAGAGTGTGGGGTGACGAGCGTGGCCTCACCGGCCCTGGCGCGGGCCATCTACCATACCACCAAGCTCAACAAGCAGATCCCGGATGGCCTATTCGTCGCGGTTGCCCAGGTGCTGGCCTATGTGTATCAATTACAAGCCTACAAGCAGGGGCGAGCCGAAGCGCCGCGTAAATTGGCGGATGAATTGCCGATCCCCGATGATTTAAGGTATTGACATTTTTTTGACGTTAACTAGTTAACAATATTTATCATATTAAAAATCAAATAGTTAATCGGTGGCTTGTTTTTTGCTAGTCTAGGTTAACGCCATACTATTTGACAGACTGCCATGGAAATGAGAGCCACTTTCGCCTCGCTGGGTCAATATCGCCATCTGCTGAACCGCGGTCTGGGTACCCCATTGCTGGTACTGGCAAGCCTCGGGATGGTGGTGCTCCCCATACCGACCTTCCTGCTGGACGTGTTGTTTACCTTCAACATTGCCTTGTCCCTGGTGGTACTGCTGGTCGCCGTCTATTCCCGCCGTCCGCTCGATTTCGCGGCTTTCCCGACGATTCTACTGGTAGCAACTCTGTTACGTCTGGCCTTGAACGTGGCATCGACTCGAGTCGTGCTGCTGGAAGGGCATAACGGCTCTGCGGCCGCCGGTCATGTGATCGAGGCATTTGGTAACGTGGTCATCGGCGGCAACTACGCGGTAGGTTTCATCGTATTTATCATCTTGATGATCATTAACTTTGTGGTGGTCACCAAGGGTGCTGGCCGTATTTCCGAAGTGAGTGCACGTTTTACTCTGGATGCCATGCCGGGCAAACAGATGGCGATTGATGCTGACTTGAATGCAGGCCTTATCAATCAGGATGAGGCGAAGAAACGGCGTCAAGAGGTGACGATGGAGGCCGACTTCTACGGCTCCATGGATGGTGCGTCCAAATTCGTCAAGGGGGATGCCGTGGCCGGTATCCTCATTCTGTTTATCAACATCATCGGTGGCTTCATCATCGGCATGGCCCAGCATGGATTGAGCTTTGGTGATGCCGCCGCCATCTATACCCTGCTGACCATAGGTGATGGCCTGGTGGCGCAGATCCCCTCGTTACTGCTCTCCATCGCTGCTGCGATCATTGTAACCCGGCAGAATACGGACCAGGACATGGGGCAGGTGGTGCTTAACCAGATGTTTGAAGAGCCCAAGGCGCTGATCATTGCCTCTGCGGTGCTGATTATTATGGGTCTGGTGCCTGGCATGCCCCATCTGGCCTTTTTATCCTTGGGCTCTATCTCAGCGCTCGGGGCTTGGTTGATGGTGCGCAAAAGTAATAAGCGCAAGACGGATGCTGAAGCCAAGGCGTTGGCGCCGATGGACACTGTCTCTGTGCCCGAGCATAAAGATTTGAGCTGGGATGATGTGAGCCCGGTCGATGTGATTGGCCTGGAGGTTGGTTATCGTCTGATCCCCATGGTGGATCGGAGTCAGGGCGGCGAGTTGCTGAACCGAATCAAGGGGGTGCGTAAAAAGTTGTCCCAGGAGCTGGGTTTCCTGGTGCCGCCTGTTCATATTCGCGACAATCTGGATCTGCAGCCCAATCAGTATCGCATCACGTTGATGGGCGTCAACATGGGTGAGGCCGAGGTCTATCATGATAAAGAGATGGCGATAAATCCGGGCCAAGTTTTCGGCGCTGTTCAAGGATTAGAGACACGTGATCCGGCCTTCGGTCTGGATGCGGTCTGGATCGCTCGCGAGCAATCTGATCAGGCTCAGAGTCTGGGTTACACAGTCGTGGATGCCTCGACGGTCATTGCCACCCATATGAGTCAACTTTTGACCAGTCAGGCCGCCCAGCTGCTCGGCCATGAAGAGGTTCAGAACTTGCTGGATATGGTGGCTCGTGCGCAACCTAAACTGGTTGAGGGATTGATCCCGGGTGTGATGAGTCTGGGAACCTTGGTCAAGGTATTGCAAAACCTGTTGACAGAAGGTGTGCCGGTGCGTGATATGCGTACCGTGTTGCAGACGCTGGTGGAGTACGCCCCGCGCAGTCAGGATCCCGATGTGTTGACTGCCGCTTGTCGTATCGCCTTAAGACGTCTGATTGTGCAGGAGATCATTGGTGGTGAATCTGTGATTCCGGTGATTACCCTGGCCCCTGAGCTGGAACGTATTTTGCACCAATCCCTGCAGGCTGGTGGCGCGGAAGGTGCCGGTATCGAGCCGGGACTGGCCGAGCGGATGCAGCAATCCCTGACTGAAGCCGCGCAGCGCCAAGAGCTTGAAGGGCAAGCCGCTGTGCTGCTGACCTCAGGCGTATTACGCAACACATTAGCTCGTTTCGTGAAGAACTCCATTCCTGGATTACGAGTCCTCTCATACCAGGAAATTCCTGATGATAAACAGATCCGCATCGTCAGTGCAGTCGGGCAACAGTAATAAGGAGCTGGAGGTCTAGGTGAAGATAAAGCGGTTTTTTGCCAAGGATATGCGTACGGCTCTGGCTGAGGTCAAAGAGGTCCTCGGCCCGGATGCGGTGATCATGTCCAATAAAAAGGTATCGGGTGGTATCGAGATCGTTGCCGCCGTTGACTACCAGACTCAGGTCGCGACGGCGGCCGTGGATCCTGCCCGCGATGTGCGGGATGACAGTGTCAACTTATCGTCGCGTGCGCGCCCTATCGAGCCGTTTGCCACGCAAATTCCAGTGATTAGCCAAAAAACTGACGAGCAAGAGAGCTTCCCGGATAGTCTTTCCGCTTTGTTGGCGCGTCAGCAGCAACTCCAATCGCGTATGCCTTCCGGGTTCAGCCGCGACTCAGGTGCGCCGAAAACCTTGGCCGAACAGGCAACATTCGTTGAACCGGCGGCAACTCCCCGGCGGGGTGCATCACGGGCGGCACCGGCTCAGAGCCGTGACAAAGACCTGGATGCCATGCGCACTGAAATAGCCTCCATCCGTAAACTGCTTCAGCACCAACTGTCGGGCTTGATGTGGCAAGAGGTTGAGCGCCGCGGGCCGGTACGGGCGCTACTCATCAAGCAACTGTGCAAGGGCGGTTTTGACGAGTCATTTGCAGAGCAACTCGCTGCCAGTGTCCCTGAAAGTGCATCCTTACACGATGCCTGGCATCTGATGCACAAAGTGCTGTTAGAACATGTGAAAACCACGGACGATGATATTTTGCGTCACGGCGGCGCCATTGCCTTGCTCGGGCCGACAGGGGTTGGAAAAACCACAACCATCGCCAAGCTGGCGGCTCGTTTTGCCATGAAGTATGGTCCGGACCAGGTCGCCTTGATCACCACAGATCACTATCGCATTGGTGCCCATGAACAATTGCAGACCTATGGTCGAATCATGGGATGTCTTGTCCGGCCTGTTTCGGATGTGGAAGAGTTATCTGCAGCTTTATATCAATTGCGTAATCGACGGCTGGTGCTGATTGACACAGCCGGCATGGGGCAACGAGACGTTCGCCTGACCGAACAACTGGATACCCTGGTGAAAAACGCCAAGGTGCGGATCCGAAACTATCTGGTGTTGCCTGCGACCTCGCAACGCCGGGTGTTGCAAGAAGCCTATGAGCATTTTCGTAGAGTACCGCTTAGTGGCTGTATTCTGACCAAGCTGGATGAAAGCCTGAATCTGGGCGATGTATTGGGTATGTGCATTCAGAACAATCTACCCATCAGCTATGTTACCGATGGCCAACGGGTCCCTGAAGATATCAAGGTTGCCGATGCTGGCGAGCTGGTTGCAGTGACATTGCAGCAGTTGGAAGCCGATGGTGTTCCGAGCCATTTCTGGGGTCAAGAGAGCGATCGCGCCGACCACATGGAGTTTTATGAATAACATGAATAATATCAATCTGGATCAAGCTCAGGGTCTGCGGAAGATGCGCCAAAATAATCGCGTCAAGGTCATTACTGTAACGGGTGGTAAAGGCGGCGTTGGTAAGTCGAGTGTGACCTTGAATGTGGCGGTTGCTATGGCAGCCCAGGGTAAGCGCGTCATGTTGCTGGATGCTGACTTGGGGTTGGCCAATATCGACGTCATGCTGGGGCTTCGCGTGCAGCGGAACTTGTCGCATGTGCTTTCTGGCGAATGCACTCTGGATGACATTATTGTGGAAGGGCCCTATGGCCTGATGATTATTCCGGCGACATCCGGAACCCAGTCTATGGTGGAACTGAAACCGGCAGAACACGCAGGTCTCATTCGGGCCTTTAGTGACATGAAGACGCAAATCGATGTGTTATTGGTCGATACGGCTGCCGGTATCTCTGATATGGTGCTGAGCTTCTCCCGTGCCGCGCAGGATATTATGGTCGTGGTGTGCGATGAACCAACATCCATCACTGATGCTTATGCGCTTATTAAGTTATTGTCTCGGGAGTATGGTGTTTTCCGTTTCAAGGTTGTCGCTAACATGGTGCGTAGCTTGCGGGAGGGACAGGATCTGTTCTCGAAATTAACCCGGGTTACGGATCGTTTTTTAGATGCGTCTCTGGAGCTCGTGGCTTGCATTCCCTACGATAACAATGTGAGACAGGCCGTGAAGAAGCAGAAAGTTGTCGTGGATGCTTTCCCCAAGTCGCCCGCGTCATTGGCGTTTCGGGCTCTGGCCAACAAAGCTGCTGGCTGGCCGACACCGCATCAGCCCGGGGGGCACCTGGAATTCTTTATCGAAACCCTGCTGCACAAGCCGTCATTAGCTCAGGATACGATTAGTGAATAAAGCTCATGCGTATGCTCGTCATCAGGATCAAAACGCATTGATTGAGCGGCATGCGCAGCTGGTCAAGCGGATTGGATTGCACCTGATGGCTCGTTTGCCAAGCAGTGTTCAGCTAGATGACCTTATCCAGGCTGGCATGATTGGCCTGCTCGAGGCTGCCCGTAATTATGATGGCGGTAAAGGTGCGAGTTTTGAAACCTATGCTGGCATTCGCATTCGCGGTTCCATGATCGATGAAATTCGTCGTGGCGACTGGGTGCCGCGTTCGGTCCACCGTAATACCCGACGAATTTCCGATGCCATCGGCGTCGTTGAGCAGCTGTGTGGGCGAGATGCCAAAGATGTCGAGGTTGCCCAGACGATGGGGGTCTCCCTTGACGAATATCACAGCATGTTGAACGAGGCTGCTTGCGGGCGGGTCGTTGGCATTGAAGATTTGGGAGTATCCGACGACGCACTGACGGATGCCTCAGATGCAGATGATAATAGAACCTTTACCGGTATTGCCCGTGAACGCTTCCAGCAAGCATTGGCAGAAGGTATTACCCATCTCCCTGAAAGAGAAGCGCTAGTTTTGTCGCTTTACTACGATGAGGAGATGAATCTCAAGGAAATTGGTCAAATTCTCAACGTGAGTGAGTCTAGGATCAGCCAGATTCATAGTCAGGCGATGCATAGATTGCGTGCCAGAATGAAAGATTGGTACTGACCGCACACATGCTTGTCTACACTCATAGGCAAGTGTGATGCATAATAAAAAACAATATCGCTATAAACAGAATGAGTTAGGGCTGTGTTGGGCGGCCACTTAGGAGGATATTTTGGATAAGAACATGAAAATCCTCATTGTTGATGATTTTTCAACAATGCGCCGGATAATCAAAAATTTGCTCCGTGATTTGGGCTTCAATAACACCCATGAAGCGGATGATGGTAATACGGCACTGCCCATGTTGAAGAATGGAGACTTCGAGTTTGTGGTAACGGACTGGAACATGCCAGGGATGCAGGGTATCGATCTGTTGAAGGCGATTCGTGCCGACGACAAGTTGAGTCATCTGCCTGTTCTGATGGTGACAGCTGAAGCGAAACGTGAACAGATCATTGAAGCAGCGCAGGCTGGTGTGAATGGTTACATTGTCAAACCGTTTACTGCTGCCACCTTGAAAGAAAAACTGGATAAGATTTTCGAACGGATTGGTTAACGGGGTGTCTGTATGAAGTCGAAGGCGCCTCTGATTAGCCTGGAGCAAGCCAAGATGCTCGTGATGTATCTCGAGCAGGGTGAGCAGGCTGCGGCCGATGAGTTGTTGGCCGAGATTTGTGCGCCAAATGCGAGTGATATGTTTGCCAAAATCGGTCAACTCACTCGCCAACTCCATACCTCACTGCATGATTTTCAGCTCGATTCCCGCATCCCTGACTTGGCGATGCAAGAAATTCCTGATGCACGGGAACGTCTCAATTATGTCATTACCATGACAGATAAGGCGGCGAACCGGACTATGGATGCAGTTGATGCCGGTTTGCCATTGGCTAGCCAGTTGAATGAGCGGATCCAGCAGGTGTTGCCGTCATGGAAATTACTCATGTCGCGGCAACTCGAGTTGGGGCAGTTCAAGGTATTGTGCCATCAGCTGGATCTGTTCATAAAGCAGTCCGAAATTGACTCCAATCAGTTACGCGATTTGCTAACCGAGATCTTGATGGCTCAAGACTTCCAGGATCTGACCGGCCAGATGATTCGCCGCGTGATAACCCTGGTTCAGGAAGTCGAGTCAAAATTGGTTGAGATGCTGACGTTGTTTGGTGAACCGCTCGCCCAGCAGTCAGAAAGCCCTGGCCCCATCAATCGGGGGATCGAAGCGGAAGGACCGATTATCAACAAGGAAACACGCACCGACGTGGTTGCTAGTCAGGATGATGTGGACGACTTGTTGTCGAGTTTAGGATTCTGAGGGAGTAAAGAATGGGCTACGAAGTTGATGAGGACATCCTGCAGGACTTTTTGGTCGAAGCATCGGAAATCCTTGAGCAGCTCTCTGAGCAGCTGGTTGACCTGGAAAAGCGTCCCAATGATCGTGAGCTGCTGAATGCCATTTTCCGTGGCTTCCATACGGTCAAGGGTGGCGCTGGATTTCTGTCCCTCTCCGAATTGGTCGATGCGTGTCATGGTGCTGAAAACGTTTTTGATACCTTACGTAATGGTGGGCGCCAAGTTGACTCCGAGTTGATGGATGTCATCTTGCAGACCCTCGATTCGATCAATGAAATGTTTGCCAGAGTGCAAAATCGTGAGGCTCTGGAACCAGCGGCTCCTGAATTACTGGATGCTTTGCATCATCTGAGTAGGCCAGCGTCTGCCGCTGAATTGGCAGCTAAGAGTGCCCCAGCGGTCAAATCTGTTACTCCGCCAGTGTCGGCATCTGCAGGCGGTTCGATTGATGAAATATCCCAAGATGAATTTGATCGTCTGCTCGATGAATTACACGGCAGCGGTAAAGTGCCATCTGCTGCGGTCGCTTCTACTCCGGCTGCCGCACCAGCAGCCTCCGGCGGGGATATCACAGATGACGAATTCGAAGCTTTGCTCGACCAATTGCATGGTCAAGGTAAGCATGCCGGTAGCCCGGCCGCCTCTGCGGCACCCATGGTGCGGGCGCAATTTGAAGCGGATGCTCTCATTGACGATGATGAATTCGAGCGTCTTCTCGATGAATTGCATGGCAAAGGCAAGGCTCCGGTTGGTGGGGTAGAGAGCACAGAAGAAGCGAGCGCTGAGGATAGCCCGGTAGTGGCCGTCAAAGCTCAGTCTCCAGCCGCATCGCAGCCAGCACAACAGGTCCAGAATGAAACGACGGTTCGTGTTGATACCCGGACTCTGGATGTCATCATGAATATGGTGGGAGAGTTGGTGCTGGTCCGTAATCGCCTGGTGAGCTTGGGAGTCGCCAGTAACGATGAGGAGATGTCAAAAGCGGTATCCAATCTGGATGTTGTGACGGCAGATCTACAGGGCGCGGTCATGAAGACCCGAATGCAGCCGATCAAGAAGGTGTTCGGTCGTTTTCCTCGCGTCGTCCGGGATTTGGCCCGGAGTCTGAAAAAAGACATCAATTTGGAGATGGAAGGCGAAGACACAGATTTGGATAAGAATCTGGTCGAAGCTCTAGCGGACCCCATGGTCCACCTGGTGCGTAACTCATGCGATCATGGCATCGAAATGCCGGATGTTCGCGCCAAAGCCGGTAAGTCCCGGGTCGGTACCATTCGTCTGAGTGCCTCTCAGGAAGGTGATCATATTCTGCTGCTGATCGAAGATGATGGCGCAGGCATGGATCCTGAGAAACTCAAGTCAATCGCGATCGGACGTGGCGTACTGGACCCGGAAGTCGCAAGCCGGATGAGTGATACAGAAGCTTATAATTTGATTTTTGCGCCAGGTTTTTCGACCAAACAGCAAATATCTGATATCTCGGGGCGCGGTGTCGGGATGGATGTGGTGAAAACCAGTATCGCCCAGCTCAATGGCTCGATTCATATCCATTCCGAACTGGGAGTGGGAACTCGCCTCGAGATTAAAGTTCCTTTGACTCTGGCGATTTTGCCTACTCTGATGGTTGAAGTCGGCCAACAAACCTTTGCATTACCCTTGACCAGCGTCAATGAGATTTTCCATCTGGATCTGACACGGGCCAAGATGGTCGATGGGCAGATGACCATTATCGTCCGTGATAAAGTTATTCCTGTGTTTTATCTTCAGGACTGGCTGGTTCGCAGCTCTAAACGGAGTACATCCCGCCGGGAACACGGGCATGTCGTCATCGTCCAGATCGGTATTCAACAGGTTGGTTTTGTCGTCGATAATTTGATAGGCCAAGAAGAAGTTGTCATCAAGCCGCTCGATAAGTTATTGCATGGAACTCCAGGTATGGCCGGTGCGACGATCACCAGTGATGGCGGTATTGCTCTGATATTGGATGTGCCCAATTTGTTGAAGGCTTATGCCCGTCGACGCTGAACATAGAGAACGAAGAAAACATGGCAGTTAAGGTATTAGTTGTAGATGACTCCAGCTTCTTCCGTCGCAGAGTCAGCGAAATTATTAATCAAGATCCGTCGCTTGAGGTTATTGATACGGCGCAAAATGGTCGCGAGGCCGTGGATAAGGCATTGCGTCTACAGCCCGATGTCATCACCATGGATATTGAAATGCCCGTCATGGACGGCATTTCTGCCGTCCGGGAAATCATGGCTAAATGTCCGACGCCTATCCTGATGTTTTCTTCACTCACCCACGATGGTGCCAAAGCAACTCTGGATGCGCTGGATGCTGGTGCTTTGGATTTTCTACCCAAGAAATTTGAAGATATAGCCCGGGATAAAGAAGAAGCGATTAAACTACTGCAGCAGCGGGTCAAAGCTATCGCTCGTCGTCGTTTGTTTATGTCGACTGCGCGCCCGGCTCCATCATCTCATCTGTCAACAAGCAGTTCGTCGTCATCCGCGTCAGTTGTTGGGCAAGGACTCACGTCATCGCGTGCGCTTGCTTCGTCGGCAGAAAGAGCCGTTGCTCCTGTCATCCCGGCACCGAGCGCGGCTCCGGTTCATTTTAAAAAATCCGGTAAAAGTTACCAGCTGCTAGCGATTGGGACCTCAACTGGTGGGCCCGTTGCCTTACAGGCTGTACTGACCCAATTACCGGCGAATTTCCCCTATCCGATCCTGTTGATACAGCACATGCCGGCCACTTTCACGGCTGCGTTCGCTGCACGTCTGAATGGCCTGTGCCAAATCAGTGTCAAGGAGGCCGAGGATGGCGACTTGTTGCGTCCTGGCGCTGCCTATCTGGCTCCCGGTGGCAAGCAGATGATGCTAGATGGTCGTGGTAGTAACGCCCGGATACGGATTATCGAAGGGAATGACAAGGTGAACTATAAACCTTGTGTTGATATTACCTTCGCTTCGTTGGCCAAGAGCCATGCGGATAAAGTTCTGGCTGTTGTTCTGACCGGAATGGGCGCTGATGGTCGTGATGGGGCTCGTTTGCTCAAGGAGCAAGGATCAACCATCTGGGCTCAGGATGAAGCCAGCTGTGTGGTATATGGCATGCCGCAAGCCGTCGCCAAAGCCGGAATTGCATCCGAGTCACTGCCACTGGACAAGATTGCTCAACGAATCATGGTTGAAATAGGGCGCTAAACATGAGTCTTCTCGGCATTTTTGTAGCAATCGCATTTATCATCGGCGCTAACATTCTTGAAGGCGGGCACCCGAGTGCCATGCTCAACTTGCCTGCGTTCTTGATTGTTTTCGGCGGTGCTCTCGGTGCGATTATGGTGCAATTTCCATTTGGCGTTCTGATTGGTTCGATGAAGCAATGTAAGTGGCTGCTGGCTGGCCCCAAGCTGGATTTGCATGCCCAGTCAGAAATGCTGGAGGGCATGTCGACAACGGCGCGTCAGCAAGGACTGTTAGCGCTGGAGAATCAGGTTGCGCAAATTGCGGATCCCTTTACCCGAAACGGTCTGCAGATGATCGTCGATGGTGTAGATAAGGAGCAATTACATCAATTACTCGAAAACGAGATCGAGATGGAACAGCATGAGTTGGAGCAGTCCGTTAAGGTGTTTGAAGCACTCGGCGGCTACGCTCCTACCATGGGTATCCTGGGTGCTGTATTGGGTCTGATCCATGCCATGGGCTTGCTCGATCAGCCGGAAAAGCTTGGGCCAGCGATTGCGGTAGCATTCGTGGCTACTATTTATGGTGTGGGAGGGGCAAACATACTATTTTTGCCGGTTGCCAACCGCTTCAAATCTTTTAATCACGACATTGCGCATTTTAAACTGATGGTACTCGAAGGATTATTGTCGATTGCCGGTGGTGAAAATACGATGCAACTCAAGCGACGTCTGCAGGTTTACATCGGGGAAGAGTAAGCCATGGCAAAGAAGAAAAAAGCCGAACCGCCAGAGAATCATGAGCGCTGGTTACTTTCCTACGCTGATTTCATGACGTTGCTATTTGCATTGTTTGTGGTGTTGTATGGCTTTGCCATGTCGAAACAGACCGAGGTCAAGGCTTTGGTTCAGGGGTTGATCCAGAGTTTTACCGAGATGGGTTTTGTCACTGCTCGGCCTGGTTCCACAGTGCTGGGCGGTAATATGGGAATTCAGCAAAGCAGTGATGGCTCGGACATCAGTGCTGCATCGCCAAACCAGATTGTATCGATTGTCCAGGCTCCCACCGAAGGGGGTGGGGGCATGCTCGATACCGGTCAGCCTCCTACGCAACAACCTCTACCGACGCAAAATAGTGAGCAAGAGATCAAGGATCAACTCCCGCTCGATAGCAGCACCAATAACAGCTCTGGTGCACCGTTTGATGCGTTGAAAAAAGAATTTAGTAAATCGTTGGAGGACCTGATCTCTGCGGGCCTTATCAATGTTAAATCCGATGAGAATTGGCTGACCATAGAGCTGAGCTCAGGGCTTATTTTCCCCAGCGGTAGTGCAACGATATTGCTCAAGGCAAAGCCGATCCTAAAACAAATAGCCAAAACCATAGCGCCACTGAATAACTATGTCCGGGTCCGCGGATATACCGACAACATCAAGATTGGCAATGAGCTGTATGCCTCGAATTGGGAGCTTTCGGCATTCCGGGCAATTTCAGTACTTAAAAGCCTGGGCGCGGATGGCATACCCCCTGCTCAACTAGCCATCGAGGCTTATGGCGAGTTTTCCCCCTTTGCGTCCAATACCACGGAGCGGGGGCGAGAGGTCAATCGCAAGGTTGTGATAGCCGTCTCTCGTTTTGCCTATACACCGAAAGCCTTGCCCGTTATTGTCGATGAAGCTGCGGCCAAACCGGGTGACAAACCCCAGATGCAGACTATTAACCCGGATAATTACAATGTTATCCAGTTGCCTGATGGCCGATTTAAATTAAAAAGACAGGAATAACGCCTTGATAGTATGGACGATTGCCAATCAGAAAGGTGGCGTAGGAAAGACCACGACTGTCGTTACTCTGGCCGGATTACTAGCAAGCCAGAATCAGCGGGTTTTGCTGATCGACACGGATCCACACGCTTCCTTGACCAGTTATCTGGATTATGACTCCGATGTGCTGGATGGAACCTTGTTTGATTTGTTTGAGCAAACCAATCCTGATGCCTCGCAGGTCAAAAAGGTTATTCTGCATACCCGTTTTCATAATATCAGCTTGATGCCTGCCTCTATTGCTTTGTCTACATTGGACCGTACACTCGGTGATCGAGATGGTATGGGGCTGATCTTGCGTCGTGCCTTGCAGCATCTTAAAGATGATTATGATGTCGTTCTGGTTGATTGCCCGCCGGTATTGGGTGTCATGATGGTGAATGCTCTGGCCGCCAGTAGTTGGATTCTGGTTCCGGTACAAACCGAGTTTTTGGCTCTCAAAGGCTTGGAGCGCATGATCAAAACCTTTGAAATCATGCAGCACTCCAGTCAATTGCCGTTTCACTACACCATAATTCCAACCATGTTCGATAAGCGTACCAAAGCATCCTTACAGAGTTTGGAAACCGTCCGTGAATTATATGGCCAGCGGGTGTGGGATTCGGTGATCCCAATCGATACCAAATTCAGAGATGCAAGCCATTTGCATGTACCCCCTTCCATTTATGCGCCAGATAGCCGTGGTAGTCAGGCTTACCTGAGTTTGCTGGACTATCTGCTGCAACAAGAAGGACGGACGTCATGAGTCAGGGATCCCAGTTCAAAGCAATGGATAGCTATTTCCAGTCGCTGCTCTCGGAAACAGTTGCCGCCCCCTTGGCTCCGCAACCTGAATTAGCTCCGTCATTGGCAGCTCCGGCTCCTTTTGCGGAGCCTGTGGTCGAACAACAGACTCGTCTGGCCGATCTTTTGGCGCAGGTCGAGCCGCTGGCTGAGAGCCGTAGCTCGATTAAACCGGTCGAGCAAGTGAAGGTTCAACCTCGCAAACCTCAGCCTCCTGCGCCTCCGGTGTGGAAAAACATTGAGCCCGGTAAAGAGTTTCAGGCACTGTTTTTTGTGGTTTCCGGCGTTACTTTCGCCGTCCCGCTGACTGAGTTGGGAGGCATTCATCAAATTACCAAGATCAATACCCTGTTCGGGAAACCGGAGTGGTTTGCGGGCGTGATGACGCAACGGGATTCACAGCTCAATGTGGTCGATACCACGCGCTGGATCATGCCCGATCAGACGGCGGCAGAACCTTATGAATATTTGGTGATGCTGGGTAACAGTCCATGGGGATTGGCGTGCCACCAATTGAATGGTACCGAGCTATTGCAGGACTCCCGGATCCAGTGGCGGAGTAGTGCTGGCAAGCGTCCTTGGTTGGCGGGTATGGTAAAAGACAAAATGTGTGCCTTACTTCATGTACAGGAGCTTTTGGCTTTATTGAAGAAGGGAGTAAATATTGATGGTCGCTAACATCGCTCTCTTTCGAGTTTGTTGCTAATTTTGTTTCATGACGCCCGATATAAGGAATCAAAAAATGAGTCAGAAGCGTAACGTGGCGCAGAATGTTGCGGAAGAAGTTCTCCAGTGGGTTACTTTCCA
Source organism: Enterobacterales bacterium (assembly GCA_038247115.1). Classification (GTDB taxonomy): domain Bacteria; phylum Pseudomonadota; class Gammaproteobacteria; order Enterobacterales; family Aeromonadaceae; genus Pseudaeromonas. Next base: position 16,630 of record JBBRVG010000016.1, on the reverse strand, counting down.
ACTGGATCGTGAAACCTATGGCATCAATGTCATGCAGGTTCAGGAAGTCCTTCGTTATACCGAAATTGCTGCCGTTCCCGGAGCTCCAGATTATGTGCTGGGGATTATTAATCTCCGCGGTAATGTGGTTACCGTGATTGATACCCGCTCCCGGTTTGGACTGCAACCCGCAGAAGTTAGCGACAACTCACGGATTGTCATTATCGAAGCAGAAAAGCAGGTTATCGGCATTATGGTCGATAGTGTTGCCGAAGTCGTATATCTGCGGGCCTCAGAAATCGATGTGGCACCCAGTGTTGGTACAGAAGAGAGCGCCAAGTTTATCCAGGGGGTGAGTAATCGTGATGGAGAGTTGCTGATCCTGGTCGATCTGAACAAGCTATTGTCTGATGATGAATGGGATGAGTTGAATCTGCTTTGATGATGGATTTAAGTTTCATCACCTTGATTCTGGCTGGATTGGCGTTGGTTGTGGCGATAGCGGCACTGATTCTGGTATGGGTCGGTGTTGGTCGCAGCAAGCGTAAATTGCAGGCTATGGAGCTGCTGTTGAAGGAACTACTCAAGGCTCGAGATAGTGCCCGCAAGCAGCTCAATGAGCTTCACAGCAGTGCGTTGGGCACCGGTCAGAAATTGGGTGAACTGGAAAAAGGTATCATCGCTGTTGCTGAGCGTCAGCAAGAGCTGGTGTTACACGACCCCGACAGTCGCTTGTATAGCCGTGCCGCGAGAATGGTTGAGTTGGGTGCCGGTTTGGATGAAGTGATGGCGGAATGTGAAATTCCCAAGGCGGAGGCCGAGCTGCTTATTTCATTACGCGGTACCAAGAGCAGATAGTTGTTGTATCAAGGATTTGCTCGCTCATGAGCTCCGAACTGTTAGCCCTATGCTGATTATTTTGCATACAGGCCGCAGATTCCGTGGACGTCGAATCAACAAAAGCCAGTTAGTGACCCTGACTGGCTTTTGTTTTTCCGGCTGCAACCAGGCGCTCCCTCTGCATGCCGACCATGGGTCATGGGGTGAGTCTTGAGCTGTTATGCTTTGACATCCAGCACTTTTGAACCATCGGCGCGTCGCCAATGTTCAGGATATTTGCCTTGCAGCAAGTAGGAGTAGGACAGAATTTCAGCAATGACAACATAGAGTGCGGGCGGGATGGACTCGCCTTCACGTAAGGTTTCAAGTCGAGCCAATAATGCAGGATCCTGATGAATATAGAGCCCAGCGGCTTCCGCCATCGCTAAAATCTGCTCTGCCATATTCCCTTCGCCTTGGGCGGCGATATGGGGTGCCTGGGTGCCATCATATTTAAGGGCAACAGCCTTGAGTGGGTCATCGGGTCGTCGGGTCATATTCAAATCCGGATTGAAACGCCTGCTGAAGGGCTAGCGGATGATATCTCATCCTCCGTCTTTGGGGGAATGATCTTGCCTTGGCGACAGACAAAACCCCCGGGTGTCAGCCCTAGCTCACGAAAGCGCCCCTCTAGTAGAGGTAGGGTCTCCTTAATTTTGTCAACTGCACTCAGACGCTCGGCCATGACCTGCAGCTGGATATCCGGTATGTCCAGACAAGCTCGGATCTGCAGTGGACCCAGCTGTGGAAGTTCGATGAAAAAGCTGAGTGTCCATTGGTAAGGGCTTTGTTTCCCGGCACTCCTTTGCATGGATAAACCTCCTTCGCGGTCACCGGGTTGCTGAGGGGGGAGGGGAACATAATTCGGTATCTGTTGCTGCGCATCCTGCTGTAGCTGTTGGAAACGCTCGGTCTGACCAAATAAGGATGCGGCCAGCTTGTGTGTCAATTGCTGATGTTCTTCATTGTTCAGTAACGAATGAAGCTGCTGCTGGGTGGGAGCCGCTGGGTCGGTTGCTGCGGCCATCTGCTGCAAACGAATAGATAGTAATGTCAAAGCCCATTGCTGGAGAGCTCGACCCGCCGTGGAGTCAGAAGACAACGGTTGGCGCAAGAAATCGAACCACTGCTCGACCGCATCTGCTTGTGTTAATGGCTGTGCCATGGCATCAACAAGATTCTTTAAGGCGGGCTTCAAGGGATCCGGCAGTTGCCTACCTGCCAGGTGCAGATGGATTTCGTGAATGAAGGATCCCAGTGACATCCGGTTAGGAATGATCAGGGGTTTTGCTGCCGGATCCAGGGCTGCAACAGGGTCTTGTTCCGCCGTGCTGGGGCCTGCATGCAGTAGTGCTGCCATGCGTTGTAATATGGGCTGCCGTTCTGTCTTGGTTGCTGTTGCTTTCGACTGAGCTTGCTCTGAACCGGGTCGAGGTGGCGAGAGGGGCTGCTCTTCAGTAGCGTCTGCGGCTGCATTCGCCAACGGGGTGGCATGTTTATCTATGGCGAGTGTTGCATCGGCTCTGGGGGATAAGCCAGTCGCCAGCTTATTGGCTGGCTCGTTAGCTACTACCACAGTGGCATTTAGGGGCTGTACTGCTGTCTTTACCTTTTGCCCTACTTCTTGTGCTACTTCAGTTTCATTTGCGGTGACCGCTGACGTTGTCGTTTCCACGCGATTTTTTAGGTTCGGCTCTGACGTGACGGGAAGAGTTGCCGTGTGTTTTTGCTCGCCGTTCGGCAACTGAGTGCTGCTGGTCGCCCCCTTGGTTTGCAATGCAACACGAGTCGGCGGAGCTGTTTCCGCTTCGCTCGCCGGCTCTTCCGTAGCGGACTCAGGTACAGATAACTGCTGCGTTAATTTCTCTGCACTAATGGCTTTCGTTGCCGCTACTTCTGGTCTTGCATGGGCGGCTTGTGGCTTGGCGTCCTGATGGGTTTCAGTCCCCTCTGACGCATTCGCTGCGCTCAATAAGCTCTGGGCTAATTTCTCGGGGCTAATTGTCTTTATGGTTGCCATTTCTGGTCGTACAGGAGCTGTTTGTGGTTTCACGTCCTGACTGGTTTCCGTCTTTGCTTCGCTAGGCGCTAAGGTCGGCCGTCCGCCGAGGGTGATCAATTCGCCACTCTGGTTTACGGCAGCTTGGCTTTGTTGGATGAATTGTAGAGTGGCGCGATTGAGGTGTTCCAGATTCTGCAGTGAGCGTTTATCGGGCTGGATCATGGCTAAGGACACTTGCTGCTGCTGTAGCTGAGTGACCAGACTTTGCGGCATTTTCTGCGGAGCCAGCCGCAGTGTGATGGATTGCACCAGCCATTGCATCAAGGCGCGGCCTGATGCGGAAGACTCTTGTAATGCCGGAGGGAGTTGCTGTAGCAGGGTCGACAGCAGCTGAGGTGACTGGGCCAGTTGTCGCAACAGGATCACCTCACTACCACGTTGGGCAAGGGGTTGTTTGAGCAGCGGATCGTTTGTCGAGAGCAGGGGCAACAGGCGTTGCAATAGTTGCTGCAACGGTTGATGACTGTTGGCTGTTGCGGCAACGCTGGTGGTCGTAGATACCGATCCTGCGGCCTCCGGTGACGCTTGGGGGGCGGTCTGGCTCTCGAGTAGCTGGGTCAACTGGCGCAATAGGGCTTGCTGTTTCTGTGCCATCAGATCCGGTAATTGCCCCTGCTGCTGGCTGAGTTGTTGCAAGTATTGACGTACCAGTTGGCTGGGAACTTTAGTCTGTGCCGGATCTGGACGCGAGACCGATTCGCTAGGTGCTGAACTGCCATCGGCATAGGATTGTGTCCTGGCTGGTTCGGTTTTGTTGAGCTTGAGGTCGGACACTATGACTTCCTTACACCCTGATGGCAGCAGACTAACCATGGTAGGGGCGGTGAGGATCTATTCCCAGTTAATTTAGCCTGTTCTGTCGACGGGAAGCAAAGCCTGGTGCCGTCATTTGCGGTGCATGGCCGGAAGGGGGTTGATGCCTCCCTGGTGGTCACGGTTTCTTGTGTTTTTTGTCTCTACGGATGAGCATGATCTCCCAAGTGCAAGGCTCGGCCTTCACTTGGTTGCATCGAAAGCCTTGCTCCACTCCGCTGTGTTCGTGAGGTATAATTTATCCCAATCATGAGCTGATTTGCTCACCACAAGAAGGATTTAAACCGCCATGATGTGCATGAGTCGTTATTTGTTGGCAGTTACCCTAGTGTGGCCTCTGGCCAGTGTGGCGGCTGGCAACCCATCGAGTGCGACAGGCCCGGGTGGTGCGGTTGACCCTTATGAAACCTTGAACCGGGCGAGCTGGAAACTCAATTACGACTATCTGGATCGTTATGCCTTACGCCCCGTGGTTCATGGTTACGTGGCCTGGGTGCCACAGCCGGTGCGCAATGGGGTGGGCAATTTCACTGAAAACGTCAACGAAGCCAACTATTTTGTGAATAACTTGCTGGTCGGGCGGGTTGAAGCCTCGGGCGTCAGCGTGCTGCGCTTTGCATTGAATTCGACCGTAGGCTTACTGGGTTTTGTCGATGTGGCTCAGGATATGGGGATCGAGCGCCGGGCCATGAGCATGAGTACAGTGCTGGGCAAGGCCACGATGGAGCAGGGCCCCTATTTTATGGTTCCGGTCTATGGCCCGACGACCATGCGTACGGCGATTGGTGATACTGTGGATGGCCTTTATTTTCCCTATGCCAGCATGGGCTGGGGCACCCGGATCGGTTTATGGGCGGTCGATGGCTTGAGCAAGCGTGCGCGAGTGGTCGATCAGGAGGCGGTACTGGATAACGCTCTGGATCCTTATCTCTCGGCCAAGGATTTTTACCTGCAATATGAAGAAGCCAAAGTGCAGGATGGGCGGCCTGCGGCTAGTCATTCTGCTACTGAGCGAACACAGGATGGGGGCGATGGCGATCTGGACCAGTATCTGGATGAGATTGATCAATAAATAGCTGCCATTGATGGAAGGCCCCGCATGTCGGGGCCTTTTCCTTTCTGCGGCGGCGAAACAAGGCTTGCAAATCGGTGCTGGCTTGGTAAGGTGTGGCTCATTGCTAGTGCGAAAATCAATTTGTGTCAATAAAACAAACCAAAGCTAATCGCGCTAATTGTGTAAATATAAGTTTACAAGGTTGCTGCCATGCATAGAGATAGTCTGAATAACGTCCATATCCAGTCCGAAAGCGTCTTGATCACGCCGGTTGAGCTCAAAGAGCGCGTTCCTGTGTCTGCCGAGGCGCTCACGTTTATCGCGGATGCGCGCCAAACCATCGCCAATATCATACAGCGCCAGGATCATCGTCTGCTGGTGATCTGTGGCCCCTGTTCGATTCATGATATGGATGCGGCCAAGGATTACGCTCTGCGCCTCAAGGAATTGCATGATCGTTATGCCGATAGTCTGTATATCGTCATGCGGGTTTATTTCGAAAAACCAAGAACCACAGTGGGCTGGAAGGGCTTTATCAACGATCCGAATCTGGATGGCACCTTCGATATCGAGTTGGGTCTGCAGAAGGCGCGTGAATTGCTGGCCTGGTTGGCTGAGTTGCGTCTGCCGTTGGCGACCGAAGCTTTGGATCCGATCAGCCCGCAATATCTGGCCGATCTGTTCTCCTGGTCCGCTATCGGCGCCCGGACGACCGAATCCCAGACCCATCGCGAGATGGCATCCGGCTTGTCGATGCCGGTTGGTTTCAAAAACGGGACCGATGGCAATCTGGATACCGCCATCAATGCCTTGAAGTCTGCCGCAGCCTCCCATGCCTTTATGGGCATCAATCAGCAGGGTCAGGTTGCATTGTTACAGACCCAGGGTAATCCCGATGGTCACGTGATCCTGCGTGGTGGTAAACATCCGAATTATGACTCGGTCAACGTGGCTCTGGCGGAGCAAGCGATGGGCAAGGCGAAGCTCGCTTCCCGCCTGGTTGTGGACTGTAGTCATGGCAATTCCAGCAAGAATCATGAATTGCAGCCGCTGGTGGCCGCGAACGTCATCCACCAGATCCAGGATGGAAACAGCTCTATCCTCGGCATCATGCTGGAGTCCAATATCGGCGCTGGCAGCCAGTCCAGCGAACAACCCAAGAGTCAGATGGCTTATGGCGTCTCGATTACCGATGCCTGTATTGACTGGGATACCACGGCAACCCTGCTGGCCAAGTGCCATGATGAGTTGGCTCAGCCGCTGAAGGCTCGACTCCCGGCCTGATTGGACCGCATAATGAGCTCCGGTCATGACCGGAGCTTTTTTTTGGATGATGAAGCGATGAATGAAGAATTAAACGTTCTGAGGGATCAGATTGATGCGGTAGATCAGCAGCTAGTCGCCTTGTTGGCCCGGCGTCTGGCACTGGTTGCCGATGTCGGTGACGTCAAGAGTCGGCATGGGTTGCCTATTTATGCCCCGGATCGGGAAGCGGCCATGCTGGCCAAGCGCCGTGAAGAGGCGACGGCGAGCGGAGTCCCGGCTGATTTGATCGAAGATGTCTTGCGTCGCGTCATGCGTGAATCCTATAGCAGTGAAAACGACTCAGGCTTCAAGTGTGTTAATCCGGCATTGCGCTCCATCGTGGTGATCGGCGGGGCCGGTCAGTTGGGTCGCCTGCTTGTGCACATGTTCCGCCTATCCGGCTATCGCGTGGATGTGCTGGAGCGGGGCGACTGGGCGCAGGCTGACGAGATGCTGGCTGATGCGGGCATGGTGGTGGTAGCTGTGCCCATCGATACCACCTGCGAGGTGATCGATAAACTGACGATGCTGCCGGCGGATTGTGTCTTGGTGGATTTGACCAGCGTCAAGAGTCAACCCTTGGCCCATATGCTGGCGGTGCATCAAGGACCTGTCCTCGGGTTACACCCTATGTTTGGTCCGGATGTATCGAGTCTGGCCAAACAGGTAGTGGTTTATTGTGGTGGCCGCGGTGAGACAGCCTATCAATGGTTGCTGGATCAGATGCGGATCTGGGGTGTGCGCCTGCACAGCGTCACCGCCGAAGAACATGATGAAGCCATGAGCCTGATCCAGGCGTTGCGGCACTTCACCAGCTTTGTATATGGCGTGCACCTGAGTGAAGAGCAGGCGGATCTAAAACGGTTGCTGGCTTTGAGTTCCCCCATCTATCGTCTGGAGTTGGCGATGGTCGGGCGCTTGTTCGCGCAGGATCCGGCCTTGTATGCCGATATCATTCTCTCCTCGCCCCGTAACGTGCAGATGATCCGTCGTTACCATCAGCGCATGGGAGAGGCGATTAACATGCTCGAAGCAGCGGATCGCGATGGTTTTATCCAGACCTTCCACCGTGCGGCCGAGTTTTTTGGCGATTATGCCGGGCAATTTCTGCGCGAGAGCAAGATGCTGCTGGCCCAGGCTCATGACAGCCGGCATCACGAATCCCTGTAGAAAGCGGGCCGTTGGCCTATTCTCCCATCAGCACAACAAGAAGGCGGCCCGAAAGCCGCCTTCTTGTTGTTGGTCACCGGAGTGTGGCTTGGCAACTAGTCTCCTGCGGGGAGCAGATAATCGGGCAGGCTAGTGGGACGGACATCTTCACTGGGATAACAACCTAGCACCTTGAGCGCACGGACAATGCTATTGAGCTCTTTCAGTGCGGCCTGCATGGCGGTTGAATTCAGATTGGCAGCGACATCGATATAAAACATCTCTTCCCAAGGATTGCCCTGGATGGGTCGCGACTCCAGTTTGGTCATATTGATGCGGTGACTGCGCAAGACTAACAGGGCTTCCACCAGTGAGCCGGCTTTCTGGGCGGTCGAGAGGATCAGTGTGGTTTTGGCCGGGATCTGCGGTGCCACTTCAATTGCCTTGCGAGCGACCACAATGAAGCGGGTGATATTGTCTTGCTGATTCGCCAGATGGCTGGCGATAGGCTCCAGACCGAATAGTTCACCGCCGGCGGCGCTACCCAATGCGGCGGCATGCGGGCTGGCTTCTGTCTGGACTTTCGCCATGGCGGCCGACGACGAGTCACAATACTCCAGGTGGACCTGACTCATCTGTGCATGCAGGTAATTGGAACACTGCTGGATCGGCTGCGGATGGGCATAGATGGTGGTGATCTGCTCTGGCGTGGTGGCAACGGCGGTAAGCAGGCAATGTTCGATCGGTAATGTCAGTTCCCCGACGATCGACAAGCTGGTGTGCTGCATCAGATCATAGACTTCATTGATGCTACCCGAGCTGGTGTTTTCGATGGGTAATACCCCGTATTGCACCCGTCCGGACTCGACTTCGTCAATCACCTGCTGAAAATTGCTGCAGCTGGTTTCCAGTACCTGATCCGTATGCCGACTCAGATACTTGCGGGCCGCCAGGCTGGAATAGGAGCCTCGCGGACCGAGAAAGGCAATACTGGTCAGGGTACCCTGCTGTTCGGCATTGAGTTGCTCCTGAATATAGGCCTGCTGGCTCAGCACCGAATCTTCGATGATCAGATGATAGATCTGGCTGATGTAGTGGGGCGACAGCCCTTGGGGGCGGCCCTCCTGGATCAGTCGCTCTAGCAGTTCCTGTTCCCGGACCTGATCACGGATCGGGCGGCGATCCGCCTGTTTGCTGCGAGCAACGTCAATGCTCAGCTGCTTTCTGCGGGCCAGAAGACGCAATAAATCGCCATCCAGGGCGGTAATTTCGTCACGGATGGTTTCCAGTGTGGCCATGTGTTACTCCCTTAAGCGTATGGATCCGGGCTTGGCAAAATATCCTGCGGGTCGCGGCCGGATAGTGTTGCGGTGAAGCTGTGCGCTGCATATTACCAGCTCCAGGCGGCTGACGGATGCAAAAAAAAACCTCCCGAAGGGGGAGGCTTGGACTGTTCGTGCGTCTGGATCCGGGTACGACAGTGCCTCCTGCTCAGGTCAGAGCGAAGGAAAAGAAGCAACCCAAGATAAATCGTACACGTAACAGCATGATGTTCATTCCTGTAGACAGATGCCTATAGCAATACGTGAATTGCCAGTGGCTTGCAAGTCTGTTGTCGTGGCTGGTGGGGGGTAATAGAACTCGGGCGCCTGTGTGGCGCCCGGTTACGATGGGATGACATCAAAGCGCGGGTGTCAGCTCTCCTGCCCGACACTGTTCTTTTCCGGAGCGGGCACTGCGATGGGCGGCCGGCTTGCTGGAGTGACGAGTGAGCTGGCGTTCCAGTTTTTGGCCGAGTAGTGTCACCGCCGCATATAGATCCTCATGCTCGGCTTGAGCGAACAATTGGCCATTGGGGATACCGATTTTGGCTTCGATGATGAATGCAAGGCCCTCTTTGGTAATGATGACTTGGGGGGTGATCAGAGGCACCTGCAGGCGCTCCAGTTTGGCAAAGCGAGACTCAATGCGTTCCCGAATGGCCGGGGTGACGTCGATGGCTTTGCTGGTAATGTCGATAATCATGGTGAACCCCCTTGGTTCTTGTTCTTATCTCGTAGCCAGATTACTCATTTCATGGACTATAAAAGTGTGATTTCCGTCACTTAAGTATGGTCTAATCAGGAGGTCTGATGAGTTCTGTGATCCTGGGGCTGTAATGCATAAAAAAGGCTTGTTTCTGACATAGTGCACAGGCAATATTTTGCCAACTTAAATACAGGCTCTCGCCGTCAGCCCCCAAGTTTGCTTTCGTCAGCCCCTGTCAACCCTGTTATTTTATTCAAAGGTTTTACGTGAGTCTGCATTCTGGATATGAGTTGACACAGTTCCTTGATTTGGTCGCTGACGATGTCCCTGAGTTTTCCCTGCCTTCTTATCTGGAAACGTTCTCGAGCTCTCCTGGTGCCTCGGTTCAGCCTTTCGTTGATTCCCGGATGATGGGTGCCGATGCGTCGCTGCCATCGGGCCATGTCCGTGAATTATGGTTCTTCTATCGTCAACTCTGCTTGCTGGCACAAAAAATGGTGGAGGCGAACCATGTCAGTCTCTGGTTATCGTCTCCTGAGCACATGGATCTGGTTTGTACCCATGTGCTGGGTGGCTCAGGACAGATGGGACGCGTGCTGGTACAAGAAGAGCAAACCGAGCTTCATGAGTTACTGGTTGAGGGACTGACGGCTATTTCTGCATCCCAACAGCCACTGCTGTGGCAGCGGCTCTGTGCCGGGGAGCAACAGGGCACCCTGCTGCTTGCAAGAATTGGTGGTCCGGGATTGTGGCAAGGGATCTTGTGCTGCCATCGCCAGGAAAGTGGTGAGTCCCAGTTACTGCGTTTCGCACCCGTGTTGCGCCAGTTGGCGCAGTTGGCAGCGCGGAGCCTTGAATCTTTGGCACAAAATCATGATGAGCAGTTGTTGTTATTACGGCAGCAGCAACTGGATCGCATCAGCTATGCCTTATCCTCTAAAACCGGTCGTGCGTTCTTTGATGAACTGGTGCGTCAGTTGCAGGGCGTGTTGCATGCCAGCAGTGCCTGGCTGGCAGAGCTTGAATCGCCACCTCTCACCCAATGGGCTCGGGTCGTGGTTAGCGCCGGTGTGCCGGCTGTGGAAAATTTTGTCCGCTATCCCCTGGCGGAAACCAGCTGTGCCCAGCTCTATCTACATCCGGAATTACATTATTTCTCCACTCACCAGAGCCAGCTACCCATCGCCTTGCCCATGGTGGATGGTTATTGGGCTCTGCCGTTGCGGGATAACAAACATCAGGTGATTGGCCACCTGGCGTTAACCTTCAGCAAAGAACGGTTTCCCGACCTATTAACGCTGGCGGCCTTGCAGCAATTGATTGCTCACCGGGCCTCCGCCGAGCTGGAGCGCTTGCGCTCCGAGGCCGAATTGCGACTCTCTGCCGTGGCCTTCGAGACCAATGAAGGGATCATCATTACCGATCCGGATTTCATGGTGTTGCGCGTCAACCATGCCTTCTGCCACATCACGGGTCACAGCATGCAGTATGTGCTGGGTAAGCGACTGGGCCTCCAGCTCTGGCCTTGGGAAATTGCCGGTCCATTCCAGTTTGATAGTGACGGCCGCTGGCAAGGCGAGGTGAACCGCCAGCATGCGACAGGCCGCCATTATCCGCAGTGGGAAACCTGGACGCCGGTGCGTGATGAGTGGGGCACTATCAGCCACTATGTGATCTGTTTTGAGGATATGTCCGAGCGCAAAGCCGCCGCCCAGCAGATCCAGAACCTGGCGTATTACGATGATCTAACCGGCTTGCCGAATCGACGTTATTTGATGGAACAGGTTGAGCGCAGCTTCCTGAATGCGCGGCAGAAAGATATGGTCGGCGCCTTGCTGTTTATCGATCTGGACCACTTCAAGACCATCAATGATTCCCTTGGCCATGCCACGGGCGACTGGTTGTTACAGCAGGCTTCCATGCGTCTGAATCAGTTGCTGCGACAAAACGACCTTCTGGTCCGGCTGGGGGGGGATGAGTTTGTATTGCTGCTGCCGGTCTTGTCTGCCAATCCGGCACAAGCCGAGATCCAGGCCACCATGGTGGCGGAACAGGTGATCGAGCAGATTTCGCTGCCATACGATTTCCGGGGGCAGAGCCTGCACATCGGCGCCAGTGTCGGCATCAGTCTCTTCCCGACTCGCGAGCAGACGCCAGTCGATCTGCTGAAGCAAGCGGATACTGCCATGTATCAGGCCAAATCGGCTGGGCGCCGGATGACGCGACTGTTTGATTCGGAGATGCAACGCCAGGCTGATCGGCGGCTATTGATCCATAATCAGCTGCGGTATGCGCTGAAAAACAATGAGTTGCTGCTGCACTTCCAACCTCAGCACATGGTGGGGACGGGAGAGCTCATTGGTGCTGAGACACTCGTGCGGTGGCAGCCAGCGGGACGCTCCATGGTGTCGCCAGCCGAATTTATACCGATCGCCGAAGAAACGGATCTCATCATCGACATCGGTCAGTGGGTACTGCTCGAGGCTTGTCATCAGTTTGTGCGCTGGCATGAGGATGGACTGCACTTGCCACAATTATCGGTCAACGTCAGTGCCAAACAATTCCACCATGCCCATTTTGTCGATCAGGTTCATGAGGTACTGGCGGAAACAGGCATGGAGCCTTCGGCATTGAATCTGGAGATCACCGAGTCCGTGGTCCTGGGCAATACGGAAGACACGATCAACAAGATGAGTGAGCTCAAGCAGCTCGGGATCTCGTTTTCCATCGATGATTTCGGCACCGGTTACTCTTCTTTGGGGTATCTCAAGCGTCTGCCAGTCGACGAGTTGAAGATAGATCGCTCCTTCATCCAGGATATTCCCCACGACACCAGCAATATGGCGATCGTCGAGGCGGTGATGGCGATGGCCTCTCATCTGAACTTCAATGTGACGGCAGAAGGGGTAGAAACCCGGCAACAGCTGGAGTTCTTGAAGAAGCAAGGCTGTACCTTCTTTCAAGGCTTTTTGGCTAGCAAACCCTTACCGGCTGATGTCCTCGCCCGATACATACAGCGCTACAAGCCATAACCACACATTACGACTACCAGCCCGCTCATCCGGTACTCGAGAGGCTACATCCGGTGACGCCTCTGGTATACTCATGGCTACGTTTATGTGCCGCATTTCAGGAAACCACTCTTTTGATCCCTCGTTTTTTCCCTACGTTGATCCTGCTGAGCGTCATCCTCTCGGGTCTGTTTACTGGATCGACGCACGCGTTGACGCTGGAACAAACCCGATATCAGCAGGCAGTTGCAGCCATTCGGGCGCAACGGCCCGCCGAGGCTCAAGCCTTACGTGCCCAACTCGGTGATTATCCGCTGGCGCTGTATATCGATTACTACGATTTGCTGTTGCAACCGGACTCTGCGCGCCTTGGCGAGGTGATGCGCTTTGTCCGACAAGATAATCAAGGTTTGCTGGCCGGTCGATTAAAAGCGCGGTATCTGCGATTGCTTGCTGATGAACAAAAATGGACCGCCTACCTGCAGTTAGCTAATGGTGAGCCCAGAAGCCTGGGATTGCGGTGCCAGTACTATCTGGCGCGCTGGGCGACCGGAGAGCAGGAGATTGCCTATCGATTTGCCGATGATATCTGGATGCACAATGAATCACGGCCAGGTGAATGTTCCGCCCTGTTTACCCAATGGAAGTTGGCGGGTCATATGACCGCGGAAAAGGTCTGGCAACGGATGTTGCTGGTGTTTCCGGGGCGCAGCAGTGGCTCCATGCTCGAGTATCTGAGTGGCGAGCTGGAAGGTTCCACCCGCCAGACGGCTGGTCAACATCTACTGGCACTGTACAACCAGCCTCAACAATTATTGACCCTGCTTCCGGCGCAGCAAGGCGGTGATGTCGCGACCATGGCAACCCTGGCGTTACAGCGGCTGGCGCGGCAGGAGCCTCGCGATGCCCGCATGTTGTTTGCTCGTGCTAAATCGGCTTACGCGCTGAACACAGAGCAGACGCTTGCGGTTGAGGGCAGCATTGCCCGGCAGTTTTTACTGGATAAGAGTGGTCCGGAACGAGCCTGGGTAGACAATGCCTTGCGGCGTCAACATGACCCGGACCTGATCGAACTGCGTTTGCGGCAGGCGGTATGGGAGGGCGATTGGCGCGGGGTCAAGACTTGGGTGCAACGTATTCCAGGACCAGCACGCAGCGATGTGCGCTGGACCTATTGGCTCGCGCGCGCCGAGGAGGCCCTCGGCAAAAAACAGCATGCCCAGGCTCTTTATCGGCAAGCTAGCTTCGAACGTAGTTACTATGGCTTTCTGGCCGCTGATCGGGTCGGAGCCAAAATGCCTTTTAACGCGGCGCCGCTGACTCCGGCACTGAGTTTATCGCAGGCGGCACAGCGCTGGAGTGCCGTGGCCCGAGTGCGGGAGTTATTGGCACTGAACGAGCATGATCAGGCGCGTTCGGAATGGATCTTCCTGATGGACTCCGTTTCTCATACCGAGAAGTTGCAGCTGGGAAGCATGGCGCTGGAAGCCGAATGGTATGATCTGGCGGTGCTCTCCAGTATCCGGGCCAAGGCCTGGGATACGCTGGATCTGCGCTTCCCGACGCCGATGAGCCAGGTATTTTCCCGCTTTGCCAAGTTGCAGGGCGTCGATATGAGCCTGCTCTATGCGTTGGCGCGTCAGGAGAGTGCCCTCTATCACAGGGCTCAATCACCGGTGGGTGCCAGTGGTCTGATGCAATTGATGCCAGCAACCGCAGCCCATATGGCCAAGAAGCTTGGCTTTGCGTTCGGCGGCAAGCAGCAACTGATCGATCCGGAAGTGAATATTCGTCTGGGCAGTGCTTATATCAAGGAGCTGCTGGATAATTACGGTGGTAACCGGGTGCTGGCCGCCGCTGCGTACAACGCCGGTCCCGGCCGGGTGCGGCAATGGCGTCGCATCAGTGCAGGCAAGAGCATGGATGTCTGGGTCGAAAACATCCCGTATAAGGAAACCCGGAATTATGTACAGAACGTTCTGGTATTTAATGCCATTTATCAGCAGAAGCTGCAGCATGGGGCGCGTTTTTTAACTGAGAAAGAGCGCACAATGAGATACTAAAAACACTGTTTTCTGGGAAATAGTGTGCAAAAATGTTAAACATATCAATGTGCTGCGCTGAGGTTTCTTCGCCTGATAACGGCTAGACAGCGCACCGAGTTCATCGTTTTCATCTGAGGGGATTGGGCATGGCCACGATCAAAGACGTTTCACGGTTGGCAAATGTGTCGATATCGACCGTATCTCGGGTCATTAATAACACAGCCCAGGTGGCACCTGAAAAGCGTGAAGCCGTGTTGAGTGCAATGAAGGAGCTGAATTTCCGTCCAAATAGCTTCGCTCAAGCTCTGGTTAGTAAACGCTCCAACTGTATCGGTGTGCTGGTTGGCGATCTCTGTGGCGGCCCTTTCTTTGCGCAGATGATGCTGGGTATCGAGCGCATTGTCGATAAAGCCAACAAATTCACTATCGTTATGTCCGGTAACCACGATGAATATCGTGAACGGCACGCCATCGAGGCTCTGCTGCAGCGGCAGTGCGATGCCCTGATTCTACATTCCAAGGCATTATCCGATGAGGAGTTGCTGGAATTGGCTCATGGGCCAACTCCCGTGGTATTCGTTAATCGCCAGGTTCCGGGTGCTGAAGATCGCTGTGTCTGGTTGGATAACCGCGAAGGAACCCTGTGTGCAGTTCGCCACCTGACCAGTCAGGGTCACAAGGAAATTGCCTTTATCACCACCGACGATATGGACTTTACCGACGCGAACTTGCGCTTTGAAGGCTATAAGCAGGGCTTGGAAGAGGCGGGCATCGAGTTCAATGAGCAACGAGTGGTATCGGCTTTCCCTGATGAAGTGGGTGGCCATGTCGCCGCCGAAGAGTTGTTGCAGCGCAAGGTGCCGTTTACCGCCTTTGTCGGTTTCAACGATGCGATGGCCGCTGGTGGTATTTCTTGCCTGATGGAACATGACATAGCCGTGCCGCAGACAGTGTCTGTGGTGGGTTTTGATGATATTCCATATATTCGCTTTATCCGGCCGAAGTTGACCACAGTGAAGTATCCGATTGAAGCGATTGGTGAACAGGCAGCCGAACTGGCGGTGCGCATGCTGGATAACAAACCGGCCGATGGTATTCGATTGAAGTTCGTACCCGAGATGGTGATTCGGGATTCCGTTTTGCCACGCTAAATCACTCTGTCGAGGGGAGGAAACTCCCCTTTTTCTGCATAGCTG
The DNA here is from genome assembly GCA_038247115.1 of Enterobacterales bacterium. Classification (GTDB taxonomy): domain Bacteria; phylum Pseudomonadota; class Gammaproteobacteria; order Enterobacterales; family Aeromonadaceae; genus Pseudaeromonas. The sequence continues at coordinate 1,109 of JBBRVG010000016.1, read as the reverse complement.
TTGAAACCGTTTGCAGAAATCCCTTTCAAAGGTGATCTGGTTCAATTTTTTGTGCCGTCAAAGTCGGTAATATCTGTTCCAGTCTGGTTTCACTTCACTAATTCCCGCTGTGGGAAATAGCTGGTTTAAGATCCAGATATTTCCTTCGTTACTTTTAGCGGCCATCATAGATGGCCGTTTTTTTTTGAGTCGTCGCAATGGACAAGATTAGTATCATAGGCTTGGGCTGGTTGGGATTACCGTTGGCGCAGGCACTGCAAGCGCGAGGGTTTTCGGTGACTGGCAGTTGCACCACGCCAGAAAAAAGTCAGCAATTAAGTGCTGCTGGTATCAGCGCGACCTGCTGGAGTGGTGAGTCGGGAGAGCCTGTACCTGCGGCCTTGTGCGCCGAGACAGTCATTCTGACTCTGCCGCCCAGTCGCTGTCAGGATTATCCGGGGCTGCTGCAGCGGATCTTGCAGCAGTTAGTGGCTGCGGATTGCCAAAGGGTGATCCTGATCAGTTCAACCTCTGTCTATGGGGCCTCGGCAGCAGGGCATGAGGGCGAGGCGCCACGACCCGATTCCGGCCGGGGCGAGCGCATGTTGCACGCGGAAAGCTTGGTTTGCGCCTCGGGTATCCCGCAATGGGCGATCCTGCGTCCGGCTGGTCTGTTCGGCCCGGGGCGGCATCCCGGGCGCTTTCTGAGCGGTAAAGCCACGGATGATGGTCGTGCGCCTGTGAATCTGGTGCATCTGGTGGATGTGGTCGGCATCCTGCTCCTTATCGTGCAGCAGCAACCTTGGGGCGAGGTGTTTAATGCCTGTGCGCCAAGTCATCCGTCTCGTCGGGAGTTTTACCGTCAGGCCTGTGAGCGTCTGGAGATCCCGCCACCATTTTTTGGTGATGAAGCGGCAGCAGGCAAGCAAATCGATGGGAGCAAGGTCGAGCGGATGTTAGGCTACAGCTACCAGATCCCTGATCCACTTGCCTGGTTGTCGCAACAACCGGATGTTTGAAGAGAAAGTCCATGTCCTGTGTTCGTTACTGTCTGACGGTCGCCTGCGCCCTGTTGCTCACCGCTTGCCTCGAGATACCGGGTGATGAGGTGATTTATAGCAATACGGGTG
>JBBRVG010000015.1:0-56166 GCA_038247115.1 Enterobacterales bacterium | reverse complement strand
TGCTGATACAGGGCTGGGCTCAGATGATTGGCCAGTTTGTCGCCCGCAGGCAGCTGACTGAGCTCGATGATCTGCTGCTGATCCTGCTCACTGATGGCGCGCAAGTCGGCTTCGACGATCAGCACGTCGGCTTGTTGCCAGGCGGCTTCAATCGGCTTGGGCAAGGGGTAGAAGCTATCTTGCCCGACATGGATGGATCCCAGGATCCACAGGTTGCGGCCCTCTTTGCTGGCGTGCCAGAAACCGGGTTCGGCCAGAGCCATGACGGGTAACAGCAACAGGGAGCAGAGACCCGCTTGCCAGCTTTTTGTGGTGTTGCCTTTTTTCATCTGCGTGAGCGCCTTATGATGGGGACCTTGATGTGGCTGCTGGTCCAGAGTGGACCAGTGGTCGGATGCTTATCCAACATGGGAAATAGTATGCCTCACTTACGTTTTCGTGGCATAGCGCGTGATCCTCTGGCGCGCTTGAGTGGCCAACTGGTGCAAGATCTCTCCGCCCTGACCGGCGCGCCTGTGGCGCACTTTACTCTGGAGCTGGTCGCCAGCGAATTTATTATCGCCGGCCAGACGGTGCCGGGGTATCCCTTCGTCGAGCTGATGTGGTTCGATCGTGGGCAGGTGGTGCAGGATCAGGCCGCCACGCTTATCACCCGGGCTGTGAAGGCCGAGCTGGGTGCTGAGCAGGATGTGGCTGTGATCGTGCTGCCCCTGACGCGTACCGCCTATTACGACAATGGTCAGCACTACGGTTAAGCGCTGCGATTTATTGTCAACACTACGGGCCCTGCGGGGCCCGTAGTGTTAGTGGCGTTTCCCCAGACGAACAACCATCTATCTTGAGATGACACTTCAGGCCGATTTGGAGACCAGGGCATCCAGCAGCCGGGTCGGCAGCCAGCCGCGTAGCAGATTCATCCACTTACTCGGTGTCGTCACCTGATAGCGCGGGCGGGCGCTGCGGGCGTTCAGCGCATGGAGGAGTGGCGGCATACAGGCTTCCGGCAGCAGGGTGAATCGGTTGCCGGGCACTACTTTTTCCAGGCGACTCAGGGTCTCCTGGTAGACGGGAGTATGGCGGCTGTGTTCCAGGTCTATGTGCTGCCGCAATGCTGCCAGGGCATTGGCGCGGAATTGGCTGGCGATGGGTCCAGGCTCTATGAGGCTGATCTGCACCCCGGTACCCCGCAATTCCAGGCGCAAGGTATCGGTATAGCCTTCGAGAGCAAATTTGCTGGCGTTATAGGCACCGCGATATTTCATCGCCACCAGGCCGAGTACCGAACTGTTCTGGATGATGCGCCCCTCGTTGGCGGCCAGCATGGTTGGCAACAGCAAGCGGGTGAGTTCATGCCAGCCAAAAAAATTACTCTCGAACTGGGCGCGCAGGGCATGGGTGGGCAGATCTTCCAGCGCTCCGGGCTGGCCATAAGCGCCATTATTGAACAGTCCATAGAGGCGGCCGCCACAGAGTTCCAGAGTTTGTGCCACGGCCGTATGGATGGAGGCGGTATCTGCCAAATCCAGCTGGATGGCGGTGAGCCCTTCGGCCTGCAGACGCGCCACCGCATCGGGGTGACGGGCCGAGGCGATGACGCTGAAGCCTTCTTGTTGCAGGCGCTGGGCGGCGTGATAACCGATGCCGCTGGAACAACCGGTGATGAGGACAAAACGAGGCACAATGGCTTCTCCATGACGAGGGGAAGCCAGTATAGGCCGGGTCTGGGGCCTTAGAAAACCGCAGACCGGCAAATCAGTCGCGCAGGGCGAACGAGGGCAAGGAGAGATGGCGGAAGATGGCGGTGATACGCACCAGCAGCACGCCCAGCATGCTGATCAACATGGCCGGAATATGGGCCAGCTCCAGGGACAGGGAGACGGTATAGAGCACTCCGCCGAAGATACAGGCGGTGGCGTAGATCTCTTTTTGCAGGACCATGGGAATTTCCCGGGCCAGCACATCGCGGATCAAGCCCCCGGCAACCCCGGTGATGACCCCCATCACTACGGCCACCATGCCCGAGGTGCCGAATAGCAGCGCTTTTTTCGCGCCTATGACCACAAACAGCGCCAGTCCGAAGGCATCCGCCACCGGCAACACATACCAGGGCAGGCGGCGCGGCACTCGTGCCAGCCACATACCAAATGCTGCCGTCCCCAGAATAACCCACAGATAGGTGGTGTCCTGGATCCAGAAGATGGGTCGGGCGCCAATCAGCAGATCGCGGATGGTACCGCCACCGACTGCCGTAACGGCGGCCAGCACTATGACGCCAATGGCGTCCATCCGCAGGCGACCGGCGACCAGGACTCCGGAGAAGGCAAATACGGCGGTCCCGAAGAGATCAAAATAGTAAACCAGCTGGTCAATCAGGGTGGTATCCATGGGCAAGCATATCCAGCGGAAGCAAAGTGGCGAGATTGTACGGAGCGCGACGCGGAGCGGCTAGAGGGGCGACGAAATTTCCTAGTGCCCTTGCATTCGCTCGCCTGCGCCATGGCCACAGGGCGGGGCCGTGGGGGGCCGAGCCAGCAGAGGAGGGGATCCCTGCTGGCTGCGCGTGAGTCATGGACTCTGTGGCCACCACTTCGGTTCTTAAATCTTGAACTGACCCACCAGCGCATGTTGGCGTTCGGCCAGAGTGCTGAGCTGCTCGGAGAGATGAGCCGAGCTGTCGGCTCCCTGGATGATGCTATGACTGACGCCGCGGATATTACAGATGTTGCGACTGATCTCATCGCTGGCTTGACTCTGCTCACGCACGGCGTGGGATATCTGTTCGTTCATCTGGTGGATAGTGTTGATGGCCTGGCTAATTTGCTCCAGTACGCCCACTGAGGCGAGTGCCTGCTGTTGAGTCTGACTGGCCTGATCATGACCACTGAGGATCGCGGCGACGACCTCCTGAGTTCCCTGTTGCAGTTGTTCGATTACCGATTGGATCTCGCCAATCGATTCCTGGGTGCGATGGGCCAGGCCGCGAACCTCATCGGCCACCACGGCAAATCCTCGTCCCTGTTCCCCGGCCCTGGCGGCCTCGATGGCGGCATTGAGGGCGAGCAGATTGGTTTGTTCGGCAATCGTGGTGATGACCGCGAGGATCTGATTGATGTTGGTACTATTGCGCGCCAGATTTTCCACTTTGGGCTTGGTCTGGCTCATGTCCGCCATCAGCTGTTGCATGGCGCCATCGGTGCGGCCCACCACGAGTTGCCCCTCCCGTGCCGCCTGCTCGGCGACTTGGGTGGCCGTCAGAGCCTGTTGGGCACTTTCGGCAATTTCGGCCGCCGTGGCATGCATCTGGGTGCAGGCGGTGGCGACCTGATCGATTTCCAACGATTGGGCCTGCAGGATCGAGCGGGTCTGCAAGGCCAGATCCGAGGCTTCGATGACGCCATGGCGGGTTCCGGCGGCTGTTTCTACGACTTCACTGATGGTGCTCCGCAGACGTTCGAGAAACCCATTGAAACGATGGGCCAGTAAACCGACTTCATCCCGCTGGGATAGGTGGATACGCTGGGTCAAGTCGCCTTCACCGTGGGCAATCTCCTTGAGGCGTTCGGCAACGATGCGGATCGGACTGGCAATGCGGTGCGCGGCAAGGGTGATCAGCAACAGGGCCAGCAGGGTAAATGACAATCCCCACAGCAGTTGTTCTTGCAGGTGCCGGGCGAATTGTTGTTCCAGTTGGGCCTGTAGTTGTGTGGTTGAGGCCAGGACCGCTGCTGCCGGCATGCGAACGAGCAGACTCCAGCGCTGATCACTCTGCGCCAATGGGATCGGCACCACCATTTCCAGCGTATCGCCTTGCCAGCGATGCCCAGTCTTGCCCTGTGCCAACCAGGAGTCAAGTTGGCTCGGTTGCGCTGGCGGATCCTGATTCAGGGTGGGTTGCTGTCGTTCACTCTGGGCTGCAATGGCCCCACGCTGACTGATGAGTTGTACGCTGCCTTGACCGGCGTAGAGCTGCTGATCCATCCGGGTGACAATGGCTTGCAAGGGCGCCAGGGCTAAATCCATGCCCAGGATCCCTTGCAGACGACCCTCAGGTTGTAGCGGCAAGACAATGGAGGTCATCGCCACGGATTGGTCGTTGACCTGATCCGTGTAGGGCTCCATCAGGCAGAGCTGTTGACTGCGCAGCGCACAGGTTGCCCAGGCATTGGCTTCTACACCGTAAGCATCCGGGGTGGTATCGGCGAGTTCGTCTTCCTCGATCGCTTCGACTCTGGGTTTGTTGGCCTCATCCCGCGACCAATAGAACGCCTGGCGGCCGTTGGCATTGGCGCCGGTTTGCATCAGGTCACTGCCTTTGAAGGTCGCGTCAGTGCCATCCAGCGCATCGGGCTCCATGACGACGAAAATGCCCAGAGTCTCACGACTCATATTGAGCGCATCTTTGCCCTTCATCAGCACTGTGTGGCGCAAGGCGGCCGCATCTTGCTGGTTTTCTTGGGCATATTTCTGCAGAAAGTAAATATCCTGGGCCAGAAGTTGGGTACGGACAAACGCCTCATTCAGGTAATTCTGCACCGCCGCTGCCTCGGCTTCGGTGCGAGCCAGCAGCAGTTGCTCGGCAATATCCTTCGCTTCCTGACCGGTTTGCTGGATCACCATCTCCTGACTGCGTTGGGCTGAAAAAAACGACAGTGCCGATAACAGGATCATGGCGGACAGCAGGCAACCGCCCGCCAGCAGCGCAATCTTGAGTTGGATGGATTGAAGTTTCATGGATATCCCTGCCAGATGAGCGAGCCTACATCTGAGGATAGACGAATCTGACAGCGCTCTGATCAGTTGTGCTGCCAGACCTATCAGGCATTTAGGAGGGCGATTAGCGCGCCTGATCGATGAGCTGGCACAGCTCCTCGATACCCGCCACAGTTCGTAGCGTCAGGCGCTGCAGGCGATCCGGCTGGCTGAGTTTCAGCTGCTGGTGGGCAACTGCCGGCAGTTCGGGCCATTGCTGCCAGCGTTGCAGACTCTGGGCATCCTGGGCACTGATGATGAGTTCCGGTTGCTGCAACAGCACCGCCTCCTCGCTGATCTGCGGATAGGGCGCCGGGCTGCTGGCAAACGGATTGTCACCGCCGCACCAGGCGATGGCATCCTGGATCCAGCTGCCCTCGGCGACTGTGGTCAGTGGCGGCGACCAGAGTTGATACAGCAGTCGTACCGGCTTGCGCTGCTGGTACTGCTGCTTGAGTCGCTGAAAATCGGCTTCCACTTGTAATGCCAAGGTTTCGGCCTGATGGACATGTCCCGTGGCCTCACCGAGTAGCCGCAGATCCCGTGGCAAATCCTGCAGCCGACGGGAATCGACCACCAGCACCGGAATATCCAGCGCCTGCAGCTGATGCACCATCAACTGCTGGTAGCCGCTCCAGACCAGCACCAGATCCGGCTGCAGAGCCAGTAGGCGCTCCAGATTGATACTCTGGTAATTGGCAACATGGGGCAGCTGTTTGACCGAGGCTGGCCAGTCGCTGGCATCATCGGTGGCTATGACCTGGGGTCCGGCACCGATAGAAAACAGCAACTCGGTGATATGGGGGGTCAGACTGACCAGACGCTGGGGGGCGGCCGCCTGTGCTCCGACCGAGATCCAGGCCAGCAGTAGCCACAGGGTTTTAACGCAAATACTGCGCATAGAATGCGATTGCCTCGAAGCCGACGAGCAGGAATAACAGCAAGACACTCAAAGCTGTCAGGCGGCGGTGCACTTGTTCCAGCGCCTGCAGATCCGGCTCCCGGGGGCCGCCGAGCCGTACATAGCGCATCTTCTGTTCCATATAGAAGCGCGGGCCACCCAGGCTGATGCCCAAACCGGCAGCGATGGCGGCCAGCAAGGCGCCACTGCCCGAGCTGTACCAACCCCGGGCCTGACGGAAGGCAGCCAGCAAGGCTGGGCCGCCACCGGGGAAGGCGCCCAGCAACAGGGTGGCGAACCAGCCCGGCAGCAGTAACATCAGGCTGTAGAGGCGACAGCAAAACTCGCCAAACTGCAGGTTGCGCGCCAGTTTCGGGCTGAAAGCCTGGGCCATCAGTTGCAGCAGGCGGAAGGTGAGGGCGCCCTCGATACCGGCCAGCAAGAACCAGAATGCCACCCCGAACCACTGACCCAGCCAGCGCAGCACTGTCATTTCACTGGCCGCCTTGCACAGGCCCATCAGACTCAGGCGACTGGTATCACGACGAGTCCAGCGCGCCAGTTGCAAGCGGGCCATGCTGATTTTGTTGGCTCGCAGCAAATGTTGCAGGGCCTGGGATTCATTTTTCAGCGGCCGCCACTCCAGCAACCAGACCAGCAGCAGCAGATCAAACAGCGCCTCGGAGAGCGACAGGTTGCGCAAGGCCCATTGCCCCAACAGGGCGGGGATCAACACCGTCAAAGGGGTCAAGAAGCCCGCCACCCACTGCTGGGTCAGCGGCGTGCCGCGCCGGTTGACCTTATGGCTCAACCGCTCCAGTAGAGGCACCAGCGCCGAGGGCCGCACCTGGGAGGGCAACGGCAATATCCACTCCAGCAACAGGGCCAGAGCCAGCAAGATGGCCGGTTGCTCCAGCAGGGCCCACAGCAGTGAGGTTTCCACCCGTTACATCCGTTTCAGCATGGCGACAACCATCACAGAGGAGTGACGGGCCGCGACTTCCAGATAGGCGTCAAAAGAATCAGGCGATTCCTTACCGGCGATATCGGAGAGGGAGCGGGTGACCACAAAGGGCACGCCAAATTGATGGCAGACCTGGGCGATGGCGGCCCCTTCCATTTCCACGGCGGCCATGGTCGGGAAGTCGGCGCGCGCCTTGGCGATGCGCTCCGGGTCACACATAAACTGGTCGCCGGTACAGATCAGCCCTTCCTTACCCTGGATCCCCTCTTGCAGCTCGGCCACGGCGTCGCGCGCCAGTGCCTTCAAGTGCTCATCGGCGATAAAGGCGGCGGGCATCCGCGGCACTTGACCGATTTCATAGCCAAAGCCGGTGACATCCACATCGTGGTGACGCACTTCGCTGGAGATGACCACATCGCCGATATGCAGCTCGGGATCAAAACCACCGGCCGAGCCGGTATTGATGACGCAATCCGGTGCGAAGCGATCCAGCAACAAGGTGGTGGCAACCGCGGCGGCCACCTTGCCAATTCCGGAGCGGGTCAGTACGACCTGCTGGCCGGCGAGCATACCGCTGTAGAATTCGCAACCGGCCAGGCTCAACTCTTCGACGTTGCTCATCTGGGCGCGTAATAGCGCCACTTCCTGGTCCATGGCGCCAATGATGCCAATTGTCATAAGGCTCTCTTCTTCAAGTGGGTAGGGGAAATGCCCGCATGATACCACCGAGGTAAAACCAACTGCAGCTATCCGCTATAGATTCGATCTGATTCCTCGGGTTAATCGATTCATTAGGCCGTTAAGCTTAGGTTTAGTTTCAAAAGGGTATCCTGTTGGGACTCATCAATAACCTATGGGCTTGGAAGCCTTGTTACGGGCGGCAAGCAGATCCTTCCAGGATTTGTGCCCGATCACTGGAGCTATCCATGCCTGTATTTTATCACTCGTCTTTTGTGCCCCGAGCCATAGGGTGGGGTCTGCTGACGGCCCTTCTCCTGACGGGGTTGCTACTCCCTGTGTTCTCGCTGATGACGGCTCATCGAAATGCTGCTGACATACAAGCTCGGGTCAAGAACGCCGCTGACATGCTGGATCAGAAGCTGGCCCATATCGATGACGCGCTGCAGCGTCTGTCGTTGTGGGACGGTCACTGCACGACCGAGCTGTACCGGGAACGCCGTCGGGAAGTCACCATGAATCCGGGGGTGATCGATTTCTTCTTTCTGGATGCTCAGCAGCGTTTGCTCTGTGCCAATGAACTGGAACCCGAAGTCTTCATAGCGCGTGACATTCCCAGGGTGGACGGCATGGGCTATCTGACTGCGACTCCCTCCTTGTTGACGGGGCTGCCGATTTCTCACCTCTATCGTCGTCTGCCCTCCGGACATTACATCCTTGCCCGCATGCCGGGTGGCTGGCTTGAGAGGCTGACTGCTGGCCTGAATATTCCAGAAGTACAGGACTATTACGGCATCATTGATTCAAGGTCGGGGGATCCGTTAAACCTGTTGAACTGGCACCCCCGGAACGGGCTTGTCCATCTCCCCCTGTCCCATAGCATCAACGAGTCTTATACGACCATTCGGGGGGATCAGCGCGTGCAGATCCAGCCGTTGAATTCGACGCCGAATTTAAGCCTGCTGCATATCAGCCCCCAGAGGGTGTGGGCGCCGCTGTCGCTGAATAGCCGGATCATCCTTGGCTTGCTGTTTGTCGGCTGCTGGATGGGTGTGACAGTCGGTCTGCTCCTGATGAGGAGGCGTGAGCTCGATCCCCGTCGTCTGTTGGTGTCGGCCCAGCGGGATGGTGAGTTCTTCAATGTCTATCAGCCGATCCGGGATGGCAGCAATGGCCGCTTACTGGGGTTTGAAGTGCTGATGCGCTGGCGCTCCAGCCAGGGGATCATAGGGCCACAACACTTTATCCCCATGGCGGAGGAGCAGGGTGTGCTGGTGGCGATGACGCGCCAGCAAATAGAACAAGCCGCCTCAGACCTAGCACCATTATTGTCCCGGCAGCCGGAGTTGAAGGTCTCCTTCAATATCTGCAGTCAGCATCTTCTGGAGTCGGCATTTCTTCATGATTCTGTGCTCTGGAAGCGACAGATCCCCCATCTGGTGTACGAAATTACCGAGGGATCCATGGTGGATCTGGAGGATGAGGTCATTGATGAGGCGCTGCAGCGACTCAAAGCCGTGGGCATCCGTCTGGCGGTCGATGATTTTGGCACTGGCTATAGCAGTCTGGCGTATCTGCAGCAGTTGCCACTGGATATTCTCAAGGCGGACCGCTGCTTTGTCGCTGCCCTGGGGTCAGATTCGATCAATGCGCCAATTCTCGAGGCCATCGTCAAACTGGCACATAAGCTGGGTCTGGAAATTATCGCCGAAGGGGTGGAGGAGGTCGCTCAGGAGCAGTGGCTGTTGCGGCACGGTGTCACGCAGCAACAGGGGTGGTTGCACGGCAAACCGCTGACCATAACGCAGGGGCTTATATCATGGCAGTCTGAGCTCAGTATGGAAGCCAGTTTGGGATAAAGCCGCGCCTGTGTCATGACGCTGAGTCTGTGGCTGTCGGCCGGCGTGGGGTGGAAACGGCAGCCTGAGTCACAAATCGGATTTTTTTTCACCCTGAATGGTTGCGCGGCAAAGCCACGGTAAAACCGCGCTATTAGCGATGAATGCTTTAAAAATAATCCATGTTTAGCGTCAAATGGCTGCAAGATGGATTTTAAATGCGATCTACTCTCAATTGAGCCATGGGTTCGGACACTGCCATTCAAGGCTTAAACGAAATAAAACTCTGAAATTTAACCATTCATTAAACTTTTAACACGTAAAACCCCCATCAAGGCGCTGTGCTTTGGCTATTGCAGCGGCATATAGGCGAGGATACGTCGGCGGTCGAAATTGAGCGAAATTGATGCAGGATGCACTATTCTGGAATTAGCGCGATAAGGCATTGTCTTTTAATGATTTTTTGCTCGAAAAGCCCTGATCTGCCCAGTGGCGGGTTGCCTTGAATTGGGGCGGGAATCACAGTATATTCGCCCGTTACAAGCCCTCAGAGTGACAGCCAAGCTGGTAGATGCCAGCTTTTTTTCTCTGCGGATGGACCCGAGATAGATTGAGAGGATTCAAGCGTGATGGAATCGGCGGTACCCCAGCGCCAGGGCCTTTACGACCCTGCGAACGAACACGACGCCTGTGGTGTTGGCTTTGTAGCCCACATGAAAGGGCAGAAGAGCCACAGTATCGTTGAACAAGGATTGTTGATCCTGAAAAATCTGGATCATCGGGGTGCAGTCGGTGCTGACCCGCTGCAAGGCGATGGCGCCGGTATTCTGCTGCAGATCCCGGATCAGCTGTATCGTGCCGAAATGGCCAAGCAAGGCGTGACTCTGCCCGCCGATGGCGAATATGGCGTCGGCATGATCTTCCTGCCCCAGGAAGCGGCTTCGCGCATGGCGTGTGAAGAAGAGATCGAACGTGCCGTGCGTGCCGAAGGCCAGATCGTACTGGGCTGGCGGGATGTACCTATCAATGCCGAGTGCCCCATGTCCCCCGTGGTCAAGGCCAAAGAGCCGGTGATCCGCCAGATCTTCGTCGGTCGCGGCAGTGACATCCTGGTCACCGATGCCCTGGAACGTAAGCTCTATATCATCCGCAAACGTTGTTCTCACGCCATTCGCGCGCTGAAGCTCAAGCATTGTGGCGAGTTCTACGTACCCTCCTTCTCGGCGCGTACCGTCAACTACAAGGGGCTGCTGCTGGCCGATCAGGTCGGTCTCTATTACAACGACCTGGCGGATCCGCGTTTTGTCTCCGCATTGGCGCTGGTACACCAACGCTTCTCTACCAATACCTTCCCGACCTGGGATCTGGCGCACCCGTTCCGCCTGATTGCCCACAACGGGGAAATCAACACCGTCCGCGGCAACGTCAACTGGATGCGTGCCCGTGAAGGTGCCATTACCTCGCCGGTACTAGGTCAGGACCTGAACAAGGTCTGGCCGCTGATCTATCCGGGACAGTCCGACTCCGCCTCCTTCGATAACGCGCTGGAGCTGCTGGTGATGGGCGGTTACTCCCTGGCTCATGCCGTGATGATGATGATCCCGGAAGCCTGGGAAAAGCACACCACCATGGATAACAAGCGCCGCGCCTTCTACGAATATCATGCTGCCATGATGGAACCCTGGGACGGCCCGGCCGCCGTGGCGTTCACCGATGGTCGCCAGATCGGCGCGACTCTGGACCGGAATGGTCTGCGTCCGGCCCGTTATCTGGTCACCAAGGATGATCTGGTGGTCATGGCCTCCGAATCCGGCGTGCTGCCCATCGAAGATTCCCGCATCGCCCAGAAGTGGCGTTTGCAGCCCGGCAAGATGTTCCTCATCGACATGGAACAAGGGCGCATCATCGATGACCAGGAGCTGAAAAACTCCCTGGCCCATGCCAAGCCCTATGCCGAATGGATCGACAAGATCCGTATCAAGCTGGATGACATCGAAGGGGATGTGGCTCCGGCCGAGTACGGAGCTGAAGCGCTCGAACTGCAACAGGCTTTTGGCTACACCCAGGAAGATATCAAGCTGCTGATGACTCCGATGGCGGAAAATGGCGAAGAAGCCATTGGCTCCATGGGCAACGACTCGGCACTGACTGTGCTCTCCAGAAAAGAGAAGCCGCTGTATAGCTACTTCCGTCAGCTGTTCGCCCAGGTCACCAACCCGCCGATCGATCCGATCCGCGAAGAGTTGGTCATGTCGCTGGTCTCCTTCATCGGGCCCAAGCCGAACCTGCTGAACAATGCCGATATCAATCCGCCGATCCGTCTGGAAGTGACCCAGCCGGTCCTCTCTGCCAAGCAGATGGAAAAGATCCGCGATATCGAGCAATTCACCGGTAACAAGTTCCGCTCCCACGAGCTGGATATCACCTATCCGCTGGCCTGGGGTAAAGAGGGCATCGAAGCCCGTCTGGCCTCGCTGGCTGCTGAAGCCGAAGATGCGGTCAAGCATGGCTCCAACATCCTGATCCTCTCCGACCGCAAGGTGGCCAGGGGTCAACTGGCGATCCCGGCACTGCTGGCGACTTCTGCCGTGCACCAGCGTCTGGTCAAGCGCGGTCTGCGGACCAGCACAGGTCTGGTGGTGGAAACCGGCTCTGCCCGTGAAGTGCACCACTTCGCCCTGCTGGGTGGTTACGGCGCCGAAGCCATTCACCCTTGGCTGGCGGTCGAGACCCTGCGTCAAATGGCGCAAGGCGATGCCGAGAAAGCCGAGAAGTATGTGAAGAACTTCACCAAGGCGGTGGGTAAGGGTCTGTGCAAGGTGATGTCCAAGATGGGTATCTCCACCTACATGTCCTACACAGGCGCCCAGATCTTCGAAGCCGTGGGTCTGCAGAAGGCCTTCGTCGAGAAGTACTTCACCGGCACCCCGTCCAACGTGGAAGGGATCGGTCTGTTTGAAGTCGCCGAAGAAGCCATTCGTCTGCACGATGCCGCCTTCTCCGCCGATCCGGTACTGGCCGAGATGCTGGATGCCGGTGGTGACTACGCGTTCCGTATCCGCGGTGAAGAACACATGTGGACGCCGGACGCCATTGCCAAGCTGCAGCACGCCACCCGTAGCGGCAAGTTTGACAACTACAAGGAATACGCCCAGATCATCAACGACCAGAGCAAGCGTCACCTGACCTTGCGTGGCCTGTTCGAGATCAAGAAGGCGGCAGAGCCGGTTCCGCTGGACGAAGTCGAATCCGCCAAGGAGATCGTCAAGCGTTTCGCCACCGGCGCCATGTCGCTGGGCTCCATCTCCACCGAAGCGCACACCACCCTGGCTGTGGCCATGAACCGGATTGGCGGCAAGTCCAATACCGGTGAAGGCGGCGAAGATGCCAAGCGCTTCATTCCGGTTAGCCAGCCGACCCTGTTGTCCGAAATCATCGGTGCCTCGCGCATCGAGCGGGATCTGCAACTGGAAGCCGGTGACAGCCTGCGCTCTGCCATCAAGCAGGTCGCGTCCGGCCGTTTCGGTGTGACCGCCGAATACCTGGTCAATGCCGACCAGATCCAGATCAAGATGGCCCAGGGCGCCAAGCCGGGTGAAGGTGGTCAGCTGCCGGGTCACAAGGTTTCCGAATATATCGGCTTCCTGCGTCACTCAGTGCCAGGTGTGGGCCTCATCTCCCCGCCGCCGCACCATGACATCTACTCCATCGAGGATTTGGCCCAGCTGATCCACGATCTGAAGAACGTCAACTCTGCCGCCTCCATCTCTGTGAAGCTGGTGTCGGAAGTGGGTGTGGGTACCGTGGCTGCCGGTGTCTCCAAGGCCAAGGCGGACCATGTGGTCATCGCCGGTCACGATGGTGGTACCGGGGCTTCGCCGCAGTCTTCCATCAAGCATGCCGGTTCCTCCTGGGAGCTGGGCCTGGCGGAAACCCAGCAGACTCTGGTTCTGAACCAACTGCGTAGCCGTATCCGCGTCCAGGTTGATGGTCAGATGAAGACCGGCCGTGACGTCATCATAGGAGCTCTGCTGGGGGCTGACGAGTTCGGCTTTGCCACGGCGCCGCTGGTGGTGCAGGGCTGTATCATGATGCGTAAGTGCCACCTGAACACCTGTCCGGTGGGCGTGGCGACTCAGGATCCGGAGCTGCGCAAGCGCTTCACCGGTCAGCCTGAACATGTGGTCAACTATTTCTTCTTCGTCGCTGAAGAAGTGCGTCAGCTGATGGCCGAAATGGGCATCCGCAAGTTCGAAGACCTGATCGGTCGCTCCGACCTGCTGGACAAGCGCGTCGGTGTCGAACACTGGAAGGCTCAGGGTCTGGACTTCTCCAAGATCTTCTTCCAACCGGACGTTCCGGCTTCTGTGGCTCGTCTGCACACCGAAACCCAGGACCATGCGCTGGAAAAAGCGCTGGATCAGCAACTGGTGGCCTTGGCCAAACCGGCGCTGGAGAAGGGTGAAGCGGTCAAGATTGAACTGCCAGTCAAGAACATCAACCGCACCGTGGGCTCCATGCTCTCCGGTGAGGTGGCCAAGCGTTACGGCAACGCCGGTCTGCCGGTCGGCACCATACAGGTGCGCCTGAACGGCACCGCCGGTCAGAGTTTTGCTGCCTTCCTGGCCAAGGGTATCACCCTGGAGCTGGTGGGCGAGGGTAACGACTACGTCGCCAAGGGTCTGTCCGGTGGCCGGGTCATCATTCGTCCGAGTGATGCCTTCACGCCGGAGCCATCCCGCAACATCATCTGCGGCAACACCGTCATGTACGGTGCCACCGACGGCGAAGCCTTCCTCAATGGTGTCGCCGGCGAGCGCTTCTGCGTCCGTAACTCCGGTGGTACTGCTGTAGTTGAAGGGGTCGGTGATCACGGTTGCGAATACATGACAGGTGGTACTGTGGTGGTGCTGGGACAAACCGGCCGCAACTTTGCGGCGGGCATGTCCGGCGGTATCGCCTACGTGCTGGATGAAGATGAAACCTTCGTCGAGCGCTGCAACCTGGCGCAAGTCGCGCTGGAGAAGGTACTGCCAGCTGCGCAACAAGCCAAGGATGAGCCCCTGCATCTGGAACAGGCCGACGAAGTGCTGCTCAAGGGCCTCATCGCCCAGCACGCCGAGCTCACCGGTAGCCCGCGCGCCAAGTCCATCCTGGCCGATTGGGACAGCTACCGTGGCAAGTTCGTCAAGGTCTATCCGAATGAATACCGCCGCGCCCTGACGGAAATGGCAGCGGCCAAGCAACAGCAGAAGGAGATTGCGTAATGGGTAAGCCAACCGGTTTTCTCGAATTCGAGCGAGTCAAAGAGACCTACGCCCCGGTTGCTGAGCGCGTCAAACACTATGGCGAGTTCGTGCCAACCCTGACCGTAGAAGAAGCCAAGCAGCAGGGCGCCCGCTGCATGGATTGTGGTATCCCGTTCTGCAACAACGGCTGCCCGGTGAACAACATCATTCCGGACTGGAATGATCTGGTCTACCGTGGCAACTGGCAGCAGGCGATCAAGGTGCTGCACTCCACCAACAACTTCCCCGAATTCACAGGCCGGATCTGTCCGGCCCCCTGTGAAGCGGCCTGTACTCTGGGCATCAATGCCGCGCCGGTGGGCATCAAGTCCATCGAACGCGCCATCATTGATCGCGCCTGGGAAAATGGCTGGGTTCTGCCGCAACCGGCTGCCGTGAAAACCGGCAAGAAGGTGGCTGTGGTTGGCGCCGGTCCTGCGGGTCTGGCAGCGGCTCAGCAGCTGGCTCGCGTCGGTCACGACGTCACCCTGTTCGAGAAGAACGATCGGGTCGGTGGTCTGCTGCGCTACGGCATCCCGGACTTCAAGCTCGACAAGTCGGTCATCGACCGTCGCGTCGCCCAGCTGGTTGCCGAAGGCGTCACCATCAAGACCAAGACGCTAGTGTGCAGCGATAAAGACCTGCCCAAGGGCGTGGTCAACGATGCCACCACACTGGTGACTCCGGCCGAGCTGGATGCCCAGTTTGACGCTGTGATCCTGACTGGTGGCTCCGAGACGCCGCGGGATCTGCCGGTTCCGGGTCGTGAGAATTCCGGCATTCACTTTGCTCTGGAGTTCCTCATTCCCCAGAACAAGGAAGTGGCGGGCGACAACAAGAACCCGATCCACGCCGCGGGCAAGCATGTGGTGGTGATTGGTGGTGGTGATACCGGCTCGGATTGCGTCGGTACCTCCAACCGTCATGGCGCTGCCTCCATCACCCAGTTGGAAGTGATGCCACAACCGCCGGAGCAAGAGAACAAGGCGCTGACCTGGCCCTACTGGCCGCTCAAGATGCGCACCTCTTCCTCCCACGACGAAGGCTGTGTCCGTGAGTTCGCCGTCTCCACCAAGGAGTTCATCGGTGAAAACGGCAAGTTGACCGCTCTCAAGCTGGTCAAGGTCGAGTTCGTGGATGGCAAGCTGGTGGAAATCGCCGGCTCCGAGTTCGAGCTGAAGGCGGATCTGGTGTTCCTGGCCATGGGCTTTACCCAGCCGCTGACCAAGGTGCTGGATAGCTTCGGTATCGACAAGGATGGCCGTGGCAATGCCAAGGCCACCACCGATGGCGTGGGCTGCTATGCCACCTCCAAGCCTAAGGTATTTGCCGCCGGTGACATCCGTCGCGGTCAATCCCTGGTGGTCTGGGCGATTCGCGAAGGCCGTCAGTGCGCCCGCGAAGTGGACCAGTTCCTGATGGGCTCCAGCACGCTGCCGCGCTAAGCGCTGCCTGCTGGCATAAAAAAACCCGCCGATGGCGGGTTTTTTTTCGTCTGCTCGGTGCTCATTCCGACCGCTGGTGCTTATGCGGGCAGCTCGCGCTTATGCGGGCAGCTCGTCGCTGTAGACACAGACATTCCATTGGGCGACCAGGCCATCGGCGCTGATGCACTGCTCGTCGAAGAAGCGCTGGATATAGGGCTTCTGGCAATGGGCTTCAAACACCGCCATATCGGCCCAGATTTCGTTGAACACCAGAGGGAAGCTGGTGCCCTCGGCAAACGGGCTGGGGATATGACGGGTGATGCGGTACTGGATGCAGCCCTCTTCGCGCAGGGTCTCCGGCTCCAGTGCCTGCAGCACGCGAAATAACTCTTCCAGCTTGCCCGGCTTGGGCTCGAATTGGGCAATACAGTAGACGCGCTGAGTCATGATCTCTCCTGATAGGGGCGGATGCGATGCCGCTCTGGTGCGGGCAAAGCCGCAAGGATGTTGGATGCAGTGAGCATACCCTGCGAGCGTCGAGGCGCAAATGATTCCATGCTGGATAGGCGCTTTCTTGACCCCTAGAGTCAATAGGGATTTGCAACGACGCTATCCGGGTTTAGAGTGGTTAGCCAAGTGACACCTTATTGCTGTCTGACAGCACGACAGTTCCTCTTGTCGTCACGCCAACGCCGGTGAGCGCTTTGCAGGTACGCTCCATCAGCACCCTTGACCTGACACCATCAGGGAACTCTTATGTGATATCAACCGGGAGGGATAAGATGAAAATTGCCATGTTCAGCGCCAAGGGCTACGACAGCGATCACTTCGACCTGGCCAATGCCCAGTATGGCTACCAGATCGACTACTTTGACGTCCGCCTGGACAGCAAGACCAGCCGTCTGGCTCATGGTTATCCAGTGGTCTGCGCCTTCGTTAACGACGATATCAGTCGCGCCGTACTGACCGACTTGGCCAACAATGGTACCAAGCTACTCGCCATGCGCTGCGCCGGTTACAACAACGTGGATCTGCAGGCTGCCAAGGAGCTAGGCATCAAGGTGCTACGAGTCCCTGCCTACTCGCCGGAGGCCACCGCCGAACACGCCGTCGGCATGATGATGGCGCTCAACCGCCGCATCCATAAGGCCTATCAGCGTACCCGTGACGCCAACTTCTCGCTGGAGGGCCTGGTCGGTTTCAACATGCATGGTCGCACCGCGGGCATCATAGGCACAGGCAAGATAGGTATCGCCGCCCTGCGCATCCTCAACGGCTTCGGCATGCGTCTGCTGGTCAACGATCCCTACCCGAATCCAGCAGCGCTGGAGCTGGGCGCCGAGTATGTGGATCTCGACACCCTGTTCAAACAATCGGATGTCATCAGCTTGCACTGCCCCCTGTTCAAGGAGAACTACCACCTGCTGGGCGCCGAGGCCTTTGCCAAGATGAAAGAGGGGGTCATGATCATCAATACCAGCCGTGGCGCCTTACTGGATTCACTCGCTGCCATCGAGGCGCTGAAGCAGGGGAAGATAGGGGCGCTGGGTCTCGACGTCTACGAGGAGGAGCAGGAGCTTTTCTTCGAGGACAAATCCAACGAGGTGATCACCGATGACACCTTCCGCCGCCTCTCGGCCTGCCATAACGTGCTGTTTACCGGCCACCAGGCCTTCCTGACCCGCGAAGCCCTGCTGGCCATCGCCACCACCACCCTCGATAACGTCAAGGCCTTTGCCGCCGGCACCCCCACAGGCAACGAAGTGGAATACTCCGCTTCCTGAGCATCAGACACTCCCCTGGTTGCCCGCAAACGCTAACCAGGGGACTCCCTCTGGCCATTCCCGGCCTACATTGGCGATGAGGCGACTCTGCGCACCTCTTGCGGTCATCTTGACCGCGCACCGGCTGCAGCCATACCACCGCCCGGCCCGACAGACGGCTCCGGGCTGCTGCGCTGTGGCTATTGGTAGTAGGTTGGGCTGAGTTGGGCGAAGCCCAACGTTTACCGCGCGACGGATGCTGCGGTGTCGCCTGCATCGTCGTCGGGAACGACTTGTTCCGTTTCCGCCTTGCAGACATTGCCGTTTTGTTCACCTCCGGCGAACGGCGGCGGGCCAAGGGGGAAAAGGCCTCCCCCTTGGCAATCCCTGGCCTGGGTTTATGCCGACTGTCGGGAAGGCCCCGGGCTGCGGAATGTCTTCCACCGGCCGGGAGCCACACGCCATCCATGGCGTGACGCTCCCTCTTGCGGTCATCCTGACCGCGCACCGGCTGCAGCCATCCCACCCCCGGCCCGACAGACGGCTTCGGACTTTGGCGGTGGGTGATGGTTAAAAGCCGAAGACTGAAATCGAAGATTGAAAGCTCAAAGCGTGAAGATGGAAGTTGTTATTTCGGGTTGGCTTGGAGTTCGCGGCGGATTTGCATCAGGATTTGGCCGGTCATATTGGTGCCGTGGCCATCGACGCCGGGGCCCCAGAAGGAGTCGGCGGCGGAGTGGTCGGAGAGTGGGTGTCGGCTGAGTGTGAGGCGATGGGCTAATTCCGGGTGCTGGGCAAAGCGCGCCCGGATCGCGGTTTCCATCACTGACACTTTGATGGTTTCCCAATCGTCGCGGATTTTAAAGCGCCGGGTCTGTCCCAGCGAGGCACAGCGAAATGGATTCGGGCACGCCTGAATGCGCTGGATGATCTCGGCATCGGTGAATTTAGCGGCCTGAAAATACTGCTCCGCCGAATGCCAGGTAAAACCCGCCAGCGTAAAAGGGATCAACGCCAGATTGGAATAAATATCCTCATCCATCTTAGGAGCCTTTAATCATGTGCGATTCGCTAGTTGCTATTGCTGTACATATAGACGCCAAGACCTACCCATAACGCCGTGGTCGGTACGACCAGAGCGGAATCGATCACCAGAGTGCCCGGGGTCAGCGCAACTTTGCCGGCATTGGTCATGACACCTTCTTCCTCTCTCACTAATACCGAATATTTGTGTTCCAGCTTGATTGAATTTTCGTTTTTCTCTAAGGCATAGCGTTTGCCATGTAATGCGTGCGTCACCGTCATGGTTTGGCCTGAGGAAAAGCCAAGTTTAATCAAGGTACTCTGGGTGGCTTCGGGTAGGGTGGTGGACTCAATGCTCAGCGTTAAATCGCCGGTCAATTCACCTGTTGTACTCAGATTAAATGCGCTAAATGAGGGGGCGAAGTTAATGCTGCGACTCAAGTTGAGCGTTTTTTCAAGCGGCTCGCTGATATCAAATAGATAAGCGTGCCGTTCACCAGCCACGATCAGTAAGTTGTTTTGTTCACTGATCGAGAATGAATCGATGGATTCAAAATATTCAGGTGTGTCCCATAAGCGGGACGTTTTCGAACAGCCAGTTGCCATGCAAAGACAGAGGCATATCAAGGTGAGCAGTTTGTTCATCGGGTACTCGGAATATGATGGGGGATGAGGTGATTTGATTCAGAACATGGGCCAATTGATCTTATCGATTAAAGCCGAAGCTATTAATTCGGGATCCGCAGTAGAAGCAGTTGCTGCGGCGTTTGCTGATTTTGTGGCCGCAGTCCGGGCAGACCGTGGGTTGGGATACCTTGCCGTCATTCTTGCCATCGCGCAGATCGATCTCTTCAATCTTGTTCATGATCTGGGTTTTGGTAATTCCTTTCTCATTTAATAATTCGAGCGCCGCCAGGGTCATGATATAGAGCGAATCAATCTTCTCCTCTAATGTTTCCAGATGGGATTCATTATTCCGGGTCGTCGCTTTGGTTTGCGACAATTCAAGGTTGGCTCTATCGATTTGCAAGCTTTGAAACCAGTCGATCATAAGTGCTCCGGTGTATGGTGGCGGATAATAATGGGTTTTATCTCTGTAAAACTAAATCAGCTAAACCACTGGGTCAGGGTTAAGATGCCAATTGGCAGCGCCAGGATCAGCAATAAGGCACCCAGGCAGCCACTGCCTTTATTCGAGGCGGTATAGGAATTGTCATATCCACTAGTTCGATTGCGTAACCATTCGGCATGGCAGCGCGAGCAATAGAGTTTGAAGGCACCCAGATTCCAGGCGCGAATGGTGCGACTATCAAAGGGCGTATTGCAACGGCAGTGGTTACAGGTAAAGAGTTTGCTGGCTGGGATCTTCTGCCGATTATAAATAGCCAGCAAGATGAGTGCTGGAATCCCCAAGGGGATCGCAGTCGCCACATTATTGGTCTTGAAAAACAGTAAACCAGCACTGGCGAAAAACAGGAAGGCAATCAGCAACAGCACATGATCTACCGTCGTTCTCTTCTTCGGCTCAAGCATGATACGCGGGCCACGGGATTGACGGGCATGTTGTTGCGGCTTCTTTGCAGCGGGTTTCACCGCTTGCAGACTTACCCCTTCAAAATAAACCTCGGTCGCCTTCATCCGCTGCTGGCTATCGATCATCACCTCAAAGATAACCGCATCCTGCACCTGCGGCCGTCTCTCTCTGTGCTTTAATGCTGAGATATGAAAAAACACGCGCTCCGAAAGATCGTCATTGGTAATAAAACCAAATCCTTTCTCATCATTCCATTGAACAATCTTGCCTTTCATTAAAGCTCCATGAATTGCGCATTTGTATTTTATGGTAATTATATGTGCTTACATACTTTTGCCGGTATATTCCATAATAATTGTTGTTGCTAATTATATATGGATATCCCGAAGCTGCCTTTATCCCTTTTTGCTGTTTTGAATTCAATCTTGTATGGATCTAAGAAAAATAAAGACTGCAATGCATTTTTATGTTTTTCAGCCATCTTTTCACCAAAGATAACTGATTTTATAGCCTGCCGAGGATAGTTCATGAATTCAGGCTGTTTTCCTTCAGAGAGACTTTGATAAATAATCCTAAGTTCTTCTTCATATATCCAGTCTATGGGTTTTGTTGCCAACATGCTTCTGAATATTTCTTCGGCATACTTTACTGATTGATTTAGCTGTTGATTGTAAGACGTTTGCATGTTTAAGTTTTTTATTGATTCTAGTGCATAGGAGTTGTACGCAATTTGGTCGGCAAGAGCAGCAATAAGGGCGGTATCTATTATTGCTGGTTTTTCTTTATATTCAACCTCATATATTTTTGCGATATTATTGTTGTGTAGGATAATATCTGGATCAAACTGTAAGCAAAAACCTCTCAACCCATCAGCGTAATGCGACCACATTAATAAATTGTCGGGTCTTTTACTAAAGCATGTTATTCTGGCGCTGTTGATTAGGGTTGGAATGTCAGGTTCTGAACCCACTAGTGAAGCAATATAAGATTCATAGTATTCGTCTGCAATAGTATCCTCTATATCATCAAAACCCCAAACGTTTAGTATATTGTCCAATCTTGCTGATTTTTCATTTTTTGAAGGGAATCCTGTTAGGATCTCACACCAACATTCAAATGGATCATTGAATAACTCATGATGACTCATGTAAAATTCGTTATTTAGAATGTTAGTGATGGCATGTTCGTTAAATGTGAAATACTTATACACTCAGACTCCATCAATATCCGTCTGGAAAGTTAAATTAGCCCATAGGTGCAATTGGCGAAGCGTAATCGCACGCATGTTAATCACAAATTCATATATTTATTTACCAAGAAGACTGTCAGGTGGGGTGTCTTCGGTTAAATATCGATGGCATTCCGAATAATGTCCATCAGAGGGGTTGGCCTGCTGGCTGTAAATTATTCGCTTGCTGTAAATATAACCAGATATTGCTGGTGATCCGCTTTACCTTGAACTCCGTAATCCTATAAATATCGTCACCAGACGTGCTGCTCTTGCTGCGTGTTCTAACTATCCTTTCGCTTCAATAGATTAACAACAAATAAATAGTTTATCTCTGCAATTTTTATGGGTGTGAAATATATTCATGATGTCTTAATTATCTTCAAAACATGCGTGCGATTACGCTTCGCTAATCGCACCTACGGACCTTGCGGCCCTCCATTATGAATGGTATGGGATTATTAGCCGTTGGCTTAATAAATTGGCAGCGTAAATAGAAGTTAAATTAAATGTTCATTGGTTGAAGGTTATGCTGGAAAAGCAACAAATTCATCTATGTTTTCAATTTTTTCTAAGTTAATTTTAGTTGTAAGTCTTAGTTTGAATGTGATATCTGTCATGTTCGTTTTTACGATCGATCGGGCTCTTGTTTTTAGAAGTGGAAATATATAATCCTTGCCGGATACAACATCCAATGGTTCATAGTTTCTCTGTTTAATACAGATTATAGTTTCCTCCTTGGTGAGGTCGTAAACTTCTTGGCCAAACTCATTTATCAAAATGGATTTTAATTCATTCATTCTGTTTTCAACTTTCTGTATGGACAGATTGCCAAAACCATCTTCTGTTAATTTTTTAATATCAAAGGCAACAGTTTGAATTGTAGGGTTGAGCTTTTTAACTATGGCGTATTCGATGAATAATTTGTGGAGGAGTTGGCTGTTTCGTTCGTACCAAGCTGAGTAGTCATAATTAGCAATTATTTCTTGGAGGTTTTTTATGCAATCCTCTTCATTTAGAACTTCCAGAATGCTTTGTTCTTGACATATTATATTTTCGAAACAGTAGAATGGAAACACATAAATGCCTCGGTCATTATTTATGTTGTCACCAGTCATAAGGTATAAGTCACCATCAACAACATATAATGTTGGTCTTGTAATGTGATTTATGTTTTCTACGTATTTCTTGTGAACATTTATTCGTGACCCTAAAGGAAATACGGTTTCAATTCTGTATTTATCTTTTAAAACCCGGGAAAAGATCGTGGTTAATATTTTCTCATATCCTCTTGCCGTATCTTCGACATAGATATCTATATCGTTAATGTCATCATAAAAAATGCTTTTTGCGAACTTACCTAAATCATTTCTTTCTAGCATAACTGTTATCTGCATTTAATTGATTTTCTTACATTATTCCCAACAATCTCAGGAGAGTGTGTAGCTAAAATGTACTGAGAGTTGTTGTTTATGCCTATGATGGCCTCCGTGAACTTTTCTTGCCACCTTAAGTGTAGGGAAAGTTCTGGTTCATCTATTATAAATACTGAGCTTCTGGATTTTGAATTAAAAAATGCATGTGCAAAAATAATTAACAATTGCTGTTCGCCAGAAGATAATGCCTCAATTGTACATTTGATGTTATCTGGTCTTATTATGGATAGTTGGCCGATGGCATCTATTTCTATTCGTTTGCTAGAGTCTTTATAAAAATAATTTATTGTGTTTATGAATTCATTTATTGGCTTGAAATGATTATCAACTTTTGAGTTGTGTTCATCAATTATTTCAACAATTTTAGACATGCGTTCAACTTGAGCCTTATTTAGTAGCCACTCAATTGATAGCCCTTTATCCATCTCCTTTAGTTGGGAGAATAGACTAGTGATTTTTTCAAAAAATTTATCTAATTCAACCATTAGTCTAGAGTCCTGAAGCCCTATATTGCTAAGCGCTGTTTTTATTTCGCCTTGCCTCTTTATTAATCCTTCTTTCTCTTTCCAGTTATTTATTCCTGATGAGGAAATAAAATCAGGATCAAAGTCATTGTATTGAAATGAAGAGAGAAGGAGGTTATCCCTTAGCCTGTTTGTTAATTTTTGCTCTATCTCTCTAATGCGTCGAAATGTATTTTGAACTAATAATTCAGTTTCCATTAGGCTTGGCCCAAGATTTCCAGTTATTAGTCTTCTGCTGACTAGTGCGTTTTGTTTTTTTGCTGAAAACCATGCCTGCCGTTCGATGTAATAATCTGATTCATTAATGTTTTGTTCATCACCGCGGCGTTCTAATCCTAAAAATATTGGACTGGTTATCTTGTTGATAGATCTTATAACTGGATGATGTAAGAACTTAATGCTTAAGTTTTCTATGCTTTCATCGAGTTTTTCTTTTCTGTTGCCAAGAATTGAATACTCATCTTTGTCATAGCTTGGTATCTCCAATGTTTCACTTTCATTGCTGATTCTTAATATTTTATGTTCTTCTTCTTTATAACAATAGATTGATATCTTTTCTTTACCATCTTCTAGATTTAAAGTTATGGAGTTGAATGGGGTCTTTATTAGCTCTTTAAAGTTTGGAGTCACTAATGCATTGATTAGTTTTAATGCGGTGGTTTTCCCTGAACCATTAGGTCCAATCATGAAGTTAATGTCTCTATTAAATAAAACATCAAAATCTAGGTATCCAAATATACCTCTTCCAATAAATGATTTTAAAATCATAAGCATCCTTTATTCAGTGGTTCGATGATGGCTTGAGTAGTAAACTTACATCACTCTTTAAATTTTTATGTTAAAGCTGAATCAATTCGTCCAATAACCTATCTACAGTGATAGGAGAGAACTGTTTTCAACTAATTAGGTTTCATCACGTTTTATACCCATTGCATCGTACTTAGTAAGTTTGGTCTTTGAAAGGCAGAATGGTCGACGTGGTACAGGGGATTACCCAGGCTACCGCCCCTGGCTTACGGCTGCCACAGTGCCTGGAACGTCGCGGGTGCTGTTAATCTCGGCAATAACCTTTAGTTATTTGAGTTTTTAAACTACCGCACTTTGCGCGGCGGGGAAAATGGATTCAGATGGGCGGAGTCACATTTTGTTCGTTGCTCGCGGTTTTCGGCAGCAAGCGAGCGTTTTATGGCCTTTTTCGACAACCCTTCAGCCCCCATGCGTGCGATTTCACTGCGCGAATGGCACCTACAAGAGCACAACAGCATCGCGAGCTTCGCTTGCTCCTACATGACCTTGCCATTCTGCAGATAGCCGACCATTCATATGCGCAACCGCTTTTGACTTACACACAAAACCCGAAGCCGTCTGTCGGGCCGCGGGTAGGGGTGAACGGAGGCGGTGCGCGGTCAGGATGACCGCAAAAGGGAGCGTCACGCCATGGATGGCGTGTGGCTCCCGGCCGGTGAAGAGAATCCCGGAGCGCGGGGCTCTCCCGACAGTCGGCATACACCAACGGCCAGGGGTCAAGGGGGCAGGGCCTTTTGCCCCCTTGCCGCCCCCGCCAACGGCAGGTTGGCAAATCGCGATTGCCGACCAGGGCGGAACCGGCTCAAGCCAATCCCCAATCCAGATCCCCAAATTCCGATCCGCTATCAGCCAGCCGCCGCTGGTCGGGCCGAGAGGGGAACGCGGCCGTCGCAATGGCCGAGCTGCTCGCCGGAGCAAGCGATGGTCGCCATGACCCGCTCAGGGTCATAAAAAAACAAAACCGGCTCCCAAGGGAGCCGGTTTCAACCAGCAAATCGTGCCAACGATAAAAACCGTTACAGCATATATTCCGGCGGCGCACTCTCGCCATCCGGCCGCGGCGAGGCCAGGATCTTGTCGATGCGCTTCTCATCCATATCCACCACCTCAAAGCGCCAGCCCAGCCAGTCGGCATAATCACCGGTGCTCGGCACGCGCCCCAGCAACAGCATCACCATGCCGCTGAGGGTGTGGTAGCGGCCCTTGTCCTCTTCCGGCACCGTCTTGAGCGCCAGCCGATCCTTCATCTCAAGGATCGGGATGGCGCCATCCAGCAGCCAGGAGCCATCTTCGCGCTGGATAGCCCAGGAATCTTCGGAATTGCTCGGCGTGAACTCGCCGGTGACGGCTTCGAGCACATCCTGCAGGGTCACTATGCCCTCGATTTCGCCGTATTCGTCGATCACAAAGGCCATCTGCATATTGTTCTGGCGGAACTGCTCCAGCAACTCCATGCCGGTCAGGGTCTCCGGCACATAGATGCAGGGCGACAGATGGGCGGTGAAGTTCGGGGTTTCGCCACGGACTATGGCCGACAGCGCCTGCTTGGCATGCATGACGCCGAGCAGGTTATTCAGCCCGCCTTCGCAGACCGGGAAGCGCGAGTGTTCCGAGTCGATCAAGCGGGTCAGGTTCTCTTCCGTCGGATGCAGGATGTCGAGATAGACCACATCGGAGCGCGGTATCATCAAGGAGCCCAGCTGCCGGTCATCCAGCCGGAACACGTTGCGCACCATATCGTGCTCATTCTGCTCGATAATGCCCGCTTCCGAGCCCTCTTCCAGCATGGCGTGGATCTCTTCTTCGGTGACCCGGGACTGGCCATCCTGCTTGATGCCCATGATGCGCAGCAAGCCATGGGTGGAGAGGCTCAGCAAGACCACGAAGGGGTGTGTCACCAGCGCCAGCACCTGCATGGGGCGGGCGACCAGACGGGCTATGGGCTCGGGATCGATCTGGCCAATCCGCTTGGGGACCAGTTCGCCGATCACGATGGAGATATAGGTGACACCGACGACAACGGCGGCGGTGGCGCTGAGATTGGCGGTCGGGGTGGCCACGCCCAAGGATTGCAGCCACACGGAGAGCGGCGCGGCCAGCACGGCTTCACCGACAATACCGTTCAGGATGCCGATGGAGGTGATACCAATCTGGATAGTGGAGAGAAATTGGGTCGGATCTTCGCCCAGTTTTAATGCCACCCGGGCGGCGTTATCCCCATCCAGGGCCAACTTCATCAAGCGGGCTTTCTTCGCCGTCACCAAGGCAATCTCGGACATAGCGAACAAGCCATTGAGTAACACGAGTCCTAATAGGATCAGGATTTCCATTGTCTGTCTCCATAAACAGGCTGGCAACGGAGGGGGCTAGGGCAAAAACGAAGGGCAGAGCAGGATAACAACCGGGTATGAGTCAGATTCGGGGTGTAACAGGCAGAACTAGCGTCGAAGAGTCGACAACTGGGTATGTCCATAGATAGATAGAGCCGGGTTGACCCGGATACGCCTCTGGTAACTTAGGGAAGCAAATCGTACAAGTGGACCCCCCAGCTGTCAAATCCTTACCCCGCCCGCACCCGCAAAGCCAATCAACAGCTTACAAGCGCCTCCTTTGGGAAGGGGAAGCACACAGCAACCGCATCGCCATTTTGCAGATCGCCTCTGTTTGCATGATCATTCGCATGAGCCGCCGCTTTTGATTGACGCACAAAACCTCAAGCCGTCTAACAGGCCGGGGGAGGAATCCACACCGCTCTTGCTCGTTTGATTTTCACACAAAACTCAAAGCCGTCTGTCGGGCCGTGGGGAGGGGTGAACGCAGCCGGTGCGCGGTCAGGATGACCGCAAAAGGGAGCGTCACGCCAGGGATGGCGTGTGGCTCCCGGCCGGTGAAGAGAATCCCGGAACACGGGGCCTTCCCGACAGTCGGCATACACCAGCCGCAGGATTGTTAAGGACCGCGGCTTCGGTCCTTAACCCGCCCCCGCCAACGGCAGGTTGGCAAATCGCTCAAGCCGACAAGGGCGGAACCGGCCCCGCCGTTGCCGACAGCAGGCGGCACGGCTCATCGGTATCCGATAGACGGCGGCTCGGCTCAGCCGCATCCGACTGCGAGTGGAATCGCCCTCGATCCAATCCCCATTGCTCGATGCCAAATCGACCGTTAAACCCTAGGCCCCAGGTGATACACCTTCTCCGCCAGCAGACTGGCGGGCAGGCTCGGGAACTCAGGATCCATCTTCAGGCAGGAGTGGCCAAACAATAAGGCTATGGCAAAACGGCTCTGATAGAGCGCCAGCACCTCCGGATCCGGGCTGTGCTCGGCGTCAGCCGGGCCGGTATCGCCCAGATCAGCATCCGCCGGGCAGGCATCGGCCTGAGCCGTCGCGGCCATGGTGATCGAGCCCACCTCGGCCATGGCGGCCGAACCCGCCTGATCCGTCGCGGCCGGAGCCACCTCGGCCATAGCGGCCGAGCCCGCCTCGGCCGGTTCGTCAGCGGATTCCGTGGTCAGCAACAACATCTGCCCCCCCACTCCCATCAAGGAACTCAACTGTCGTACATAGTGGCCGCGACTGGCGGCGGGCAGGGCGGTGAGGGCCGCGCAGTCATAGACGGCGGCGACCTCGCCCAGATCCTCGCGGCGCAAGTCAAACAGATCGCCACACCACAGCTCCAGCGTGCCCGCCCAGTAGCGCTGAAAACGGCCCAACCGCTGGCGTTGCGGCTGCAGCCCGCGCTCGGCAAAGTAGGCAGCAATGGCGATGTGGCTGAGCTCCACGCCGATCACTCTATGGCCCTGCTGGTGCAGCCAGCCCAGATCGTGGCTCTTGCCACACAGGGGCACTAGAACTGTGGTGCCGGTGGCCAGCGCCAGCTGCGGCCAGAAGCGGATCAGATGGGGATGGATCTCGTGCTGATGAAAGGCGATATCGTCGGCCTTCCATTTGGCTTTCCAACGCTGGTTACTCATGGCAACTCCCGGGTATATGCACCAGGCTCTGATCCGCTGCCAGCGAATGCACCATAAGGACATAGGATTGAATTGAATAAGGAAGGATGCAGGAGGCGAGCTGGTCAGCCCTTGCCCCGGCCCTGCAGGAGGAACAGGGGACGGCTGCCGCCCTGTGCTATTGCCGAAGCTAGCACGGCGCCGGGCTCGGGCCTATCAAATAATCTCCCCGAGGGTCGCCATCTGTCGCTGGGCTGTTACCTTGGTCTGCGCCGGGTAACGAAGCGTAACCGGCCAGATAGGGCCATCACAGATCCGGGTTTTGCAATTGCAACCGGTTGCGCTGAGTGGATAGTCTAGCGCTTTCTAGCGAGTAGTCTCACGAGGAGTCGAGATGCGGATATCCAGTATTGAGTGCGGCCGTATGGTGGCCATCATAGCGGTGATGGTGATCCATATATCGCCCTTTGCGAACCCCTTTGATCCCACGGTCTGGAATTGGACCATCGATATCTATGTGGCCGGGTTCCTCAACCAGATCACCCGCTTTGCGGTGCCGTTTTTCTTCCTCTGCTCCGGCTATTTTTTGCAGCCCAAGCTGAGCGGCGGGTCGCCGCTCGGGGTGGCGTTACGTTATTGCCGTCCGCTGCTGGTGCTGTGGCTGGTGTGGAGTGCCCTGTATGCGGTGATCCCCTTCGATCCGATCGGGGCCTGGGAGCAGGGTTATGGGGCTGCCATGGCCTTCCAGTGGCAGATGCTGCTGAGCGATCCCCTGAACCAGTGGTGGGTCGGCGGCATGGTCCATCTGTGGTTCTTGCCGTCCTTGATCCTGGCGGTGCTGATCCTGGCGCTGTGCCAGCAGGTTCGCCGTCCGGGTCTGGCGTTGGCGCTGGGGGCGACCCTCTATCTGCTGGCCCTGCTCGGTGGCTCCTATGGTAAGCCGATCCTGGGTGCGGAGTGGGCCTTGATGACCCGCAATGGTCCCTTCTTCTCCCTGCTGTTTGTGGCGTTGGGCTTTATGATCCGTAAGCACAACTGGACGCTAAGCTCGGCCCTGGCGCTGCGTTTGCTGGTTATCGGCGTGCTGGGTTATGGACTGGAAAATCTGCTGCTGAAGCAGCTGTGGGAGATCCCGTTTGGCCGTCATGACTTCCTGTTCTCCAGCGTGCCCTGGGCGGTCGGTCTGTTCTGCTGGTTGCTGGCCAACCCGGATCTGGGGCGGGGCAGCTGGCTGGAGCGGCAGGCGCCCAAGGTGCTGGGGCTCTATTGCCTGCATATGCTGCTGGTGATCTGGTTGTTCCCGCTGAGCACAAAATGGATGTCACCGGGGTGGGAGCTCATCAAGCCGCTGGTGGTGCTGGCCTGCTCGCTGGCGCTGTATGGGGTACTGGCGCGGTTACCGGTGGCGGGACTGCTGCTGCGCGGTCAGTGGTCATCCCGCAGTTTGGCTTCCCGTCGGGGGGCGCAGCCTGCGGTCTAAGCCATGTTGCGGTGACGAGCATGCCGCGATGACAAGGCTGCACCGTGACATGTGCGGCGATAGGAATAGATAAAAAAGGCTATATGCCAGTTACCTGTTGTCGATCAAAAGGGATGGAGTCTGGACGAAAAGCAGACCGTTGGCGGCAGGGATGCCGCCGCCGAGCCTACACGGATGTATTCACGGCGTGTCTGTGTTCGTCCTGACTCCTGACTCTTGGCTCCGAAATAGCGGCTTGATGCCGGTTTTTGATCCGGGCAACGCATAACTGGGACAGAACCATAAAATAACGGGCCGATGCGGCCCGTTATTTTATTTCCGGAACAGGGGTGAGGCTTAGCCCTTAAAGTTGGTATCGCGCCAGCCCTGGATATTGACGTCCACCTGGCTGCTGTCATCGACAAACAGGAAGACGCGATTGCCGGTCCAGTTGCCGTCGGCATCGGTCTCGCTGCTGTCCCAACCGCCACGGAAGAACTTGTATTCCAGACGGGTGCCACGGGGGCGGGTGACGCGGATATGGAAGGTGCTGGCATCCACCCGCTCCAGGGTAGTATCGGCATCCACAGTAATGGTGGTCGGATCCCAGCCGTCATCGGAGTTGGGCATATAAAGTTGGGCGCCATCGGGAGTATTGCTCGGCACATGCACCTGAATATCCAGCGTCACCTCGCTGGTATCCATGGCATCGTCCGGAATGCTACCCAGCTCGACCGCTGCCGCCTGGCCCTTGGTTTTCAGGATCACGCTGCCATAGGCGGGAATGGTCAGGGTGTCGCCGTCCTGATAAGCGCTGTTGCCGAGCAGCTCTGTGGTAGCGCTAGTGATAGGCAGCGCCAGCTCCTGATCCGCCAACCGGTTATGCACCACCAGCAGGTTGTAGTCAGCCGTCGGGGCCGTGATCTGGTAGCCATAGCTGCCCGTCGGGGTGCCGACCCGCTGATACTGACCGGTGAACAGGATACTGTTGCTCTTGCGGATCTGGATCAGCTGCTTGTAGAGCTCATACAAGGAGCCGGGTTGGCCTTGCTGCTCCTCCAACGAGATGCCGTCGTTGGGCAACAGGTTCTTGGCCTCGGCACCATATACGGCTTGGGTCATCCGGGTCATGCCGGTGCCATCGCCCGGCGCATACCAATCAAAAGGCTCGCGCTTGTGGGGGTCGGCTTGCAGATCGTGGCCGCCGCGCATGCCGATTTCATCGCCGTAATAGATAAAGGGCGTGCCGGGCAGGGTCATCTGCAACATGACGGCGCGACGGATCTTGCTGTCGATAAAGTTCAGCTCCGAGGCGATGCGGCTGCGGTCATGGTTGCCGATGATGGTCGCATCCACATAGTCCGGATTCACGGCGGCGTAGCGTTCGCGGGTCGGATTGATCAGCGCCAGCAGATCCTTGGGCAAACCGGCGGCGGCTGTGACCAGCTCGTTATACAGCGGGAAGTTGAAGGCGGAGGTCATGCCCGCCAGGAAGGGGGCAATCTTGGTGTTGCCATCCAGACTGTCGTAGTTCACTTCGCCGACCACAAAGGCATCGGCCTTCATCAACTTGACGTGGGTATCGAACTCCTGCCACCAGGCCACCGAGTAGGCATCATCGCCGTCGCCAATATCCTGCGCCACATCCAGGCGGAAGCCATCCACTCCGGCGGCCAGCCAGAAGTCGGCGATCTTCAGCACCTCGTTGCGCACCGCTGGCTCCTGATAGTTGAGATCGGGCAAGCCGCTCTGCGGGCCGAAGGAGTAGTAGCAGTATTTGCCGGGAGCCACTTCGCCCCAGTTGCCGTCGACGGCGGTATCCCCGCAGCGATAGAAGTTCTGGTAGGCGGCGTCGCCGGCCAGCATGCCCTGGAACCAGGGGTGTTGCTCGGAAGTATGGTTGATCACCAGATCCGGGATCACCTTGATGTGGCGTTTATGGGCTTCGGCGATCAGGGTCTTGAAGTCGTCCAGGGTGCCATAGTCCGGATTGATGCTGGTGTAATCACTCACCGCATAGCCGTGGTAGGTCGGGCTCGGCTGGATGGGCATCAGCCAGAGGGCATCGACCCCCAGTCCGCTCAGATAGTCGAGCTTGGCGGTGACGCCTGCCAGATCCCCGGTGCCATCGCCATCGCTGTCATAGAAGCTGCGCACAAAAATCTCGTACGCCACGCTCTGGTGCCAGTCGGCTTTGGCGACGGGAGCCGGGGTCGAGTTGGTGTCGTTGTTACAGCCGGTAGCCAGCAACAGGCTGGCCAGCAGGGGGCCGGATAGCCAGCCCATAGACCCGTTATGGTCGAGGTTTAACATGATGAATCCTTATGTTGAGAAACTAATTTCCTAAATCTATGAAATTAAATCCATAACTATCAATAAAATAAAAACAGTAAATGTCATATGCGTTGATATATGGGAAAGCGCTTTCGCATTTATTCTCGATCCAGGGACAAAGCTGAGTCAATCGGCAATGCAAAAAGATCCGGGGATCGGGATCGGGATCTCATCCCGCGAGATAAGCGATCTCATCCCGGAATTAGCTATTAGGGAATAGGGCGTAGGGAGTAGAGCTTGGCGTTAGCGCTGGCTGGAGGCCCGAGGGCGCAGCACCAGGTTCAGCAGTTGGGATTGAATGCGGTGCTGGGGGTTGTCCAGTTGCTCGAACAGGGCGCGACTGGCCTGGGCGCCGAGCTCGAACAAATCCAGATCGATCACCGACAGCGCCGGGCTGGTGTGCTCGGCCAGCGGGTAGTTATCGAAGCTGATCACGCCCAGCTCGGGGCCAATCCGGATGCCACTGGCCTGGGCCTGGGCCATCAGACCCGCCGCCAGCTGACTGGTGGCGACGACGATCCCATCCGGACGTTGGGGTTGGCTGGCGATCAGCTGCCAGATGGCCTGGCCGTTGGCACTGCTGTTGTCTCCGGCATAGAGATCGCTGGCGACGGGTTTCAAGCCCTGCTCGCTTAAGGACTGGGCAAAGCCCAGAGCCCGCTTGCGGGTGATGGTGTCCTGGGGCTGGGTGCCGACAAACTGCAGCTGGCGATAGCCCTGATCCAGCAGGTGGCGGGTAGCGACCTGACCGGCGTGACTGTTATCCATATCCACCCAGCTGTGCTTGTCGTTATGACTGAGCTGGCCAATCACCACAAACGGCAGTTGTTGCTCGCTGAGTAGCTTGATGAGCAGCGGGGCATCCTGGGTGGCATGCAGGATAAAGCCATCGACCTGACGCTCGGCAATCAGCCGTTTGATGGCGTTACGGTTGTTGGCCAGTTGCATGGCATTGAGCAGGGTCACCGAGTAGCTGTGCTGGGAGCAGAGGCTCTCGATGCCGCAGAGGATCTCGAACACATAGGGGTTGCGAAAGGCGCAGTCGCGCTCCAGCGGCATCAGTATGCCCAAGGTTTCGGTGGTGTTTCTGGCCAGGCCCCGGGCGTTGCGACTGGGATGATAATCCAGGGTCAGCATGGCATTTCGCACCCGCAACTTGGTTTCGGCCGAGATGCGCGGGCTATCACTCATCACCTTGGAGACGGTGGAGATAGCGACCTGGGCGAGACGGGCGACGTCGTGGATGGTGGCGGCCATGCGCGTTGGAGTTCCTGAAAGTGGATGGTCGTGAGTGAATGGCAGCGAGATGACGGTGCCATGGGAGGCTAAGGCTATCAGAATCTGGCTATGTTCTGCCAGCCTCGACGCAAGGCCGGGATATTAATCGGCGATACAGAGGGTGCCCTGAGTCTGTGCGCAACCGATATGGGGGCTGATCTTGCTGGTGCGCTTGTGTTCATACATGCGGTGGTCGGCGAGCATGAAGGTGTCGGCCAGCAGATGACTGGCATCGGGGCGCCAGGCCAGACCAATGGCCGCCAACGGACCCGGGGGCAAGGGAGCATCCTGATACAGGCTCAGCTCCTGATTCATCTGCTGCAGCAGATCCCGCTCCAACTGGTGAGCGTGGCTTTCATCCACGTTCTGGACCACGGCCAGAAATTCATCGCCGCCCATCCGGAACAATAAGGTCTGGGGCGGCAGACTCTGGCGCAGCAGTTTGGAAAACTGGATCAGCAGTTGATCGCCTGCCAGGTGACCATACTGGTCGTTGATATATTTGAGGTTATTCAGGTCAATCACCATCCAGGCCTGGGGATGACGGCAATGGCGCAACTCGTTCTCGGCCTGGTTGTAGCTCAAGCGGTTGTCGAGACCGGTCAGCGGATCCGTATACAGCAGCAGTTGTCGCTCCTTGAGCATGGCATTGGTCGCACGCTGGACTATGTAGCGGCGGGTTAGCAGGATCGCCAGCCCCAGACAGACCAGCAGGGCTACCGCCAGAATCGAGGAGAGGATCACCAACAGGCGTATCCGTTGGGCTTGCAGATCCGGCACGCTGTTGAGGCCCTGCACCCGCATCTGTTCCGGATCTATCTGGCGAAACGTCTTGTTGATGATGCTGACCAGCTCAGGGTAGTGACGGTTGACCCCCAGATAGAAGAAGGAGTCGGCGGCCGTGCTGCCTTTTTTCTCCAATTCCAGATAACCGAGTCCGTGACGATAATAATCCAGTACCGTCGGGTTCTCGATCAGGTAGTCCACGGAGCCGTGATCCAGCAGTTCCAGAGACTCATTGAGGTTCTGGGTGGTGACTATCTCCACATGGCGCAAGTTGCGTTTCAGATACTCCTGATGCCAGAAGCCATCGATGACGGCGACCCGCTTGTTTTCCAGGCCGTAGACATCCTGCACATAGGGATTATTCCGGTGGCCCAGAATGATGTCGCGCTCTTTGAAATAGGGAGCCGTGAACAGAAACTGTTCCATCCGCTCGGGAGTTTTCGCCATGTTGAGCAGATCCAGTTTTCCTTGCTGCATCTGCTGGTACAGGCTGTTGAAGTCCCCTTCTACCAGCTGAACTCGCAGGCCGGTCAGTGCCTGAACCTGCTGGATAAAGGCGCCTGTGATGCCGCGATACTGGCCCTCGGCCTCATATTCAAACGGCAAGTAATCGGTGGCGACACCGATACGGATCACGGGTTTTTGTTCCAGCCAACTCTGTTCGCTGGCGGTCAATTCCAGAATTTTCCGGTTATAGAGCTGGTTGTTTTTTTCCAGCATCCGGGTCAGCGCCTGATGTTCGCTGGCGATCACCTTGTCCAGAATGCGTGCCAGTTGCTCATCGGCCAGACGGGTGGCGAGCGTCATATCGGAGCTGATGCCATTGAGCGTGGCCACCTCAATCAGATTGGTATGATGGCGCAGATAGAGGGGCGTTTGATTACCGCTACTGCTGATGACGCCGTCAATCTGGTGTCGGCTCAGCGCGGCGAAGGCATCCTCCAGTGTGGTGAAGGTGCGGCTTTGATAGGCAATGTGGGGGTAATTTTCCGGAAACAGGTTAAACACCACATCGTCGGTGAGAAAGCCGATCTGGCGCTGATGCAGATCGCCCAGATTGCGGATCTGGCTGTCCCGGTTGGCAAAGACCACATAGGGATAGCGCTGGATGGGCCGGGTGAAGGCCATAAACTGTTTGCGCTGCTGGGTTTCATTGGCCCCGAGCAGGATATCGATCTGGCCGCTGAGGAAGCGATTATAGACATCACTCCAGGCGGGAGCCTGAATGACGCGGATCTGCAGATCCAGATGCTGCTCCAGCAATGCCACCAGCTCCTGGACATAGCCGCGGGGTTTGCCGGCATAGTCAAATTGCTCGATGCTGGGCACTTCGCTCAGCCCCAGAGTGAGCGTCTTGCCGCTATGGGTGCGCAACCATTGCTGCTCCTGGGCGGTAAATTCCACCGCCATGGCCGATGAGCCAAGCAGCAGGCAAAACCACCAGCAGATGTGGAGTAAGTGGAAGCGCAAACGTGTCGTCATCCTGCGGGGGTAACCTCATCCTTGTCGCCAGTGTGAGTTATCGGTTCACCCAAGCGCCACTCGGAGCTTTATGGTTACGATTTCAACACTTACGATAGATCCATATCACAAAAATGTGAACACGAGATTAACAACTCGTCACAGAAAATGAGGGCCATGACTCATTTGTAAGCGGTTTCTTCTGCAAAATAGTGCGATGGCGTTTGAATCCTCTTAACGGTGCCGGATCGAGCTCTCGGCGCTGTTACTTCAGCAGCAAAAAGCCAAATAGCAGGGCCCCGAGCAAGCCGACCAGAATATTCAGGCCGCTACCGAATTGTGGCCGGTAACCGGCGGGGATCTCATCGGCGGCTAGCTGGTTGAGCACTCGCAAATATTGCCAGCTGGAGGCGAAGGCGGTGAGGCTGCCGAGAAAGACAAAGGCCAGGCCGAGGAGCAGGGATAATCGGGACTCGACTGGCGTGATGCGATCCGGTGCCATGATCTGGATATAGAGGGCAAAGCGCTCTATGACAAAGCCGAATCCCATCAAGGCCAGGCTGGTTCTATTCCAGGCCAGCAGGGTGCGTTCGGCGGCGAACAGGACGCGGGGGTCTTGCAGGTAGCCCATGGCTTATTCCAACGGTGGGGTGTGGGCGCAGCTTTATGGAAATGCTGTAGCAGGTCAAGGGTGAGCTGACATCGCCAGTTGGTAGACCCCAAGACACGCTGGGATGTCTCGGGGCTGTTCCCTGAGCAAGTTGGTTATTTTTCGGGGTATGAATGGTGCAGCGGGGATAACCGATAAGCCGACCGTAGGCATCAGGGACGATGCCTTCGAGCCTCCAGGGATGGATCCACGGCGTGTCGGCGCTCGGTTGCCCCGATGCAGCCCGACGTGGCGTGGATACCAACACACAACTGGAATAGTGGACGCCTCGGGGCATAGGCCTTATTCGTTACAGCTGCAGGTAGTCCAAAATGCCGGATGCGGCACCGCGCCCTTCGGCTATCGCCGTCACCACCAGATCCGATCCCCGCACCGCATCGCCACCGGCAAACACCCGGGGATTGCTGGTCTGGAACGGGTAGCTCTGCTGGGCGCTGGCCTGGATGCGGCCGCGAGCATCCAGGGCCACCTCGGCATCCTGCAACCACTCCGGCGGGTTGGGCTTAAAGCCGAACGCCAGGATCACCGCATCGGCGGGGATCAAGGTTTCACTGCCCGGAATCGGCTCCGGAGCGCGGCGACCGTGGGCATCGGGCTCGCCCAACCGGGTCTTGACCATCTGCACCCCTTGCACACGCCCCTGAGCGTCCAGCGCCATGCCGAGCGGCTGCATATTCCATAGAAAGCTGACTCCTTCTTCCTTGGCATTCTGCACTTCGCGCCGCGAGCCGGGCATGTTCTCTTCATCCCGCCGATAGGCGCAGCACACCTGAGTGGCACCTTGACGGACGGCGGTACGCACACAATCCATGGCGGTGTCGCCGCCACCCAGCACCACCACCCGTTGACCGGCCAGGTCGATATAGTCGCTCGCCGATTTCTCGACTCCGAGCAGGCGGTTGGTGTTGGCGATGAGATAGGGCAGGGCGGCATACACGCCGGGAGCCTCTTCATGCTCCAGGTTGCCACTGAGGAAGCCATAGGTGCCGATACCGACAAACACCGCATCGTACTCGGCGAGCAGATCGGCAAAGGCTACATCGCTGCCGATTTGGATGTCGAGGCGAAACTCTATGCCCATCTCCTCGAAGATATCCCGCCGCCGCTGCATCACCTGCTTGTCGAGCTTGAACGACGGAATGCCGAAGGTGAGGAGACCGCCGATTTCCGGATGGCGATCAAACACCACAGGCTTGACGCCATTGCGTACCAGCACATCGGCACAGGCCAGCCCGGCCGGTCCCGCCCCGACTATGGCGACTCGCTTGTCGCTCCAGTCCACCTTGGACATATCCGGCCGCCAGCCCATCTCGAAGGCGCGGTCGGTAATGTATTTTTCCACATTGCCGATGGTGACGGCGCCGAACTCGTCGTTCAGGGTGCAGGAGCCTTCACACAGACGATCCTGCGGACAGACCCGGCCGCACACTTCCGGCAGGCTGTTGGTCTGATGGGCCAGCTCGGCGGCTTCGAGAATGCGTCCCTCCTGGGCCAGCTTCAGCCAGTTGGGGATGTAGTTGTGCACCGGGCACTTCCACTCGCAGTAGGGGTTGCCGCACTCCAGACAGCGGTCGGCCTGCATCTTGGCCTGCGCTTCGGTAAAGGGCTCGTAGATCTCGATAAACTCCTGTTTACGGACGCCGATCGGCTTCTTCGGCGGATCAATTCGCCGGACGTCGATAAACTGGAACACATGTTGTTGGCTCATGGGGGCATCCTTGTCTTATTGCGCCTGCACGCGCAGCTCGGCCACGCTGCGGGCTGTGTGACCGAGCAGGGCTTTCACATCACTGGACTTGGGTTTGACCAACCGGAAGCGCGGCAAATAGTGACCAAAATCGGCGAGAATGGCTTCAGCCCTGGGGCTGCCGGTCTCTTGCAGATGCTGGGTGATGATGCCGCGCAGATGCTCGGCGTGAATAGCAAACTCCTGCACACTCAGCAGATCCACCAGCTCATGGTTGGTCTTCTTGTCAAAATCACCCTGCTCATCCAGCACGTAGGCAAAGCCACCTGTCATACCGGCCGCAAAGTTGACGCCGGTTGCTCCCAGTATGGTGACTATGCCGCCGGTCATGTATTCACAGCCATTGTCACCTATGCCCTCGACCACGGCATGAGCTCCGGAATTGCGCACTGCGAACCGCTCACCCGCCTGACCGGCCGCATAGAGCTGGCCACCGGTGGCGCCATAGAGGCAGGTATTGCCGACTATGGTGGCCTGGTGGGATTTGAAACTGACGCCGACATGGGGGCGGATCACCAGCTTGCCGCCGGTCATGCCCTTGCCCACATAGTCATTGGCATCTCCGGTGAGGATGAGCTGCAGACCACCGGCATTCCAGACCCCGAAGCTCTGCCCCGCTGTGCCGTCAAAGTAGAGAGTCAGCGGATCCGAGGCCATGCCCTGATTGCCATGCAGGCGGGCTATGGTGCCGGAGAGCAGGGCGCCCACAGAGCGATCTGTGTTGCGGATGCTGTAGTGGTAGTCGCCTCCCTGTTTGTCCCGCAGCACAGGCTCTAGCTCCTGCAATAGCAGCAGATTGAGATCGCCCTTGTCGAAGCTGGGGTTCTCCTGCTGGCAGAACAGCGGCAGGCCCTGGGGTGAAAGCGGCGTGGCCAACACAGCACCCAGATCCAGACGCCCCTGACGGGCGGTCAGACCTGGCAGTTGCTGCAACAGATCGGTGCGGCCAATGAGATCGGTGAGCTGGCGGACGCCGAGTTGCGCCAACAGCTCCCGGGTCTCGCGGGTCAGGAAGCGGAAGTAGTTCATCACCAGCTCGGCATCGCCGCGGTAGTGATCCTTGCGCAGCTTTTCATCCTGGGTGGCAATGCCGGTGGCACAGTTGTTCAGATGACAGATGCGCAGATATTTACAGCCGAGCGCCACCATGGGGCCTGTGCCGAAGCCGAAGCTCTCGGCGCCCAGAATGGCGGCCTTGATGATATCCAGCCCGGTTTTCAGACCGCCATCCACCTGCAGTCGCACCTTGTGCCGCAGACCGTTGGCGACCAGCGCCTGCTGGGTCTCGGCCAGCCCCAGCTCCCAGGGGGAGCCGGCATACTTGACCGAGGTGATGGGGCTGGCGCCCGTGCCGCCGTCATAGCCGGAGATGGTGATGAGATCGGCATAGGCCTTGGCTACCCCGGTAGCAATGGTGCCGACTCCGGGCTCGGAGACCAGTTTCACCGACACCAAGCACTGCGGGTTGACCTGCTTGATATCGAAGATCAGCTGGGCCAAGTCCTCGATGGAGTAGATGTCATGATGGGGCGGCGGTGAAATCAGTGTCACGCCGGGCACCGAGTAGCGCAGTTTGGCGATCTGCACCGTGACCTTGTCGCCGGGCAACTGGCCGCCTTCACCGGGCTTGGCACCCTGAGCGATCTTGATCTGGATGACATCGGCATTCACCAGATAATGGGGGGTCACGCCAAAGCGTCCGGAGGCGACCTGCTTGATGCGGGAGTTGCGCTCTGTGCCATAGCGGGCCGGATCTTCGCCACCTTCACCTGAGTTACTACGGCCACCGAGGCGGTTCATGGCCACGGCCAGGGCTTCGTGAGCCTCGGGG
The DNA here is from genome assembly GCA_038247115.1 of Enterobacterales bacterium. Lineage (GTDB taxonomy): Bacteria > Pseudomonadota > Gammaproteobacteria > Enterobacterales > Aeromonadaceae > Pseudaeromonas. The sequence continues at coordinate 16,489 of JBBRVG010000015.1, read as the reverse complement.
CCGAGGGCACCAATCGACATGGCCGCGGTATCGAAGCGGCGATAGAAGTTTTCTTCGGGCTCGACCTCGCTTAAGGGGATGGCCGCCGCAGCCGGTTGCACGGCCAGCAGATCCCGCAGCGTAGCGACCGGTCGCTCATTGACCAGACGGGCAAAGCGCTGGTACTCGGCGTAATCGCCACTCTTCACCGCGGCTTGCAGGCTTTGCACCACATCCGGATTGAAGCAGTGATACTCGCCATCGTGGACATATTTGAGCAGGCCGCCGTGGGGCAGGGCTTTGCGCTTGAGCCAGGCCTGATGGGCCAGCTGCTGCAGGTCCTGCTGGAAGTCGGCAAAGTTGGCACCACCAATCCGGCTGGCGACGCCCTGGAAGCAGAGATCCACCACCTCCGCGCCTATGCCGATGGCCTCAAACAGCTGAGTGCAGCGATAGCTGGCGATGGTGCTGATGCCCATCTTGGACATCACCTTGTAGAGCCCTTTTTCAATGCCGGTCCGATAGTTCTTCAACACCTGACGCAGGGTCAGCGGCAGGGTGCCGTCATCGACCATCTTGGCCAGGGATTCATAGGCCAGGTAGGGGTAGATCGCCGTGGCGCCGAAACCGAGCAGTACCGCGAAGTGGTGGGGATCGCGGGCTGTGGCGGTTTCGACAATCAGGTTGCAGTCGCAGCGCAGATCCGCCTCCACCAGGGTGCGTTGCAGGGCGCCGACCGCCATGGCAGCCGGGATCGGCAAGCGATCCGGCGCTATCTGCCGGTCGGAGAGTACCAGCAGCACGGCACCGGCGCGGGCGGCGGTTTTGGCCTCTTCGCACAGGTGCAGCAAGGCCTGCTCCAACCCTTGGTCCGGACTAAAACTCATGCTCAGACGGGCGTGGCGGTAGTGGGAATCATCGAGTTCCAGCAACTGGTGAAAGTCGGAGTAGATCAGTATGGGGGAAGCAAACTGCACCCGATGGGCATGACCATAGGTTTCGTTGAAGACGTTCTGTTCGCGGCCGATACAGGTGGCCAGCGACATGACATGATTTTCCCGCAGCGGATCTATGGGCGGATTGGTGACCTGAGCAAACATCTGGCGGAAGTAGTCATATAGTGAACGGGGCTTGCCGGAGAGCACCGCCATCGGCGTGTCATCCCCCATGGAGCCCACGGCTTCCTGACCATTTTCACCCAACACCCGCAGCACCTGATCCAGCTCTTCATAGCTGTAACCAAACTGCTTCTGATAGCAGTGCAGCTGGTCGTCCTCCAACTCGCGGCGACCTATCTTGTCATCCGGGATCGCCTCGAAGCTGACCAGATGGCGTCTATGCTGCTCCATCCAGTGCCGATAGGGGTGACGATGCTTGAGATCATCATCGATCTCGAAACTGGTCCAGACCTTGGCGGTGTAGGTATCGACCACAAATAGCTCACCAGGGCCGACGCGGCCTTTCTCCACCACCTCATCCGGGGTGTAGTCCCAGATCCCGACTTCCGAGGCCAGGGTGATGAATTTATCTTTGGTCACTACATAGCGGGCGGGACGCAGGCCGTTGCGATCCAGGGCGCAGGCGGCAAAGCGGCCATCGGACATCACCAGCCCTGCCGGGCCATCCCAGGGCTCCATATGCATGGAGTTGAAGTCATAGAAGGCGCGCAGTTCATCATCCATGGCGGGATGCTTCTGCCAGGCGGGCGGTACCAGCAGGCGCACGGCGCGGAACAAGTCCAGGCCACCGGCCAGGAACAGCTCCAGCATGTTATCCAGACTCGAGGAGTCGGAGCCGCTGTTGTTGACGAAGGGGGCGGCGGATTGCAGGTCCGGCAGCAGGGGCGAGCTGAATTTGTAAGCACGGGCCCGAGCCCACTGCCGGTTGCCGTTGATGGTGTTGATCTCGCCATTGTGGGCGAGGAAGCGGAACGGTTGGGCCAGGGGCCAGCGCGGTTGGGTGTTGGTGGAGAAGCGCTGGTGGAAGACACAGATCGCCGATTGCAGACGGATATCCGCCAGATCCAGATAGAGGCGCGGCAGATCGGCAGCCAGGCAGAGCCCCTTGTAGACGATGACCTGATTGGAGAGGCTGGCAATATAGAACTGTTCATCCTGGATCCGCTTTTCAATGCGGCGACGGGCTATGTACAGCCGGCGATCCAGATCCTTCATCACCCAACCGGGTGGGGCATTAACGAACACCTGCTCGATCCGTGGCAAGGTGGCCAGGGCGATTTCGCCCAGGACCTTGGTATTGATCGGCACATCGCGCCAACCCACCAGGGTGAGAGTCTCTTTTTCCAGCTCTTCGGTGACGATGCGACGACTGGCTTCGGCCAATACTGGATCCGGGTTGAGGAACAGCATGCCGACCGCGTACTTGCGGCCCAGATTCCAGCCCTTTTCCTCGGCAACGGCGCGGAAAAAGCTATCGGGTTTTTGCAGTAACAAGCCGCAGCCATCACCGGTCTTGCCATCGGCGGCGATACCCCCCCGGTGCTGCATACGGGCGAGGCCGGAAATAGCCAGACGAATCAACTTGTGGCTGGCGGCACCCTCGGTATGGGCTATCAGCCCAAAGCCACAATTATCCCGTTCGTGGCGGGGATCATATAACGACATCGCATTCCTCCATTCCCTCTGGCTGCCGTTGGCTCGGGAGAGAACGGCAGTTATTTCCTTGTGGCGGCCCGCCCATGTCGGGGCAGGGTCCCACTTGGTTTACCAAGCTAAAGTGAAGCGCTGGGCAGGTCAATTGTTGATTGCATATTCCTGTGTTTTCTATTCATTCCGTATCCTGCTGGATGAGACAGCGTAAGACGCTGGCTTGCCAGCTGGAGGTGATACAAGCTGCCAGCGGCATATAACAACAGAACTTGAGCTAACTTGTTGTTTTCCTGTTATGGAACCGCGTGCAATGTTAATAACGAATGGGCGGTCGCCTTGAGTTATTGGTGGTCGATCACGAAAAATCCAGCTGGATACCCTCCGGTGCAGGGGCTGTTCCGTACGTCGGATGGATGCTAATCCTCTCCATTCTGGAGATTTTATTCTGCCGAACCTCGATTATTCAGCGGGTGATCTGCCACTGTTGCCGCTGCTCCATCAGGGTTTCATAGCCATATGCTGCATATCTATGCAAATATTTCTCTGCGCATCACGCATGGTGTCAATGGATACCTGCGCGATGTAATTCAGGGACATATTGTTTGTCGACGCGGAAGATATGGTCGATGAGCCAGTTTTTCAGGAACATGATGATCTCCATGTCACTGTCCGGCTCCCGGGCTTTGAACCGGACCAGCAGTTGTTCCAGGTCCGCCAGCAAGGTGACATGGGTCTTCTTGTGCTCCCCATACTGGCTGTAATGCGCCCGCTGCATCAGCTGTTCTTCAGCTTGGAGATGCTGTTTGGCCAGTTTTACCAGTTCATCCAGTCGCTGCTGGATGAGCTCTGAATTCTGATGGTGCTTGCAGGTGTTGTAAAATTGGTTCATGGCGTTGAAGAGCCCCTGATGCTGGGCATCGATTTCAGCGATATGAACCAGGAATGCATCGCTCCAGCGGGCAATTTCATCTTCGTTTTCCTCTTCTTGCTGGTAGCTCACTTCAAACTGACAGCTCAGCAGGCTGATTTCCTGGCTGGCATAATTGACCTCGCGTGCCCGTTGCGAGCTTTGTCGCGCCAGCTCGCAAGTCTGGTTGGCAATATCGGCCACGGTCACCACATTGCGGCTGGTTTCCTCGGCAACCACCGACTGCTCCTCGGTCGCGGTGGCGATCTGGGCATTCATATCGGCGATGCGATCTACCGCCGCTACGATGGCGTGCAGAGTCTGGCCAGTTTCACCGGCTTGCTGGACCGCCGAGTCGCTCAGCTGGCTGGTTGTGCGCATGGTCAGTACCGCTTCGCTAGTCCGCCGCTGCAAGGTTTCGATCCGCTGTTGTATCTCCACCGTTGAACTCTGGGTCCGGGTTGCCAGTTGGCGCACCTCATCGGCGACCACGGCAAAACCACGCCCAGCCTCACCGGCCCGCGCCGCTTCTATTGCAGCATTGAGCGCCAGAAGGTTGGTTTGTTCGGAGATGGTGCGGATGACGTTCAGGATCTCGCCGATCCGGGTACTCTCGTGATCCAGTTGATTGATGGTCTCGGCCGAGGCATCGATCTGGCTTGCCACCTGCTGGATGAGGGCTATGGTCTGGCTAACCTGGGCTTGGCCTTCATCGGCTTGATTCTGTGCCAGTTGGGTGTCTTGTTTGGCAAGCTCGGTATTGTGGGCAATATCTTGTACCGTGCTGTCCATCTCGTTGATGGCAGTCGCCAGGGTATCGGTATTGTTCTGAACCTTGTTCATGCCCTGCAGCGTGGTTTTGGTATGACCCATCATGGCTTCCATCTGGTGATGGGAGTGGATGGAGACCGCTTGTATGGTGCCTATGATGTGGTCGATATCGGTTAAAAAATGGTTGAAGGTAGTAGCCAGCGTGGTGAATTCATCCCGACCCTCTTCCGGCAGACGAAAAGAGAGATTCCGGCTGCCCCGGGCCAGATCCGCCATCTCGGTCATCAGATGATTCAGCGGTGTCATGACTTTTCGCAGCAGTAGCAAGAGTACGACGATGACGATGAGCAGATAACCGACGGCAATCAGGGTGTCTTGTTGCTGCAGGGCGTTTTTACGTTCCAGCGTCAATTGCTCAAACTGTTGCAGGCGAGAGACTTGCTGCTCCAACTGGTGGGCAACCTGTTCGGCAATCTGAGCTGATAGAGCATCAAAGCCGCTGTTTTCCTGTTTCATCAGCTGGTTGCCAGCGGCGACGCCTTGTTCCTTATAGGCCCTGACCATGGCTTGACCGATCTGGATCTGCTGATCGATGCGTTCAGCCAGATCCTGTTGCCCAGGTTCGATTTGTGGCAATAAGGCTTTAGCCTCCCGGGCATGGCTCTCGGCTTCGCGGATCGCCTCGTCATCACCCGTCAGCGAGGCATCGGTCAGGAATTGCTGGATCTGGGTGGTGTGATAGCGCAACTCTTGCAAGGCGGTCGCGGTATGGGAGAGCTGAATGAGCGCTTGCGGCAACAGGGCTAGCTCGGAGGTGAGCCGCGCGCGCCAGATGCTGCCTGCGGCTATGGTCAGCATGATGATGGCGGAGGCGCAGAGAATAAATCGACGGATCGAGATTGTATTCAGCCAGTTCAACATTGCGGGTCCTCAATACAGGGAGTCTCAGTCGAGCATAGTCAGACTGCAGGCTATGAGCAGGGTGCCGGCCACGTTTTATGAACATTTTTGTCACGGAAGGATTGGCCACTGGCCTGCGCTGGATCATCTCTAGCCAGGCTTTCCGTCGTTACAATGCGCGGCCAACCATCAGGAGCCGGTATGCAACTCAATCAGCACGTTCATATGTTGGGGGATGACCTCAAGAGCCGCTATGGTGAACGGATCCATAAGCTCACCCTGCATGGCGCCTTTACCTGCCCGAATCGGGACGGCACCCTGGGCCGAGGCGGTTGCACCTTCTGCAATGTGGCATCCTTTGCCGATGAACAAGCCCGGGTTTTGCCCATTCGCGACCAGTTGCTGGCCCGCGCCGGTGAAGCCAATCGTGCCAAGCGCTATCTGGCTTATTTTCAGGCCTATACCAGCACCTATGCTGAAGTCGGCTTTTTGCGCCAGATGTATGAGGAGGCGCTCCAGGCTGCCGATATTGTCGGTCTGTGCGTGGGCACACGCCCCGATTGTGTGCCGGATGCGGTCCTCGACTTGCTGGCGGGTTATCAGCAGCAGGGCTTCGAGATCTGGCTGGAGCTGGGCTTGCAGAGCGCCAATGATGCCACCCTCAAACGCATCAATCGTGGCCATGATTATCGGGCTTATGAAAATGCTGTGATCCGGGCTCGTGCCCGGCAGCTGAAGGTCTGTACCCATCTCATCGTGGGTCTACCCGGCGAAGTGGCCATGGATAGTCTGGCGACGCTACAGCAAGTGGTTCGCACTGGCACCGATGGTATCAAATTACACCCTCTGCACGTGGTGGAGGGCAGCATACTGGGCAAGGCCTGGCATGCCGGGCGTCTCGAGGTGCCGACTCTCGAGGAGTATGTCGAGGCGGCGGTGGCCATGATCCGTCATACGCCCGCCGAGGTGGTCTATCACAGGGTGTCCGCCTCGGCGCGCAAACCGACGCTGTTAGCGCCCGAGTGGTGCGAGAACCGCTGGAGTGCCATGGTCGCCATAGGGGAAGCGCTGGCGGTGAGCGGCGGGCAAGGCTCGGCCCTGAGCTGATCTCGCTTTGGGCATCGATGGCTCGCCGGTACTGCGAGCCGCAGTGATTGCCTCATATGAAGCCACTGTCCTTTTTTAGCCTCTTTTCGATAGCAAACCAGATCAAAAACTCTACTTTTGTGATATTACAACCAAGCCCTGAAAGCGCTTTCGTGAGCTGACTTACAGTTTCAACTGGCCTAGATGCGCAAGATGGTAGGGCAGTCCATCGACAGCAAGCACACGAGTCCGTAAGGTAAGAGTGAGCCAAGGATTGCGAACTTATTCATAAGAATCGACAAGGAGATAAAATTGGTATCTGTTGGACCAGGATCAGTAAATCAGGCTCGAGAAGCGGTAAATCAGACCATGGCTCTGGTGCTGGCGGGCGGTCGCGGTAGTCGACTCAAGCAGCTGACCGATAATCGGGCCAAGCCAGCGGTCCACTTTGGTGGCAAGTTCCGCATCATTGATTTTGCGCTGTCAAATTGCATCAACTCCGGGGTGCGTCGGGTCGGTGTCGTGACCCAGTACAAGTCCCATAGTTTGTTGCGTCACCTGCAGGCGGGCTGGTCTTTCCTGCGCTATCAGATGAACGAGTTCATCGACTTGCTGCCTGCGCAGCAACGGGTGGACGAAGTGAACTGGTACCGGGGTACGGCCGATGCAGTGTTCCAGAATCTGGATATAGTGCGCGATTATGCACCCAAGTACATTCTGGTGCTGGCGGGCGATCACGTCTACAAGATGGACTACACCACGCTGATCATGGATCACGTGCAGTTAGGCGGGCCTGTGACGGTCGCCTGTATCGAGGTGCCCAAGCAAGAAGCCTCGGCATTTGGCGTCATGCAGGTCGACGAGAGTCGCCGCATCATAGATTTTGTCGAGAAGCCGGAAGATCCGCCGACGATTCCTGGAAATCCCGAGACTTCGTTGGCGTCCATGGGGGTCTATGTATTTGATGCGGAGTTCTTGTATCAGGTGCTGGCCGAGGATCAGGATGATGATACTTCGTGCCGTGATTTTGGCATGAACATAATCCCCAAGATGGTCAAGGCTGGTCTGGCTCACGCCCATCCGTTTAACCTCTCCTGTGTGCGCAATCGTGGACATGAGCACTGCTGCTACTGGCGTGATGTCGGTACTGTGGATTCCTTCTGGGAAGCAAATATGGATTTGGCTTCGGTGGTACCGGAACTGGATCTGTATGACGAGAGCTGGCCCATCTGGACCAATCAGAAGCAATTGCCACCCGCCAAGTTTGTGCAGGATTACGAGGGGAAAGCCGGGAACTCGCTAAATTCGGTGTTTTCGGGTGGCGTCATCGTCAGTGGATCGGATATCGCCAACTCGGTGTTGTTCACCGGGGTGCGAGTTCATTCCAACTGTAAGCTCGATGGTGTGGTCGCGTTCCCCGATGTGGTCATCCATCGCGGTTGTCGTCTGCACAAGGTCATTATTGATAAACAGTGCGAGCTGCCTCCTGGCCTGGTGATTGGGGAGGATGCCGAAGAGGATGCCCGCCGTTTCCATCGCAGTGAAGCCGGTGTGACGCTGGTGACCAAGAGTATGCTCAAGGCTCTGGCGCAGCAGCACCCTGACTTGTTTGATGGTGTGCCTCAGGAGCGACCTGATCGACCGCGCTAAGCGGTTGGCTCCAGTCGCTGTAGACACGAAAGAGTAAACCGTATGCAAATCTGAGGGGCCGAGAGGCCCCTTTGTTGTTTTTACACGGATTTGCCACTAACTGTGCGCGGATCCTGCCCGATTCGGGCTGGTGATTGATATGATAGCCCGAGTTGTATTACGAGGAACTGGCATGCGGCAAATCAAATCCTGGGCCCAATACTATGTGGATTGGCTGACTCGTCTGGGGATTATTCGGTTCAGCTTGTTGCTGGTGCTCTTCATCATAGTGCTGGCCGTGTTGATCCAGATGGGTGTGACCCTGTTGCTCCGCGGTATTATCGATGTGGTCGATATAGTGCGCTCGGTATTTTTTGGTCTGCTGGTCACCCCCTGGGCGGCCTATTTTCTCACCGCCGTGGTTGACGAGTTGGAGGACTCCCGGCAGCGGCTGACTCATATGGTTAGCAAACTGCAGGAGATGCGGGAGCGGGATCAGGCGTTGAATGTGCAGTTGCACAGCAATATCAGCCAATTGAATCAGCAGATTGAAGAGACCCACAGGGCCGAGGCGGCACGACAACAGGCCATGAGCGAACTGAAGGCCGAAGTGGCGCGACGGGAGCAGGCACAGCTGGACCTGGAAGATCGCAGCGCCCTGCTGCGCTCCTTTATCGATAGTTCGCCAGATGTTATTTACTACCGCAACCCGCAAGGGGAATTCTCCGGCTGTAATGTGGCGATGGAAACATTGACCGGCCGAACAGAGTCCGAATTGATTGGCAAGACGCCCCATGACATTTACGAGCCTGCAGTTGCTGATCGGGTGGTAGAAACCGATCGCCATGTCTTTGCCAGCAATGTGACCTACACCTATGAGCAATGGATGCGCTACCCGGATGGTCACTCCGCCTGCTTCGAGATGCGCAAGGTGCCATTCTATGATGCACGGGGTAAACGCTTGGGCCTGCTCGGCTTCGGCCGTGATGTGACCGAGCGCAAGCGCTACCAGGAACAGCTGGAACAGGCCAGTCGCGAGAAAACAACCTTCATCTCGACCATCAGTCATGAGCTGCGCACGCCGTTGAATGGCATCGTCGGTTTGAGCCGGATTTTGCAGGACAGCCGTCTGGATGCCGAACAGCGTCAGTATCTCAATGCCATCCATGTCAGTGCCGTCACCCTGGGCAATATCTTCAATGACATCATCGATCTGGACAAAATTGACCGCCAGCGCCTGCAGATAGCCCCCGCCCGGGTCGATTTGCCCGCATTCTTGAACGATCTGGAGTCCCTGACCCGGTTGATGGCCGAACAGAAAGGCTTGTACCTGCACGTGGATCTGGATGGTGACGTGCCACCCTGGGTGCTGGCCGATGGAACTCGTTTGCGGCAGGTGTTGTGGAATCTGACCGGCAATGCCATCAAGTTCACTGAACAGGGGGGGGTGACGTTACGGATCTATATGCATCGTGAAGACGAGCAACATGTCCACTTGCGCTTCGAGGTCGAAGATACCGGTGTGGGCATCCCGGCCGCTGAGCTCGACAAGATTTTTGCTATGTATTACCAGGTCAATGGCAAGAAGCATGCGGTCGGTACCGGCATCGGCTTGGCGGTCTCCCGACAACTGGTGGAAGCCATGGGCGGGACTCTGGAGGTGGATAGCGAGGAGGAGCATGGTAGCTGTTTCACCTTGGAGCTGGTGGTGGCGTCGCTTCCTGAGCCAGCATCTGAGATCGAGCTGACTACTCCTTCGTTGCGCATTCTGCTGGTCGAGGATGTGGAGCTGAACATCACGGTTGCCACCGCCTTGCTGGAAAAGCTGGGGCACAGTGTGGTTCCGGCCCGCTGTGGGGAAGAGGCCTTGGCCCTGATGCAACCCGAGGCCTTTGATCTGGTGTTGCTGGATATCCAGTTGCCGGACATGACAGGGTTTGAGGTGGCCGATCAGTTGCTTGTTCGTCACGGCCGCGAGACGTTGCCGCCGCTGGTGGCGTTAACCGCTAACCTGATCCGCGACAAGTCGACTTATTTGGCCCACGGCATGCGCGATGTGATTGGCAAGCCACTCTCGGTGGACAATCTCAAGCGGGTGTTGCACCAGTTGTTTTTGACGCCTGCCGCACACGAAGCGGTTTCTGCCGCGCTCGGGGCGCTTCCTGCTCCAGCGGTTATCCTGGTCGATACCTCGCAGTTAGAGGCGGTCGAGGAGATTCTGGATCTGCCCTTTTTGACCGACTACGCCGACATGGTGGGTAAGTCCGTTTTGCTAGGGGCTGTGGAGCTGTTTGCGCAGATGATGCCGGATTATCTGGCTGAGCTGGAGCGTCAGCTCGAAGCGCACCAGCAGGACGGGATCGTCAGTGAGGCGCACAAGATCAAAAGCGCGGTCGGGGCCATTGGCCTGCGGCGTTTGCACCAATTGGCCAAGCAGGCTCAGTCGCCGGACTTGCCCGAGTGGCCCCAACAGATAACCCAGTGGGTCGCTGAATTACGGGACGTCTATCCGCGCGATCTGCAGCGCTTGCAAGCCTGGTTGACCAGTTGATGGCGGCGACTATTCATGGCTTCGGGAGGATCATCCGATGATGAGATATAAGCGATTGTTGCAGCCGGCACGGTTTAGTCACCAGGCTGCCGACTCCTTGCTGGAGGCGACCGAGGCGGATCGGGCTCGCGTGGTGCAGAGTGCGCCAGTACGGCGTTTGCAGCAAAAAACCCAGGTATTCCCCCTGGATGTCAAAGCCTCTGTTCGTAGCCGCTTGACCCACTCGCTAGAGGTGCAACAGGTGGGTCGACAGATCTGTCGCGCCTTGCTCAAAGCCAAGGCCAGCGATAGCTTGCCGGAAATGCCGCTGCTGAATCTGCTGGAAATGGCCTGTCTGCTCCACGATGTGGGCAACCCGCCGTTCGGCCACTTTGGTGAGTCAGTGTTGCGGGAGTGGCTGGGGCAGCAGTTGCCTGTGCTCTATCCGCAGTGCTTGGCGCGGGAGCCGAGTGAGCTTTGGACCCGGACGCTCCTGCCTGACTTGTTAGCCTTTGATGGCAATGCCCAGAGTTTGCGGCTGGCGCACTCCCTGCAACAGATGGATTTGACCTATAGCCTGCTGGCGACCCTGATCAAGGTGCCGGTGGGTATTGGCGATGGTGCCGAGCCGGCGCAAAAGATTGGTTATTTCTACAGTGAACGATCATTGGTGAGCCAATTGCGGCAACAGTTGGGGCTGCAGGTCGGGCAGCGATTCCCGCTGGTCTATCTGATGGAGGCGGCAGACGATCTCTGTTACTGCATCGCCGATCTGGAGGATGCGGTCGACCGTGGCTTGCTGAGCCTGGCCGAGCTGCAGCAGCATTTGCTCAGTGTCTGGCAGGGGGATGCTTATCTCTCCGGGCTGCTGGCCGAGGCGAACGTCAGTGCCGAGGGCTTCTTTCCCACCTTCCGTGCGCGCTTGACCGGAGAGGTGGTACAGGTGGTGGTGGCTGAGTACCTGCAGCATGAGTCTGCGATTCTTGACGGTCATTTCGCTGGAACCTTATTGGCCAGCGGTCATCCGGCCGTTGAACTCTTGTCGCTCTTGCGTCAGCTCGCCCGGGATCGGATTTTTCGCTGTCGTGAAATTGAAGCGTTGGAGCTGGAAGGATATGCGGCATTAACTGGCGTGCTGGATAGCTATGGTCGATTGTTGACGCTGACTCACGCCGAGTTCATGGCGTTACTGGCGGATGAAGAGGGTGGCGGCCATGCTCTGCATCGCCGCTTATGCCATCGCTTGTCGCGGCGGCATCTGGATGCCTATCGCCGGGCGGTCGCTGATCTCGATGGCGCGGCAAGCAGCCGTGATGAACTGGAGTGGTATTACCGGGTGCGTCTGCTCATCGATTATGTCACCGGCATGACAGATACCTATGTGCAGGCTGAATACCGGTTACTCCGGGGCTTCTGAGCGGCTGCTGCGTCTCGGGCCTCAGAAGCCGGGGTGATCCTTAAATCAGGGCAAAGGCGCGATTTTCGACACTGTGCTGGAACTGTTTATGCAGCATTTCCAGCAGCAGATAGGAGCGCTGATCGCCATCCGGCTCCAGATAGAGGGCTTCGAGCCCGGCAAAGGTGCCTTCGTTGATGCGTACCTTATCGCCGCTGCAGGGTAACTGATTCAGCAGCGCCCGCACCTCATCACTATCTTCCTGACACATCAGCGAGTACACCAGCTCTTTGGGGACCTTGGTCCATTGGCTACCCAAGCGCACCATATGACGCAAACCCCGGGTGGAGTTGAGGCGATAGGGGGGAAAGGCCTCCAGATCGACTTGCACAAACAGGTAGGAAGGGAACATGGGCTCCATCCGTGCGACACGGTGTCCCCGCTGTAACTTCTCGACTTGAACCATAGGGTAATAGCTATCCACGCCCTGATTTCTCAGGTGCATGCTGGCTCTTCCTTCTTCGCGATGGCGGCAATACGCTAAATACCAGTCTTTCATGGCGGTAACTTCCGTGATCCGTGCAGTTTTTTTAGTTAGTTATCGTGCTTATTATGCTCAGCCCAACAATAACGGCTGAAAAAAAGAAAGGCCACGCTTTCGTGACCCTTCTGTGGATTCTAACCGTATTTACAAAAAATTACACGGTAGTGCTTGCCGTCTTACCAGCCTTTGACGACGCCACCTTTGAACAACTCCTGTGCGGCTTTGTAGACTTCATCGCTCTGATAGGCCTGAACAAATTGTTTGACCTTTTCCGCATCCTTGTTGTCTTCACGGGCTACCACCAGATTCACGTAGGGTGAGTCTTTGTCTTCGACAAACAAACCATCCCGGGTAGGCAGCAGGTCAATCTGTGACGCATAGGTGGTGTTGATGATGGCCAGATCCACATCATCCAGGGAGCGTGGCAGTTGCGCCGCTTCCAGTTCGACAATCTTGACCTGCTTCGGATTGCCAATGATGTCCAGCACTGTGCCATTCAGACCGACATCCGCTTTCAGCTGGATAATGCCCTGCTTTTGCAGCAGCAACAAAGAGCGGCCTAGGTTGGTTGGATCGTTGGGTACCGCGATTGGAGAACCCTCTTTCAACTCGGCCAGCGTCTTGATTTTCTTGGAGTAGCCAGCAATCGGGTAGACAAAGGTATTGCCTACGGCCGCCAGTTTGTAGCCGCGATCCTTGATTTGCGAATCCAGGTAAGGCTTGTGCTGGAAGGCATTGACGTCAATGCTGCCATCGTTGAGGGCCACGTTCGGGGTGACGTAGTCGCTGAAGCTGACAATCTCGACTTCCAGACCAAACTTCTCTTTGGCTACTCGTTTGGCCACTTCCACTACTTGTACCTCGGTACCAGCAATAGCACCGACTTTGATGTGGTTGTCCTGCTCATTCTTGCCACATCCTGAAATCAGGAACACGGAAAGCAAGGCGGCGGCAGTATGTAGTGCGTATTTCATGGAAACCTCCTGTTGTGAAAAACCCATTGTCTTAACGATGATCGACGCGCTTGACCAGCCGATCACCCAATCCCTGTATCAATTGCACCAGTAGTACCAATATCACCACAGTGACTAGCATGACGGCCGGATCGAAGCGTTGATAACCGTAGCGGATCCCCACATCACCCAGACCACCGCCACCAATGGCGCCGGCCATAGCCGAGTAATTCACTAGCGTTACCAGCGTGATGGTCAGCGCGTTGATGATGCCCGGCAAGGCTTCGGGGAGTAATACTTTCTGGATAATCTGCAGTGGTTTTGCCCCCATGGCCTGGGCGGCTTCCTGCAGACCAAATGGCACCTCGATCAGCGCGCCTTCAATCAGGCGAGCGACAAACGGGATGGCACCGACGGTGAGTGGGACTATGGCGGCAACAGTGCCGATACTGGTACCGACGATGAATCGGGTGAACGGTATGATGGCCACCAGCAAGATAATGAAGGGTACAGAGCGGCCGACATTGACGAGGGTACCCAGCAAACGTTGCAGTTTCGGTTGCGCTAGAATTTGCCCGGCTTTGGTTACATGCAAGGCGACACCCAGGGGAATACCCAATAACGCACTGAACAGTGCTGACGCCGCAACCATCAGGATGGTTTCACCCAGGGCCAGGACTAACAACTCAATCATGGCTGCGGACATAGCCTAATACCTCTACCTGGATTTGATGTTCACGGAAAAAGTCGATGGTCTGCTGCGTCGCGGCGGGTGTGGCAAACAATTCGGCAAGCAGGAAGCCGAACTTGACGCCACCCGCGTATTCAATGTCGGCACTGAGAATGCTGACATCGATTCCAAATTGGCGGCTGGCTTGGGAAATCAGCGGTGCATCCACGGTGTTGCCACTGAAGCCCAGTCGCAGCAACGGCCAGCTCTGGTCAACCCGTTCGTCCAGCAACCGGGCCTGATACTCCTGAGGGATCGGTAAGTGAATGGTGGAGCGAATAAAATCTTGCGCCAGTTGGGTCTTGGCGTGAGAGAAGAACCAAGCGACTTCACCCTGCTCAATCAATTCACCGTCGCTGATGATGGCAACCCGATCACAGATGCTTTTGACGACATCCATTTCATGGGTGATCAGCAGTATGGTCAGGCCTAGTTTGAGATTGATCTCTTTGAGCAGAGCCAGTATGGATTGGGTGGTTTGCGGATCCAGTGCCGAGGTGGCTTCGTCACACAGTAGCACCTTCGGCTCGGGAGCCAGGGCTCGCGCTATGGCAACCCTTTGTTTCTGCCCACCGGATAGTTCCGCTGGATAGGCATGAGCGCGATTACCGAGACCCACCAGATCCAGCAGCTTGGCCACCCGTTGCTGGATACCGGCTTTGTCGATGCCTGCCAGCTCCAGAGGTAGTGCAACATTCTCGAATACGGTTCGTGAGGCGAGCAGATTGAAATGTTGAAAGATCATGCCAATCTTGCGGCGGGCCAAGGTCAGCTCATGATTCGCCAGAGCGGTTAATTCGATGCCATCGACTTCGACACAGCCAGCAGTTGGTCGCTCCAGAAGATTGACGCACCGGATGAGGGTGCTTTTACCGGCACCGGATGCGCCTATGACGCCAAAGATTTCACCTTTGCCAACCTGCAGATCGGTCGCCTTGAGTGCGACCACAGCCTGGGGACCCTGGCCGTATGTTTTTGCGACTTTACTTAGTTTAATCATGGTTAATCTCATGCTACGGCGGCGTCTGTCACTGGTTATGACTGGAGCAGCAGCCAAACTGGCTAGATATGCCAGTAATCATGGTAAAAGATGCTATGGCGTTCACAGAGTTGTGTCAACGGACTTTTCTATGTCTGGATGGCTAAATGGCTGCTATCCATAGCTAAAAAATAGCTAACGCCAGCTTCAAGCGTAGTGGATGCCCGATTATAAAAGGCAGGATCATGATGGGCGGTGATTGATGGCTTGAAATGACTCCGGGGCGCAGTGCGCCCCGGAGTAAAAATAGAACTGGATCCGAGTGTCGAATTATTCGGCTTCCAGAGTGCCGCAGAAGCGGTAGCCCTCACCGTGGATGGTGGCGATAATTTCCGGAGTATCGGCTACAGATTCAAAATGTTTACGGATCCGCCGTATGGTGACATCCACAGTGCGATCGTGGGGCTTGAGTTCACGACCTGTCATCTTCAGTAACAAGTCAGCTCGGGTCTGGATTTGACCCGGGTTTTCACAAAAATGCAGCAGGGCTCGAAACTCGGAGCGAGGAAGGCGGAACGACTCTGCCGATGGGTTGATCAGGCTGCGGCTGTTGATATCCAGGGTCCAGCCGTTGAAGCGATAGTTTTGTTGTTGGCCGGTTGCGGTGTCAGAGGCATCGTCGGCGCGTCGGGTGCGGCTGAGCAGGTTGCGTGCCCGGATCGTCAGCTCTCGCGGGTTAAACGGCTTGGTGATGTAATCATCGGCACCAATTTCCAGGCCGAGGATCTTGTCCACTTCATTATCGCGCCCGGTCAGAAACATCAGGCCGGTTTGCCCTTTTTCACGCAACTCACGGGCCAACAGCAGGCCATTTTTCCCCGGTAGATTGATGTCCATGATGACGAGGTCAACGGTATTGTCCGTTAAAGCCTCATGCATCTCATCGCCATTATTGGCCTCGAGCACATCGTAGCCTTCTGCTTCAAAGATGCTTTTCAGCGAATTGCGTGTCACGAGCTCGTCTTCGACGATCAGGATCTGTGGTGTGTGCATGGACAATTACCCGGGAGGTTAAAAACTGACAGAAAATTTAACATTTCGTTTTACTAAAGGCGATGAGTAGTTCATAGCGCTTAGTGCAGCAAGCTATTATTTCGATGATTTTGACGCTTTGGTCTCATTACGCGGGCTTACTTCACCCGACTTATAGATAAAATAAACAGGTTCGCAACGGGCAAGGAATGTATCAAGTAACAGGCGGTTAACAATAGCGGACCCGCGGATGGAGGCAAGAATCGAGCGCTTGTTTGACATATGTCAACTTTGAGCCGCGAGTTAATAGAGAGGTAGCCAAGTCTATTGTGCAAAGACTCACATTGAAGCCAGGGGGTTAAAACTGGTAAGCAAGACCAACGGCAATCTCATGCAGGCTTTCATTGTTGGAAAGACCGTAGGCTGCTTGCACGCTCAGGGTCT
>JBBRVG010000014.1:0-58064 GCA_038247115.1 Enterobacterales bacterium | reverse complement strand
ATCCTGGCGATCGGTGAGCCGCGGCAGTTCCTGTTGACCACCACGGTCGGCTTCTGATGTCCGCATCCCGGCCAAGTGGGCGACTGGGGTGGCTGTGGGTTGCGCTTGGACTCGGACTGGTGCTGGCGCTGGTCGCCAGCCTGTTGCTGGGCTATCGCAGCCTATCCCCGGCTGCCTTGCTGGGCTGGAGTCAGGATCTGACGCTGCGTCATCTGATCCTGGAATATCGTCTGCCGCGGATGCTGATTGCCCCCGTGTGCGGGGCGGCGCTGGCGGTGTCCGGTTGTCTGTTGCAGAGCCTGACCCGCAATCCGCTGGCGGCTCCGGATGTGCTCGGCGTGAATGCGGCGGCTTCGTTCTGCGTGGTGCTGGCGTTGTTTATACAGCCGGATCTGGGTCTGGGCTGGCTGAATGGACTGGCGTTTGTCGCCGCACTGGCCATGACCCGCGTGCTGCTGTGGTTGCTGGGACGGGAGGGCGCGCGGCAGAGTCTGCTGCGTCTGCCCTTGTTGGGAAGTGTGCTGGCCATGCTGTTTGCGGCCCTGACCCAAACCCTGATCACCCTGGATCCGGCTACTCAGGATCAGGCTCTGAGCTGGTTGACCGGCAATATCGCCGGTCGCTCCTTGCGCCAGTTCTGGGCGGCGCTGCCCTGGTTGCTGCTGGCCGTGGTCGGGCTATGGCGGCTGTGGGGCAAACTCGATCTCTTCTATCTGGGTGATGCCCAGATCCGCACCCTGGGGCAAGATCCGGACACCTTGCGCCGCCAGGCGGTACTGATTTCCAGCTTGCTAGTGGCCGCCGTGGTGGGGGTGATTGGCCCCATCGGCTTTATCGGCTTGCTGGTACCCCGCATGGCGTTGCGTCTGAGTGTCAGCGGACATCGCCACTGGCTGCCGCTGGCGGCGTTGCTCGGAGCCTTGCTGCTGACGCTGGCCGATCTGTTGGCGCGGTTTATCTACTATCCCGAGGATATTCCCGCTG
Organism: Enterobacterales bacterium; assembly: GCA_038247115.1. GTDB lineage: Bacteria > Pseudomonadota > Gammaproteobacteria > Enterobacterales > Aeromonadaceae > Pseudaeromonas. The sequence goes on along the minus strand of JBBRVG010000014.1, from coordinate 57,080 downwards.
GCGTGGTCACGGCTCTGCTCGGCGGGCCCGCCTTTTTGTTCCTGCTCTACCGTCAACGGGGGCGTACTGATGGCGCAGGCTAAACCGGTGTCCGATCAACAACCGCAGTCGTCAACTCGGCAATGTACGGCCGATCCCGCAGCCAAATCGAGCGCAACCACATGGATGGCGGATCGGCCCTGGCGCGGCGCCGGGCTGAGCCTGCTGCTGCCCGCCGGTGCATTGCGCGTACTCGGTCTGCTGTTGCTGGTGCTGGCACTGGTCAGCCTGCTGGCGATGGCGTTGGGCCCCTTGTGGATTAATCCGCTGGATCTGCAAGCTCCTTCGGCGCTGCAGCAGTTGGTGCTGTTCGAATTGCGCTGGCCACGGCTGTTGCTGGGATTAGTGGTCGGCGCCAGTCTGGCGGTGGCCGGCTTTGTGCTGCAGAGCCTGACCCGGGTGTCGATTGCCGCGCCTTCGGTGCTGGGCTTGGCCGATGGTGCCGGCTTGAGCGTGGTGCTGGTGCTGTTTGCCGGTGAGGCGCTCTGGGGTGGACAACTTCTCACCCCCCAGGGTATGGCGCTGGCCGCATTGGCTGGAGCTGTGGCTGTGCTGATGCTGTTGCGTGGCCTGAGTCGGCGCGACGGCGATCTGGAAAAGATGGTGTTTGCCGGTCTGGTGGTGGCCGCCATCTGCAAGGCGTTGGTCAGCCTTTTACTGCTGCTCAGTCAGAGTGATATGGCGATGCAGGCACAAATCTGGCTGGTGGGCTCCCTGGCCCAAGCCAATCCCGCTCTCAATCGCTGGCTGCTGGCGGCCTGTGTGCTGCTCTTGAGTCTGACACTGTTCAACTACCGGGCGCTGGCCCTGTATCGCCTCTCCGATGAGGTGATGGGGAGTCTGGGGCAGCCAGTGGGCGTCAGTCAGCGCTGGCTCTATCTGCTGGCCGCAGGACTCACGGCCATAGCGGTTGCCGGGGCCGGACAGGTGAGCTTTGTCGGCCTGGTGGTGCCCCATCTCATCCGGCGTATCTGTCCACGGGGCGTTCCGGCCCAACTCATCGGCAACGCTTGTGGCGGAGCCTTGCTGGTGGTCGCCGCCGATGTGCTGGCGCGTAACCTGTTCACCCCTTACGAGCTGCCGGTGGGGATCTTCACCGCGCTGATTGGCGTGCCCTGTTTTCTCTGGCTCTATGGCCGGGGAGGGCGATCATGAACGCCCTTCGTTTGTCGTTGAAGTTGCTGAGCCATTGGCTGACATTACGGCTGCTGGCCCTCGTCTTACCGATCTTGCTGGTGCCGATCCTGGTGTTGTCACTCTCTGTGGCTGCTTATGCATCGGAAGATGCGACCGCGCTGCGGGTGGTGACCCTGAGCAATGACAGCACCGAAGCCCTGCTAGCGCTGGGGCTCAAACCTGTGGGGGCCACCCGCTCGCTCAACGGTCAGCCCTGGTATCCGCATATTGCAGCCCAGATGCAAGGCGTGACTGTGGTGGGGCTGGAGAATGCGCCGAATCTGGAGTTGATTGCCAGTCTGCAACCGGACTTGATCCTCGGTAGCCGCCAGCAATCGGCGCGGCTGCGGGCCACCCTGGAGCGCATAGCCCCGACCGTGCTGGTCCGGGATAGCCGCAAGGGTTGGCAACAGAACTTTCTGCTATTTGCCCGGGCGCTAGGGCAGGAGCAGGCTGGGATCAAGCGTCTGGCCCAGGTGCAGGCGCGGATCCAGTGCCTGAAACAGGCATTGCAACAGCAGCCGCTGCGCCAAGTCAGTGTGCTGCGTTTTAATCCGGGCCAGGTGCGCCTCTACCAGCTGGATTCGTTCAGCGGCGAGCTCTTTGCCGCTCTCGGATTGACGCGCCCGGCCAGCCAGAATGTTCACGCCTATGGCGTCAATAACTTCAGCTCTGAGCGTATCGCCGAGCTGGAGGCCGACTGGCTGTTCTATTTCACCTATGGGGCCCGTCGCCAGCAGAGCACCTTGCTCTATCGCGAGGCCTTTATGAGCGATCCGGCCTGGCAGCAGCTGTCGGTGGTACGGCATAACCGGGTACAGAGTCTCGATGATGTGATCTGGAATACCGCCAACGGCATCCTGGCCGCCGGGGTGGCGCTGGATCAGATCCCGCAGTTGTTCTCACTCGCTGTCCCTGAAGGAGGTGCCCTGTGCCGTTCATCTGTGAAGGATTGACCCTGGGCTATGACGCCAGCCCCGTGCTGAGCCAGTTTTCGCTGGCGCTGCCCCGCGGCCAGCTTATCGTGTTGCTGGGGGCCAATGGTTGCGGCAAGTCCACCTTGCTCAAGGCGTTGGCCGGACATCTGGCACCGGCTCAGGGGCGGATCCTCTTCGAGCAACGTCCGCTGGCCGATTGGCCTGCGGTGGAGCGGGCGCGGCGGCTGGCCTATCTGCCTCAGTATCCCGAGCTGTTTGCCGATCTGACGGTCTTTGATCTGGTGCGCTACGGGCGCTTTCCCCATCAGGCACTGCTGCGCCAGTGGCAGGCCGAGGATGAAGACGGCGTGCTGCGGGCCTTGAGCCTGACCGGGCTGCTGGATCTGAGTGCTCGTCGTTTGTCCTCGCTCTCCGGTGGTCAGCAGCAACGGGCTTGGATCGCCATGGTGCTGGCCCAGGAGGCTGAGGTATTGCTGCTCGATGAGCCCATCAACCATCTGGATCTGAATCATCAGGTCGAGATCCTGGATCTGCTGACCGACCTGCGCCTGCAGGGCAAGACGCTGGTGGTGGTGCTCCATGATCTGAATCTGGCCAGCCGTTATGCCGACCAGCTGGTCCTGCTGCATCAAGGCCAGATCCTGCAACAAGGCCCGGCCGCCGCGGTGCTGCAAGCCGCCACCATTGACCAGGCCTACGGCCAAGCCGTTACCGTGGTGACTGATCCTGTGTTCGGCACCCCCTGGGTGATCCCCATAGGCCGTCACGGCATGGGAGCATCCAGGCGTGATGCTGTGCCACATCAAGCGGTGTTTTAGCGCCATCTGCCGGTATCCTGCTGGCGAGCCAGCGGTAAAGAGGTAGAGCTGGCGTAATGAGAGTGTCGGCGAGTCAGCGAGGGCATGAGTGCGGTGACGTACAGACGGCGAAGCGTAGGGCGCGGAGATTAGGAGTCAGCGTTTCCCATCGCGGCGGGGGGTGGATGTAAAGCCTGCTACCCGCGATGACCTATTCCGCCGTTGGCTCTAATTCGGCACTTGAAAGGACAAACATTATGTTGCGCAGCAAAAAAGATATCGAGAACCTCGCGATCAATGCCACAGATGGCGAGATCGGCCTCGTAAAGGACCTCTACTTTGATGATGATGCCTGGGCCATTCGCTACCTGGTTGTGGATGCGGGCTCCTGGCTGATGAGCCGCAAGGTATTGATTTCGCCGATCTCCTTCCAACAACCCGACTGGGACGCAGGAACACTACCAGTGTCACTCACCAAGGATCAGGTTAAGAACAGCCCGGATTTTGACAGCGAGAAGCCTGTCTCGCGGCAGAATGAAGAACAATATATGGAGTATTACGGTTATCCGCTCTACTGGGGCGGTGCAGGCATGTGGGGTTGGGGTCTTTATCCCTATTCCATGGTGCCTGGTGCGGTCGGTAACCCGGTGGATCCTGTGCCGCCAGTGGAATCTGAGCTGCAAGTAGTACGTCATCCCCGCGCCGAACGAGCAGCCTTGCGTCAACACGAGGATCCGCACCTGCGCAGTTGCGATGAGCTGACGGGCTATCACATTCTTGCAACCAACGGCGAGATTGGTCATGTCGCTGGCTACCTGATCGACGATGAAACCTGGGCAATACGCTACCTGATCGTCGACACCAGCAATTGGTGGATTGGGCACAAGGTGTTGATCGCTCCAGAATGGATCACGGACATGCTCTGGTCCGATGAAACCGTCTCGGTCGACTTGACTCGTGAAGCGGTGAAAGATTCGCCGGTCTACGACCCTGATGTCGCATGGAGTCGAGAGTTTGAACAGCGCCTCTATCAGCACTACGGCCGTCCCGGGTATTGGACTCCACGAGGTTGAGGAGCTGACATCTACCTCCACTCATCCATAGCCAAGGCTTCACTTCCGCTCCACAGTCCGAACGTCTGCCACTCACCACAGAGCAACAATGCTCGATGAACTCCATCTACTCACCATAGATGGAGTCGTCATCGGCACAGGCGGCTCCCGGATCCAGGACCCGCATCAGCGGCGGGACTTGGAATATGTTTTCCTGAAAATCAAAGTCGCCCTCCCCGAGAGGGCGCGATGAACTGTTTTGCCTTCAATGTCTGCCTTCAATGTCTGCCTTCTGGGAGGACTCATCGCCTCACCTGTCATTTGTGCATTAAATCACCAAAATCGAACTGACATCCCACTCATCAGGTTTCTGCCAAGTATGATGCGCGCGGCGTATGGATCCCTTTGCGGCCCCATCCACAGGGCGTTTTACTCGCTGTAGGTCCTTACCGAGATGGCACATGGAAATGCCCTTTACTTCATTGATTCACCAAGATGCGAGGAGAACGAATGATGAGAAGACACCAGCGGCGGAACACACTATTTGCCGAGCAGATGAAGGCGTTTTTGACCCGTCAGTCGCCGGAAGCGAGACTGAATCTGAGCGGGGAGGGAACTAACTCCCTGGCCGCTTGGTTCTTGGGGCCCAGAGCCGAGAACAAGGCGCTGTTTTCCCGACTCATACTGTCCGCCATCGAGGCTAACTGTGATGTACGAGAAAAGCTGTTCGATGATCCCGCCTACATTACCGCGGAGCGCAAAGATCAGGATTATGACAATGCCGTTGATAAAATGGAGTATGAATTCAATAAGTTGCTGACGGCTCTTGGCAGTTCTGTCCCCTTTTTCAGCTACCGCTATCAGGCCCATATGAATTGGGATCTGACCATGCCGGGGCTGCTTGGGTATTTTGCTGCCATGCTCTACAACCAGAACAATGTGGCCCTGGAAGCCTCGCCGGTGACGGCACAGTTGGAGCATGAGGTCGGGATAGATCTCTGTAACATGCTCGGGTTCAATACGACCGACCCGAATGCTGTTTCAGCTTGGGGTCATATCACCTGCGATGGGTCGGTCGCAAACCTGGAGGCCATGTGGGCGGCCAGGAATCTCAAGTATTATCCTCTTTCGCTCAAAGCCGCCCTGCAGATGGAGCCGCTTCTGCAACCCCATGCTCCGGAGATCCGGGTAACCCTGTGTGACGGGAGTGTCGGGAGATTGGTTGAGCAAGACGCCTGGACCCTGTTTAACCTGACTCTGGATGAGATACTCGCCTTGCCGGAGCGGATAGCAACAGCCTGTGGCATCACAGCGGCGCAGTTGACCCAGTTGCTTGATCCCTATCTTCTGCAAAGCACGGGCATTCAGGAGCGGGTATATCAGGCCGCAGAGGGCACTGCGGCTCCTGTGATCATGGGTCCAGCGACCAAGCACTACTCCTGGCCGAAGAATGCCGCCATCCTCGGCATCGGCAAGAACCAGTTCGTCAATATTCCAGTGGATGAGCGGGCCAGAATGACGGTCCGGACACCCGTTCGGGGTGATGGGCGCTGTCTTGAAGCCGAACTGGAATCGTGCCTGCGGCAAAAACAAGCTGTCTTGATGGTGGTCGTCGTGCTCGGATCAACCGAGGAGAGCGCGGTCGATCCGCTGGCGGAGGTTGTCCAATTGCGGGAGCAATTCCGGCAGCGGGGGCTGGAGTTTGTGATCCACGTGGATGGCGCCTGGGGCGGCTATTTTGCCAGCCTGCTCAGGGGCGAGCCCGAGCCCTTGCCTATGTTATCCGCCAATATGGCCGAGCAGGTCACACCGGTTCTGGCGATGAGTGACTATGTGACCACCCAGTACCAGACCATACCCCAGGCAGATTCGGTCACCATAGATCCCCACAAGGCAGGCTACATCCCGTATCCGGCTGGCGGTCTTTGCTATCGCAATGGGGCTATGCGCAATCTTGTGGCCTTTCTGGCGCCGGAGGTCTATCACAGCGATGCGCTGGATACCAATATGGGCGTGTATGGCGTCGAGGGCTCCAAACCCGGGGCTGCACCGACCGCCGTCTATCTGAGTCACAGGATCATTCGCCCTGACCGCAGCGGTTACGGCAAGATTTTGGGACAGGCGCTGTTTAACAGTAAACGCCTCTATTCCGCAATCATCACCATGGCGGCGGCATCGGATGACTTTATTGTCGTCCCGGTGCAGCAGATCCCGGCAGAAAGAGAGGGAAAGTCACCCGCCGAGATAGCGCAGCAGATGGACTTCATCAAGACGCGGATCGTCCCAGTGCAAAACAATGAGTTGGTCCAGGATGCGGAAGCCATGGCCTTGCTGCAAGAGCTGGGATCCGATCAGATCATCATCACCTACGGTTTGAATTTTAAACGCCAGGGGGTGCTCAACGACCAGGCCGACTTGGCCAACAAGTTCATGCAGGATGTGTTTCTCAAGCTCAGTGTGCGTCCCTCAGAGGAGTCACCTGACCAGATGGACATCCCTGACCTCATCATTACCACATCCGATTTTACGCCGGATGAGTACGGAGACGACTTTGTTGCTACGTACATGCAACGAATCGGAGTCACCATCCCCCCATCGCAGCTACCGACCATGCATTTTCTTTCCTCGACCACCATGTGTCCCTGGCTCACCGCCACGGCGGATGGCAATTTCATACCTGAGCTGATCAAGGCGTTTCGGGCGGCGATTGCGGCGGTACTGCCCGCTTACCAATAACTGAGGCAAGGAGAACACCATGTGTACAACAATGGCTGTAGGAAAGAATGCAACCCTGGATGGCTCTGTCATCATAGCCCACTCGGACGATGATGTTTCCGACGAACGGCTAGTCTATGTGCCCGCAACCTCTGGTCACGATCCCGCCCGGGATATCCGCCCCGTCTACTACGATAATGCCGCCCTGGGGCCCATGGCCGAGCCTACCAGCGGGCAGCTCTACAATGCCAGCGAGCTTTACCGCTATATAGGTTCATCGCGCGGGCCCGGCTATCTACTCTGTGATGAAGAGAAAAAAACGCGAGACCTTTACGACAGCCTCCCTCTGGGGGCCATTCCACAGGTAGCTAGCACCTATGCCTATTTTGATTCCAGCTATGGGGTGATGAATGAAAAGCGGCTGATGATTGGCGAGTGTACTTGTGGCGCCAAGATCCATCCCGCGCCGGAGCCGGGCAAGCGATTGTTTTACTCTGCCGAACTGTCGCGGGTGGCCCTGGAGCGCTGTAGTAACGCGCGTCAGGCGATTGAGCTGATGGGGCAGCTGATTGCAGAATACGGTTACTATGGCACCGGCGAAACCCTGCTGATCGGCGATACAGAGGAAGCCTGGGTCATGGAGATGTGCGGTTACGATATGGACGGGACCGACGGGATCTGGGTTGCGCAGCGGGTGCCTGACAACGGCTACTTCGTGGCTGCGAACCAGTTCAGGATCCGGGAGGTGCATACCGACTCCAGTGATTTCATGTACTCGGATAACCTGCATCGGGTTTGTGAGGCACTGGGTTGGTGGGATCCTGTCACCACTCCCTTATTGGATTGGTTACCCACAGTGAGCTTTGGCGAATACAGTCATCCCTACTATTCGTTACGTCGGGTCTGGCGAGCGCTGACCAGGGCAAAACCTTCCGCCAATTTACCCGCCTGGGTCGAGAACGGTTACACCCGGGCTTATCCGTTTGCGGTTATTCCAGATCGAAAACTGGCCGTAGCCGATATAGCGGCGATTTACCGCGATCACTACGAAGGGAGTGAGTTCGATCTTACCCGTGGCGCCGGTGCTGGCCCCTGGAGTAACCCGACACGCTATGAGAACAACCCGGATCAGGGTAATGCCTTTGAGATAAATGTCTTTGCCCCCAAAGGCGCCTGGGAGCGACCGCTTTCCATTTATCGGTGCGGCATGATGTGGATCAATCAGGCTCGGGCCGGGTTACCCGAGGTGTTGAGCGGTATTGCGTGGGTTGGGCTGGATCGTCCGGCGGCCAACTGCCTGCTGCCGTTTTATTGTGGGGTCACCAGCCTGCCCGCCAGTGTCCAGAAGATGAACTTGCTCGAATTCGACATGGATTGTGCCTGGTGGGCGTTTAACTTCGTCGCCAATTTTGCCACCGTCAAGTACTCGTACATGATGCCGGATCTACAAGCCGTACAGGCGAAACTGGAGGCCGCCGCCTATGGGAAGATCGCCGAGTTCAACCAAAGCGCCACCTGTCCAACGCCCGAGATGCTCACCGCCTATTGCAGTGATAATGCCGAAGCGGTGCGCAAGGCCTGGTGGTCGTTGGCAAACCAATTGATCGTCAAATATAACGATGGCTGTCGGACCACCCAGACGGCGACCATGCAGAAGATTGACTACCCCGAGCCCTGGCTTCGCAACGCTGGCTACTACCAGGGGCCCATCAGTTACCACAAACAAGAGTGTCGGGAGGGCCGCGCCGACTGATGCGTTATCCTAAAGTAACCTAATCATGAGACATCGACTGGGAAGCACCCGCTGACACGCCGTGGCCCCCTCCATGGGGGCTCCACGCAGCGGGTCAGCTCAGTGCTACCCAGTCGCAGTGGTGGTGCATCGGCGCTGCAAACCAGCTAATGAGCGGCATTATCACGCGAAACGACAGATCTCGGCGCGGGTCAGTCTCCTCTTTTTCACCCTCGACTGCGTCTCGGACATGGTGGGCCGGGCGCGCGTGTTCGGGCAGCGATTTGACCTGCGCTATGACAGGGCCCTTTGGGCGGGGCCATGATCCGCTAGGAGTCTGTTCTGTTGCTGGCTGCTAAGTCAGAATGGATCTCTGCTATAACGCCACTGCAAGGCGTTTGCTGCTAATTTGATCCAAGAGCGATGCGCCACAAACAACCACCATGTCCTATATTGGGCCCCGCTATCTTGCTGCACCCCTGCTGCCGGGGGCTTGCTGCTGCGTCCTACCGCCATCTATCCGGCTATATGCTGAAATTAAAGTAAAAACACAAATTGGTCTGCTACTTGCTACTTGCTTACTTGCTAATGGTTACCGCGCTGCGGGGGTAGCCCTTTAGCGTGCTCGGGGTATTGGAGGTCGGGGAATGAAATAAGGGTGCCCGACACATCTTCTTCTAATAAGGAACAACAATGAAAAAACGCTTGGTCTGGATACTGGTATGTGCCGCATTGGCGGGTTGTAATGAGAAAACCGAACAGGCGACCACCCCTGCGGCGGGTAGCAAGGCCTATGGCTATCTGGAAGAGCTTAGCCTTGGCACATCAGGGATAGGGGCTCGCCCGACAGGCACTGAAGCCGAAACACGCGCGGCTAACTGGATAGTGGATAAACTGACCGGCTGGGGGTATACGCCGCAACTGATCCCCTTCACCTATACCCGTAAGACGCAGCAAATGCAGTCCCAGAATGTCGAGGTGGTATTACCGGGACAGAGTGACGAGATACTGATCATCGGTGCTCACTACGATAGTACGGGTGTGGATGTCGGATCTGAGGGGGCCACCGATAACGCTGCCAGTGTGGCCGCCATGCTCGCGACGGCCGAAGCGCTGGCTGGCAAGACGCTACCGCTGACCGTTCGGCTGGTATTCTTTGGTGCCGAGGAGAATGGCGTCAATGGTTCCAAGGCCTATGCCGCCAGTCTGGATGCCGAGACGCTGTCACGGGTCCGCGGTATGGTCAACTACGATACCGTGGTTGGCGGAGACATTATGTACCTGCATTCGGCACACTCTGACGTGAACGAGTACAACTGTAGCGATCCCCAAAAATACAGTTACTCAACCCAGCTTCGTGAACGTTTGCAGGCCGTAGGAGAGCAGATGCCGGGGGTGAGTTTCTCGGTGCATCCGGCGATTCCCGGTTATCCCGCTGGTGAAACCGGCTCATGGTCGGATCATGGCTCTTTTGCCTGCCTTGGTATTCCTATCGCCTATCTGGAAGCGACCAATTTCAACATCAATGGCAAGAATGGCTACGATGGCTACTCTCAGTCCACACATCCGGAGCTTTGGGATTGTTTCGATGCGGCCGCTAACTCCGCCTGCGATCGGGAGAGCGAGCAGCAATGGGGCGAGATTTGGCATACGGGAGCTGATCGTCTCGACAAGCTGGAAACCCTGTTTCCTGGACGGATCAAGCAACAGCTCAATGCGGCCACCGATCTGCTCATCCGCTTCTTGAAGCAGCCTGAACTGACCAAAGCCTAGAGACGTCTCTTGCCGGCACCTAGTGTCGGCAAACAGGAGAATCATCTTCTTAGGAAAGTAGAAACGAAAGCAGAAGGACAGCCCTCTGGAATCAGATGGCTGTCCTTTTTGTTGCTCGTTGGTGGTCTGTTGGCAGTTCGTAGGGTGTTGGCTGGTGGGGGTTATTGACTCGCCGTATTGGCAAAGGCTTCGCTCAGTGCCGCTATGGGGAGATGTCGGCCCATGATGATCAGCCGGGAGCGGGTCGGCTCATAGTGCCGAATAAAAACAATGCCAGTCAGCTTTAACTGACTGGCATCGGGCTTATGGGACTAAAGGCTTATTACCTTCTTCACGAGCACCTTATTTCAAGGATTCAATCCACTGCTTGTTCTTCAGCTCCAGTACCGAGATGGGCAGCATGCCGTATTCCAGCACATGATGGTGGAATGCCTTGAGATCAAAGCGACTGCCAAGGGTCTGTTCGGCAGACTCCCGCATCCGGATCAGGGCCAGCTGACCCGCCTTGTAGGAGGTGGCCTGAGCCGTGTATGCCATGTAACGCGGCACCTCAGAGCTGATGTCGCCCGCTCCCAGCGCCGAGTTCTCCTTCATATAGCTGACGGCCCGGTCGTGGCTCCAGCCATACCAGTGAATGCCGGTATCGACGACCAGCCGCATGGCCCTGAGCATCTCCTCGTTGAGGCGGCCGAAGTATTGCAACTGGTTGTTGAATGCAGGGGTTCCCTCGACCTTCACATCTCCCACTGCCGGATCATAGAGACCACGCCCCTGATAGAGTCCCATGTCGTGATCGGCCAGGTATTCGGTGTAGAGCGCCCAGCCTTCGGCATAAGCGGTATAGGAAGAATTCGCCACATACTGCGGGAAGTCCGGATCCTTGGCGGCCAGCTCCTGGGCTATGGTGATCTGGAAATGGTGGCCAGGAGCTGCCTCATGGGAGAGCAGAGTACTGATGTTCCAGCTCTGCAAGCCATAGGGGTAGTAGGTGTTCAGGTAGAATTGCCCTTTGCGACCCGTCTGTGGATTGCCGTCCTGATACCAGGCAACACCGCCATAGGGCGCATCTTCATAGGAGACGGGCACTACTTCGTAATCCAGTTTTGGAATAGTGCGCTCGGCATCGAAGAAGTCCGGCAGCACCAGCGCCGCCTTGCTCTTGAAGGCGTTGTACTCCTGCAGCGCTCTTTCGTGCTCGGTCAGCGCCTGCTGCTGCGGCTCGCTCAGGGTCGCGTCGGCCGCGTTGTCCGGGTTGAGATCCGATGACCAGCTCTCCAGCGGATTCTGATAGAAAAAATGCGGTTCGTTCAGGTAGCGGAAGAAGGCATAGATCTGGCCGTTCTGCTTGTTCTGTGCCACATCATCACTGTCGCATTTCCCGACGGTATAACACACCTTGACCATGGAGCCGAAGATCCGATCGACCTCGCTGAGCCCCAGCTCATGTACCTGCTCCGGTGTCATGTCGGTGGTGGTGTGTTTCTTTAGCAACCAGCGATACCAGTCACGACCATTTGTCATGCCGCAGAAACCATCGGCGCATTCGCCGCTGCCAAGGCGCACCGCATAGGCGCCGCCGTGTTGGTAATCCAGGTAGTCGCGCAGGGCCAGGTAACGGCTGTTGATACTGTCCAGCACTGCCTTGTAGTCGGTGCGCAGCGTTTCGTCGGCATCGCTCGGAAACTGTTGCCAGCCTTGATAGGCGCCCGCCAGCGTAGTGCCCTCCAGCTTGCTGTTGAGCTGGGCCAGCACTCGATCGACCAGCTCATCGGGCAAGGTGTTACCCTGAGCGCTGCCCAGTTCGAACTGGTGCTTAACCTCGGCCAGATAGGCATCATAGGCCTTGAGCCAGACGAGGTGTTCCTGATACCAGGCCAGCGGGCTGGTCGTCGCCTTGGCCCGGGCTGCCAGCGCCGGAGCCGTGGCCGTACGGTCCAGATCCCGGCGCCATGCGGCATCCCCCGGCGCTACCTGCGCGGCCGAGCTTTGCTCGAAATAGTCGAAGCCGCCGCTGATGGTGCGGGCCGCTCTGCCTGCTGCCGGAGCTGCTCCCACCTCATCCGCCAGAGAGACCACCCGGTTACGGAAGTGGTGGATCGGGATCTGGGATTGGGGCAGATCGTACCCTTCGAGGTTGATCTGCAGATCCCTGCGGATCATGTCGTAGAAGAGTTGGTCCCGCTCGCTTAGCACGGTTGGATCCAGAGCCTCCAGCTTCTTGAGCAGCGCCGTATCGAGCGCCTTATGTTTGGCGATACTCTGGGCATCGATGGCAAACCCATAAGGGTCCAGCGCCTGACTCTCGCTCAGGGCTTCGTCCATGGTTTGCATCAGGGATGCTTTAGTCGCAACAGGATCGGCTGGTACTTTGGTGTTGTTGCTATTGGAGCTGCTGTCATTGCAGGCGGTCAGAGAAAGCGCCATGACGCAGGCTAGTGCCAGCTTGTTGGGCAGAAAGTGCATTACTAAGTCCTTTTCGTTGTTATATCGAGGTGACAATCAGGCGTTATAGCGTGGGAGATGAAATAAATGAGATGGACAGCCACATCTCTGCTTTTAACGGTAGAGGCAGAGCGGTAGAAAAGGGACAAATACCCTTTATTCGATTTCCCATGGTTATTTCCCCTGAACAGTTTTGGAAAGATATGGCGGGGGAGATAGAGCAGGATGCATGCCACAAGAATAAATACAGTAACAAGCAAAAGGTGTCGATTGATAAAGGAACGAATAACTATTGCTGCCAAGGTGCATATAAAGTCGGATATTCGCTGATTTGCCCTGAATTGTATTCACTTGGAAACAATTGAAACAGTTAGTGGTGTGGCACTTCCTTCTTGGATATCAGCATCATATCAGCCCAGCGAGCCCCATTTCTAAGCGCCAATAAAGGGCAAGTCATGATCATCAAGGGTGTTCAAGCAAAAAGTCAGTCAAAACAATAGGTGATTTTGTGTTCATTTTGCATTGCTACTCTCGAATTAATGATATTTTTACCTTGTAACCATCATCCAGGTTAAATGTTAGCTCTTCCTTGCCTGGAGTTATAATAAAGGTTCGCTCAAAACTTGTTACCTCTGTGTCAATATGCCGTCGAACAACATTAATCTTCGCAGTGACTTTAACAGACCCATTTGCTTGCTGGTATAAGATTACAGAACCTTTAATTCGATTTGGGTTCTGATATTCAAATCGATCAATATCACATGTCTTATCGAGCGGATTTAACACCCGGCAATAACCATCAATTAAATGGCGATCATTTTCAAATGCTTTTACAGTAATTATTATGCCCTTATTGGCATAGACCCGTGACGCTAGCAGTATGTTCTCATCCGTGATTTTGTCTAAGTGTAGTGATAAAGGACTAACTGCTGGAATATGGTGTTTTCTTGTGTCAACCAATAACGTACCACTTGGTGTCTGGTTTTTAGGGTTATTTTCATCGTAAAAATCGATTCGTGTGATCACGGCATGTAATTTTAACTCTTCTGTGCCGACAATTCTGTAGTGAACCACTGCATTATTTAAAAGAGGGTTGTGGTTCGATATTAGATCAATTAAATGCTGTGAGAGTGTGTCGATGTGAATATCTGCCTTATTTACAACCACAATTCGGCTGCCGGCGTTGTCATAATATACATTTGGATGAACATTTTCAGGATGGTAATCAAACGAAATTCGATTAAGGGAGTGACTACTTATTGTTGCATTGCTATTATTAATGGCATCTAAATCAACTGAGGCAATAGATTGATACTCTGTATCAAAGTTGATTGCATTGATGTCTTTTTCGATGCGTGTTAGCGATTCTCTTCTTATTTTTATCTCTTCATCACTTTTAATACCACCAATCCATTCGTCTGCATTCGCATAATTAAGAACAGCATAGCTAGAAAAAGTGACTAGATCGATATCAGGATTCAATTTCAAAAAAATGTTGAGTGCCAATTGTCGGGACATAGTGGCAGTCGCGTCAAACAGTGCTGGATAATCTTTTAGATTATTATGTTCTGTCTTTATTGTCTCGGCTATGGCAGTCCCTATACACTCAACCGATAAAAACAGCAAAATCAAACCTACAACCTTACTTTTTCTTAAATACATACAAGTTTTAGATGTTTTAGATATTTGAGTAAGTATATCTTAAATGTGAAAATGCCATACATACTTTTATGGCATGATGATCCACGTCAGCATGTTAAGCGGAACTGTTGGAGCTGGTTCAGTCTTTACACCGGAGTCCTGCAAGGGCTCCCGAACACTGATTCACCCTCCCAAGAAACATGGCGGTGATGGTCATGGTCGCGTGTTCTTGGTGCCGATACTCATCGTGCTAGACAGATATGAGAATGAAGCAGATACGGCACTCCTGGATAAGCGTTATCAGCAGATAGCCCCGGCATTACAATCCCTGCTTAGTCAAATCAATCATGACTTCCATTTAGGACTCATTGGGGTATACTAATATCCTATCACATCAATCCTGTATAGCTTAATTATCACCAGTTAGGTGCGCTACATTTGGTAATGTTGGGGAATCATTTGAAGAATTTATTTTTAATAATTGGCTTAGTTCTGATTACATTGTTAATCAGCAATCAGACCTTTGCTTCTGAGCAGTCGATCAGCGATTCAGATTACAAAGCCATTATCGAAGATCTCCAACAAGTATCCAATACAAATGAGGATGGGTTATATAATTACGAACCCAAAGCAATCACCAACCAATCAATTCGTTCTCTATTTAATGATCCTCGAATTTCGGAGGAGCCTTCTGACATCCGTTATGCAAGCCTAATGGCTGCCGGAAAGGCTGGTGCTTTATCATTCCAAAAACCATCAGATATCCTTAGTTTAATGAAGTTGGTTTTTCCAAATGAAATAAATGCCGCCAAAAAGTATTATTGGATTCATAAAATTCAGCTTCCATTTGGATATATACAAGGATCCTTTAGCGATTGGAATGATGAATCAACTGCATTTGTTGCTTTATGGAGTTGTATGCCCATAGGTGCCTGGTTTGACCCTTCAAAAGACGCTGTCGTTTATCGCGGGAATGGAATGCAAATGCTTGGCATATATAATGCGGAATACAATGGAACTCCTTACTTAGGATTTGTCCGTTGCTTAAAAGGTGTATCGGCTATAGCTGCGGACGAAGAACATCGAGATTTCACCAATACAGTTGAAGGTCGAAAACAGCTTGAAACAACAGTAAAACGCTATCAGAAACATATCACCCGAGTGGTATCGGATAAGTTCTTTGCGTATTTATCAAAACAGCAATGCACCAATACTGGCCCCGATGATTGTTTGTTAAGTCTAATGTTGTGGTCTGAGATTGCCCCAGAAGACAAAAGAATGGTCGATGTAATCAAAAAATATGAATCAGACCTCGTGTTTCTTAACTCTAAGATATTTAACCGTAGCGCAGATAGAGCCCTGGCTTTTATTGATTCCAAATTAAAATCCATGATCCACGCACCTGAGCTGTGGCGTGATGATGAAATTAATGATGAAATACAGCGTATTATTGCGTTAACAAAAAACAAATCTTTAAATCCAGACAGCCCATCAAGGCGCTATTTTTATGATGCATGGGCTAAGGTTGAAGATTTGGGTGTAAATCTCCAAAGAGCAAATATTGTTATTTCAAATCTATTGAAACTCGATCAATCAAGCTGTGCAATAAGAGGAATGTTCCTAAACAAGGATAATCCAATAACAAATTTGTTCATCTTAAATAAATATAGCAGTGGGGTTGACGAGGAACCGTGTGCATCTTTCTCATGGGGTAATTTGATATCCCAAAACGGCGAGATTGGGGATCGCGCTCGAGACATGCTAACAAGCCTTACTAATAATACGAAATCTGGGAAGCTCAGAGATTATATTATTTCAAATTTTGTTAATGAAAAAGGTGAATGCGTTTTTACGGAAAATGAAACAGCATGGGGTCATAATTTTTGCATTCAACATAAACCCTTACCGATGCTCAGAAGTCTTATCAGTCAGGATCACACCCTTGATTTAACATCACAGAAAAAATTTCATTTATTTGGCTTTGAGGTTGACACTAACTCTCGAGGGGAAGTCACCAATGACAAGGAGCACATATTTTTAGAGCAGCTTTCTAAAGGTGTATCAGCAAAAGTTATTCTTGCTTTAAAGGACTTCTTTAGCCGCATTTATGATAATGGGAATGTTATTTTATCAGTTAATATTTGGAAGCACCCTAACCATAGTCGCGCCTTGGCAAGCATAGTTACGACAGGGAAAAATTCTGATGGTCTTCCTGATCCTCAAGGTTATTTGTATGTAATTACCCCCAATGAATTAATTCCTCTGGGGATCCCAAGTCGTTTTTATCATATCGATGGCGAAGATGCTCAGTACAAAAGAAACAGCATTACAGAGGTCAGTGACATTGATAATGATGGAAATTTAGAGATTTGGTTTGGCTATGAAAATGGGGAGTGTCAAAAGAATGCAAGTGATCTTGATCGAGATGTTCAATGTAATTTAATTGCTATGAATGCAGGTGAGATAGATAGTGGTCATTTGTCTTCATTCAAAGATAATCACAATGATGAAGTCACAGCGCCTCATAATGAGGGTTTTAATGTAAACAATATGAACTTCCCTTTACCTGATGCTAAGATGTCCACTCAATCGCATGCATCTAACGAACAACCTTGTAATTATTTTTTAGTTAAAACTTCCTTATCAACAGCACTGAATATAAACTTTGGTGAAGGGGATGATGAATATGGCGATATTGTTGATATAACTTGTAAGCCCCATCCAAAGGATTCAAATCATACAATCATTGCATTGTTCTCCCAGAACCACGATGAAGATAGTACTCATTCTGATAGCCAAGAGCGTGAATTCAGCTTAATTGTTGCAGTCGCTGATCTTAATAAAGAATCCATTCTTAATATTTTTCAAACAAATTATGAAGAAGATGCAACAATCCGCATTTCTGAATACAGCTTAAAAATAGACACTGCTCGCTATAATCTTGCTCCAAATATTAGAGCATTTGGAGTTAGAGCGAACATTAGTTATTCACCTAGATATGCAGAAGGTGGCGATAGCGATTATCTATCATTGTTTATTGAAGATGGGAAAAAATTAAAACGAGTATTAACTGATTATCCAACCTCACTATGGGAAATAGCAAATCATGACTCTTCTTGTATTGACAGTGATGATGGCTGTCTAACAGAAGTCACTTCACGATATGTTTCAATAGCGCCCTCCATTACCAATGGATTGCATGATCTAACAATAACTTCAATATCTCAGTTAGATTGTGAACAAAACTGCACTAAGTCAGATAGCACGAAAGCGAAGTACATTCTTAAGTTTAAGAACAACCAATATCAATAAAAAAGTAAGGGCTATGCCCAAGCCGCTTAGTTGTGCAGGAACAGCTGGGTCATTACAATTTTGGCTATTGTAATGACCCACTCGAAGGGGTAGCAACTCGCATAAGGAGGGGTATGGCGTTAAAAACCACAAAGGGTTAGCTTCGTGAAGAAGCTAACCCTTTGTTTTAACTGGTGCCGGTAATAGGAGTCGAACCTACGACCTTCGCATTACGAATGCGCTGCTCTACCAACTGAGCTATACCGGCCTGGTGGGATATTTTCCGCTTTTTATCTGTCAGATCAATCCCTTCGAGGCGCTTTGGCTCACGAAATGATGGCTTCGCGGTGCGTTTGCGGTCTTTTTGAACAGCTCTCGCATCAAAATATCCACGGCGCAAATTTGAGCCGTGGTTGCTTTGAAGCGGCTAGTCAAAGAAGTCACTGATCTCTTTGCGGTCATATTCTTGCAGGCGCAGCCAGGGCAGGCGGTCGGCGGCGAGCGGGGTTTTGAGCTTGACCTCCATGCGGTACTGCTTGTAGCCATCGCGGGTATGGCGGTCGAGGGCCAGCGCCAGTTGCAAGGACTCAGACCACAGCACGCGCATTATGCTATTGCCCTGTTCGCGCTGATACCAACGGGCACCGGCGGGAGCCTCTTCATCGGTGGCGGTGAAATCCGCCAGCAAGGCCGGGTTGAACAACTGGCTCAAGCTGGTCCAGTCCGGGTTAAAACCCGCCTGTCCATACTCCATGGGCGGATAGTAGACCTGATTTTTATGGTAGTGATCGACATAGACCAGGCTCAGGCTCTGGTTGGGTTGCTGAGTCACCCAGCGCGCCGCCATCTGGTACATAAAGTGCTTGTGGGGGGTCTTGGCGTTGTCGTGGATCTGGTGGAAGGCGCGGGCGACCGGCAAGGGGATCAGCCGTTCACTCCAGAGGGTGTCGGCGGTACGGATCCAGCGCTCCTTGTAACTGTGCTGCTGGGTGATGCCATCCGGGCTCACCTCCAGGGTGGTGTAGCTAATCAGGGCATTGATATCGGGTGCGGTGGTGGCCGCCCAAGCCGAAGTACCGAGCAACAAAGCCGGTAGCAGAGCGCGACACAGCAGCCCAGAGACATGGCGCCAAAACAGAGTGAAACAGACAGACACGGCACAAAAACCCGGCATAGAGAGGACATCCTTTTTTACATACGAAAAAGCAGGCCCTGTCGGGCCTGCCTGAGCAGAGCTGTGGATTAGAGATCCAGCGCCGTCTTCACCAGCTCGAATACCTTGGTGTTATCCAAAGTGCCCTTGAAGGTATTGGCGTTGGCGCCACCGGCAAACAGCATGACATCGCCACCGCCATGGGTCTCGGAGCCCAGTTTCACGCCACTTTCTTGCAGATAGTCATCGGCCATGACCTCATCGCTGGTCAGGTCGGTGCGGACATCTTTACGGTTCGGACCGTTACCGAACGCCAGTGTGGTGATGGCATTGCCATTCACATCCCGCTTGATGGTCTTGTCGCTGCCTTCTTTGACCAGATCCAGGATGTTGTTGCCCTTGGCCGAGTAGCCATTGAAGGTCATGGTGTGGTCATGGTCGGCGGTAACCACGATCAGGGTGTTGCTCAAATCCACCTTGGCCAGCGCTGTCTTGATGGCGTTGTCGAAGGCGACGGCATCTTGCAGTGCCCGCTTGGCATTGGTGCCGTGCAGGGCATGGTCGATACGACCGCCTTCCACCATCAGGAAGTAGCCTTCCGGCTTGTTCTTGAGGATATCAATCGCCTTGCTGGTCATCTCCGCCAGCGAGGGTTGGGTACTGGCGGCATTCTTCTGCCGATCCAGATCGTAATCCAGGTGGTAGTCGGTGGTGAACAGGCCAATCAGACGGTTGTTGGCGGCTGGATCCACATCCGCCAAACCGGCTTTGGTGGTCACGCTGGCATAGCCCTGTTTCATCAGCTCGGCAGGCAGATCCCGGCCATCGGCGCGGCCACGCTTGTTGCTGGTGGCGTTGTAGGGAGTCCAGTAGTTGGCGCCGCCGCCCATCAGCACATCCACGCCATCACCCAGAGCTGTGTTAAAACCGGCACCGCCAGGTACCGCTTGCGCGGCTATGTCATAGGCCGCATCACGATGGCAGATGTGGGCATAGGTCGCAGCCGGTGTAGCGTGGGTCAGCTCTGTGGTGGTGATGGAGCCCACCGCTTTGCCCTTGGCTTTGGCCAGCTCCAGCAGTGTGGGTACGGCCTGACCATTGGTGCTGGCGCAACCACTGATCCCCTTGTTGCCGTTCGTGTCTTTCTTTGGCGCTTCGGCCAGGGTGTCGGCGCTCATGGAGATGACTTCGTTGTTCATCTTCACGCCAGTCATATAGGCCGCCATGGAGGGAGCCGAGTCGGTGGTCTGGGCATCGTGGGAGAAGGTCTTGATGCGGGCCGCGTAGTCGAGAGTCTCCATGGTCAGCGAGCCTTCTTCGCCGACGCTGTAGATCTGGGCGGCGGTGACCGTGGTCGGGCCCATACCATCCCCGAGGAAGAAGATGACGTTCTTGGCCGGCGCCGCCATGGCGGCTGAGGAGGCAAGGGCGGCGGCGATGGCACAGCTGAGTAACATTGGTTTTAACATGATGGTGTTCCTTGAATTCGGGTGATTACAGACCGGCGGCCGTCTTGAGCTTGTTAAATACGGCGGTGTTTTCCATGACACCGTGGAAGCTGTCGGCTCCCATACCGGTTGCCCCGAGGAAGACATGGGTGCCACCGTGGGTTTCACTGCCCGGGGTTCCGACTTCGAAGACCACTTCCTGACGATAGTCATCGGCACTGGTCATGGCATCGTCGATGGCCGTGCGCGGACCATCTACCCGGTTGGAGCCGTTCCCGAAGCCGATGATGGAGTAGGGCATGCCGTTGGCGTCGGTAGTGGGTAGGCCAACACTATTACCAGCGTAGTTTTTCACCACACCCAGGACACCGGCTTCGCTGTCGGTGGTCTTGCCGGTGCGCTTGGCATAACCGTTCAGTACTAGCGTGTGGTCATGGTCGGCGGTGACCACGATCAGGGTATTTTTCAGCTCCGGATCCAGCACCTTCATCTTGTCGATGGCGGTCTTGAGGGCTGTGTCGAAGGCGATGGTATCTTGTAGTGCGCGCTTGGCATTGGTGTCGTGCAACGCGTGGTCGATGCGGCCGCCTTCGACCATCAGGAAGAAGCCCTTCTCTTTCTTGCTCAGCACATCGATGGCTTTGGTGGTCATGTCGCTCAGGGATGGCTCTGTGCTAGCCGCCGCTTTTACACGATCCAGCTCATAAGAGAGGTGACTGCCGTTGAACAGGCCGAGCAGGGGCTTGTCAGTACCGGCTGCGTTCATCTCGCCCAGGGTGCTGGCGTAGTTATAACCCAGCGCCTGCAGCTCGCTGATCAGGTTGCGGCTATCGGCACGGGAGCCGGAGGCATCGCTGGGCAGGAACTGTTTGCGTCCGCCGCCGAGAATGACATCCAGACCCGAGCCCAGGGCGCTGTTAAAACCAGCACCATTCGGGACCAGTTGCGCGGCTATGTCGTTTTCCAGATCCCGGTTACAGATGTGGGCATAAGTCGCCGCCGGGGTGGCATGGGTGACACGGGTGGTGGTGACGACGCCGGTTCCCATGCCAGCGGTTTTAGCCAACTCCAGCAAGGTGGTCACCGCTTTGCCGGCGCTGGTGGAGCAGTCGGCTTGTTGGGTGGCGGCGCTATCCATGGAGAGCACGCCGTTGTTACTCTTCACGCCTGTCATATAGGCCGCCATGGAGGGGGCGGAATCTGTGACTTGGGAATCGTTGGAGTAGGTTTTGAGAAATGCGGTTTCCGGCAGGGTATCTATGGTCAGGTTGCCATCCTCACCGTAGGCATAGATCCGTGATGCAGTCAGGGTGGTGATGCCCATACCGTCGCCAAGGAAAAACAGCACGTTTTTCGGGGTTGGTTTAGCGACCGTATCGGTCGAGTCGCTGTTACAACCGGCGAGAAGCAAACCGGCAGAGAAGAGCAGGGCAATAGGCGCCAACTTGTGCATGGTCGTGTACTCCTTTACTAAAAGTGGCTCGATACTAGGAGTCAGTTGTTACAGTTATGTGGATAAAATAAAAAGATGATAAAAATTTCCATCTTTTGGTATTTACAGATTTGTTAATGACGTAGCGTCGTGACTTTGTTATGTTGCCCGGTCAATTCACTATTGTTCGTTATGCGACAAATTTGCATAAATAGAACAACCATAGGAAAAAGCATGCATAACTTCGTATTTCACAACCCCACCAAGATCCTGTTTGGCACAGGTCAAATCGCGGCTGTCGGTCAGGAAATCCCGCAAGAGTCACGCATTCTCATCACCTATGGCGGTGGCAGTGTGGTCAAGTTCGGCGTGCTGGACGAGGTCAAGGCCGCTCTGGCAGGACGCCCGCTGTTCGAGTTTTCCGGCATAGAGCCCAACCCGACCTACGAAACTTTGATGCAGGCTGTTGATCTGGTGAAACGGGAGAAAATTGATTTTCTGTTGGCGGTGGGCGGTGGCTCTGTGATTGATGGCACCAAATTCATTGCCGCTGCGGCCTGCTGGGGAGGCAGCGATCCCTGGGATATGCTGCTGGATGGCGGTGCCACGATTAAAACGGCATTGCCGATGGGCGCCGTGCTGACATTGCCGGCTACAGGCTCGGAGATGAATTGCGGGGCCGTGATCAGCCGCAAGGCGACCCGGATTACGCTACCTGCAGCCAACGGCGCCAATGCCGGTGTCTCTATGATGACCAAGAGTCAGCAGGATAAGCTGTTTTTCAATCACCCGGCTGTCTACCCGCGTTTCTCGGTGCTGGATCCGACCAAGAGCTATACGCTGCCGCCCCAGCAGACGGCCAATGGCATCGTCGATGCGTTTGTCCACGTCATGGAGCAGTATCTGACCTATCCGGTGGATGCCAAGGTGCAGGACCGTTTCGCTGAGGGCCTGTTGTTGACCCTGATCGAAGAGGGCCCCAAGGTGTTGGCCGAGCCAGAAAATTATGGAGCCCGCGCCAATATCATGTGGACGGCGACCATGGCGCTGAACGGTTTGATTGGGACCGGTGTGCCGCAAGATTGGACGACCCACATGATAGGCCACGAGATCACGGCCCTGCAGGGGCTGGATCACGGCCAGACGCTGGCGGTGATCCTGCCGGCTGTGCTGGAACAGCAGCGCGATGGCAAACGGGAGAAGCTGCTGCAATATGCGGCGCGGATCTGGGATCTGCACAGCGGTGACGAGGCGACGCGGATCACGGCGGCCATTGCCAAAACCCGCGAGTTTTTCGAATCCCTGGGTGTAGCCACCCGATTGGCCGCGTATGGCGTCACCGCCGAAGCCATTGCGCCAGTGCTGGCCAAACTGGAGCAGCATGGCCGCTTTCCGCTTGGCGAACACCGGGATGTGACCCTGGACGCAAGTCGTCGCATTCTTGAGGCCTCGCTCTGAGTCTTTTCCGTCCGATTCAGCTAGGGTTGTGAGAAGAGATCAGGAGGTCGGTGATGGCAAGATGGCGTTGCGAAGTGTGTGATTATGTCTATGACGAGGCCGAAGGGCTTCCCGAAGAGGGGATAGCGCCGGGTACACCCTGGTCTTTGGTTCCCGAGGATTGGCTCTGTCCGGATTGTGGTGTGAGCAAAGCCAGTTTTGTACTGGATGACCAGATCTGAACCCGTAGCTCGCGAAAACGACAAAGCCCCCGAAATCGGGGGCTTTCTTTACGGATTTTTTCTGCAACAGCTCTTAGTGGCTGGTCACGACCACATCATCGGTGGTGTGAGTCGGCTCTTCGGCATGACCTTCGGCACCGTGCATCCAGTAGATCAGCTTGTTGGCAAATACCAGCAGGATGGCGGCACTGGCCACGGCGGTGATGGCAATACCGCCGAAGATAGACATGGCACCGGACTCACCGACATAGGAGCCGATCATGCCGGCGGCATAGTTGGCCAGGGCGACAAAGCCGAACCAGGCCCCCATCATCAATGACGCCAGACGCAGCGGAGCCAGCTTGGTGACCATGGACAGACCGATAGGCGACAGGCACAGCTCACCCAGGGTATGGAACAGGAAGGCGCCGACCAGCCAGAACATGGAGGTCTTGACGGTTTCATCGCCACCTTGTTGCAGCACAGCCCCGATCATGAACAGGAAGCCGACCGCCAGGAACAGCAGACCCATGGCGAACTTCACCGGTGAGCTGGGTTCACGCTTGCCCAGCTTGACCCAGATGGCGGCCACGAGCGGCGCTAGTGTGATGATGAAGAAGGGGTTCAGGGATTGGAACCAGGCGGTCGGTACTTCAAAGCCGCCCAGCATCCGATCTGTGTAGTTCTGGGTATACAGGTTCATCAAACCACCGGCCTGTTCGAAACCGGCCCAGAAAATGATGGTGAACAGACCCATCACCAGGATGACCTTGATGCGATCCACTTCCTGCTTGGTCAACGGTGCCTTCTGGGCTGCACTACGTTGTGCCGCAGCCCGTTGTGCCGCAGGTACGCGACCGATGTCGCCCAGATAACGCTGGGACAACAGCGCCTGGATCAGCAAGGAGATGAGCATACCGATACCGGCCGCGACGAAACCCGCTTGCCAGCCCCACTTTGCAGCGGCGGCACCAGCCACAAAACCGGCCAGCAGTGCACCCAGATTGATGCCCATGTAGAAAATGGTGAAGGCGCCATCGCGACGATGATCACCCTGTTCATAGAGATCTCCCACCATGGTGGAGATGTTGGGCTTAAACATACCGTTACCGGCGATCAGTAGCGCCAGGCCGACATAGAAAACCTGGTCGACGAAACCGGAGAACATGGCATGGGGCAGCGCCAGAGTGAATTGGCCTGCAGCCATCATGATGGCACCGAAGATAATGGCGCGACGTTGACCCAGGAAGGTATCGGCCAGCCAGCCACCGATGAGCGGCGTGATGTAGACCAGACCTGTGTAGATGCCATACAACTTGAGAGCATCGGCTTCTGTCCAGCCAAGGCCGCCAGCTGTGGTTTGGGCAGTCAGATAGAGCACCAGCAGGGCGCGCATACCGTAGTAGGAGAATCGCTCCCACAGTTCGGTGCTGAATAACAGGAAGAGTCCCTTGGGGTGTCCCCACAGGGTACCTTGTTGTGACGGTATGGATCTGGACATGAACTTCACCTTGGTTCTGTTGTTATTGTGTTCCCGCTCAGCGAGAGGCAAACGTTATAAAACAGCAACAGCGTAAAATCCAGAAAACAGATCAATTTTATGGTGAATTCATCCGGGTTGTGACGATTATTCCGATTTATGGGTTGCTCATTTGAGATTGGTTGGCGATATAAACGTTTTACTTGTTCATTATCAGCATAAAGTTGTGGTCGGATCTCGAGCACAAAAAAGGGCGGATAACCGCCCTTAGAAAACTGCAGCAGAGCCGGGATTATCAGTCCAGCTTGGCAACTACGTCCTTGAGATAGGCTTTGAAGTCGGCGCCTATGGTCTTGTGACGCAGGCCGTAGACGATGTTGGCTTTCATATAGCCCAGCTTGCTGCCGCAATCGTGGCTCATGCCCTTCATCCGGTAGGCATCGACCTGCTCTTTTTGCATCAACATGGCGATGGCATCGGTAAGCTGGATTTCATCGCCTGCGCCGAGCGGAGTTTTCTCCAGCAGTGGCCAGATATTGGCGGAGAGCACATAACGACCCACTACGGCCAGATTGGAAGGTGCTTCCTCAATGGAGGGCTTCTCGACCATTTCGGTCATCGGCAGGGATTCCCCGGCGGCGAGCTCCTCACCATTGATATTGGCAATCCCGTAGTCACTGACCATGTCCTGCGGTACCGGCTCGACCATGATCTGGCTGACCGAGGTATCGACGAAACGCTTGACCATTTCGGCCAGGTTGTCCGTGAGCGGATTGCTGGCTACTTCATCGATCAGCACATCCGGTAGTAACACCACGAATGGATTATCACCGACCAATGGATGAGCACAGAGAATGGCATGACCCAGGCCCTTGGCTTCACCCTGGCGGATATGCATGATGGTGACGTCTTTGGGGCAGATGTTTTGTACTTCGGCCAGCAGCTGACGTTTGACCCGCTTTTCCAGGGTGGCTTCCAGTTCGAAGCTCTTGTCAAAGTGGTTTTCGATGGAGTTCTTACTGGAGTGGGTCACCAGAATGATCTCTTTGATACCCGCAGCAATCGCCTCTCTGACGACATACTGGATCAGGGGCTTGTCCACCACCGGCAACATCTCTTTGGGAATGGCTTTGGTGGCGGGCAGCATACGCGTGCCAAGACCAGCTACCGGGATAACGGCCTTGCGCACAATAATATCTTTTTTCATGTTTCATCCTTGCTCAACAACGAGTGGCTAAGCACATGATAGCCGAGCTTGGCGTCCGCTCCAATCGGATTACTTGCCCCGGGTCAGCTGAGGTTCAGTGTCGAATGGACCGCCTCGAACCGGACAGCCCATTCGCCGGTGGGTGGATTAATCGAGGGTCAGCTCGGCTTGATGCTCACTGACAAATCGCTCACTGATACCGTTTACTTCGGCCAGCTCTTCCAGACTCTTGAAACCGCCATGTTCGGTACGCCAGGCAATGATGGCGTCGGCCTTCTTCTTGCCGATGCCTTTGAGGGCCATAAATTGTTCCGCGGTGGCGGAATTGATATTCAGCTTGCCAGTATCTACTGGCTGGGTTGTGGCTTGTTCGTCGGTGGCGGCGGTATCGGCGGCGAATGCCATATTGCCGATAAACGGCTGGGTTGCCAGTAACAGGGCGAAGAGGGTGGCTTTGAGTGTCATGCAAAATCTCCTGAAAAATGGTTAGGTATCAATGGCCTGAAGCCATGTTCAGCATCGGTAAATATTGCGCGGAAGAAGACTGTTACTTAGTCCGGTTGGCAGAGGAGCCATCGCCGGTATTGGCAGGACTGGTTAGCAAGTACTGGCTATAACTCATTGATTTTCGATATTAGGACGTCGATCATCTCTGGGGTAAGATGCGAGCATCAAGAGGGAATACGATGATGCAACTGACAGACAAATTGATTGATTCGGTCATCAAGGTGGCCGAGGAAGCCGGACGAGCGATCCTGGGGGTCTATGACGGCCCGATAAAGGTAACAGTCAAGGAGGATGAGAGTCCTTTGACCCAGGCCGACCAGGCGGCGCACAACGTCATCGAGTATGCGCTGGAGCACCTGACGCCGGAATGGCCTGTGGTGTCGGAAGAATCGGATGAGCTGCGCAAACAGCGCCGCACGCAAGCCGAGTGCTACTGGCTGATTGATCCGCTGGATGGCACCAAGGAGTTTATCCGGCGTAATGGTGAATTTACGGTGAACATTGCCCTGATCCTGCGCGGCAAGCCGGTGTTCGGGGTGGTGCATGTGCCGGTGACGCGACTGAGTTACTGGGGCGGATTGGGACTAGGCTCCTGGAAGCGCAGTGATCAGGGGCAGCAGGCGATCAAGGTCAGCCCACCGTTACCCGGATTTCCGCTCAAGGTGGTGGGCAGCCGCTCGCACCTGACCGCGGAAACCGAGGCCTATCTGGCGGCGTTGGGGGAGTATGAACTGGTGTCGGTGGGTAGCTCCTTGAAGTTCTGCCTGTTGGCTGAAGGGCGTGCCCATCTCTATCCGCGACTGGGACCAACCTGTGAATGGGATACGGCGGCGGCACAAGCTGTGCTCGAGGGCGCAGGTGGCCATGTCGAGACCCTGGAAGGCGAGGCGCTGCACTACAGTAAACCGGATATTCTCAATCCCTGGTTTGTGGCCCGGACCTGAAACCAGGTTCGCGCTGAAGCAAAGCGGGCGTGATGGGCTGACATGGCGTTGAGCCTGTCAGCCGAATCCTGGTCTGGTAAGCGGTTCGGGCGAGATATCCTCTCTCGCCAACTCGCCGTAAACCCATCCATGGGGGCTCGATGGCGGCATCCCTGCCGCCAACGGTTGGCTCAACAGGTTATCTCGCCTTCGCGACTGTTGGGCATGGGGGTCAGCAGCCCCCGTTTCATGTCCGCAGGCGGATCGTACGTTAACGCAAATCGCTTTGCGCTATGACTTGGGCCGCGAGTGTCTGCAGATATTCGGCGGAGAGTCGCAACTGTGCCAGCTCTCCGGCGGTGAGCGGATACTCCAGAATGCGGGCGACGCCACGACTGTCTACCAGAGTCGGCACACTCAGCACGCAATCCTCAATGCCGTATTGGCCGTCCAGCAAGACACCCACCGGTAGAATAGACCCTTCATTGAACAGGATCGCCTGCACGATCCGGTACAGGCTGGCGGCTATGCCATGGTTGGTATTCTGTTTGCACTGGAAAATTTCGAATCCCGCCTGTTTGACCTCTTCGAGCAACTTGCTGTGATCGACGCGGGGGCGGCCAATCATGTCGCACCAGGCATCCATGGGCAGGCCGCCGATGTTGGTGATACTCCAGGGGATGAAGCTGGTCTTGCCGTGTTCGCCCAGCACATAGCCCATGACGTTTTTCGGATCCAGTCCCACCTTGTCGCCGACAATTTTCATAAAGCGGGCCGAGTCCAGCACGCAACCGGCGCTGATGACCCGCTCGGCAGGGTAACTGGTGTTGCGTATGACAAAGCGCGTGACCAGATCCACTGGATTGGTGGCAAATAGCAAGATGGCTTCGGGGGCGACCTTCTCCAACTCGCGGGCTATATCCACAGTGATGCGGGCATTAATCAGTGCCAGCTCATCGCGGCTTTGCCCCTGTTTGATCTGCGCCCCGGCTGTGATGATCACCAGCCGACTGCCCGCGCAATCGGCATAACTGCCATGGGTCAGTTTGACATTGCGACTGAAGGTGAGGGAGGTGGTATGGCCAAAATCCAGGATCTCGCCCTTGGCTTTTTCGTCATTCAAATCCACCAGTACCAGATTGTCACAGGAACCGTTGAGCAGCAGGTACTGACAGACAGAGACGCCGACAGCGCCTGCACCTATGACTGAAACTTTCATCTTGTTCTCCTGATGGGGCATCCTGAGCATGGATGCAATCTCTACTGTATTGCAAAACCTTTGCCATATATATATCTACATGAATTGCGATTAAGTAGTGCAAAACTACAGATTAAGGCAATTTTACGGGTGCAATCGCTTAAGGCTGGTGCAGGGAAGGCGGCGAACAACCTGAGCGCTAGTGAGTGGCAAGATAGAACAGGACAAGATGCGGGAAACAAACAGGGCGGCTTGCGGCCGCCCTGCTGGAGATAGAGGAAGACGCGGCGGCTTAGAAGAAGGCTTGTTCCGGTTTGACGGTGATCTTCAACGGCTTGACGGTCACCTGGGCATAGACACCCGCGGCGACATAGGGGTCGGCATCGGCCCAGCTTTGCGCCTCGCTCAGGCTGGCAAACTCGGCAATCACAGTGCTACCGGTAAAGCCCGCATCAGCCGGATCCTCGGCATCGATGGCGGGATTCGGCCCGGCCAACAGCAGACGCCCGGCGTCGTTGAGCGCCTGCAACCGGGCCAGATGGGCCGGACGGGCTTCCTTACGCAGAGGCAGGCTGTTGCTCACATCTTCGGAATAGATCAGATACCACATGGTGGGCTCTCCTTGGCAATGGGATCAAAAACACAGGCGCCATGGGGCGCCTGTGGTGGTTACTCTTTTTGTTCGGCCGGTAGATGGCGGTAGAGGTAAAACACCGTCAGCAGGGTAAACAGCAGCGTCATGCCCAGCAGGCCGAAGACCTTGAAATTAACCCACACCTCTTGGGGCAGGTTGAAGGCGATATAGGTATTGGCGGCGGCGCAGAGCGCGAAGAAGCCAGCCCACGCCAGATTGACCCGATTCCAGATGGCATCCGGCAGTTGCATCTCCTTGCCCAACATTTGCTTGATGAGCGGCTTCTTGAACACCAGCTGGCTGACCAGTAGAGCGCCGGAGAACAGCAGATTAATCACTGTGACCTTCCATTTGATGAAAGCATCATCGTGGAAGAAGAGGGTGAAGCCACCAAACACCAGCACCATCCCCAAAGTGATGAGATGCATCTTCTCCAGCTTGCGCAGGGTGAACCAGGTGATGGCGATCTGTAGCACGGTCACCACCATCAGGGCGCCGGTAGCAGCATAGATGTCATAGAACTTGTAGACGGCGAAAAACACCAGCAGGGGGATCAAATCGAAAAACTGTTTCATGCCTGTACCTCATCTGAGCGAGGCCCCAGTCTAACGGCACTGGGCGGGGAAAAAAAGCAGGTTATCCAGAGAGTGGCTATCGTCGATGCCATCGCTCGGGTGGTCGGTTGGCTGCCTCGGTGGCAGCGGGCAACCACAAACCCGTCACCCAGGCTTTTGACCATCTGTTTTTCGTTGCGACGATCCAGGTTTACGGATGGAATAACGGATATGATTGGCACCCACAATCCATCGTGGATGGATGAAGAAGAATGGTGAGCGCCAAATCCGAGAATTCATGAGTCATGTCTAAATACCTGCTCCTGATTATGCTACAGCGACAAGGTAGCACACGCTGACACGCCGTAAACCCATCCATGGGGGCTCCGCCGCGCCATCCCTGGCGCAGAGGGTCAGCTTAGCGCTACCCTGCCTCTGTGATGGGTGATCTGCTATTCGGAGCAGCTATTTAGGGAGCAGACATTATGCTGACCGAATTTAACCTCGTCGACTGGAAAACCATGATTAGAGGTGACCATTGAATAAGTTAATCGGAATTGCAATTGTGGTGCTTATGTTGTTGCCTGGGGTTGTAAGTGCTGAAGAGTTGTCGATGAAAGTGGGAGGGAGAGCTTGGGATATCGACTCCATAAGCAATGTAAGATCATTTTTACTTGAAAACGCGGAGGTCTTACATCTAAAAGATGTGGGGGCGACAAAATCATTTATTGTGTTAAATGGAAGATGCTTTCTTTTGTATGACAATCACACCATACGTGGTGTTGATTATTCTAATAAAAAGTTTTTAGGGCAGTGGACGCCTGGCGTCAATCCTGTGGCCGATTATGAATCGCTTATGAATAATAGCTGGAAAGAACAAGAGAGCGCCGGCGTGTTTAATGATTCCGTTGAATATTATGGGTGTTTATCTCAATATCCTATGCTGGCTGCAGATGTCAATCATGACGGCGAAGATGAAATTTTAATATTAAATGAATCGGCTTACGCACTAGACTTGAATGTGTTTTCTCAAGAAAAAAGAAAAATTTTATTCGCATCTAACGTGTACGTTGATATGGCCTTTGTGCCAGATGAAGACATGAAAGAGGAGCGCGGGTTAGCTGACAACTCACAAGAACCACAATATCTATATTTAGTTGATGGCTATGCTAATGCTTATAATGATGGCTATCGCTCTTTCGGTAAACTCTTCTTCGGTGATGTCAATGACGATGGAATACAAGATATCATTCTATGGCGCAAATATTTTGAATCCCTTCTGAATGGTGATGCCAAAAAAGGCTTTGCCAAAAAAGATGAGCTGTTTGTTCATTATTCGTTAGTGGATGGTGACTATAAAAAACAACCGACCGATGCAGAGACCATCAAGGGCTGGCTGGCGGCTAAGCAGTTGAGCTGGCAGCAGGGCTTCCCCAGTCGCAGTGAATGCCCAGGCCAGGAGGGGCAGCTTATCCCTGAGTTGCATGATCCCTTGCTCAATGATCCAGACGTCTTGCACTGATGGCGCGTCATTCAGCGGATGGATTGTTAGAGGGGCTGGCGCCGCAATAGGCGGTTTCCGTTGCGATGATCCAGGTTTATGGATGGAATCACGGATATGATTGGCACCCACAATCCATCACGGATGGATTCAGACGAATGGTGAACGCCAGATCAGAGAACTCATGAATCATGTCAAGGGAGCCGACATTATGCTGACCGAATTTAACCTCGCCGATTGGAAAACCGAGGACAAGGAGTGGGTGAAGGCGCGTAAGCTGCAATGGAAAGAGATTGAAAAGCGCTGGCGGGTTGCCGATCCTTCTTTTAGTGGCCGCAAGTATATGCCGATATTTCGGGATTTTTTTCTGACCGGAAATCTGGATTTGCAAAGTTTTTACCAATCGCAAGGGAACACACTCACTTTGATGTTGCTGCATCCGAACCAGACCTATGTACAACTGCGTTTGTTTATGGATGCCATGCAGCCCTATGAGTATTTAGACCTCTATGATCGCTACCGATATGCATATTTTGCTAGTGTTTTGGGAGCTCAAGGTTTTAGCCAATTTGCCGCGCTCGGCAGTGACGGTTTATTTGGGGGGGATGATGAACTGTATACCTGTCTCTTTTTAGGCGAACATTGTAATGACGCCAGGGTGATGGAGTATGGAGAGTTTGCGTTGACAAAAGTGGATGCTGTACCTGGAACGGTATTTGAATCCTATCTTGGCCCTGCAGCCTTTTTTATGCTGGGGGTTACCAAATACCCGTATGTCCGCGAACAATATATGGCCGAATATTGGTGCAGCGCCATCGAATATAATACCAAGCCCTATGCGCAGATGGAGGTGCTGCCGATGTTCTTGCAGGCCATCTACTATTTTGACGACTACGATGTGCAGGATGGCGTGGCCGGCCGCCGCAAATTGGCCGATGAGTTGCGGCAGATCCTGGATAACCGCCCCTTACCGGATGAGCTGGCCGAAATCTGGCAAACCATTAAAACCTCGCCGGGCGGTGATAGAACCAAGCTGGAGACGATGCGTAATTTATATCTGTTGGAAACGGTCATTCCTGAAGGTTTTTTCTGATGATTGATGCCACTCTGTACTGCCAATTTACCTTGCCCGCGCAATTACAGGCCTGTCTTTATTATTTCGAGAATCATGGATCCCTATATTGATGCGTGATGGTATTGATGGCATCTCGAAGAACATTTGAATTGAGGTTATTATTTTATGTTAAGAGAATATAACACCAGTGATTGGCAGGTTTCGGATAAGGAGTGGCTGAAGGCCCGTAAGTTGCAATGGAAGGATCTGGAAAAACGGATGCTGTGCATGAATCTGTGCAAGCGCAAGGATATTCCGGTGCTGCGCGAATTCTATCTGAGCGGGAACATGGATTGGAAAAAATTTCACGCGACAAGTTTTTGTAGCAGTTTCTATCTAATGCTGCTGCACCCCTTGCAGACCTATGAGCAACTGAAAATCATCTATGATGCCATTGATGACTATTCCGATATGCAGCAATCTCTGGCCTGTTATCAGAATGCGGAAGACGCTGGTATTCGAGGTGCGCAAGGGGATGTATTTATTGAATTAGGCAATGCAGGTATGTTTAGCGGCTTAGATAGTATCTACGCTCGAGTGTTTTATGGCGAGCGTTGCCAGCCACCGCATAAATGCGACAATAAAGGTGAGCTTTTATATCATGGTCAACCTGACAAGCCTGAATGGGCATTCAAGGCCTATCTGGGGCGAGCCCTGTTTTTTATGCTGGGAATCACCCGCTATCCATATTGCCGGCATCAGTATATGGCTGAATATGCCTACAGTGCGATCGATTATAACACTACACCCATATCGGAATTGAAAGACTTGATACTGTTTATGCAATGTGTTTGCTATTTCGATGAGCTGGCCGTGCCCGATGAACTCGCCGCTCGCCGTCAACTGGCCGAGGAGTGGCGATGTATCTTCGAAACGAGACAATTACCGGTTGAAATGGCTGATTTGTGGCAGAAAATAAAATCAGATGAGGGCCGTGACTTCTCCCGTATCATTGAATTAAAAGATGTATATCTAGGCACTAATCTTTGTCCGTCACGTTACATTTAATTGAATGGCGATATTTGCTAGCGACTAAAACTTTAAGAAGGATTTACCTCGCCATGGATGCCACTCTGTACTGCCAATTTACCACGCTCACGCAATTGCAGGCTTGTCTCTATTATTTTGACCCGGCTACCAGCTTGCCTTTCGCCGATGAGGTCGAGCCGGAGGAGGCCGAACGGATTGAGGCGGTCGAGCAGTTGCCTGCGGCCGATGCCATCACCCAGCAGGGGGAGTTGGCGGCCTTTATCGATCTGCAACTCGATGACAATGATTGGGAAGAGGAGCTGGCCGGGCTCTACCTGTTTATTCGCCGTTTTCAGCCGACCACGCTGGCGGTCTATTTCGATACGCTTGAGGAGTACGCCGCCGTGTGGCTGGCCGGCAAGAAGAAATGGCAACCCCTGTATACCTTCGGTGATGATGCCGCGCTCGATGCCGAGCTCTACGCCCTGGACAATACCCAACCGGGGTGGCACCAGCGCCTGCTGCGAGTCCTGGCACACAGCGGCAAATCCTGAGTGCCGCTTCGCGCTACCGCATCGAGGCCTCTTGACGATCGGAATAGTAAGAGGGGTCAACACCTCGGTGTGACCCCTCTCGTTATCCCTATTCCTATTCCCTTTTTCTATCAGTAGGCCGTGGCGGCCTTCATCTCGCGCACAAATTGCTCCAGCTGCGCCAGCATCTGGGCTGGGGCGGCCAGATTCTTCTCGATGATCTTGACCACCGCCGAGCCGGAGATGGCGCCTGCGGCACCCGAGGCAATGGCGTCCCGGACCTGAGCCGGCTCGCTGATGCCAAAGCCCAGCAGCGCGGGGGCGGCATGGAATGACTTCAGGGTTTCAATCAAGTGACCAATCGGCTTACCCGCCCGGGTTTCGGTACCGGTTACCCCGGCGCGACTGAGCAGATAGGTGTAACCCGAGCCTAACTCGGCCACCTTTTGCAGGGTGGCTTCATCTCCATTGGGAGGCGCGATAAAGATGGAGGCGATACCGACCTTATCAGCAGCCGCCTTATAGGGGGCGGACATCTCAACCGGGACGTCGGCGACCAGCACCGAATCGACCCCGGCGGCGACGGCGCGCTGATAGAAGCCATCGATGCCTTTGGCATAGACCAGGTTGGCATACAGCAGCAGGCCAATCGGCAGCTTTGGGTACTTGGCACGCACCTGTTCGAGGATCTCGAAGCAGGTATCGGGTGTGGTACCGGCGTTCAGGGCGCGCGTGGTGGCATCCTGAATCGTCGGGCCATCCGCCACCGGATCGGAGAAGGGGATGCCCAATTCCAGGGCATCGGCACCACCGGCCACCAGGGCATCGATGATCTGCAATGACAGCTCGGGAGTGGGGTCGCCCAGCGTCACGAATGGCACAAAGGCGCCCTCATTTTTGGCGGCCAGGTCGGCAAACAGTTCAGCGTAACGGCTCATTACAGGGCTCCTTGCTTTTGCAGAATATCGGCGACGGTGAAGATGTCCTTATCGCCACGGCCGGAGAGGTTGACGATCAACACCTGCTCCAGCTCCGGATTTTCACGGGCCATTTTCAGGCCATGGGCCAGGGCATGGGAGGATTCCAGGGCCGGAATGATCCCTTCATGCCGTGCCAGCTCCTGGAAGGCGTCCAGCGCCTCCTGATCGGTGATAGAGACATACTCGGCGCGTCCGGTGGCGGCCAGATGAGCGTGTTGCGGACCGACGGAAGGGAAGTCGAGCCCCGCCGAGATGGAGTAGGACTCCTCAATCTGGCCGTGTTTGTCTTGCATCAGGTAGGAGTGCATGCCGAAGAAGACCCCCTTGGTGCCATGACCCAGCGGCGCGCCATGCTCACCACTCTCGATGCCATGGCCACCGGGCTCGACACCGATGAGGCGCACACCGGCGTCATCGATAAAATCGGCAAACATACCGATGGCATTTGAACCACCCCCGACACAAGCGATAACTGCATCGGGCAGGCGGTGCTCGGCATGCTGCAGCTGTACCTTGGCCTCTTCACCGATCATGCGCTGGAACTCGCGCACTATGGTCGGGAAGGGGTGGGGGCCGGCGGCAGTGCCCAGCATGTAGTGGGTATCTTCGTAGTTGGCGGTCCAGTCACGCAGCGCCTCGTTACAGGCATCCTTGAGGGTGGAGGAGCCTGCGGTGACCGGCACGACTTCGGCGCCCATCAGCCGCATGCGGAAGACGTTCGGCTTCTGGCGCTCCATATCCACGGCACCCATGTAGACGCGACACGGCAAGTCGAGCAGGGCACAGGCCAGTGCGGTGGCCACGCCATGTTGACCAGCCCCGGTTTCGGCGATGATGCGGGTCTTGCCCATGCGTTTGGCCAGTAGTGCCTGACCCAACACCTGGTTGGTCTTGTGGGCGCCACCGTGTAGCAAGTCTTCACGCTTGAGGTAGAGCTTGGTCTTGGTGCCCTTGGTCAGATTGCGACACAGGGTCAGCGGAGTCGGGCGCCCGGCGTACTCGGTCAACAGGGTGCTGAATTCCTCATGAAAGGCCGGATCGGCCTGGGCATCGAGAAAGGCTTTTTCCAGCTGCAAGAGGGCCGGAACCAGGATCTGCGGCACATACATGCCGCCAAATTCACCGAAAAAAGGGTTGAGCAGAGTCATCACAATCGTCCTTAAAGTAAGTTGCTTCAGCCATGAGCGGCGCCTATAGCGTGGCTCAGTAGGCTCGCAGCGCCGTGAAGGCGCGTTGGAGTTTGTCGGCATCCTTGATGCCGGGAGCAGACTCCACTCCTGAATTCAGATCCAGTCCGAGACAGCCGACCCGACTCGCGTGTTGCGCATTGTCCGGGTTGATGCCGCCCGCCAGCAGCAGCTGGGTTTTATCCAATTCGTCCAGTAGCTTCCAGTCAAAGCTTTGACCGGTGCCGCCACTGCGTTGGCCGACCTGGGTATCCAGCAGGATACGATCCACCTGACTGGCCAGCTCATGCAGTTCGGAACGCGGCAATTGCTCACCGATGGCCACGGCCTTCCAGATCTGACAGCCGACCGGCAACGCCGAACGCAGGGCGGCGATATAGGCGGAGTCCTCCTGACCGTGCAACTGCACCGCCGCAAGCCCTAGCTGATGAACGGTCTGCAGCACTATATCCAGCTCGGCATTCTGGAACACGCCGACATAGCGCAGCGGAGCGGCCGTCATCACCGTCTTGGCCTGCGGTATATCCACACAGCGCGGGCTCTTGCCGACGAAGATCAGCCCACCGTGGACGGCCCCCACCCGATAAGCGGCCTGCGCCGCCTCGGGCGTGGTGAGGCCACACACCTTGTTCTGTCCCAGGATCAGCTGGCGACAGGCCAAGTCGACATCGTCCTGCCCCATCAGCGAGGAGCCGACCAGGAAGCCGTTGGCGAAGGCGCTCAGATCCTTGACCTGGGCATGGCTATGAATGCCGGATTCGCAGATGACGATGCGATCATCTGGCAGACGGGGGGCCAACTGCTTGGTGCGGTTCAAGTCGATGGTGAGATCGCGCAGGTTGCGGTTGTTTATGCCCACCACCTTGGCGCCCAGCGCTATGGCCCGCTCCAGCTCCTCCTCGTTGCTGACTTCGGTCAGTATCCCCATTTGCAGGCTGGTGGCGACGGCAGCGAGTTCGGTATAGGCCCGATCGGTCAGTACCGAGAGCATCAACAGCACGGCATCGGCCTGATAGTGACGGGCCAGATAGATCTGGTAGGGATCGATGACGAAATCCTTACACAGTACCGGCACCGAGACCTGAGCGCGGACCTGGGGCAGGAAATCAAAATTGCCCTGGAAATACTTCTCATCGGTGAGTACCGAGATGGCGGCGGCGTAACGGCCATACACAGTGGCAATGGCAGCCGGATCGAAGTCGTTGCGGATCAGTCCCTTGGAGGGAGAGGCCTTCTTGCATTCGAGAATAAACACGGTGCGCTCACCGGAGAGCGCCGCGTTGAAGTCCCGATCACTGGGCGTCAGTTGGTCGATAAAACCGGCCAACGGCTGGCTGGCCTTCCGGGCTTCCACCCACAGCTGCTTGTCGGCGACAATTTTGCCGAGCACTGTCTGGTTGATGGATTCAAGATTCAGCATGGGTTTCCTTACTCCTCGCTATGACTCAGGGCGGCCAGGCGGCTCACCCGGTCCAGGGCTTTGCCACTGTGCAACGTTGCCAGAACCAGTTCGGCGGCTTGCTTGAAATCGGGACTGACGCCGCCCATGACCAGCAGGGGGGCCAGATTGATGGCGATGGCGCTGTTCTGAGCATCGCTGCCGTGACCTGCGAGTATCATTTCGCTGATCTGGCGGTTTTGCTCCGGCTCACCGCCGCGAATGGCCTCCAACGGGAATTCCTGCAATCCGAAGTCAGCAGGGCTCAGATGGTAATGATGGATCTCACCGTCGTTGATTTCAGCCACAGTGGTGCTGCCATGAATGGCGATTTCGTCCAGTCCTGAGCCATGGACCACCATACCTCGGGTCAGTCCCAACTGCTGCAGGGTTTCGGCAATCGGCGCCACCAGGGACGGGCTGTAGACGCCCATCAGCTGGTAGCTGGGGCGCGCCGGATTAATCAGCGGGCCGAGCACGTTGAAGATGGTGCGGGTTTTCAGTGCATTCCGTACCGGCATGGCATGGCGCATGGCACTGTGGTACTGGGGCGCAAACAGGAAGCAGACGTTCTCTTCATCCAGACAACGGCGGGCGAT
The DNA here is from genome assembly GCA_038247115.1 of Enterobacterales bacterium. Classification (GTDB taxonomy): domain Bacteria; phylum Pseudomonadota; class Gammaproteobacteria; order Enterobacterales; family Aeromonadaceae; genus Pseudaeromonas. The sequence goes on along the minus strand of JBBRVG010000014.1, from coordinate 18,969 downwards.
GGCCGGGCTCATATCCAGACGGACGCCTAATTTGTCCAGCAGATCCGAAGAGCCGGTCTTGGAGGAGACGCTGCGGTTGCCATGTTTGGCCACCTTGATGCCGCACTCGGCCCCCACCAGCGCAGACAGGGTGGAGACATTGATGGTGTGCAGGCCATCACCACCGGTACCGACGATATCGCAGAACGAATAATCCGGGCGCGGGAACGGCTTGGCGGCGGCAATCAGCGCGCTGGCGGCCCCTGCGATTTCGCTCGGTGCTTCGCCCTTCATCTTCAGGGCAGTCAGCAAGGAGGCCAGTACCACCGGCTCCATCTCGCCGCGTAGCAGCACGTCAAACAGCGCCTGGGTGGCTTCACGGCTGAGGTTCTCGCCGCGGTAGAGTTGTTCCAGGGACTCATGCATGAGCGGCCTCCTGCGGAGCTGTAATGAAGGCCAGGCTCTGGGTCAGCAGACGCGCGCCTTCGGTGGTCATGATGGATTCAGGATGGAACTGGAAACCCAGCACCCGATCAGCGCGGTGCAGCACCGCCATCGGCATCTCCTTGTAATGGGCGACCACTTCCAACTCGGCCGGGACATAGGTGGCGACCAGCGAGTGGTAACGGGCTACCGGCAACGGATTGGCAAAGTCCTGGAACATATCCTGGCCACTGTGCTCGATGAGCGAGCTCTTGCCATGAATGATTTCGCCGGCCGAGCCGACGGTGCCGCCATAGTATTCGCAGATCGCCTGGTGCCCCAGGCAGATCCCCAGAATGGGCACCTTGCCACGGCACAGACCGATGAGTTCAATCATGCAACCGGCCTCATGGGGAGCGCCGGGACCGGGGGAGAGCACCAGCACCACCTCTTCGCCACAGGCGGCGATCTGGGCGTAGATCTGGGTGGCCGGCATGCTGTTGCGGTAGATGCGCACATCACAGCCCAGAGTGCGGAACTGATCCACCAGGTTGTAGGTGAAGGAGTCGAAATTATCGAGCAGGAAAATGGTTTTAGCCATGGGTCACCTCCGCGAGAGTCTTGCCGTGGGCCAGTGCAATGGCGTTGAGCACGGCGGCTGCCTTGCTGCGGGTTTCATCGGCTTCCGCCTGGGGACGGGAATCATAGACCACACCAGCTCCGGCCTGGACATGGGCGACACCGTGTTTAACAAAGGCCGAGCGGATCACGATGCAGGTGTCCATGTCACCATTACCGGAGAGATAGCCCACGGCACCGCCGTAACTGCCGCGACGTTCACCTTCGACTTCGCGGATGAGCTCGGAGGCGCGGATCTTTGGGGCGCCGGTCAGGGTGCCCATGTTCATGCAGGCCTGGTAGGCGTGCAGGGCATCCAGATCGTGGCGCAGAGTGCCTACCACCTTGGAGACCAGGTGCATGACGTGGCTGTAGCGATCGACTTTCAGCAAATCGCGTACATAGCGGGTACCGGGTTCGCTGATGCGAGCTATATCATTGCGCGCCAAATCGACCAGCATCAGGTGCTCGGCGGTTTCCTTGCCATCCTGACGCAACTCCAGCTCGATACGGCCATCCAGATCCAGATTGATGCTGCCATCGGCGTTGAAGCCACGGCGGCGAGTTCCGGCAATCGGGTACATCTCGACCTGGCGGTTATGGGTCTCGAATTTCACCGCACTCTCCGGCGAGGCGCCGAACAGGGTGAAGTCCCGATCATTCATGTAGAACATGTAGGGGCTGGGGTTGGTCTTCTTCAGCTGACGGTAGGCCAGCAAGGGTTGCGGGCAGGGTAGGGAGAAGCTGCGGGAGGGAACGACTTGGAATATGTCGCCCTTGCGGATATTTCCCTTCAGACGCTCTACATCGGCACAGAAGGCCTTGTCATCCCGGTTGGTGGTGACCAGACCGTCCAGCGGCAGGGCCGCGGGTAACTCGGGAGCGACGAAATGGTTGCAGCGCGCGCTCAGGGTTTCGAGGCGGCCTTGCAGGCGCTGGAATTCATCGGCGAACGCCTCGCCACCAAATGCCACGGCGCGTAATTGGCTGCGCTTGAGGCGATGGTCAATGTGGATCAGGGTTTCGGCCACATAGAAACAGAAGTCGGGGCAGTCATTGCTGGCATCTGTCGCTGCAGGCAGGGTTTCGTAATTGGCAATCAGGTCATAGGCGAAGATACCGCCGAGGAAGATGGCTTCCTGGCCCTGCTCGCAATGCAACTGGGTCAGCAGGGTGCGCAGGGTATCCAGCACCGACAGCGCCTTGAGGCGGCTATCTTCATCCTGATCGGTGTCGATGGCCGGGAAGTCCAGGGTCAGCAACTTGCCTTGACGGGTCTGGGTCACGGCGTGGCTGAGGCCGCTTTGCAGGCGATCCAGCACCGCCAGTCCATTCCGGTTCAAGGCTTCGGCGCTGACACTCAGGCCGCGGCAGGTCAAACGCACACAGCTGTCGATCAGCAGCAGGCTCTGGGTGCCGGCCTTGGTGTCGATTTCGGCGGATTCCAGCAGCAGACTGTTGTCATTCGCCGTGGTGAGTTGGGCAAACAAGGCCAAGGGATCAGCGACATAGGCGGCGTCGCTCATCAAGGCGTGCAGATGGTTGGGATGCAGCTCAGTCATGATGCGGAGCCTCCGGGGTGTCCTGTAGGTGGACAGTGCAGAACAGTTTCATGGCGATATCCTTTAATTAAATGATTGAAAACAACAACTTGCTTGTGTTGCTCTCACCATCGCCAGGTCTGTTTGTTGTGTTTTTGTTTCATCTCGTCCCTGTTTCCCGGATAATAAAAAAGCCCGCGGTTCCTGGCGGGCTTTTTCTGGGTATTCTGTCTGCTTAACCGTTTTTTGACATAGCAAAAGTCCCACGCCCGCTTATTTGGGAGTGTGCCACCACCAACGCATGTTTAGGGTGAAGTGCTGTGTCATGTAAAACGTCCTTGGATGACTGAAGTTGTGCGACGGGATATCCCGTGAAGTGGCTACAGTAAAACGATAAAGCCGGAAGTTTGTCAAGTTTCTTTTGTGGTGGAACTCTCTGATGCGTATCGATCTGCATAGTCATTCAACGGCCTCCGATGGTCGTCTTACCCCGGCGGAGCTGATGCGCCGGGCTGTTACCCAACGGGTTGATGTCCTGGCTTTGACCGATCATGATACGGTCGCCGGTCTGGCGGAAGCCGCCCGTACCATTGAAGAAGAGGCGCTACCGCTGACGCTGATTTCGGGTATCGAGCTTTCCACCAGTTGGGAATCGATGGAAATTCATGTGGTCGGTTTGCATATTGATGTCGACTCGGCGGCGCTGACGACCGTGATCCAGCGACAGGAGGCGGCCCGCGAAGCACGCGGTGCCGAGTTGGGTCGGAGGTTGGCGAAACAAAGAATCGACAACGCCTATGAAGGCGCCCTGGCGCTGGCCAATGGTGCCAGCCTGACCCGAGCTCACTTTGCCCGTTATCTGGTCGAGGCCGGTCACAGCCAGACCCAGCAAAAAGCTTTTGATGTGTATATTGGTCGCGGCGGTAAGGCGTATGTCCCCCATGACTGGATCAGCATTGCCGAGGCGATTGCGGTGATCCACGCCGCAGGCGGTTTGGCTGTACTTGCCCATCCTGGTCGCTATAAACTTTCTACCAAGTGGCTAAAACGTCTGTTGGCACACTTCAAAGAGGCGGGCGGTGATGCCATGGAGGTCAGTTTGCCTCAGCAAAGTCCGCAGGATCGGGCTAATCTGGGACTCTGGTGTCGCGAGCACCAGTTGCTGGCCTCGGTGGGTTCCGATTTTCATGCGCCAACTTCCTGGCAGGAGTTGGGCCGCAATCTCTGGTTGCCCAAAGATGTCACACCTGTGTGGCATACTTTTATCGACTCGGACCCGACTGCCGTGCCTGGCGCCGACGAGTCCTCGACATTCCGGGAGGAATTATGAGCCAATTTTTCGCGATGCATCCTGAAACCCCGCAAACCCGCTTGATCAACCAGGCGGTGGCCCTGATCCGCAGTGGTGGTGTGGTGATTTATCCGACCGACTCCGGCTATGCGCTGGGCTGTCTGCTGGAAAACAAGGCGGCGCTAGAGCGGATCTGCCGCATTCGTCATCTCGATAGCAGCCACAATTTTACCCTGGTCTGCCGGGATCTCTCCGAGTTGTCGCTCTATTCTAAAGTAGATAATCAGGCCTTCCGTCTGATCAAAAATAACACTCCGGGGCCTTACACCTTCATTCTCAAGGCGACCAAAGAAGTTCCCCGTCGCCTGATGAACGAGAAGAAGAAGACGATTGGCATCCGGGTGCCTGCGAATCCCATTACCCAGGCCCTGCTGGCAGCGCTGGGTGAACCCCTGATGTCCACCACCCTGATTTTGCCGGGTTCGGAGGTTGCCGAATCGGATCCTTACGAAATCCGGGATCGGCTGGAGCAAGTGGTGGATCTGATTATCGATGGTGGTTATCTGGGCGAACAACCCACCACTGTCGTTGATTTTTCTGAGGATAGCCCCGAGGTGGTTCGCCACGGCGCGGGTGACCCAACCCCCTTCCTGTAAGGGATTATTTTTCATCGCCGAGAGGGCGATGAGCCCCATGATGGAGTCAAGACTCCTTGCAACAGAGTCCGGACAAGGATGCCCGGAGCGTTGCACATCCAGAGATGAACACCATGAGTGATAAGTTGCAGAGTGAAAAGTTGCAAAAAGTGTTGGCCCGGGCCGGTATCGGCTCCCGCCGCGAGATGGAAACCCTGATCACTGAAGGACGGGTCAGTGTGGACGGCAAGGTCGCGACACTGGGAGACCGGGTGGGTCCCAACGTGGCGATCCGTATCGATGGTCATTCCATCACTGCCAAACCGGCAGAAGATGTCATTTGCCGCATCCTGGCTTATCACAAGCCGGATGGCGAGATGTGTACCCGCAAGGATCCGGAAGGTCGGCCGACGGTTTTTGATCGTCTGCCCCGTATTCAGGATGCACGCTGGGTGGCCGTTGGTCGTCTCGACGTCAATACTTCCGGTCTGTTGCTGTTCACCACCGATGGTGAGTTAGCCAACCGCTTGATGCATCCCCGCCACGAAGTGGAGCGGGAATATGCGGTGCGGATTTTCGGTGAAGTGGATGACAAGATGCTCAATCGCCTGCGTCTGGGCGTGCAGTTAGAAGATGGCCCCGCCAAGTTCGACAAGATTGTCCGCGCCGGTGGTGAGGGTCTCAATAACTGGTTCAACGTGACGCTGCAAGAAGGGCGCAACCGGGAAGTCCGTCGCCTGTGGGAAACTCAGGAAGTGCAGGTCAGTCGTTTGATCCGCGTCCGCTATGGCGATGTCAAACTGGAGAAGAGTATTCCCCGGGGTGGCTGGATGGAGTTACCACTGGATAAGGTCAATTACCTGCGTGAGTTGGTAGGCTTACCGCCGGAAACCCGCAGCAAGGTGCTGGTGGATGACAAGCGCAGCCAGTTCAAGCAAAGCGCCCAGATCCGGCGTGCGGTGCGTAAGCACCGGGAACTGCAGCACACCGATAATCGTCAGGCACATCCGGAGCGTAATTACAGCGGCGGTGTCTCTCTTGACGGACCCGCACCTGTCAAACCAGTCGCCAAGCGGCCGACTCGTTCCCAGGGGCAGCGTACTCGTCTGGGTAGTGGTTCCGATGTGGCTCGCCCCACAGAGCGTCGTCCGTCACCGCGGAAACCGCGCGGTTAAGGAGCCCGGGCCATGAGTCTGCATTCCGCATCGCCCGATGCTACCGATATCCCGGTCCGCAAGGCTGTGGTGGTGTTCAGCGGGGGGCAGGACAGCACCACCTGCCTCATCCAGGCGTTGGCGCACTACGATGAAGTCCATGCCATCACCTTCAACTATGGCCAACGCCATAGTCAGGAGATAGCCGTGGCTCAGGGGATTGCCGCTGAGCTAGGGGTGACGGCGCACAAGGTGCTGGATCTTGCCTTGCTCAACGAGTTGGCGATTTCGTCGCTGACCCGGGATGCCATTCCGGTGAGCACGGCGCTACAGGATAACGGTTTGCCGAATACCTTCGTGCCGGGTCGCAATATCCTGTTCCTGACCTTGGCGGCTGTGTATGCCTATCAGGTCGGAGCCGAGGTGGTGATCACCGGGGTCTGCGAAACTGATTTTTCCGGCTATCCGGATTGTCGGGATGAATTCGTCAAGGCCCTGAATCAGGCCTTGTGTCTGGGCTTGGAGAAGCCGCTGCGGCTGGTGACGCCACTGATGTGGCTGAATAAGGCGCAAACCTGGGCGCTGGCCGATCGTTATGATCGTCTGGACTATGTCCGAGCCCGCACCTTGACCTGTTACAACGGTCTGGTGGGTGAGGGCTGTGGCGAATGTCCGGCCTGCGAATTGCGTGCGCGGGGTCTGCAGGCCTATCAGGCGGAGCGGGAGCTGATCCAGGCACAACTAGCGACAAAATTGGCGCTATAACCGTGCACCACTAGCGTGCCGTTACCTGCTGTCAACTGCCCGTCACTTGACCCGAAACACCGCTCCACATACTCTGTGGCGGTGTTTTTTTTTGATGAGGCCAATATGAACAGCGACAGTAGTCCCTCGTGCTACTTTTCTTCTTTCCCGTCAACCGCACCCCGGTTACATCTGCATGCTTGCCATCGTCTCTCCCTGCTGCTGTGAATGGCTGTGATGCCATGAATTTTCTACCTTTTTTTAATGTTATTGCGGCTGTGGAGTCATGATGCTCGAGTTTGCCTGGATGATGGATCCGACCGCCTGGTTGGGTTTGCTGACGCTGGTGGTCCTGGAAATTGTCCTCGGGATCGATAATCTGCTGTTCATCGCCATTTTGGCGGAAAAACTGCCGCCCGAGCTGCGGGACAAGGCGCGCCGGATCGGGCTGGCGCTGGCGCTGCTGATGCGCATGGTGCTGCTGGTTAGTATCTCCTGGCTGGCTCGTCTCACAGCGCCGATGATTACCCTGTTCAATCATGACTTCTCGGGTCGGGATCTGATCCTGCTCATCGGCGGTCTATTCCTGCTCTTCAAGGCAACGCGGGAGCTGCACGGCCGCCTGGAAGGGGAAGTTCACGGCGAGGGTGAGAGTAAGGTTTATGCCGCATTCTGGACCGTGGTGGCGCAGATTGTGGTGCTGGATGCTGTCTTCTCTCTGGATGCGGTCATCACGGCGGTGGGGATGGCGGAACACCTGTCGGTGATGATGCTGGCGGTGACCATTGCCATCGGTATCATGATGTGGGCCAGCAAGCCGCTGACCGCCTTCGTCAATCGTCATCCGACCTTGGTGATCCTCTGTCTGGGCTTCTTGTTGATGATTGGCTTCAGTCTGGTGGCCGAAGGCTTTGGCTTCCATATTCCCAAGGGCTATCTCTACGCGGCCATTGGCTTCTCCATCCTGATCGAATTGTTTAACCAGATGGCGCGTTCGAATCAGAGTAAGTTGCTCGAAGGCAAGCTGCGACGTCGGGAGCGCACGGCTGAATTGGTGATGCGTTTGCTCGGCGATAGCAAGCAGCCGGAAGGTGGCAGCTTCCAGGAGTCCTTGTTGCCCAGCGCCGACGAAAGTATGTTCGCCGATGAAGAAAAAGAGATGATATCCCGGGTGTTGCAGCTCTCCTCTTTGCCGGTGCGAGCCGTGATGACGGTGCGCCGGGACGTGGAGATGCTGGATCTATCCGAGCCGGAAGAGCAAATTCTGCAACGACTGGCGGAGACTCCTCACTCGCGATTGGTGGCAATTCGCGAGGGGAACAAGGATCAGCCGCTGGGGATCATCCGCAAGCGCGATGTACTTGCCCGTTTGCTGAGCAAGCAGGAGTTACGCCTGGATCAGCTGATCCAGCAGCCGCTGTGTTTACCGGAAACCATCAACGTCCTCAATGCCCTGGAGCAGTTCCGGCAGGCCAAAAACTATCTGGCTTTTGTGCTGGATGAATTTGGTAACTTTGAAGGCATCGCCTCTATCCGTGACATCATGGAAGAGATCGCTGGCAAACTGCCGGAAACCGGCGAAGAGGATAACGACTTCGTGATGCTGGGACCGGACAGTTACCATGTCAGTGGCGATTGCCTGTTGCAGGATTTGCAGCGGCATATCGGCTTTCCGGCTCCGGCTACCGCCCATTACCATACGCTGGCCGGATGGTTGATGGATTGGCTTCAGCGCTTGCCGGAAGTGGATGAAGTTCTGGAACTGGATGGTTGGCGGATCACTGTTGTGGCCGTGCGATCCCATCGGATTGAAACCTTATGGCTAACCCGTCAGGATCGTGGGACGGTAGATGTCGAATCGGCCTGATGCACTGGAGCCCCGCGAGGGGCTCCGATGTCATGTGGGCCCAAAGTTGTTTATGGCGCAGCTAGGTACCGGTTGCGTTCCAATGATGAACATGAGGATGTTGGATGAAGGCTAGATGGCAGTCCCTGAGCAATGGACACTGGTTGCAAGTTTGGGAGTTACGGCAGCGCCGACTTGAAGCCGAAGGGCGATGGGGACCCATTACCCTGCTGTTATGTGCCATGGCCTTATTGCTCGGGGTCCAGAATCCACTGCTGTATGGCATGGCGCCTGGCTTTGATGCGTCCTTGTTTGCGGCCATGGGCAAGATGTGGGCCGATGGCGACGTCTTGTACCGTGACATGCTGGATATCAAGGGGCCTGTCATCTTCTTGTTGAATGCCATTGGCTACAAGCTGGGCGGCTTTCCCGGGATTGCGCTGTTCGAAACAGCCTTGCTGGCGTGGGGCTTAAACAATAGTTATCGGGCATTGGCACTGCTGGGGATTGCCCCGCTTGCGCGATTGGCGTCCTTATTAGCGGTGATCAGCTTGTGCGGTTATCGCTATTACTACGGCAACATGACTGAGGATTACACCCTATGTCTGGCGTTGATCGCTCAATTGCCGTTTGTGCGCCTGTTGGTATCCGGGCGCTTTAGTTGGTCTCAGGCCTGGTTACCTGCGGTGACCTTCGGCTTGATTGCCATGATGCGGCTGAATAACGGTGCTTTCTGGGGTGCCTGGTATGCCACTCTGTTTCTCGGCTGGTGTTGGCAGGGGCGTTGGCAGGATGGACTCAAACTGTTTGTATCCGCCCTGTTCGGAGTAGGCCTTATTGCCGGACCTCTGGTGTTCTATTTCTGGCAGCAAGGGGTACTGGAGAACTTCTGGTTCTATTCGTTTGCCATTTTCATGGGGCAAAGTTACGGCAGTGGTTTTTCCCCTCTGGTGGGTAGTGTTGGTTTGCTGCGTACCGGCTTGATCCTCTTATTACCGCTGGCCCTCTATGTGCTGCATCGCTGGCATCAAGCTACGCCACAGGCCGAGCCGACGGTGGGTAAATCATTAGTCGCTGTGATGTTGTTCGGCGCCGTGTTCGGGGTGATCGCCAATTCGGTATCTGGACATATCTTCGACCATTATGATCAACTCTACTTGGCATTTATTCCCTTGCCGTTGGCGCTGATTATCGAAGCAGTGCGCCGGGAGTGGGGGAGTGAATCACCTCTGGTGTGGCTGGGGGCCATGCTGCTGTGGGGTTGGGGTATCTATCTGGTGATGCCCCATTGGTTTTTCAGCTGGAGCCGCTTTGAATGGCCCATGCTGCAAGTCGCCCAGGTTCTGGCGACTAGCCTGCTGTTTGCCTTGATCCTCAGTTTGCCCGTGTGGTGGCGGGTGCGAACCGTGCAGGGGCGTAAACAGTTAACCGGCCTGGCTGCGGTGGGCTTGTTGCTGGCACCTCTGGTACTGCTGGGATATTCCGGCTGGATTGGTACTCACACTGGACGACCATTCGGTGACTCAGGGCGTCAGCAAATTGCCCAGATCCGCGCTGAAACCAGCCCGGAGGAGCGGATCTGGATTGATGGCACCATGCCGCAGTTCTATGTCTGGACTGATCGCAAAGCGGCTTCGGCCTACCTGTTCTTTGATAATGTGCATCCGCCGTTTGATGCCAAGGCGCGCGTGCTGGCGGATATCCAGCGCGTGCAGCCGAAATTCATCGTCATACGTAAAAAGCGTCTGCAGCAATATGCGACCGATGCGGCCAGCTTTACGCCATCACAGCGGGCCTTCTATGCCTATGTTCTGGCACATTACCAGCAGGTGCAGCCCGGTCTATTCAAGTTGAACAAGGCAGTATGATCCCTGACTGCAGCTGGAAATTGGCTGTAAAAAAAGTCCGCAGATGCGGACTTTTTTATTTCGTGCGGTGATCTAAGCCAGAGCTTGGGTCGGGAATACGCCGAAGTTATCCATGGCATACGCCACTCGTTCTTCCACCGACATCGAGAAATTACCCAACTTCTCGATTTGACGCAGTCGGGGTAGTAAACCGGCAGCGTTGGCGATCTGAATGGAGAGACCCGGGCGGGCATTGAGCTCCAGCAGCATGGGGCCACGCTTCTTATCCAGCACCATATCGGTACCTATGTAGCCGAGCCCCGACATCTCGTAGCACGAGGCTGCCAGATTCAGCAGCTTCAACCAATGAGGCACCTGCAGGTCGAACAGATCCTTGTTGGTATCCGGATGATGACGCAATGGCAGGTTGTATTGAACGCCGCGCACCGCACGTCCAGTACGTAGACAGATACCGACCCCGACCGCACCCTGGTGCAGGTTGGCTTTGCCATCCGAAGAGGCGGTCGACAGGCGCATCATCGACATCACAGGGAAACCCTTGAAGATGATGACGCGGGTATCTGGTACCCCTTCGAAGGAGTAACCATCGAAGACATTGTCAAAGTGGATCAAGTCTTCGACCATCACGAAGTCGGGTTTGCCGCCCAAGGAGAAGAGGCCTGCCAGTATGTTGGAGATATGACGCTCCAGATCGCTGACAGTTTCAGCCTTGCCGTTGGGCTTATAAAACAGGCCATCTTCCTGGCGCATGATCACCAGTATGCCTTTGCCACCAGAGCCACGAGCCGGTTTGATACAGAAGCCTTGCCAGTCTTTGACCATATCGGCGATCTTTTTTACTTCGTGCTGGTGCTGAATGGTGCCGATGAGTTTCGGCACCGTCACACCAGCGGCGACCGCAATGTGCTTGGTCTTGAGTTTGTTATCGACCAGCGGATAGAGCTTCCGCGGGTTATAACGGCCGATATAGTTCACATTGCGCTGGTTCATCCCCATGATGCCGAGGCTGCCCAGCTTAAACGGTGAGGTATAGCGTTCCCAGAGCCACATATTACTTCTTCAACTCGTCGGCCAGAGGTTTGAATCGCTTCAGTTCGGAGAGGCGATACCCGGTGTAGTTACCCATCAGCAGCACAGTGGCCATGATCACCAACTGCAAGCCCAGATAGTTGAAGGTCAGATGCTGGATCAGGCTGTTATCCATGGCCAGATAAGCCAGAACGGCCACCAGTAGGGAACCACCACCCTGCTTGACCACTTCCTTCGGACCCTCTTCTTCCCACAGAATGGACATCCGCTCTATGGTCCAGGAGAGAATAATCATCGGGAAGAAGGTGATGCGCATGCCCTCAGTCAGCCCCAGCTTATAGGTCAGCACCGACAGCAGGGCAATGATGGCGATAACGGTGATGATCACCGTGGATATTCGCGCCACCAGCAAGAGGTTGAGTCGCGACAGATAGGAGCGGATCACCAGACCCACACCGACAATCGACAGGAAGCCGAGCAGACCGACCACCAGGTTGGTCTGGATGAAGGCGACCGCGATCAACACCGGCATGAAGGTCCCGGAGGTCTTCAAACCGACTATGACGCGCAAAAACACCACCACCAGCACGCCGATAGGCAGCAGCAGTATGCCTTTGAACAGTGCCTGTTCTTCAACCGGCAAGGTGTCGATGGAGAAGTTGAGCATGTTGGTGTGTTCAAACTTGGCGGTTAGCGCTCGAGCGACCGCAACCTGCTTTTGCACCACAGAGTAGGTGACACGGGAGTTGTTCCCCCCGGTGACATCTAGCAGCGGTTGGGAATTGTATTCCCACAGCATCAGTTGTTCCGGGCGACCCTGCAGACCGGTTTTCGGATCGAACAAGTCGTACTTGTCATCCTGGAATACCTGCACATAGTCGATCAGTTGCTGACGACGACGGCCATCTTCCAGAGTCAAGGCGCGCACCACCCGAGCCGGGATATCGGCCTGGTTGAGCATATCGACAATCAGGTGTGCCCGGCCCTTATGGTTGCGTAGCAACTGGGCGTTCTGCTCCTGGTTATCGAACTCTTTCATGATTTCGCGGGTCAGGGTGAAGGCATCGGCTGAACGCTCTTTCGCCCGTTCGAGAATTTGCACCATGGCTGTGGCTATGGGTTCTTTCTCGATTTGCTTCTCGACGGCCGGTGGTTCGGCGGGAAGCGACTTGGCGTAGGGGTCGCTCATCATCTCGGCGCGATAGTAGAGCTCCTGATGACCCTTGGCGGTACGAATGGACCACTCGGCACGGGTAATGCCGTTGCGATCCACGAATGACAAGCCATAACCAGGGCTCGCCGCCGATTCATCGACCAGGGTGAAACCTGGCTGGGTTGCTGGCAGGGCCAGCGACGCTATCACTGGTTGATCTGCAGCGTCAAATTCGACCTTGGCTTCTACGGACCAGACCTGACGGTATTCACCGGGCAGCCAAGGGACGTCAAAAGCAACGTGACGGTAGATCATCAAGCTGATGCCAAGAATGAACAGCAACGCAACTACGATATAAAAGGGGCGACGAGAGACCATGATTTACGGCTTGTCCTTGGACGGGGTGGCTTCCTTGGTGGTGTCAGTTGCGGCGGCAGCGGATACTGTCGGAGCAGCCTTCTTCACCTCTTTGGCTTTGGATTCAGATTTCTTGGCTTCGCTCTTCTTCGGCGTTGCCTTTTTGGTATCGGTCTTCTTGTCGGCTGCCGCCTTGGCTACCTTGTCACTCTTGCTCTTGGCGGTGATCAGGGTGGCAACATCCGGCTTGGGTTGCACAAATTCCCGGGCGACATCAACAACGGCTACATCCTTGATGAATTCGCGACCCAGCAGCAAGGAGAAGTCCATCTCGGAGCGGTCCTTGAGGCTGAACTCGGCCTTTTCGGTCAGCGAGCCAAGTTGCATGGTCAAACGAACCACAGGACGGCGGTCGGAACTTTCAGCCGAGGCCTGCTTGATGCGGACATAGCGCACAAATGGTGCTTCGATATCCAGGCTCTTGCCGTTGTCCAATGGCATCTTGAACTTGACCCAGCGCTTGCCTTCCCGTTCGAAGACGGTGATATCGGTGGCGCTGATGGAGGAGGTTGCGGCCCCGGTATCAACCCGGCTCTGGAAGGCGCCATTGGCTTCTTCCACGTACACCCATTCGGATTCACCCAGGATCAGCTTGCCATCCGGAGTGGTCAAGCCTGGTTCAATAATCGGGCAGGAGCTCTTGTCTTCACTGGACATGGTACTACGCACCACCTGTTGCATCTGTTTGGAGAGTTGCTGCTGCAAGGCTTTCAACTCCTGAACACCTTGCCGGCTCTTCTCTTGTTGAGCTTGCAGTATCTTCAGTTCGGTACCGAGTTGATAGCTATTATCCAGGAGTTTTTGTTGACCCTGCACCATGGTTTGCTGGATGCGACTCTCGCTCCCAATCAACTCGTTCTTTAATTGTTCCGGGGTGACTTCGGCCATGACGGCACCGGAGATGAGAAGCAGGGAAAAAAGTGCACTGCGGGTGAGAGTTTTAGTTGTCATAGACGTCGTCTGTAAGGATTAAACATAGTTTCGTTAGTGTATCTCAGCCGGGCAAGGTGGGACTAGCCTTCTGCGCAGCGAGATGCAATCAATACGGCTCGCTTCGGCGCCGTATGCCCTTCAATAGTAAGGGTTGAGTCCGATGGGTCAAGGAATTCAGCCAGAGAATCGTTCCTCATCCATGCAGTTTTGCGTTGTTCGTCGGTTGTGGTCACCGATTGGTCAACAATCCGGACATTTTCGAATCCACATTTCTCCAGCCAACCGGCCAAGGCCAGCGCCGAAGGAATGAACCAGACGTTGCGCATCTGGGCATAACGATCGCCGGGCACCAGTACATCTTCGGGTCCACCGTCAATGACTAGCGTCTCCAGAACCAGTTCACCGCCATCGCGCAGTTGATCCCGCAATTGGAACAGATGATCGATGGGTGAGCGGCGGTGGTAGAGCACACCCATGGAAAAGACGGTATCAAAGCGCTCCAGTTTGGGGAGCTGTTCAATGCCCAACGGCAGAAAGTGGATATTGTCCGGTCGTCCGGCTAATTGCTTGATGGCGCTGAATTGACACAAGAATAGCGGTGAGGGGTCGATGCCGACGACGAGGCGGGCTTCTTCACCGAGCATGCGCCACATGTGATAACCGCTGCCACAGCCCACATCCAGTACATAGCGCCCCTTGAGAGGGGAAAGATGTGGCAAGACTCGATCCCATTTCCAGTCGGAGCGCCATTCGGTATCGATATGTATCCCGAACAGATGATAGGGGCCCTTGCGCCAGGGATGCAGATGCTGAAGCAAGTTTTCCAGCTTGCTGCGCTCGCCGACTGGTAACTCCTCGGGCTGACCGAGTGTGACCGAGTCCTTGAGATCCATATGGCGAGCCTGATAGCTCTCCAGCTTGGCCAATACCCGCTGCCAGCGCGGTAAATCGCCATGTTGCTGGTCATGTTGCCAGGCATGTAACTGGGCGGGCAGTACTGTGAGCCAACGGCTCAAACGATCGGTCGCCAGCAGTTGGTAGAAGGATGCGAAGTCAATCATGCGGCCGCTCCTTGTTTGATGGCGACCAGGGAGCCGAAGTTGAAGCACTGAAACCAGAGATCGCTGTGGGTGAAACCGGCGGCGGCCAAGCGGGCTTTGTGGGTGGCGACCGTGTCGGCGCGCAGCACATTCTCCAGCAGGGTACGTTTCTGGCTGATTTCCAGCTCGCTATAGCCATTGGCGCGCTTGAAATCCAGATGCAAGTCGATGATCAGGTCGCTGACCGGCTCATCCTCGAATTTGAATTTTTCGCTCAGGATCAGTAGACCGCCTGGCCGAAGCCCCTGATAGATGCGTTGCAACAGGGATAACCGTTGCTCCGGGGCAATAAATTGCAAGGTAAAATTCAGCACCACCACAGAGGCATTCTCAATGGCGACATCACTGACATCCCCTTCGCGGATCTCGACCGGAATAGTGGATTTGAACGCACTCAGGTGGCTACGGCAGCGTTCGACCATGGCGGGCGAGTTGTCGATGCCGATAATGGTGCAGTCCGGATGGGGGACGTGGCGGCGCATCATCAGGGTGGCGGCACCCAGTGAGCAGCCCAGATCGTACAGGCGGCTGCCCGGTTGAGCGAAGCGTTCTGTCATCATGCCGATGGCGGAGAGAATATTCGAGTAGCCGGGGACTGAGCGCTGGATCATGTCGGGGAACACGTCGGCCACTTGCTCGTCAAAACAGAAATCACCGAGCTGGGCAATCGGTGCGGCGAAGAGTTGATCTTTGTTGTGCATGGTCTGAATAACCCGATGCTGGACACTAAAAAATGAGTTCAATGAGCGGTAGGCGCTCGCAAAGTGGCCGCTATGGTAGCAGAAAAGCAGGGTCTGGCGCAGGAATTGTGACAGAACACGCGCCGGAAGCGCCATTTGCAGGCTCAACTCAGGGCAGGTGTTATCACGGCAGAATATTTGCCCTATAATGGCGGGCCTTTTCGCTTGGTAACATGAGTTCGTTGGTTTCTAGCCTATGCCTATCTACGAATATCGATGTGATCAGTGCGGCCACTTGCTGGCCAAATTACAGAAGCTGACGGATGCGCCCTTGACCGATTGTCCGGCGTGTCAGGCTCCAGCGCTGAAGAAAATGCTGTCCATTCCCGGCCTTCATGTTTCCGGGGCTGGCCAGCCGATGACCAATTCGAAAGTGGGCCAGATGAATCATTGGCCTTCGTGTGAGGCTGGCGGCGGCTGTATGGGTTGCCCGGCCAGCAAATAACATTATTTCAAGGATTACTTCATGCGTACCATGTATTGCGGCCAGGTGAATGCCAGCCATGTCGATCAACCGGTGACTCTGTGCGGATGGGTCCATCGTCGTCGTGACCTCGGTGGCTTGATCTTTATCGACATGCGCGATCGGGAAGGGATAGTGCAGGTATTCTTCGATCCGGATCGTCCCGAGGCCTATACGCTGGCGTCTGACTTGCGCAATGAATTCTGCATTCAGATCAGCGGTGTGGTGCGTGCTCGCCCGGCTTCCCAAGTCAATGCCGATATGGCAACCGGCGCGATTGAAATCTTTGCTCATGAGTTGGAGATCATCAACCGTGCCGAACCTTTACCGCTGGATTTCAATCAGACCAACAGCGAAGAGCAGCGCCTGAAGTACCGGTATCTGGATCTGCGCCGTCCCGAGATGGCGCAATCCCTGAAGACCCGTGCCCGCATCAGCAGCTTTGTGCGTCGGTTCATGGATAATGCCGGTTTTCTCGATATCGAAACCCCGATGCTGACGAAAGCGACGCCGGAAGGCGCTCGGGATTATCTGGTACCGAGCCGGGTGCATAAGGGCAAGTTTTACGCCTTGCCTCAATCGCCGCAACTCTTTAAGCAACTGCTGATGATGTCCGGCTTTGATCGCTACTATCAAATCGTCAAGTGCTTCCGCGATGAAGACTTGCGAGCTGATCGCCAACCTGAATTTACCCAGATCGACGTTGAAACCTCCTTCATGAGTGCCGAGCAGGTGCGTGAGGTGATGGAAGCGTTGATCCACGGTTTGTGGTTGGAGATTGCAGGCGATGATCTGGGCCAGTTCCCGATCATGACCTTTGATGAAGCCATGCGTCGTTATGGCTCTGACAAACCGGATCTGCGTAACCCGATGGAGCTGGTCGATGTCGCCGATTTGCTCACTCAAGTGGAATTTTCGGTGTTTGCGGGTCCAGCCAATGATGCCAAGGGCCGGGTTGCGGCGCTGCGCGTGCCGGGTGGTGCCCAGCTTTCCCGTAAACAGATCGACGAATACACCCAGTTTGTCAGCATCTATGGCGCCAAGGGTCTGGCCTGGATGAAGGTCAATGACGCGGCCAAGGGGCTCGAAGGAGTGCAATCTCCAGTCGCCAAGTTCCTCACCGACGCTATCGTGCGGGAAATTCTGGTGCGGACTGATGCGACCGATGGTGACATCCTGTTCTTTGGCGCCGACAAGGCCAAGGTGGTTTGTGATGCCATGGGAGCCTTGCGTCTGAAGATGGGCCGGGATCTGAACCTGGTGGTCGCGGGTTGGAAACCTTTGTGGGTGATCGACTTCCCGATGTTTGAAGAAAATAGCGAAGGCGGTCTGACAGCGATGCACCATCCGTTCACTGCCCCCAAGGAGATGAGCGCCGAAGAGCTGGAAGCCGATCCTTGTGCGGCCTATGCCAATGCTTACGACATGGTCATCAACGGCTATGAAGTGGGTGGTGGCTCGGTGCGGATCCATCGCAACAATATGCAGCAGACCGTGTTCCGCATTCTGGGTATTGAAGAGCAGGATCAAAAAGAGAAGTTCGGCTTCCTGCTGGAGGCCCTGAAGTTCGGTACTCCGCCGCACGCGGGCTTAGCCTTTGGTCTGGACCGTCTGACCATGTTGTTGACCGGTACCGATAATATACGCGATGTGATTGCCTTCCCGAAGACTACGGCCGCAGCCTGTCTGATGACGGATGCGCCGAGCTTCGGTAACCCGGCCTCGCTGGCCGAATTGGCTATCAAGAGCACGGTCGAAAAGGCCTGATGTCCGGGCTCGCTGCTGAGCCCGCACCCTGATTTCAGCGTGATGGTGAGAACCGTCACGCCATACAAACTGTGTCAACGGAGAGTTTTCTATGGCAGGTCATAGTAAATGGGCCAACATTAAACACCGCAAAGCAGCACAAGATGCCAAGCGGGGCAAAATCTTCACTAAATTGATCCGTGAAATCACGACCGCGGCTCGAGTCGGGGATGCCGATCCGGCAGCCAACCCCCGTCTGCGTGCTGCCGTTGCAGCCGCACTGTCAAACAACATGACCCGGGATACGGTCAATCGTGCGATTCAACGGGGAGCGGGTGGTGGTGACGGTGCCGAGTTGGAAACTCTGATCTATGAAGGTTACGGCCCGGCAGGCTCGGCGGTGATGGTGGAATGTATGACCGATAACCGTAACCGGACTGTGTCAGAAGTCCGGCACGCTTTTAGCAAGTGTGGCGGTAACTTGGGTACCGACGGCTCTGTCTCTTATCTGTTCAGCAAGAAGGGCGTTCTCACTTTCGAAAACGTGAATGAAGACGTGCTGATGGATGCGGCTCTGGAAGCTGGTGCCGATGATGTGATCAGCAACGATGATGGCAGTGTCGAGGTCTATACCACGCCGAATGATTTCGGAACTGTATTGGATGCGCTGGAAGCGGCAGGTTTCAAAACCAGCAATGCGGCCGTGACCATGATTGCCTCGACCGAAGCTGAGCTGGATGCAGAAACCGCACCCAAGTTCATGCGTCTCATCGATATGCTCGAAGATCTGGATGATGTGCAAGAGGTGTATCACAACGGCTCCATCTCCGATGAAGTGGCGGAGACCCTCTGATCCGGTTGTGCAATCAACTGTTATCAGATACCGACAAGGGGAGCCATGGCTCCCCTTGTCGTTGCTGGTCATGCCTGTCACTGAGCATCTATTGAGGAGAGAGGATGAGCATCATATTGGGTATTGACCCTGGATCGCGGATCACCGGCTACGGTGTTATTCGCTCCCTGGCGGGACGATGTGAGTACCTGGGCTCGGGCTGCATTCGCACCAGCGGTGACGTTTTGGCGCCCAAGCTCAAGCAGATCTATGACGGCGTCAGCGAGGTGATCCTGCAGTTTCGTCCCGATCTGTTTGCCATCGAGCAGGTGTTTATGGCGCGCAACCCGGATTCTGCCTTGAAGCTGGGCCAGGCACGGGGGGCCGCGATTGTCGCCGCTGTGAATGCTGGCTTGGAGGTTGCTGAATATTCGGCGCGTAAGGTGAAGCAATCCGT
>JBBRVG010000013.1:0-58073 GCA_038247115.1 Enterobacterales bacterium | reverse complement strand
GTTAGCCAAAAAATAGCTTATGAATCAATTCGATATGAAAATTCACGTTAGTATTTGTGAGTTCATGTTAAGAAATAGGGCCATCTGTTGCCTCATTAAGACAAAACCGATATTCACCGCCGGAAAATGGCCACAGGAGCAGAAACCAAGCGGCAAGGATTGCCGTCGGCATGGCCCGCGGGAAGTTGAGGTAGCCTGCGGCCAGCCAGTCTGGGATCCGGGTCGATCATCTCGCGATTAGAAATTCTCAATCGATACCCAACGGTCTAGAGTATGGCAGCCAAGGGAGCTCAAAACCGTCAAGGAGTTGCGCTGTCCCCCCCAATAGCGGTGGTCCCTACCACCCCACACAATGACTCATGGTGCAGCGACGTGAAGACCCTATTGCTCGTAATCATCCGCTATATCGCCCATAGCAAGCTGGCCTTTGCCGTGACGCTGATCGGCCTGGTGCTGCTCTTTATCTATCAGCTCTCTATCCGCAATGTGGTGACGATCGCCCCCGGCGCCGAGCCTGAGTACGGTTTTTATGTGGCTGTCACGCCCGGCGCGGATAATCACCCCTTTGATCTGGTGATGTTTAACGAGATAAAGAAAAAAACGTACCGCTACGAGTTACCAAGTCAGAGCGCCAGCTTTAAGCGCGGCGAGCTGGAAAACCTGAGCTATCGCATTATCCGCTCAGCCCCGTCCGGCCAGGAGATCGAAACCATCTATAGCAATGATGACTACAGCTTCTGGAGCCGTTACCGGGTGACGCCTTCAGGGATCCAACCGCTCTGGCAACGCAATGTCGGCCCAGGCCAGATGTTTGCCGCCATCCCCTTAGCCATCGCCAGCTGCTGGCTGCTGTTTTTTCTGCTGCGCCGCTGGCAGCCACGGCAGCGGAATATTGCGACTTAATACTCGACTCTCCAATCTGGACTCTGCTTGATCCGGTTCCGCCCCGTCGGCGGGGGCGATTTGCCAACCGACCGTTGGCGGGGGCAGGTTAAGGGGGAAAAGGCCTCGCTACGCCATCCATGGCTTCGCAATCCACTCGGGCTGTCCCTGCCCTCGCGCCAAATCGGGGCCGGGATAATCAATCCCGTCCAAACCCCGATTTGGCCCCTTGGCAATCCCGGGCCCGGATTCATGCCGACTGTCGGGAAGGCCCCGAGTTGCGGGATTCTCTCCACCGGCCGGAAGCCACACGCCATCCATGGCGTGACGCTCCCTTTTGCGGTCATCCTGACCGCGCTCCGGCTGCGTTCACCCTCCCCTCGGCCCGACAGACGGCGGCTGGTTTCGGCGAACCAGCCATCGACGCAACCGTTCGCCCTGAGCTTGTCGAAGGGGATTAAATCTCGGGCTAATTCTTTGATTCGGTTTGATCCGGTTCCGCCTGGCAGACATTGGCGATCTGTCCACCTGCGGCGGACGGCGGCGGACCAAGGGGGAAAAGGCCTCCCCCTTGGCAATCCCGGGCCCGGGTTTATGCCGACTGTCGGGAGAGCCCCGAGCTCCGGGGTTCTCTCCACCGGCCGGGAGCCACACGCCATCCCTGGCGTGACGCTCCCTTTTGCGGTCATCCTGACCGCGCACCGGCTCCATTCACCCCTCCCCTCGGCCCGACAGACGGCTTCGGAATTTTGGTTTAGCTGAAACGAGCAAGAGCTATGTTCGCTTCGATCCCGATTTAAAGAGTATCCAAATGTCAGTCCACATAGCTCAAAATGTGACTTAACTCGAGTGAATGCATTTTCATCACGCAGAGAATTGAGATAGCGTAATAGTTCAAATAAATCATGGTTACTATGCTCTGTAATAGGATTACCTAGTTAGTGCTAATTTCTATGGAAACCACACACTAATAGGCATTTCATAGAATGTTCATCAAAATGAATATATTTACTTACAAAGGGGGATGGGTTGAATGGCTACAGTTCATAATCAAATACTAAGTGCTGATCAGGCAATATGTTCTAATATCAGACAATTATCGAATCAAAGAGATCTTCTTTCGCAAAACATACTAGCCCAATTAAGAAATCTAGTAGAGGGAATATTAGTTCGTTTATATACTGGATCATCAGCAACCACTTTTAGCTATGATGGTGTCGGACCTGCACTTGACTTTGTAAAAAGTCATGGGAATTTAAATTTCCTTGGAAAATTTCACAAATTGATTCAAAAAAGCGCATCTCATTACACTTTAGATGGTGATAACTCTGAACGATTGATGCTCAAATACTACGAGTACCTATATCGAGTTCGCAATCTGGTTCGAAATGAAATAGGTTTAAGCTTGCTTGCTAATCTTGAAGAATTTCCTGTCGATCTTGATCCATCATTGCGAGAATACCATCAAAAAATTGCAGAAAGAATTGACAACTATAATTATGGAAACAATGAAAAGCTTAGAGCTGAACGATACTACATTCACAAAAAGCGCCCATTTTTTTGTAATGGGGAAGTATAATACGAAATTACATTTTACCGAGCCATAAATAAAGTCAATAAGTTTGATAGAATTATAGCGTTCACCAGCATTGATATTTCTGACAATTATGCCGCGATGTTGACGCTTCAACGTGATTCGATTCAGGTGATTGGTCAGATGATGCCTATAACGATTATTCGATCGTGGAGTGTATCTATTCGCCCTTGTGAGTTTAATAATTTCGCGCGCATTTTATCTCTGCCGCTTAAAATAAATGCCAGCTCTACTGAATATCGATATTTGATGCAATACTTAACGATTAGAGGGGATAGCCTTCTTGATGTCGTGAATTTATCTGAAAAAAATTACATGGCGATTAAATCATTGGCAATTAACAATGCTGCAAGTCCACAAATATTTCCAATGCTAGATGGCGCTCGTCGTATAATTAAAAGTTCAACTCCAGGTCATAATGTACTTCGTTATCTCATGCTTCGTATGCGCAACCAAATATTAAAGCCGCAACATTCAAGTGAAATATGTGCCAGACTATCCAGCTTAAAAATTAATTACGGATGTATACCTTTTGACGATATGCCATTTTGCTCATCACTACTAGGGCATAATCCACGCTATTGGGATCTAATTGAAAGCTTAGATACAACAGGAAGAATTCATGAACTTCTTGCGAGACGAGTCAAGAATAATGTTGAAAATCACGGAATGCTGTACTCACCAGTTAAAGATCTTATTGATTTCGGAAATGTCGAAGACTTAATTAACATATACAATAATAAAGTGTATGTAAAACATGTAGAGCGTAAGATGCTACTTGATAAAGGACATGTATTTATTTGTAAATACGAAAATGAAACGGCGTCAATCGTTAAAACTCTCCAACAGAAAGCTGCGTCAGGAATCCCCGGTTATAAACAATCAGTTGAGCGTTGGTTAGGTGAATCATATCGTGGCATTGATGACCAAGTGAAAGCTGAAGCTTTAAAAAAATTATTTGAAAAATCATGTGTGGCTCTTATTTATGGAGCGGCAGGAACGGGAAAGTCGACGATGCTTGATCACATTGCTCGATATTTCAATGATAAAGAAAAATTATTCCTGGCACACACTAATCCTGCAATAGATAATCTGCAACGTAAAATTAACTCCCAGCATTCAGAATTCCGCACAATTCGCAGTCAAATATCTAAGAATTTAACTAACAAAGAATATGATCTTCTTGTTTTAGATGAGTGCAGTACGGTTAGCAATTCTGACCTTATTAAGGTTCTTGAGAAAACCTCATTCAAGCTACTTGTACTTGTTGGTGACGTTTACCAAATTGAATCAATTCAGTTTGGCAATTGGTTTGAAATAATCCGCTCATTTATTCAGAGTGATTCTGTATTTGAGCTGACAACCCCGTACAGAACTCAAAATAAGCCTTTAATAGATTTTTGGGGTAAAGTCAGAGCTACTGAAGATGATATAGCCGAGTCTATCGCAAAAAATGGCTACTCAACACTCCTTAATAATACTCTTTTTGAATCTCAAGCAAATGATGAAATCATATTATGCCTTAACTATGACGGTCTCTATGGAATAAACAACATTAATAGATTTTTGCAAAGTCGCAATTCCAATGTGGCGAACATTTGGCGTGATATAACTTACAAAGTAGGCGACCCAATACTATTTTTCGATGCTGATAGGTTTCGTCCAGTCATTTTCAACAATCTAAAAGGATGGATTACTGGCATTGTTCAGGATTCTGCTTGGATTCAGTTTGATGTGAGGCTTGACCGCCCACTTAGTGCATTTGATGTGTTCGGAGTAAATGATCTCAAGTGGGTCAAAGAATCAATAGTTAGATTTACCGTTTATGATCTACCAAATACTAGTGATGATGACGATGACTCATTAAATACCACCGTTCCGTTTCAAGTTGCGTACGCCGTATCAATCCACAAGGCTCAAGGTCTCGAATATGATTCGGTTAAAGTTGTTATAATAGACTCCAACGAGGATGATATTTCGCATAATATTTTTTATACAGCTGTCACCCGCACTCGAAGCGAGCTCAAAATATTCTGGACACCAGAAACACAAAATAAA
Organism: Enterobacterales bacterium; assembly: GCA_038247115.1. GTDB lineage: Bacteria > Pseudomonadota > Gammaproteobacteria > Enterobacterales > Aeromonadaceae > Pseudaeromonas. The sequence continues at coordinate 53,539 of JBBRVG010000013.1, read as the reverse complement.
GTCCTAAATAAATTAGAGCACAAGATTAACTTGAAAGATGTCCATTTGCTTAAGACTCGCAGAGGGCTAGTTACCGTCAAGTAAGAAATCTACTATATCCATATAACAGTTCCTTCTGTTGGCATGTTTTTTATCGATTGAATTACGGTAAAACTTATTCCGACCAAATAATCTTATATCTACAATGTGCGTTGGCCATTGCTTGTATTCACCAAATTCCGAAGCCCACGCAGGGCAGGGTCATAAGAGTAAATGCAAGCTACTTTTGCTTGTCCGACTTACCACCCAAACTCCAAGCCGTCTGTAGGGCCGGGTGGAGGGGTGAATGGAGCCGGTGCGCGGTCAGGATGACCGTAAGAGGGAGCGTCACGCCAGGGATGGCGTGTGGCTCCCGGCCGGTGGAGAGAATCCCGGAGCTCGGGGCTTTCCCGACAGTCGGCCTACGCCAAAGGCCCGGGATTGCCAAGGGGGAGGCCTTTTCCCCCTTGGCCCGCCCCCGCCAACGGCAGGTTGGCAAATCGCTCAAGCCGACAGGGCGGAAACGGATCAAGCCGCGCCGTCTATCAGCCCGATGGAGGGATGAGCAGCCAAATGGCTCATCCCCCGAGGGCTAGTGTTCCGCCACGGTCGCCGGAGCGGCCGGAGCATCCGGCAGTCGATAGAGCCGCTGGTTATACGCCCTGTGCCCCCATAAGGAGTAGGCCAGAGCCTGCTGGGCCAGATCCGCATCCAGGGGCGCAGGGCTGAGCTGTTGGCTCTGCGAGTGATAGCGAAAGCCGACGGGATCCTTTTCGGGTTGTAATACCACCATGCGGTCCCCCCGCAGCAGGGCAAAATTAGAGTCAAATTGCATCAGCGCCCGGCCTGGATCGTCCGCAGGCAGCTTGGTCAAGTCATGGCCCAGCATCGGGTTTTCACTATCGATACCGATCAGCGAGAGCAAGGTGGGGGGCAAATCAATCTGACTGCTCAAGCGCCCATCGCGCTGGGCGCGGATCCCTGCCCCCAGAATCAAACCGGGTATATGGAAGTGTTTGACCGGTACCAACTCGGCGCCATAGGTGCGCGAGTCGTGATCGGCGACGATCAGAAATACTGTGTCCTTCCAGTAGGCTGCTTGTTTGGCCTTATCAAAGAAGGTCCCTACGGCGTAATCGGCGTATTTGGCCGCGTTATTGCGGGTATTTTTCGGCTGCTCATAGAGTTCAATACGGCCATCCGGAAACTCGAACGGATCGTGATTGCTGGAGGAAAACACCAGGCTAAAGAACGGCTTGCCGCTTTGATGCAAACGCTCAAACTCCTGATGCGCCTTGGTGAATAAATCTTCGTCACTCACCCCCCAGGAGCCTTCGAATACCGGCTGGGTATAGTCTCGCTGATCGACCACCCGCTCAAAACCATTGCCGAGGAAAAAACTCGCCATGTTGTCGAAATGCCCCTCACCGCCGTAGATAAACTCGGTGCTGTAGCCTTTTTGTTTGAGCAGCTGCGCCAGGGTGAAAAATCCGGTCTGGCTCTTGTCCAGTTTGACCACGGCGCTGGATTGCGTCGGTGTAAAACCGGTCACCACGGCTTCGATGCCTCTGACCGAGCGGGTGCCGGTGGCATAGAGTTGCTCGAGTAGCCAACCCTGTTGGGCCAGCTCATCCAGACGCGGGGTCAAGGGTTTGCCACCTAGCGTGCCAACAAACTGGGCCCCCAGACTCTCCTCCAGAATGATGACCAGGTTTTTGGGTTTGCCGCGATAACTGGCCTTGTTCACCGTCAAGGTCGGCAACTCATCCGAAATAAAGTCACTCTCGGCGCGCCCGGATGCGCGGCGCAAGGTGGCCACCAGCTCTTGCTCCGACATCTGGCCATAGGCCGCCGGAGCCTTCTCCTCACTCGCCAATTGCTTGATGGCAAAGGCCACCGAATAGGCGGAATTCAAGACCAGTGAATTGACCAGCGGATCGCTGGAAAACGCCACCAGCGCCGGATTCAAGCCCCTATGTCCCAGGCTGGAGCGAGCCCCGGCAAAGGCCACCAGCAACACCAGCAGCGCCAGCACAGGGCGCCAACGGAGGGCTGGATACGCCGGTTGGCGACTCCAATAGGTAGCCAGTCGCCACAATGCCCACGCGGCCAAGGGTACAACCGCCGCGATCAGCACCACAGCGGCCAGGTGTCCCTTGAACAGCATGCTGGCAATATTTTGCGGATAGCTCAGATATTCGACAAAGATGCGATTTGGGCGCAGATCATAGGTGTCAATAAACGCCGGGGTACTCAGCTCCAGGAACAGCAACAACAGGCTGCTGGCCACCAGCAAACCGCGCATGCCCCACAGCCAGGCTTTTCCAAGCCGGTTATCCGCCCCCACCAGCAGACTCAAGCCCATGGGGATGCCCAGCAACCAGCACAGGGTGGAGACATCCACCCGCATCCCCTGCAGGAACAGATGCAACCAGCCATCCGCCTGACTGACCCGCTCCCCATGCCAAAGTGCCAATCCGAGTCGGCTCAGAGTCAGCAGCCACAGATCAAGAATGAAGAAACCGGCAAAGAGCGTGATGGAGCCGGGTCTGAATTTAAAACCGAACATGGAATGCCTTTCGATCTGTGAACATGGGGGAGCGCGCAGCCTAGCCAGCCCCAAGTGAAAAAAAAGGAGAAATGAGCAATTGCACCAGAGCGCGTCACAAGTCGGGGCCAACCACTGCCTCAAATTGAGAGCTGGATCACACTTGATTTGTGACTAACGTGAGCACAGACACAGCTCAGCCAGTTGAGTCTACTCTGGCAGCAGAGCCTAGTAGCGGGTTCATATGGGCCAACTCGGGCCGTGCTGCCACGGGGCACGCAAAGGGCGCCTGATGGCGCCCTTGGTGATCCCGGCGATGACAGAACTGTCATCAGCTCTCTTCATGCAGCCCGCATTCGCGTTTCAGGCCGAAGAAGCGGGTCTCTTCCTCGTTCATCCCCGGCTCCCACTTGGTGGTGGTATGGGTATCGCCGACCGAGAGGTAGCCTTGCTCCCACAGCGGGTGGTAGGGCAAGTCGTGCTCCTTGAAGTAGTAGAAGACGTCTTTGTTGCTCCAGTCGATCACCGGCAGGAACTTGAAGCGGCCGCGCTGGATGGCCAGCACCGGCAGCTTGCCCCGGCTGCCGGATTGCTCGCGGCGCAGGCCGGAGAACCAGGTGCGGGCATTCAGCTCATCCAGGGCTCGCGCCATGGGCTCGACCTTGTTCAGCTGGTTGTAACGTTCAATCCCCTCGACGCCCTGCTCCCACAGCTTGCCAAAGCGCGCCTCTTGCCAGGCGGGCGACAGATCGGCGCGATAGACCTTGAGATTGAGCTGCAAACGCTCGGTCAGCGCATCAATAAACTGGTAGGTCTCGGGGAACAGATAGCCGGTATCGGTCAGCACCACAGGAATATCCGGGCGCTCCTGAGTGACCAGGTGCAACATCAAGGCCGCCTGGATGCCGAAGCTTGAGGAGAGAATAAACTCCCCCGGCAGATAGGACAGCGCCCAGCGCACCCGCTCCTGCGCCGACAGGGCTTCGAGCTGCAGGTTGATGTCGGCCAGGGCCGCGACCTGCTGCTCTTTATCGAGGGCCAGCAGGCCCTCGAGATCCAGTCGCTCAGTCATAGAAATCCCTCGCCGAATCAAGCACAGGGCGGACGATACCGGCACGGATCACAAAGTCGCCGAAGGCTTCACCGGCTTCCCGCTCGCTGGCCCAACGGCCGACCAGGGTGTCAATTTCGTCCAGGATCGCCTGCTCTGTGATGTTCTCGCGGTACATGCGCGGAATGCGGGTACCGGCCAGATTACCGCCGATATGGAAGTTGTAACGACCCGGCGCCTTACCCACCAAGCCAATCTCCGCCAGCATGGCGCGGCCACAGCCGTTCGGGCAGCCGGTAACCCGGAAGATGATGCTCTCATCCGGGATACCGTGCTTGGCCAGCACCCCCTCAATCTGGGTGACAAAGGCCGGCAGAAAGCGCTCGGCTTCGGCCATGGCCAGCGGGCAGGTTGGCAAAGCCACACAGGCCATGGAGTCTTCGCGCTGCTTGGAGACCGGGGCCAGCAGGCCATATTCAGTGGCCAGCGCCTCAATCTTCTTCTTGCTGCGCGCCGGAACCCCGGCAATCACCAGATTCTGGTTGGCGGTCATGCGGAAATCGCCCTTGTGCACCTTGGCAATCTCGGCCAGGCCGGTCTTGATCGGCTTGCCCGGGAAATCCAGGATGCGGCCGTTCTCGATAAACAGCGTCAGGTGATGCTTGCCATCGATGCCTTCGACCCAACCGAAGCGATCGCCACGGCTGGTAAACTCGTAAGCGCGGCTGTCGGCAAATTTCACACCGGCACGCTTCTCCACCTCGGCCTTGAAGGCTTCCACCCCGACCCGCTCCAGTGTGTACTTGGTCTTGGCATTCTTACGATCGGTGCGATTGCCCCAATCGCGCTGGGTGGTGACCACGGCAGCAGCAATCGCCAGCGTGTGCTCTTTCGGGATAAAGCCAAAATCGTCGGCCTTGCGCGGGAAGGTGCCTTTCTCGCCGTGAGTCATGGCCAGACCGCCACCCACCAGCACGTTGAAGCCCACCAGCTTGCCGTTTTCGGCAATCGCCACGAAGTTGAGATCGTTGGCGTGGACGTCGATATCGTTGTGCGGCGGGATCACGACCGTGGTCTTGAACTTGCGCGGCAAGTAGTTGGAGCCGAGGATCGGCTCCTCATCCGGCCCCAGCTTCTCGCCATCCAGCCAGATCTCGGCATAGGCGCGGGTCTTGGGCAGCAGATGCTCGGAGATGGCCTTGGCCCACTCGTAAGCTTCGGCGTGCAGCTCGGATTCCACCGGATTGCTGGTGCACAGCACGTTCCGGTTCACATCCCCTGCCGTGGCAATCGAGTCCATGCCGTACTGATTCAGGGTCTGGTGCATCAGCTTGATGTTGGGCTTGAGCACACCATGAAACTGGAAGGTCTGACGGGTGGTCAGACGGATGCTGCCATACAGGGTATGGTCACGGGCGAATTCGTCGATGGCCAGCCACTGGGTCGGGGTAATGATGCCGCCCGGCATACGGGCACGCAGCATGACGTTATGCAGCGGCTCGAGCTTTTGCTGGGCGCGCTCGGCACGGATATCGCGGTCATCCTGCTGGTACATGCCGTGAAAGCGGATCAGCTGGAAGTTATCGCCGTTGAAACCACCGGTGAGCGGATCTTGCAGATCCTGCTCTATGGTGCCGCGCAGAAAGTTGCTCTCGCGCTTCAAGCGCTCATTATCAGCCAGAGGCCCTTCAACCGGGCCGGGAACAGTTTGGTAGCTCATCAGTAGACATCCCTCTGGTAGCGCTTGGCGCGACGCAATTCATTCAAATACTCTTCGGCGGCTTCGCGATCCATGTTGCCGTGCTGAGCGATGACCTCGATCAGCGCCTCCTGCACATCGCGGGCCATGCGATTGCCATCGCCGCAGACATAGAAGTGGGCACCCTGCTCCAGCCATTGATAGAGCTCGGCCCCCTGCTCGCGGATCCGATCCTGAACATAGATCTTGTGGGCCTGATCGCGGCTGAAGGCCAGATCAATTTTTGAAAGCAGGCCGGATTTAACGTACTTCTGCCACTCCACCTGGTAGAGGAAATCCTGGGTGAAATGCGGGTTGCCGAAAATCAGCCAGTTCTTGCCGCTGGCGCCGTCAGCGTCGCGCTGCTGGATAAAGGCACGGAACGGCGCTATGCCGGTGCCGGGACCAACCATGATCACCGGAGTATTACCATCGGCGGGCAGGCGGAAGTTGTCGTTATGCTCGACAAACACCCTTACCGGAGCACCTTCGGCCAGACGATCGGCGAGGAATGAGGAGGCGCCACCGGAGCGAACCGTGCCGTCAGCCTGCGGGTAACGCACCACGCCCACGGTCAGATGCACTTCTTCCTCCACCTCGGCTTGGGACGAGGCAATGGAGTAGAGGCGCGGCGTCAGCGGACGCAGCAGCTGGGTCAGCTGCTCGGCGCTCAATGTGGTCGGGAAGCGGGTCAGCACATCCACCACCTGAGCCGAAGCGGCCAGTTGCTGGGTTTGCACCTTGTCGGCGGCCAGCGCCAGCAGCTCGGCGGCATCGGATTGCTCAGCCAGTCCGGTGATAAAGCCGCTGTGCAGCCGGGTCAGCTCGAAGCGGGTGGTCAGTGCCTCGGCAAGACTCAGGCTCTCGCCCTCGACCGTCACCACTTCCTGGCCGGTCAGGCCGGTGAGGGTGAGGATCTCGGTGACCAGAGCGGCGTCATTATCAAACCAGACGCCCAGGGCATCACCGGGTTGATAGTGGATGCCGGACTCTTCCAGGGAGATCTCGATATGGCGGATATCCTTGGTGGAGTCGCGGCCGGTGATCTTCTGATTGGTGGTCAGGGTGGCCACATAAGGGTTGAACTTGTCGTATTGGCTATGAGCTGCGGTTGCCACACCCGCCACCACAGGAGCCGCTACCGTAGAGCCACCCAAGGTCGCGGCCAGAGCAGAAACGGCCTGCTCGGCCCACTCGGCGGCCGCGGCACGGTAATCCACATCCAGATCGGCACGGGCGACGACGCGCTCGGCACCGGCCTTTTCCAGGAAGACGTCAAAATCTTTGCCGGACTGGCAGAAGAACTGATAGGAGGAATCGCCCAGCCCCAGTACCGCAAACTTGAGGCCTTCGAGCTTGCCAATCTTGCCAGCCTTGAGCTGGCCATGGAGATCGACGGCGTTTTCTGGCGGCTCGCCCTCACCCAGGGTGCTGGTGACGATAATCAGGTGGCTCTCTTTTTTCAGCTGCTTGGGCTTGAAATCGCTCATGCTAAGCAGCTGCACCTGCAACCCCTTGCCGAGCGCCAGTGCCTTGATGGATTCCGCGACGCCCTTGGCATTGCCGGTCTGGGAGCCATAGAGAATGGTCAGGGTGCCGGCGGGGGCGCTGACCGTCGCCAAAGGGGCCACAGGGGCCGCGCTGGCAACGCCGAGGCTACCGCCTGCCTGTGCCAGACCAAACAGATAACCACTGGCCCAGACCAGCTCGGATGGACTGAGACCCGCGACCGCTTCGGCCAGCTTGCTCAGTTGTGGCAGCGGAAAAGCACCCGCTTGTTGTGGTTCCGTAGAATTCATGTCGCCGACTTCCTTTTGCTCAGATGCTACCAGCTTAAGGAGTGCTCATATTCTTCTCAAAGAACAAAACCGTATTTTTAATTCCATTTAGAAATAAAAAACTAAAATACACGGTGGTTAGCACCTCTCAAAGCCCCTGAATAACCCGCTCTGGAAACAACAAGGGCCGCAGAGCGGCCCATATCAAGATGCAAAAATTATCCCGTTAGAAACGGTATTCGGCACCGGCAAACCAACCATCCATCCGTTGCGCCAGCTCGACGCCATCGACGTTGGCTTCCAGACGCACGTTGCGATAGCCGCCGCGCAGGTTGAAATTCGGTACAAACTCAACCGCCATGCCGACCCGGTAGTCGTGGGTGTGCTCACCATCCCATTGGGAGAAACGGGCATCACTGAAGGCGCTGACCGTGGTTCCCGGGATCTTGACCTCGGCTTGCAGGTAACCCAAAGGGCTGGTCTCGGTGTAGCTGCGGCCATAAATATCGCCATCCAGCTGACGCACGTCCAGACCACCACCTATGCCGAACAGATCGTTATCAAACAGGCGATAGTAGAGCGCCAGATCCCAGGCGGTCAGGTCATTGTGCAAACCGAAACCTGAACTGTCGTAGCTGGTGCGTTGCAGATTCGCATTCGGCAGCAACGGGATGCCATGACGAAAATCGGCCCAGAAGGTCCACAAGGATGGATCGTCATAGGCGGTAGTGGTGCCATCGATGCTACCGGTCGGAGTCGGATTCCAGTAGTCGGTGCCCAGTGCCAGACTCAAATCGGATGCTTGGGCCGATGCAGACAACGCCAGGATGCCACACAGGCCCAGGGTTTTTAACTTCATAATGTATTCCTCGTCACAGATTGCAAACCACCGGCATTCTACCCCTGTCGGATCAAATGCCCAGCATTTTCCAACATCGGGGCTAGATGCTCCGCTGCTGCTACCTGTACCCAAGGCGTTGCCAAGCCCCGAATGCATCAAGGACTTTAAAAACATTCCGGCAGACTAATGGGCAGCAAATGGATCCAGTAATGCGACAGAGCCTAAGCTCTACTTAAACACAGAGAACAGTACCGGAAGTGGCTGAAAAATGACCTGAACCGGTCAAGGATGATGAAAAAACAGAAAACTAATCGGCGAGTATGTGGGGTAATATGGCCAACTTGTTCGAACCTTCCTTACTCAAGGAACTGTGCGAGGATACTGGTCACTTGTATACCGAGATCGAATCATCTTCACCCTTGAAGCCCTCTTCGCCACGATTTCCTCCGAGAGCCAATAAAACGATCACGGGATTGTCTCTTAGCAACGCCTTGTCAACATAGCCGATCAGGTTTGGATCCTTGCCAACCAGCTTGAGTACCTCTTCGACCGACGAGGCCTCTGCCGGCGGCTGTCCTTGACCTGTGAACATCTGTCTCGACCAGTAGGTCTTGATCTGCGCAGCGCTCTTGCCTGTTAACGTCAGATAGAACGCATCTCGCACCGAGCCATCGGGTTGATCGAGAGGCTTGACCTTGACGCCATTCGGCAAACTGGTGACTTTCCCCATGAAAATCTTCAGTACCTGCTCAGAGGTCAAACGGAGATTGGCATTCTGAACATTGGCAATAACCACAGTTTCCGCTTGCACCGGCATGGCAAGCACAGCAACACCAGCCAGCCACATCCATTCACGTATTTTCATGCTGCGTCTCCCTAGAATACGAAATCGAAGGCCAGAGTGACGACATTGGCATGTTGTTCGCTGTTAGCAAATCCCGGCTGGATCTGGGTAAAGTCACCAATGGCTCCGGCAGGCTTATGAATATGTTCAAACTGCAGTTTCAGATCGGCAGACCTAGAGAAGTCATAACGAACCCCCACAGCAAGGGTGTTCTGCTCCCGCTCAAGTTGCAGCCCATAGCTCATCATGTTGACCACGCCAGCAGCTTGCTGTACCTCGGCTGAGTAGCCGCTGGCATCAATCCTGGGCAAATTGAAGTTCTCGTTACAGTGCACAGCGCTATAGGCGGCATAGGGCGTCCAGTTGCCAAACGTCTTGCCAATCAGCAGGTATTCGGCGCGGCCATCCTGACCAGCGTTGGATCTGGTCTTTATCCAGACAATTTCGCCTTGCAGCAGCAGAGCCTCAGACTCATGACTAAAGCCCAAACTCCAATTCTCCCCCGCCATGTCTTGAAATTGCAGGTTATCGTTGACGGTTTGCGCCCCTGGAACCTGAGCATTTAGTAACGTAGCCATCGACTGATCGTAGGCATCGATCGATGGAGAGTTGACACTCACGTTGTTGGTAAAGGAGTAAGCCAAGCGGTAGAGCACCTGGTGGTAGTCCAGGATAGCATTCGCAAAATAAGCGTTCTGTTTGAACTGGTTGACCCCGTTCTGAAATCCAAGCAATTTCTGTTGATATTGCCCACCCGTCAGTTGCAGCGTCAGGCTGGCATCCCCCAGCTCCTGGGTATAGGCGGTATCGATGCCATCAATATGGTAATAGGGCAAGGCAAAATAGAAATCGTTGGGTGGCCGAACCATGGTTTGGGCATAGCCCACATTGCGATATTCGGCCTGCATAAAAGTTGGTGCCACCACGCGGCCAATGCGCAGATAGAAACTATCCACCGGTTTGTACTTCAGATTCGCCCATTCCAACTCAGGCGTGAAGGTATCGTCATAGTTACGTTGTGCCAGTGTTTGAATTGTGAACGTCAGAGTGGGGGACAAGAAGGCATCTAGTTGTACGGCCAGCTTGCTATCGCTGCCCAAATCGGTCGACCGCGTGTAGCCCGGGCCAACCGGCTGAAAATAGTTGGTTCGAAAATCAGCCAGATCGTTACTGGAATGGGTGGCAGCCAGAGTTCCATAGCCGGATAGTTTGAACCATTGCTCCTCATCAGCCAGAGCATGGAAATTGGCCATGAGCAGGATGAGGATTAACGGAATTTTTGTGGTCATGAAACCCTCCTTTGCGGAAAAATCCATCCAGCAATCTCGATATAAAAATCCGTTAGTAGTAGCGGTGGCTGATCACCGGGATGGTATGAAACAGGCAAAGATTTCATTACTGCATCCCCTCCTGTTCGGGGGAGAGACCATAACGTAGCAATAGTTTTTCATAATCAACCGTTCGCTTGAACGCGATCAGCTCCCGCTCAAAACCACTGACCAGGTTGGCGTATTCAGGCCTGGATGCAAACGCCAGATAGAGTTTTCCCGAAATGAACAGGGTGGGATCTTTCGCTACCTGATCCTCGACATCGAGGGTTCGGATCAAATGGATGCCTACCGCTGTATCCATCAAGGCCAGATCCACCCGCCCCCGCACCAGCTTCTTCATATTCTGTTCATGACCGACACCGGGATCCCGTGAAAAAAACGCGGCAGACATAAAGTTTGCTGAATAGTTGTAGCCTCTCACCACTGCGACCCGTTTACCGCGCAGACTAGTCAGCCCCTCATAGACGAAAGGTTCCGATTTGCGATAGAAGAGTGAATGGCTACTGATAGAGAGAGGTTCGCTGGGGAATAGAAGGGAGTGTTCCCGTTCGTTTGACTCACCCTTGGATATATCCAGAATGGCATCGGCTTCTCCGGTCTGGATCCGCGCCAGTGCCCGCGGCCAAGGTACAAATTGAATCTGTATCTGATAACCCAGCTTTGCCAGTACATGAGCCACCAACTCGACATCGATTCCGCAGGCTTTGCTATCACACTCGTAAGCGAAAGGAGGCCAAGACTCACTGACTAACCGTAACACCTTGTATGGCGGCCGCTGATCGGTCATTGCAGTAGCCGGATCTGTCGCCTGAAGAGACGTGGCCGCTACAACGCCCGTAAACAAGAGACATAGAAACAAGAGGCCACACAATAGCGGCGTGCACGCTATTTTGATTGGACGATAAACCATGGTGCGCCCCCGCATCACATGAAAAATCAGATGGTGAAATCAGCCCCATGCAGTCATCCCAGCATGGAATTCATCTGTCTGACTATTACCATTGTTCTTCTTGCTGCTCTGCTCAACAGCACCAACACACCTCAACAGTTTTCATCCTTAGCCACAGACATAAAAAGCGCGACTGGCTACGGCGGATAGGGGGTTGGTGAACTTATTACCTGAAAAGGCAGATGTCGCAGACAAGGAAAGTCTAGCCGTTGGCAACCTATCCAGCAAAATAAGAGGCGCATGCTCACCGCACCCGGCGCACACAAGCAGGTTCACCAACTCTCGATGGAGGATCCGCCAATAAAAAAGCCGGCCCACAGGCCGGCTATCGCATTCGCATCGGCTCTCAGGCCAGATCGAAGCGATCCGCGTTCATCACCTTGACCCAGGTGGCGACAAAATCGCGGACAAACTTCTCGCGATTGTCATCCTGGGCATACACCTCGGCATAGGCACGCAGTATCGAGTTGGAACCAAACACCAGATCGACACGAGTGGCTGTCCACTTCACGGCACCCGTGGCTCGATCACAGATCTGGTACAGGTTCTCGCCCGCCGGCTTCCAGTTGTAGGCCATGTCGGTCAGATGGACGAAGAAGTCATTGCTCAGCACGCCCGCCCGATCGGTGAAGACACCGTGGGCCGAGCCACCATGGTTGGTGCCGAGCACCCGCATGCCACCCACCAGCACCGTCATCTCCCTGGCTGTTAACCCCAGCAGCTGAGTGCGATCCAGCAACATCTCCTCCGGTGTCACCGCATAGGGCTGCTTTTGCCAGTTACGGTAACCATCGTGCAGCGGCTCCAGCACGGCAAACGACTCGACATCCGTCATCGCCGGCTCGGCATCGCCGCGTCCGGCGGCAAACGGCACCGTCAGGGTCACACCGGCATCCAGTGCCGCCTGCTCGACGGCCGCACTGCCTGCCAGCACTATGAGATCCGCCAGACTGATAGGCTTGCCAAATTCGGCCTGAATGGTCTCCAGTACTGCCAACACCTTCTGCAGACGCTGCGGCTCGTTACCGACCCACTCTTTTTGCGGTGCCAGGCGAATACGTGCGCCATTGGCGCCACCCCGATAATCAGAGCCGCGGAAGGTGCGAGCACTGTCCCAGGCGGTGCTAACCAGCTCGCCGACCGATAGACCGGACTGCAGGATGCGCTGCTTGAGCTGAACCACTTCTGCCTCGGTCGGCAGGTAGTGGGCCGCAGGTACCGGATCTTGCCAAATCAGCTCTTCAGCCGGCACATCCGCGCCCAGATAACGGCTCTTGGGTCCCATGTCCCTGTGGGTCAGTTTGAACCAGGCCCGGGCAAAGGCATCGGCAAAGGCGGCCGGATCCTGATGGAAGCGGCGGGCAATCGGCTCGTAAATCGGGTCGAAGCGCAACGACAAGTCGGCCGTGGTCATCATGGGCGGGTATTTTTTGCTCGGATCATGGGCATCGGGGATCAGGTGTTCGGGTTTGAGGTTAATCGGCGTCCACTGCTGGGCACCCGATGGGCTCTTGGTCAGCTCCCAGTCGTAGCCGAACAGCATGTCGAAATAGCCGTTATCCCACTGGGTCGGATTCGGTTTCCACGCCCCTTCGATGCCGCTGCTGGTGGTGTGCACGCCGACGCCACTCCCCAGACGGTTATGCCAGCCGAGCCCCTGCTCCTGCAGCTCGCCCGCCTCCGGCTCTGGCCCCACTAACGCCGGATCCCCGGCGCCATGGGCCTTGCCGAAAGTATGGCCGCCCGCCACCAGCGCCACTGTTTCCTCGTCGTTCATCGCCATGCGGGCGAAGGTCTCGCGGACATCCAACCCCGAGGCCACCGGATCCGGGTTGCCATCCGGCCCTTCCGGATTGACATAGATGAGGCCCATCTGTACCGCCGCCAGCGGATTTTCCAGCTGCCGCTCGCCGCTGTAGCGGCTGTCCGGCTTGTCGCTGGTCGCCAGCCACTCGCGCTCCGCCCCCCAGTAGATGTCTTTTTCCGGATGCCAGATATCCTGGCGTCCGCCGGCAAAGCCGAAGGTCTTGAAACCCATGGACTCCAGCGCCACATTCCCGGCCAGTATCATCAGATCGGCCCAGCTAATCTGGTTGCCGTACTGTTTCTTGATCGGCCACAGCAGACGGCGCGCCTTGTCGAGGTTGACGTTATCCGGCCAGCTGTTGAGCGGGGCAAAACGTTGACTGCCGGTGCCACCACCGCCACGGCCATCTGCGGTGCGGTAGGTGCCGGCGCTATGCCAGGCCATACGAATCATAAGGCCGCCGTAATGCCCCCAGTCCGCGGGCCACCAGCTCTGGCTGTCGGTCATCAGTTGGCGCAGATCCCGTTTCACGGCTTCCAGATCCAGCGTCTTGAACGCCGCAACGTAGTCAAAGTCCGGATCCATAGGGTCGGTTTTGCGATCGTGCTGATGCAATATGTCCAGATTCAGGCTCTTGGGCCACCAGTCGGTGACGCTGGTGCCACTCCGGGTCTGGGCGCCGTGGGCCGCCGATGCACTACCGTGCAGGAAGGGACACTTGCCCGCCGGTGCCTTGTGTTCATTTTCCATCTCGAACCCCTTTTCATCTCGTCGTTGTTGTTCAGGTGACAGCCGCACTGATCGGCAACCGCTTGCTAAATAGTTGACGAGGAGGAGCTATTAATCCAATCGGTTTAAATTATTACTCAGATAGGAAATACCATCTGTCTATCCGCAAGAAAGCCAAAAAGCAGGACCCGCCGAAGCGGGTCCTGGATATTACAGTTACAGGTGTTCATCAGGCGTGCAGTGAGCGTTCACCACGAGCGATACCGCAGACCCCGCTACGCACCACTTCCACTATGTCGGTTGCTTGCTTCAGGGTACCGATAAAGGCATCCAGCTTCTCGCTGGTGCCGATCAGCTGCACCGTGTAGAGATCCGGTGTCACATCGACAATCTGACCGCGGAAAATCTCGGCCAGACGCTTCACCTCATCCCGGGAGTCGGGGGTATTAGCCCGGCTCTTGACCAGCATGATTTCCCGCTCGATATGGCTGCCTTCGGTGATGTCGGAGACCTTGAGCACATCCACCAGCTTGTGCAGTTGCTTGGTGATCTGTTCAATCACCCGCTGATCGCCCAGGGTCACTATGGTCATCCGCGACAGGGTTGGATCTTCAGTCGGCGCCACCGTCAGGGTTTCGATGTTGTAACCACGTTGGGAAAACAGACCGACCACACGACTCAGGGCACCGGATTCGTTTTCCAGTAAAACTGAAATTAAATGTCGCATCAGGTACGCTCCGTCTTGCTCAACCACATCTCATCCATGCCACCAAACTTGATCTGCATCGGATAGACATGCTCATCCGGATCAACGGCAATATCCATAAACACCAGACGATCTTTCAGCGAGAAGGCATAGGCCATCGCCTCATCCAGTTTGGCCGGGTCATCCACCTTGATGCCGACATGGCCATAAGCCTCTGCCAGCTTGACGAAGTCCGGCAGCGACTCCATGTAGGAGTGGCTATGACGGCCACCATAGAACATCTTCTGCCACTGCTTCACCATGCCCAGAGCACGGTTGTTCATGGTGATGATCTTCACCGGCAAACCGTATTGCAGACAGGTGGAGAGCTCCTGGATGTTCATCTGGATGGAGCCATCACCGGTCACACAAGCCACAATCGCATCCGGATGGGCAAATTGCACCCCCATGGCCGCAGGCAGACCAAAGCCCATGGTGCCCAGACCACCCGAGTTGATCCACTGCCGGGGCTCGGCAAACGGATAGTAGAGCGCGGCAAACATCTGGTGCTGACCGACGTCCGAGGCCACATAGGCTTTGCCGTCCGTCGCCTTGTACAGCGCTTCGATCACCTGTTGTGGCTTGATGATGCCATTGCTCTTCTCGTAGGAGAGGCAACGTTTGGCACGCCAACCATCAATCTGTTCCCACCAGTCCGCCAGGGCGCCGTCATCGATCTCCAGGCCCAACTCGGCTACCGCTTCAAGCATCTGATCCAGGACTGTGTCCACGGCACCGACAATCGGCACATCGACCTGGATCGTCTTGGATATCGAGGTCGGATCTATATCGACATGGATGATCTTGGCGTGCGGACAGAACTTGGCGACATTGTTGGTCACCCGATCATCAAAGCGCGCACCAATCGCCACAATCAGATCGGCGTTGTGCATTGTGTTGTTGGCTTCGAAGGTGCCATGCATCCCCAGCATGCCGACAAACTGGCTATGGGTCCCCGGGAACGCGCCCAGGCCCATCAGGGTACTGGTCACCGGCAGGCTGAACTGTTCGGCCAGACGGCGAACCTGCTCCTTGCCATTGGAAAGCACAGCGCCCCCCCCCACATACAGCACCGGCTTCTTGGCCTCGGCCAGCATCTTGACGGCCCGCTTGATCTGTCCCTTATGCCCGGCTTTGCTCGGGTTATAGGAGCGCATATTGACGGACTTGGGATACTCGTAGGGGAACTTCTCTTTCGGATTCTGTACATCCTTCGGCAGATCCACCACCACAGGACCAGGACGGCCGGTCGCAGCAATGTAGAACGCCTTTTTAATCGCCAGCGGTATATCCGAGGCTTTCTTGCACAGGAAGCTGTGTTTTACGACCGGACGGGAGATCCCGATCATGTCCACTTCCTGGAATGCATCATCACCAATCAGGGTGGTCGGCACCTGCCCGGACAGGATCACCATGGGAATGGAGTCCATATAGGCAGTGGCGATACCTGTGATGCAGTTGGTGGCCCCAGGACCCGAGGTCACCAGTGCCGCGCCAACCTTGCCGGTGGAGCGCGCATAGCCATCCGCCATGTGAATAGCCGCCTGCTCATGGCGCACCAGCACATGCTCAATTTTGCTGTTCTCGAAAAGGGCATCATAGATGTCGAGCACCGAACCGCCGGGATAACCAAATATATGATTGATCCCTTCGTCTTCCAGCGCACGAACTACCATTTCCGCGCCTGATAACATCTCCATGATTCAAGCCCTCCAGGCTTTACTCCGTTTACAGTGGTAAGGTCGGTAGGATTTCGTTCCCTTACGTCAATCTCATGGGACAGGTAAGGCTATGCTCAGTCCCCTGGTTGGGGCGACTCAGCATAACCTTTTGAATAGACGGGTTATTATTCGAACAAAACCCTGTTACCACATGAACATTGAAAATTGAACTTACCCCGCTTCAGGCGGCTTGTCCACGGATTTACTGCCTCACAAACGTGCATCCCTGCCTCGTTTTCGCACAAGGCACCAAGAGCAAACTAACCCGCCAGTGCAATATTTCAATATGTCATAATAAAGCAGCGTATTTATCCAGAATTGAAAACTTCTGCAGCCACTCATCCAATCCAGTGGCATTTATAGACTGCAAGCCGATAAAGAAAAACCCGATCGGTCGATCGGGTTCATATCACACGCTTTACCCTTTTACTCAGTCATTCAGCGGTGCTCACGTCAGACTCCAGGCCTTCATCTTGCCAGATCTGGTGTTCCTTGTCGGATTGCTCCGTCAGTTGGATGGACATCCCCATCTCCACCAGTTCCTGAAGCGTGAGGCTATCGGCCAGATGGACCTCTTCCCCGCGCTGATTCTTGAACATCATAGCGACCTCCAGCATCCCCTTGGATCTGAGTTAAGCCTAGCAGAGGCCGGAGATTGCATAGCCACAAATCATGGCCTGAATACGTCATATCAGATACGTCATATCAGATCCGTAATAACTGGCCACAGTGCAGGGTATCTCCCAAGCCTAACTCGGCAATCCGATCATAGGTTGCCTCGGGAAACACGACCCGGTTCCACAAGCGCTCGATCAGCACCGGCAAAGGTTCAACCCCTCCAGCGGCCAGCCATCGGGCCAGCGCATCGGCCACATCCGGATAGACAACCTGACCTGGACTCTCCCGATCCAACCAGTCATGAACCGCCCCCGGATCCAGTGTCTCCATCACCTGGGCCAAACCCAGCATCTCCAGGGTCAAAGCATTGGAGGCTTGTTCAAACTGTCCCTTCAATGGCTTGAGCAGCAGCTTCTTGCCCAGGGAGAGCGCTTCGGAGGCCAGTTCAAAGCCACCGTTGGAGATCACGCCACGGCACGAGGCTAACGCCTGCTTGAAGGCTTCGCGCCCAGGCGGGTGAAACAACAGATTGCCGGATAGCTCCGACTCATGGATCTCGGGATGAAAGCAGACAAAGTTCACCGCTGAATAGCGTCCCAATAACTCCTTGATGGCGGATATGGATTCAAATGGCAGATAGACCAGCAGGCTGTCTTGTTCCGGTAGGGGGATGAGTGGATCAATAATCGGTGGCAAAATCGGGCAGCCAAAGTGAAACCAGTGCAACCCCAGCGCCTGACTGACAGGCGCATAGTGACGCATGACCAGTCGGGAGGCCCAATCCTCACCACGACGAGGGACCGGGTGGGCAAACGAGGCTTGATGACTGATGCCCAGTGCAGGCACCCCTTGCCGACGCGCCGCCCAGGCGGTGATCGGCTCGAAATCACTGATCACCCTGTCATAGCCCTCCAGCGACAGTTGCTGGACATCCTGCCAAAAGCGCAGCGGATTATTCCGTGTGCAGGTCTGCCACAGATCCAGCCCGCCATCCCGGGTGATAAAGGTCAGCCCCTGCTGGGCCCGATAGTCACCAAACGATTGCATATCGAAGTATTCATCACGAGCTCGACCACTCAGCAGATAATCCACCTCGATACCGTGACGACTGAGCGCATTCGCCAGTGTTCGGCAGCGACTGATATGGCCATTTCCTGTTCCCTGCACCCCGTACAATAGACGCATCACTCTTCCTTCTACAGCAGAACCAGAACGGCACAGCCGGTGCCCAGCAGGGCTCCGGCAATCAAATCCGTCAGATAGTGCACTCCCAGCAACAAGCGGGAGGCACCGATAAATGAAGCCCACACAAAGGCCCCGACCGCGGCAGCGGGATAAAAGGATGCAATGAGGCAGGCCATGACAAAGGCGGCGGCGGTATGACCGGAGGGCAGACTGTAGCGATCCGAGGGGCGGATAAAGACTGGCAGCCCCACAGGGCGCTCCCGCTTGATATAGTTTTTCAGCAGCAGATAGAGCGGCAGCTCGACGGCAAAGGCCAACAACCCCTGCATCAGGAACTCTTGTCCCCTTTCTCCATCCAGCAATGCCAGCGTCACAGCCAATAATAGATAGAGTGGGCCATCCCCGGTTCGGGACACCTGCCGGCTAACACGAGCCTGCACCCGGTTATAACCATGCAGCAGACAGAGCTGGCTGCAGCGTAGATCCATACGTTTGACCTGATTCATCGTGAGTCCCTCCATGTGACCAGACCGCAGAAACAACACCTCAGAATCATGGCGTTTTTCCCACCCCTGCTAGCCACCCTAATGGCATTGGATGACAATGAATTGACCAATTGATAACCGGATCATGACAGTGCAGCCTGCGGAAAATGCAGTACCAACCACAGCGAAGAGTTGACAGTAGCCGGTGAAATCGGCTATTGGTATGGGCAGTTGCCAGAAGGAATATGACTAATTATGCGTTACACTCGCCCGCTACTACTACTAGCCCTAATCGTGGGATCTCGCGCGGGTTAGTCTTGGCTGAGTGTCAGCAAAGCAAATTTCACACAAACCCGTGCGCTAGCACGGGTTTTTTATTACGTATTCTGGCGCACGGACGAATAGACAAGAGAGGAAGTCATCATGTCAGATCGGGTCATCATATTTGATACCACCTTACGGGACGGTGAGCAGGCGCTTGCCGCCAGCCTGACGGTCAAAGAGAAGTTGCAAATCGCGCTGGCGCTGGAGCGGCTGGGCGTTGACGTCATGGAAGTGGGCTTTCCGATCTCTTCCCCGGGCGACTTTGAATCGGTGCAGACCATAGCCCGGAATATCAAAAACAGCCGTGTGTGTGCGCTCTCCCGTGCGTTGGAAAAAGATATTTTTGCCGCCGCCGAAGCGCTGAAGGTCGCCGATCAGTTCCGCATTCATACCTTCCTCGCCACCTCCACCATCCATGTCGAAAGCAAGCTCAAGAAGAGCTTCGAGGATGTGCTGGAAATGGGTACAAATGCAGTCAAATATGCAAGAAAATTCACGGATGACGTTGAATTCTCCTGTGAAGACGCCGGTCGGACGCCGATTGACAATCTCTGCCGCATGGTCGAAGCCGCCATCAAGGCCGGTGCCACCACCGTCAACATCCCGGATACCGTGGGTTACACGGTGCCCAGCGAATTCGGTGGCATCATCCAGACCCTGTTCAACCGGGTGCCGAATATCGACAAGGCCATCATATCCGTCCACTGCCACGATGACCTGGGTCTGTCGGTCGCCAACTCCATCAGCGCCGTGCAGATGGGCGCGCGCCAGATCGAATGTACCTTGAACGGCATCGGCGAACGGGCCGGTAACTGTTCGCTCGAAGAGGTGGCCATGATACTGCGCACCCGCGCGGACAAACTCGGGTTGCACACCAACATCAAGCATCAGGAGATCCATCGCACCAGCCAGATGGTGAGTCGCCTGTGCAACATGCCGATCCAGCCGAACAAGGCGATCGTCGGTGCCAATGCTTTCTCTCACAGCTCCGGCATCCATCAGGATGGCGTGCTCAAGGCCAAGAACACCTATGAGATCATCACCCCCGAGAGCATTGGTCTGAACCAGAACACCCTGAACATGACCTCCCGCTCCGGCCGCCACGTCATCAAACACCGCATGGAGTTGATGGGCTACGCCGAAGGCAGCTACAACCTGGACGACCTCTATACCAGTTTCTTGAAGCTCGCCGACAAGAAGGGCCAGGTGTTCGATTACGATCTGGAAGCCTTGTTGTTCTTCAGCCAGATCCAGGAAGAGCCCGAGCAGTTCAAGCTCGACTACCTGAGCGTCCTCTCCGGCGGCAGCGTCATGGCCACCGCCAGCGTCCGCATGAATGTCGGCGGCGTCATGGTGTGTGAAGCCGCCACCGGCAATGGCCCGGTCGATGCTGTCTATCAGTGCATCAACCGCATTACCGGCTATGACATTCGCATCGACAAATATGAATTGAAGAGTAAAGGCGAAGGCAAAGATGCCCTCGGTCAGGTGGATATAGTCGGCGAATATGAAGGCCGCAAATTCCACGGCATGGGGCTGGCCACTGATATCGTCGAATCCTCCGCCCAGGCGCTGGTTCATGTGATGAACAACATTCATCGCGCCTGCCAGGTGGCCGAGAAGAAAGAGCAAATTTCGCAAAAATCCAAGTTGGAGACTATCTGATGACAGGAAGTTACAAGATCGCCGTTCTGCCCGGTGATGGTATAGGTCCGGAAGTAATGGCCGAAGCACGCAAGGTACTGGCAGCTGTATCCACGACCTTTGGGTTCGGCTTCGAGTTCAGCGAACATGACGTCGGCGGCATCGCCATCGACAATCACGGCTGTCCGCTGCCCCAGAGCACGCTGCAAGCCTGTGAAGCCGCCGATGCCGTACTGTTCGGCTCCGTGGGTGGCCCCAAGTGGGAGCACCTGCCACCGAATGATCAACCGGAGCGCGGTGCCCTGCTGCCCCTGCGCGGCCACTTCAAGCTGTTCTGTAATCTGCGCCCCGCCCAGATCCATCAAGGCCTGAATGACCTGTCACCACTGCGCGCCGATATCTCCGGTCGCGGCTTCGACATCGTCTGTGTGCGCGAGCTGACCGGCGGCATCTACTTCGGTCAGCCGAAGGGTCGTGAAGGCGAAGGCGCCATGGAGAAGGCTTTTGATACCGAGGTGTATCACAGATACGAGATCGAGCGCATCGCCAAGATCGCCTTCGAATCCGCTCGCGTTCGTCGTCAGAAAGTCACCTCCATCGACAAGGCCAACGTGCTGCAAAGCAGTATCCTGTGGCGTCAAGTCGTCACCGAAGTGGCCAAGGATTATCCGGACGTGGCGCTGCAGCATATGTATATCGACAACGCCACCATGCAGCTGGTCAAGGATCCGTCCCAGTTCGATATCCTGCTCTGCTCGAATCTGTTTGGTGACATTCTCTCCGACGAGTGCGCCATGATCACCGGCTCCATGGGCATGCTGCCGTCCGCCAGCCTCAACGCCGACGGTTTTGGTCTCTATGAGCCAGCTGGTGGCTCGGCCCCGGATATCGCAGGCATGAACATCGCCAATCCGGTGGCCCAGATCCTCTCCGCGGCCCTGATGTTGCGTTACAGCTTCAAGCAAGAAGCTGCCGCCCAGGCCATAGAGCGCGCCGTAGCCGAGACCCTGGCTGCAGGCTACCTGACTGGTGACCTGCTGCAAGGTGCCGGTAAGCATCCGGTGCAAAGCACCAGCGACATGGGTAGCCAGATCGCTGCCCGCATCCGGGAGATTTAACTCATGGCCCAGACACTTTATCAGAAGGTTTTTGAAGCCCACGTCGTGCATGAAACGGCGGGCGAAACGCCGATCATCTATATCGATCGTCACCTGGCTCACGAAGTTACCAGCCCGCAGGCCTTTGATGGCTTGCGCGAGAAGGGACGCAAGGTGCGTCGCCCGGATCGCACCTGGGCGACCATGGATCACAACGTATCCACCCAGAGCAGTGATATCGCCGCTTCCGGCGAGATGGCTCGCGTGCAGATGCAGACCCTGATCCAGAACTGCAATGACTTCGGCGTGCCGCTGTATGGCCTCGGCCACCAGTGGCAGGGCGTGGTACACGTTATGGGCCCGGAAATCGGCCTGACCCTGCCAGGCACCACCATAGTCTGTGGCGACTCCCACACCGCCACCCACGGCGCCTTCGGGGCCTTGGCCTTCGGTATCGGCACCTCGGAAGTGGAACACGTGCTGGCGACCCAGACCCTGAAGCAATCCCGTGCCAAGACCTTGAAGATCGAAGTCAAGGGCAAGGTCGCACCAGGGATCAGCGCCAAGGACATCATACTCGCCATTATCGGCAAAACCGGTACCGCCGGTGGCACCGGTTATGTGGTGGAGTTCTGCGGTGAGGCTATCCAGGCGCTGACCATGGAAGAGCGGATGACCGTCTGCAACATGGCCATCGAAATGGGTGCCAAGGCGGGCATGATAGCGCCGGATCAAACCACCTTCGACTACCTGCAGGGCCGTCATTTCGCGCCCAAGGGTGCCGACTGGGATGCGGCTGTCGAATACTGGAAAACGCTCAAGAGCGACGACGGCGCTCAGTTTGATGCCGTGATCGAACTCGATGGTGCCAGCATAGCGCCGCAAGTGACCTGGGGCACCAACCCGGGTCAGGTGATCGGTATCGATCAACCCATACCCGCCCCTGCTGATTTCAGCGATGCCGTCGAGCAGCACTCCTGCGCCAAGGCGCTGGAATATATGGCCATTGAAGCGGGCCAGAAGCTCTCCGATGTCACCATCGATAAGGTATTTATCGGCTCCTGCACCAATGGTCGGATCGAAGATATGCGCGCTGCTGCCGATATCGCCAAGGCTGCACTGGTCAAGGGACAGAAGGTTGCCGCCGGGGTGCAAGCCCTGGTGGTTCCGGGCTCCCAGCAGGTGAAGAAACAGGCCGAAGAAGAAGGATTGGACAAGATCTTTGTCGAAGCAGGCTTTGAATGGCGTCTGCCGGGCTGCTCCATGTGTCTGGCAATGAACAATGACCGCCTGCAACCGGGCGAGCGCTGTGCTGCCACCAGCAACCGCAACTTCGAGGGCCGTCAGGGTCGCGGCGGTCGTACCCATCTGGTGAGCCCGGCGATGGCGGCTGCGGCTGCAATTGCCGGTCACTTTGTCGATATCCGCGAGCTGTAAGGAGAGCGCCATGCAAGAGTTCAAACAACATACCGGGCTGGCCGCACCACTGGATGCCGCCAACGTCGATACCGACCAGATCATCCCCAAGCAGTTTCTGCAGAAGGTCTCCAAGCTGGGTTTCGGCAAGCACCTGTTCCATGACTGGCGCTTCCTGGATGAAGCGGGTGAGCAACCCAACCCCGAGTTCGTGCTGAACGCCCCGCGCTATGCCGGTGCCAGTATCCTGTTGGCTCGCGAGAACTTTGGTAACGGCTCCAGCCGCGAGCACGCCCCCTGGGCACTGGCCGACTACGGCCTGCGCGCCATTATCGCCCCCAGCTTTGCCGATATTTTTTACGGTAACTCGCTGAATAATGGCCTGCTGGTGGTGCGTCTCAAGCCTGAAGAGGTCGATGCGCTGTTCAAGTTGGTGGCCGCCAACGAGGGCCAGACAGTGACAGTCGATCTGGAAAACAAACAGGTGCGCGCCGGCGAGCTGTGCTTTGACTTTGCCATCGACGAATTCCGTCGTTACTGCATCATGAATGGTCTGGACAACATTGGCCTGACCCTGCAGCACGGCGATGCCATCGACGCGTTCGAAGCCAAACAACCCGCCTGGTTGTAAAGCCGGTTACTCAACAAGCTCCGAATTAAAAACGGCCCGCGAGGGCCGTTTTTTATGGCTGCCGGAAATCCACGCGTTCGGGATATCCCAGCTCGATTTCATGCTCGGCAGGGCGGCAGCGGGCGATGATTTGGCCATCGCGGATGGAGTAGCGCACCGGCACCTGACGGCGCAGGGCATCGAAGCCCGACTCGGCAGGCAATATGATGAGCGAGCCGCGCTTACCTACCTCGATACCGTAATCGGCCAGCTGCAAAGTGCGGGCACTGTGGCTGGAAATGAGCGCCAGGCTCTGATCGATCTCCTCATACCCCATCATCTGGCAGACATGCAGTCCCATATGCAGTACCTGCAACATATTGGCGGTCCCCAGCGGATACCAGGGATCGAACACATCATCATGACCGAAACAGACATTGAGCCCGGCGGCCAGCAGCTCCTTGACCCGGGTCACACCACGGCGTTTCGGGTAGTCATCGAAGCGCCCCTGCAGGTGGATATTGACCAGCGGATTGGCGACAAAGTTGATATCCGCCATCTTCAAGAGCCGGAACAGCCGTGAGGCGTAGGCACCATTGTAGGAGTGCATGGCGGTGGTATGGCTGGCGGTGACACGCGCCCCCAGGCCATCGCGCTGGGCGAGCCACGCCAATGTCTCTAAAAAGCGCGACTGCTCGTCATCGATCTCATCGCAGTGCACATCAATGAGCTTGTCATAGCGCTGGGCCAGGGCAAACGCCTTGTGCAGGGATTCCACCCCCAGCTCGCGGGTGAATTCAAAGTGCGGTATGGCCCCCACCACATCAGCTCCCAGTCGCAACGCCTCTTCCAGGAGCGCCTCGCCATCGGGATAGGAGAGGATCCCCTCCTGGGGAAAGGCCACCAGTTGCAGATCCAGCCAGGGAGCAATTTCGGCCTTCACCTCCAGCAGCGCCTTGAGGGCCAGCAAGGAGGGATCCGAGACATCGACATGGGTGCGCACCGCCTGGATGCCATTGGCAATCTGCCACTTGAGGGTTTGCCAGGCCCGTTGCTTCACATCCTCGTGAGTGAGCAGGGCCTTGCGCTCGGCCCAGCGCTCTATCCCCTCGAACAGGGTGCCGGAGCTATTCCACGCCGGTTGTCCGGCTGTCTGGGTACTATCCAGATGAATATGGGGTTCGATAAAAGGCGCCAGCGCCAGCCCCCCTTCCCCGTCCAGACTCACGCCCTGATAATCCAGCTCGCAACTCATGGGTTCGATGCGCGCAAAACGCCCCTGCTCGATCAGCAGTTGCCAATAGCCTTGGTGTCCGGCCAAACGTAGATTGCGGATCAGCATGGGGTGGCTCCTTGATGGCTTATTGTTGTGACCACCAGATTACTCGTGAGGCGCCATCAGTTCACCGGGAACAACACAAAACAGTGACCCCCAAGCCGTAATCGGCCCCCAAAAAGAAGCGGCCCGCAGGCCGCTATGGTGATACATCGGGTACCACAGTCGACTTATTCGACGCGGCGCACCAACCACAGGTGTACGCCATAGGTGCCCTGGTTACTCAGCGCGGGCTTTCCGGTCTCCAACGAGAAAGTTCGTTTGACGTAACTTTTGCCCTGGGGGGATGAGCGCGACCAGAAATAGCCATCGGGCCAGGAGGGCAGCACCCCTGCGGCACCATCACCCTTGGCACAGGCAGCGCCGGAGGTCAGGGTCTGCAACTGTGTCAGGGTCGGGATGCCCCAATCGCCGTAACCGGCCAGTTCGGCGGCATTATTCTGCGCCAACCGCTCCACCCCTTGCCGCCAGTTGAAACCGAGCAGGGAGCCGTGTTGACAGCGCTCGCCCTGCAGCCCTTCCGGGCAGCGGCGCCACATCAGCAGACTCTGGGTATCTATGATGGTCTCCTCGCCATCGGCGACAAAGCGTTCGCCCGATAGCGGGCAATCCGCCGCCAACAAAGGTCCCACCAGCGCGAGACAGAGTCCCGCACTGCACAGCGCCGATACAGCTGAACGTCGAAGCGGTCTGGAATACATGTTCATTGGATACACCATCTCGACTATTGGGCGGAGGCCGCAAATTCGGCCAGTGCCGGCAGAGCATCGCCGTTAAAGTCAAACAACGCCTGATTTTCCCAAGCATTACCGACACTGCAAGACCCAATAGTCGGGCAGGATGAGGGAATGTAGAGCATACCCGCGTCAGTGGTCCAGGTAGCGTCATTGACCGGTAACCAGTCCGGCTCCCAGTAGACAAATCCCAGCCCTTGGCCGTTGGGTACTGCGGCTATCTTGGCTTTCAGATCCTTGAGGAAGCTCCGCTGACCAGCCGCAGTGGCTGGATATCCACCATTCGTGGCATCGCTAGCCTGACCAAAGTTATTGCCCAGCGAGTCCCCATTTTCCAGGGTGAAGGCATAGGCGGTTTCCACCACCATCACCGGCTTGCTGTACCGGCTGACCATGTCATCCATATTGGTCTGCAACTTGGTCAAGCTGCCATGCCAGTAGGGGTAATAGGAGAGACCTATGATATCGAAGGGCACGCCACGCTTGGTGATCTCGTCAAACCACCAGCGGAAAGTATCGTTTTTTCCACCCTCGGCCAGATGCAGTATGGTTTTCGCCGGGGTGGTCACCTTGCCGGCAGTTTCAGCGGCCCGCAAACCGGCCTCGCCCGCCTTCAGCAAACGTGCCAGCACATCGAAGCCTCCGACTGTTTCACCGCTGGCGGCCCAGTTTTTACCCGTCGGCCACAGCATCCCAGAGTTGATCTCGTTACCAATCTGCACGTAATCCGGTGCCACACCCGCTGTGATCAGCTGCGTCACCACATCCTGGGTATAGCTCTGCACCTGAGCGACCAAGTCATCGGTCGACAGGTTGGCCCATGCCTTGGGCTTGTACTGTTTGGCCGGATCGGTCCAGAAGTCGCTGTAATGGAGATCCAGCATAAAAGCCATATTCTGCGCCTTGGCGCGTTTGGCCAGACGGATAACCCGCGCCAGATCCGAATCCCCGCCCCCGTACACCTCATTGCTGGTCGACTTGGGATCGACCCACAGACGCAAGCGGACCAGGTTTACGCCCTGAGCCTTGAGCAGAGGCAGCAGATCCTGACGGGTACCGTTCACCTGGAAAGTACCACCGGCCGCTTCCACCGTCTCCAGCATAGAAATATCCACCCCACGCACCGCGACCGTCGGAACATTGCTATCGCCGCCGCCCGAACTGTCGCCCCCTGCTGAGCTATCACCACCAGAACTACCGCCCCCACAGCCCGCCATGAGCAATGCCGAACATAAGAACAACCCGGACCAGCCGGTGCCTAACAATTGGGTAAATCGGGTTATCAATGTCATCTCTTCATCCTTCAGACTATCGGTTTCCCGCTCAGAGAGGCCCGGGAACATACAGGCCGAAAAAATAACAGGCTTATCCGAAGAAAACAGTGATAGCGATTACACTTGGCGGTCAATTTGTCGCAGATCTAACATAACGGCAGATGACACAGGAGCTAGGGCGGCGCGTCACATTCCGTGACGAGACAGGGCAAACGGCGATTAATAGCGCATTTTAAGGCTAAAAAAATGGCAACCTGAAGATATGACGCTTCAGATTGCCAAACAGCGGGTAGTGCAAAGTAGTTCCGAGAAGAACTATAACGGTTACACAAAAATTAAGAAACCGCTTTCAAGCATTGAAATATGAAGCCTTGATGTTTTGTGACGCTCTTCACAATCAACCGTCATTCACAACCAGGTGCCGCCCAACCCCCGCATAAAAACAAGCCATGACACAGTCTGATGAACCGGCATGGCAAGAGAGTATGCAATCGATGAGATCCCGTCAGGGCTGCTGATCGGCCAGCCCGAACCAGGCTTCCAGCTCGCGGCGCAGATTGTCCGAGCGCTTGCCGAAAATAGCCTGCACTTCATGACCGACGATCACCACGCCGATAGCACCGAGCTGCTGCAGTTTTTCATGGTTTACCAATCCCAACACCTTGACCTCGACCCGCAACCGGGTGAGACAGGCATCAAAACTGAAGATATTGTCCTTGCCGCCAAATGCCTCGATCAGCCCTAAAATAGCGGCGTGATCGAGACCAGCGTCATTCCCTTGCTCCGCTTCCACCGATTTGTCACCCAGAGCCAAGGCAAACAAGCGTTTGAAATCCTGAATTTTAACCATGCCAATCTCCTTGTGGTTTCCACATAGCTCCCGCACTGGATCCGGCGGGAGAAAAAAGCCCGCCGAAGCGGGCTCGATGATCAGGCAATAGGCCGACTCAGTACCCGGCAGCCATAGGCGGCCAGATCCAGTGAGCCTTGCAGCGTCTCGCCGGTGGTCATCTCCTGATAGGAGGCTGGTAACGACACCGTCTTGGGCTGGCCCGTGTAGTTCTGCACAAACACGAACTCCTGCTCGCCATCGGTACGACGCTGTGCGGTGACGCCCAGCGGCAACTCGGTGGCCAGTGCCTGTGGCAGTTGCAGATCTGTGGCCAGCTTGCCAAAGAAGTCCCGCTGGAACGCCAAGTCGTTACGCGATGCTACATAGTAGGCCTTACCGGCACCGTGGGCATTCACCGTCACCGCAGGCTCGCCGGCGTAGAAGTCGCTGCCATAGGTGGCCAGCGCTTGCGCCCCTTCGAGCTGGATGCGTTCGCACAGATGGGTGACCTCATAGGGCCCAGCCAACTCCAGCACATTGCCAGCGATCCCGCTGACGCTGTTGGTTTCATGGTCGTACAGGCCATCGATCTCTTCGGCCCAGATCCCCAGGATCGGCCGCAAGGGGCCGGGGAAGCCGCCGAGATGACACAGATCCGACTCATTGACCACACCGCTCCAGTAAGTAGCGACAAAGTTGCCACCGGCCTGGACAAAGGCATCGACCCGCTCGGCAAACCCATCACGCACCATATAGAGCATGGGGGCGATCACCAGCTGATACTGGCTGATATCGCAGTCGGCATTGATCACATCGACCGCAATCCCCTGCTCCCAGAAGGCGCGGTAATGTTCGGCCACTGTCTTTTCATAGAAGAGACCGGCATTGCGCGGACCCTGGGCATTGTCCATGGCCCAACGACTCTCCCAATCGAAAATGATGGCAACCTTGGCCTCGACGCGGCTGCCGACTACGGCATCCAGCTGGCTCAGCGCCAGTCCCAAGGCTTCGACCTCACGGCCGACCCGGGTATTGATATGGCCGACGTGATCGACCACGGCACCGTGGAACTTCTCCACCGAGCCACGGCTCTTGCGCCACTGGAAGTACTGCACCGAATCCGAGCCATGGGCCACAGCCTGCAGGGAAGAGAGAATATGCATGCCCGGTTTTTTGAGCTTGCTGATCGGCTGCCAGTTGGTCAGGCTCGGCGTGGACTCCATCAGGAAGAACGGCTTGCCGCCCTTCAGGGTTCGCATCAGATCGTGATACATGGCGGTATAGGCGCCCAGGGTGCAGTCATCTTCGGCGTTGTGCCACAGCGGATAGCTGTCCCAGGAGATGAAGTCGATGACCTTGGCTAGTTGCCAATAGTCATAGTCATAGAAATATTCCATGAAGTTGGTGGTGGTTGGCAGGGCCGCATTTTCCGCCTTCAAGGGTTTGATCTCTTCGGCGCAGAAGTCGCAAACCTGCGCGGTATTGAAACGCTTCCAGTCCAGATTCAAACCATGGATCGACATCTCGCCCTGGGGGGCTGGAGATTCAATCTGTTCCCAAGCGGTAAAGGTGTGGCTCCAGAAGGTGCTCCACCAGGCTTTATTCAGCGCATCCAGCGAGCCATAGCGGGCCTTGAGCCAGTCACGGAACTTGTGCTGACACAGCTCGCAATGGCACTCACCACCATATTCATTGGAGATATGCCAGGCGATGACGCCGGGATGGTTGGCATAGCGCTTGGCCAGCGCCGTATTCATCTGCCGCACCTTTTCCCGGTACACGGGCGACGTCAGGCAATGGTTGTGACGGCCGCCATGCAGTGCCTTGACCCGCTCCTTGCTGACGCGCAGCACTTCCGGGAACTTGGTCGACAACCAGGCCGGACGGGCACCGCTCGGCGTCGCCAGAAACACATAGATGCCATTGGCATACAGGGTATCAATCACCTGATCCAGCCAACCGAATTCGTAACGGCCCTCTTCGGGCTCCAGACCTGACCAACTGAAAATACCGACTGACATGACGTTGCAGCGGGTCTGCTTCATCATCTCTATGTCTTTGGCCAACACGTCCGGGTTATCCAGCCACTGATCCGGGTTGTAATCGGCGCCGTGCAGCAGCACGGGAGCCTTGTCGCTTAACGGGGGAAACTTGAACATGCCACTCCTCCAGGGAAAATAGAGACCGCAGAGCTAGCCGCCAGAGCCGGCGCTTCCGGTGCCAGGGGTTGCTGAGTACCGACGTCCGCAGAACATCGCCACTTACACCAGCACCCGCACCCGCACCCAGCCGATCTGACAGCAAAAAAAAGGGGCATACGGTACGGGATCGGATCCCGAACCGGATGCCACCGGGGGTATTAGTTGAACACCTTCATGGAAGGCAACACATGGCCCTGACAATCAAACAAGGACTGGTTCTCACGGGCGTTGCCCTCTTTCCAGTCATCGTTGTTGTATTTCATGCCTGCCTTGGTCGCCCAGGTCGCGCCGTGAGTCGGCAGCCATGCCGGCTCCCAGTAGAAGATGCCCTTGCCGCGATTACCCTGAACCTCGACGATGCTCTTCATCAGATCGTGCAGGAAGTCGGCCTGACCTTGCACGGTCGGCGGATAACCGGCGTCTGCCGCTTCCTTGGCGGTGAAGTTGTTTTCCGCGTTATCACAGTTGTCTGTGGTGTAACCGTAGGCCGCTTCCACCACGATCACATCCTTGTTGTAGCGCTTGCTGATGTCATCCATGTTGTACTTGAGGGCGCTGATCGGGCCGTTCCAGTAGGTGTAGAACGACAGACCAATCACGTCGAAGGGCACATCGCGCTTGATGACTTCATCAAACCACCAGGTGAAGGTGTCGTTCTTGGTGCCTTCGGCCAGGTGCAGCATGATCTTGACGTCATCACCCTTATCCAGGTTTTCCTTCACGCCCTGAACGCCCGCCTTGAGCAAGCCCGCCAGACGGTCGAACTCGCCGCCATTCTGACCCCAGCTCTTGCCTTCCGGCCACAGCATACCGCCGTTGATTTCGTTACCAATCTGCACCATGTCAGGCAGCACACCGGCCTTCTTGAACTCGGCGACCGTGCTCTTGGTGTAATCGTGCAGCGCCTGAGTCATCTGCTCGATGGTCATGTTGGCCCATGCCTTCGGCTTGTTCTGGCGGCCCGGATCGGTCCAGAAGTCACTGTAATGGAAGTCGAGCAGGAACTTCATGCCATTGGCCTTGGCGCGCTTGGCCAGGGCAATGGTGGTGGCCAGATCGTTGTTACCACCACCGTAGCCATTACCGGCCGCATCCTTGGGGTCATTCCAGATCCGCAGGCGAATGTAGTTGAAGCCATTCTCCTTGAGGATCAGCATGGCGTCTTTTTGCACGCCCTTCTCGTCATAAAACTTGCCACCATGCTTCTCGACTTCCGCCAGCATGGAAACATCGGCGCCCTTGATAAAGTCCGCAGCAACCCCTTGCAACGGCTTGATGGTCACGGCTTCAGCAGCCTGCACACCCAGCGGCAGAGTCATCACACCGGTGGCCAGAATGGCGGCCATCAACAAACTCTTTTTCAATTTCATCATTCACATCCTGTCGGTTGAATTAGCCCTTGGTCCCGCCAGCGGTCAGACCAGAGACAAAGTACTTTTGCAGTGAGAGGTAAAGGATTGCCACAGGCACGGCGATGAGCACGGCACCGGCAGCGTAAGTGGTGTAACTCGCACCCATCTTCTGGGAGACCAGGTTGTACAGGCCGATGGGCAGGGTGAACTTATCCGGAGTCCGCAAAATGGTACTGGCCAGGATGAAGTCGCCCAGGGGGCCGGTGAAGGAGAACAGGGCCACGACCGCGATGATCGGTTTGGACAGCGGCATGATGATCTCGATGAAGATGCGGAAGTTACCGGCTCCATCCATGCGTGCTGACTCATCCAGATCTTTCGGGATGGCATCCAGATAACCCTTCATCAGATAGGTATTCATCGGGATCATGCCGCCGACATAGACCAGCACCAACGCCAGGTGGCTGTTGATGAGACCCAGCATCTGCGCCAGCACGAAGATGGCGATGAGCGCAGAGAACTGCGGGATCATCTGCAGCAGCAGGAACAGCATCAGACCATTCTGACGTCCGCGAAAGCGGAAGCGGGAGAAGGCATAGGCGGTGAAGCTGACGCTGATCAGGGTCAGGACCATGGTCAGGAAGCTGATCTTCATCGAGTTCCAGTACCAAGCGGCATAATCGATCTGGCCGTTGAACAACTCCTCGTAGTGCAGGAAGGAGAAGTTATCCGGAATGATCGAGGTATTGAGCAGGCTGCTCCCCGGATTCAGGGAGGCACCTATGGTCCACACCAGCGGATAGATGATGATGACCGAGATCATCGCCAGCACCAGGTAGGAGATGCTCAGGCGGATGAAATTACTCTTTTTCAGGCTGTGTTTGCTACTCATGATCAGCTCCTTAGGCCATGTCATCTTGCTTGAAGGAGTTGGTTGCGCGGAACTGCCACAGCGCTATACCGACCACAAAAATGGACAACAGTATGGTGATACTGGCCGCAATCGCATACTGGGATGACGACATGGTCAGCTTGTAGATCCAGGACACTAGAATGTCCGTGCCACCGGCGTTGGAGCCCATGACCGCAGGTCCACCATTGTTGAACAGGTAGATGATGTTGAAGTTATTGAAGTTGAAGGTGTACTGGGTGATCAGGATAGGCGCAATCGAGTAGAGCACCAGCGGCAGCGTGATGGTAGTCAGCTTGTGCCAGGTGGTAGCGCCGTCGATGGTGGCCGCTTCGTACAGATCATCCGGAATGGCTTGCAAGACACCCGTGGTCATGGCGAACACAAACGGGAAGCCCAGCCAGGTTTGCATCAGGATCAGCGCAGTCTTGGTCCAGAACGGATCCGTCATCCACTCCTTGGGTTCAATCCCCAGCGACGCCAAAATACCGTTGTTAATCACGCCGAATGTTTCGTTGAACATACCGGCAAACACCAGGATGGTAACAAAGCCCGGTACCGCCCATGGCAGGATCAGTATGGTACGGATCAGCGGTTTGAAACGCAGATCTTTCTGGTTGACCAGTATGGCCAGCAGGACACCGACCGAGCACTGCAGCGTGGTGGCGATCAGAGTCCAGATCACGGTCCATTGCAGTACGTCGAAGAAGGTGGAGCGCCATAAGTCGAGACGGAAGATATTGAAGAAGTTCTTCAGACCGACCCAGTCCACCAGTTTGGCCGGTGGCGTGTGGTACAGGTCATAGTTGGTAAAGGCGATGGAGAAACCGAAAATAATCGGGAACACCACCACGAACACCAGCAGGATGAAGCCCGGTGTGATCATCAGGTACGGGAAGCCTTCGCTCAGCAGCAGTTGATACTGCTTGCGGACGCCGACCAGCTCTATGCCCTGGTCCCGCTTGCTACCACATTGGTAAGCATCACGGATGCTCCAGTAGTAGACCCCGACCCCGAAGCTGGCGACTATCAGGCTGATGACGCCCTTGGCCAGCAAAAACACCGAGTTATCGCGGGGCAATTCGGTTCCTAGGGTAAATAAGCCCCAGAAACCCATTTGCAGAAAGTCATGAAAAATACCGAAGAAACAAGCCATAAGGACGAAGAAGATCGCGCCTTTGACAACTTGCCGATTATAAATCTGGCCAAGACCAGGAATCAGCGATAACAACACCGCTATCTTGGCATGATGGGTTTTTGCACCGATCTGCGCAACACCGCTGGAATCGACAACCACAATTCACCTCCTATCCATAAAGAACATGGGTAACCTGAAAAACTGCACAAGCTACCCATGTTTGCAGAACGCGACGCTACAACGCTTTATTCGTTACTGGCGTGGTTAGCTTCGATCTGCATATTGATGTTTTTCACGGCAGCTTCGAGGGCTGCTTTGACGTCTTGCTTGCCAGTCACACCCAGTTGCAGTGCGCTGTTAGCCGGTGACCAGACTTCGCCCATTTCCGGTACGCTTGGCATCGGGATGGCATAGCCAGCCTGAATCGCTACGGCGCGGGACTTGTCATCGTTCTTGATGATAGGGTCATCGATCAGGGACTTGACTGGCGGGATTTCGCCGGTCAGCTGGAAGCGAACCTTGGCGTATTCAGGCTGGTTGATGAATTCGACAAACTTCTGCGCCATCTCCTTTTGCTTGGAGTAGGTGGAGATGCTGTAGCCCTTCACGCCCAGGAAAGAACGCATGTGCTCGCCATTCGGCAGCAGCGGCAGCGGTGCCACACCGTAGTTCACACCGGCATCCTTGTACGGCTGGAAGGCCCAAGGTCCAGTGATAACGGCAGCAGCCTTCTTCTCGGTAAACAGGGAGTCAATGGCATTGGCGCCGGTTTCACCGACGATACCCGCCGGGAACAGACCATCGGCGTAGAAGCTCTTCAGGAAGTTGACCGCATCCACAGAGCCCTGATTGGCCAGCCCGATATCCTTGACGTTCAAGGAGCCGTTGCCGTTTTGACCGAAGATGTAACCACCCATGCCGGCGACGACACCGAAGGAGTAGTAAATTTCGTCAAACTTGGCCAGCAGACCATATTTGCTCGCTTTGCGTTGTTCCTTGGAGAAGGCGATCAGATCGTCAAACTTCTCGGGAGCCTTCGGCAGCAGATCCTTGTTGTAA
This sequence comes from Enterobacterales bacterium, assembly GCA_038247115.1. Classification (GTDB taxonomy): domain Bacteria; phylum Pseudomonadota; class Gammaproteobacteria; order Enterobacterales; family Aeromonadaceae; genus Pseudaeromonas. The sequence continues at coordinate 19,224 of JBBRVG010000013.1, read as the reverse complement.
ACCAGAACTATGGTTTCAACAGCCTTGGGAATACCGTACAGCTTGCCTTGGTAAGTCTGGGCATCCACCGCCGGCTTGGTAAAGGTCGCCAGGTAGGCAGGGTCGCTCTTGATCTCGGAGATCAGGCCTTGAACCACAGCAGTACCCACTTGGTCATGGGGCAGAACCAGAACGTCAGGACCGATACCGGCAGGGCCATCCAGGCGCAGCTTTTCGATCTGCTGGGCGTAGGGCATCTCCTGCACCTTCACCTTGACGTTGTATTTGGCTTCAAACGCTTTAATGGCATCGGCAATACCGTTGGACTTCTTGATATCTTCCCATACCAGCAACTCACCATCGGCCGCCATAGCGGTTTGATTCAATGCACCGGCAACACCCAGTGACATCATGACGACAGCGGTTAATGTCTTAATCTTCATCATTGCTCCTTGATCCCTGTTTCAGGCGAAAAACGACGCTCACGATTACAACCCCGATAGAAGCTCAGCCCTGTGTGTCGTTTTCACTAACACGTCACACCGTTTTCCCAAGCCGCTATCGCATCACTTATTGTTCTAACTGTACTCACTTCAGACCGGTCTCTGTAGCATCCAGTCCCTCATTGAGGACTGTTTACACATGGCACCTGTCGATTAACTCATTGACCACAAAGCAGTTAGAATTATTGCTCGGTGGCAAACTCTGGCGAGTGTTCAAGTTTTCTCTTGCCAGCTTCCCTGCAACGACATCTGCAGACGCTCTCAATTGAAATTAGGGTAACGATTACACCAGATGCAATTACGTTAAGCGGAGCGCGTCATATCTGCCAGCGGCATATGCAAAGGCTGTGATCTCATGCACAAAAGCAGCAGTAGTTTGTGCAAGCGATTACACAACATTGTTATATTGATCTCACCGCAGCAGCGAATGGTGGCGATTCCTAGCATCTCAGGTCAGTTCCTGAATGCCGCAATCGAACTTCCGATGGACGCCAAGTGTCAAGAAATCGACACGGAACATTCAGTGAATAGTATTATTATCAAGGAGTTAAGTTAGATGGCGAGTATCAGACTGAATAATGTCATCAAGCGTTTCGGCAAAAATGTCACGCTTCATAATGTGAATCTGGATGTGGAAGATGGTGAGTTCACCGTATTCGTCGGCCCGTCCGGTTGCGGCAAATCTACCCTGCTGCGCATGATCGCCGGTCTCGAAGAGATCTCTGATGGTGAAATTTCCATCGGTGATACTGTCGTCAATGACGTGGCCCCCGCACACCGTGGCGTCGCCATGGTGTTCCAGTCCTACGCCCTCTATCCGCATATGACGGTGGCCGAGAATATGGGCTATGGCCTCAAGGTCAACGGCGTGCCCAAAGACGAGATCCAGCATCAGGTCGGCATGGTCGCCAAGACACTGCAACTCTCTCACCTGCTGGATCGCAAGCCGAAACAACTCTCCGGTGGTCAACGCCAACGGGTCGCCATAGGTCGCGCCATAGTGCGCAATCCGAAGGTGTTCCTGTTCGATGAACCTCTCTCCAACCTGGATGCCGAGCTGCGGGTCGAGATGCGTCTGCACATCGCCAAGCTGCACCAGGAGCTGAAGACCACCATGATTTACGTCACCCATGATCAGGTCGAAGCCATGACACTGGCCGACAAGATAGTGGTCATGAACTACGGCAAGGTCGAACAGGTCGGCTCGCCGATGGACCTCTACTACAAGCCGGTGAACCAGTTTGTCGCCGGGTTTATCGGTTCGCCGAAGATGAACTTCCTGCCCGCCAAGGTAGTGCGCTGGTCGCCCAAAGAGATCGAAGTCCGGGTCGCCGATCAGCTGCAGCTCAAGCTGCCGATTGAAACCAGTCATCTGGAAGAAGGTAGCAGCATCACCCTGGGCCTGCGCCCGGAGCACGTGCTGCCAGAAGGCTTCGGCATTCATCTGGCCTTCACCTGTGAAGTGGTCGAACGCCTGGGCAACAGTACCTACCTGTTTGGTCAGTGCTGTGGCATCGACAACTTCAAGCTGCTGCTGGCCGGCGACAACGCCTACAAGCCATACCAGCAAGTGGATGTCTTCTTTACCCCGGAACACTGCCTGGTGTTCAACGCCGAAGGGCTCCGGGTCAGCAAGTAAGTCGTTTTTTGTAAGCCCGTAAGAGTCTCATGCAGAGATGTTAACCCCACGTTTGCCCCCGAATTTCGGGGGCTTTTTTTTTCTGTATCTGCAACCCGGATCCGACTCCTCCGGCTACAGCTCGACCGCAGCTCAGCCGCACATCGACTGCGCCAAAGTGACGGCCCACCCCGGAGGGCACAGAGTTGCTGCCGCCTGCGCCCCCTGACTCACCCCACAAATGGCGATGAAATGAGAGCAGGATCCCAACCCGTGGATCCTGATCCCGTCCCGAGCCAAAAACCGATGTAACGCAAAGCAGTCGTGGTGTAAATTTTACACCAACCCATAGCCAACATGCTGTTAACAGCGGGTTTCAAGTGTACCCACACCGATAAAACCCAGAGTTGAAATATCAAATAAATCAATAAACACAATGACATACGAAATGGCAAGTCCGATTTTCGTGTTTATTTCCATGACAAACAACACAGTGTAATCGATCTCAATGGTGGCCTATATGAAAAGCATTTCAATCATTCAGCGCATCGTCTTTGGCTTCGGCTTCATCATGCTGCTGATGATACTGGCGGTGGTGATGGCCCTGCATTCCGGACAACAACTCGCCTCCCAGGTCGATATTCTGGCCCGTCAGGTGGCACCGACCCTGGTGCAGAGCCGCTCTGTGACCCGGGATCTGTTCCAGCAAGACAAGGAGCTGCACAGCCTGCTCGCCCAACAGGAAAGCGCCAGCGTCAAGAACGGCAAGGAGAAACTCCAGCAGTGGCAGCGCTCCTTTGAACAGGACCTGAAGACCCTGGGGCAGAAGTCGCAGCAAGATCCGCTGATCCTGAAAAAGATCGCAGGCCTCAAGGAGCAACAGGGCATCTATTGGCAGATGGCCTCCCAACTGGTCGACAGCTATGCCGCCAATCTGGAAAACCAGCAAAAAATTTCGGGTCATAACACGCTAGGTGCCACCAATAAGCGTCTGCTGGCCGATATGGCCATGATGGTGGCGCCGCTCGGTACTCATTACACCGTTGGCCTGAGTCATAACCTAGCCAACAACCTGGAGTTGCTGGTCGATGCCACCCTCGAAGCGCTGAAACAGAACGATCCCCAACTGGTCGGCAAGCGACTGACAGCCAACCGCCAACTGGTCACCAAATTACAGGCTCAGCGCACCGAGCTGGCCGCCGAGCTGCTCAAGCAGGAGAGCGCCTTTGGTGGCAGCATCGAATTTGAAGCCAGCCTGGGTAAGGCCCTGGATCAGCTACTGGCCGATACCGCGGGCGACAAGGGATTGCTGGCCCAGCACCTGCAGCTGACCGAAGAGAGCAGCCAGTTGCGCAACCAGAGTGAACAGGCCACCCGCATCATTGATGCCGTACTCGGCGATTTGTCCGAGATTGACAGCGCCATCGATCAGCAACTGCAAAGCCGCGTCGACAGCTCCCAGCAGGTGCTGACCCAGCTCAAGTCCGTGCTCTATATCGGCCTGGTGATCTCCTTGCTGCTGGCTGCCCTGGTGCTGTGGCGCGTCATCGCCTCTATCCGCACCCCGATGCAACAGACACTGCGTGTGCTCAACGCCCTGAGCCAGGGCGATATGACCCAGCGCATCGGCTATACCCGCGCCGACGAGTTCGGCCAACTGGCCATCGGCATCAATGGCCTAGCCCAGGAGATGCGCGCCATGCTGTTGCAAGTAGTGCAAAGCGCCAATGAACTGGGTGCCGTGGCGGACCGCAACCTCTCGACACTGGAAGTCACCCATCAACAGCTCGAGCAGCAGCGCACCGAGACCGCCGGGGTTGCCGCCGCCATGGTGGAGATGGAACACACGGTTGGCGATGTCGCCAGTGCCGCTCACCACTCGTTGCAATCCGTCATGGAAGTCACGCGCCAGGCCGATGAGGGGCGCACCATGAGCGAAAGCACCATTGGCCGCATCAACCTGCTCGCCACCCAGTTGCAAGGTTCCCAGCAGGTGATCGAAGAGGTGCATGGTCTGAGCGTCAACATCGGCGGCATTCTGGATGTCATCAGCCAGATCGCCGAACAGACCAACCTGCTGGCGCTGAATGCCGCTATCGAAGCAGCCCGCGCCGGGGATCAGGGACGCGGCTTCGCCGTAGTGGCCGATGAGGTGCGCAACCTGGCCCGCCGCACCGCCGCTTCCACCTCGGAGATCCAGTCGATGATCAGCGCCCTGCAATCCAGCGTGCGTCAGGCCGTCGAGGCGATCCGCAGCAGTGGCGAGGTCATGACCACCTGCACCCTGGATAGTGAAAACACCAAGCAGAGCATCAATTCCATCTCCGACGCCCTGCAGCATATAGCCGATCTCAGCAGCCAGATTGCCGCCGCCGCCGAACAGCAGCAGTGCACCAGCGCCGAGATCTCCCGCAACATGAACAACATCAACGATATCGCCGAAATCAACCGCACGGCACTGGCACAAGTCGGCAGCACCAGCGGCCAGTTGCAGCAGTTGTCGCAAGAGCAGCAAACCCTGGTACAGAAATTCAGTCTCTAGTCCATCGGCCATGGCGGTTCGCCGCCATGGCCGAACGGCGCGCTGATTCGCTGGCGTAAACGGCGACTCAGCGAGCCGGGCCACCAGGCCTGGCCGTTCCACCCCATGTTTTGTGTGCATCCAAGTAACGAGGAAACGATATGTTCAAGACGATGATGCTGGCCGCTGGCTTACTGTGCTGCTCCATGCCCCTGCTGGCTGCCGACGCCGACAGTGCCGAAACCCGTGCCGTGTTCCTGCGCGGTGAAATGAACAACTGGGAAGCGCCGAAGGCCCAGCAACTGCAGCAAACCGAGCCGGGCGTATTGAGTGCCAAGGCCGAGCTGCAAACCAGCCACGGTGCCTACAAATTCAAGTTCGCCGATGAAAAGTGGAAGGGTGATACCACCTATGGCGTCTTCGATCCGACCAGCAAGGTCGAGCTGGACACCCCAGTGGTCATCAAATCCGGCTACCAATGGGGCGACATCAAGTTCACCCCGCCTGCGGATGGTACCTATGAGTTCGTGCTGGATCGTCGTGATGCCAGCAAGTTGCTCGTCACCATCAAGAAAGCGGGCTAAGCCCGGCTACCGGTTGCTAGGACGCCAGAGCCTGAGCTTTCGGCTCTGGCGCTCACAGCGACCCGCCACACTCGACCAGGGCAGTTGACTGCCACTGACTGCATAAGCCAACGGGATGGTTTATGCAGTCAGGCCACCGAAACACAGCCTGACCAGATGACCCATAGAGGTCAAAACAATGTACATAACAGGAGGTTGCAACATGAAATTCAAGTTTACAGCTCTGAGTTGTCTGGTACTGGCGCTGAGCGGGCTCTACCATGCCGAGAGTCAGGCTCTGGTCAAGGGCGCCGATATCAGCTGGCTGACCCAGATGGAGAAGTCCGGTAAGTCATTCTATAACGACAGCGGCAGCAAACAGGATCTGTTCCCCATCCTCAAGGCCCATGGCATGAATGCCATCCGGTTGCGGGTCTGGGTCAATCCTTCCGACGGCTGGAGCAACATTACCGATGTGGTCGCCAAGGCCAAACGCGCCAAGGCCGCCGGTTTCGATATCATGATCGACTTTCACTACAGTGACTCCTGGGCCGATCCGGGCAAACAGAACAAACCGGCCGCCTGGAGCAAGTACACCTTCGATCAGCTGATGTCGAACGTCTATTGGCACACCTATAACTCCCTGACCACCCTGAAAAATGCCGGCATCACGCCGAAATGGGTCCAGGTCGGCAACGAGACCAACAACGGCATGCTGTGGCCGGAAGGCAAGGCCTCGGTCAATATGAAGAACTTCGCCTGGCTCATCAACAGTGGTTACGACGCCGTCAAGGCGGTCAACAGTTCCTCCAAGGTGATAGTCCATCTGGCCAACTGTGAAGACAACGCCCTCTACCGCTGGATGTTCGACGGCCTCAAGGCCAACGGCGCCAAGTGGGATGTGGTCGGCGCATCGATCTACCCGACCCAGACCGGCAACGGCGACTGGTTTGCCATGGACAACAAGTGCTATGACAACCTGGCCGACATGGTCAGCCGCTACAACAAGGAAGTGATGATCGTCGAAGTCGGCATGCCCTGGGATGATCCGAAAAACAGCTACGACACCATAGCCGATCTGCTCAAGAAGATGACCGCCATCCCCAACGGCAAGGGCCTCGGTGTCTTCTACTGGGAGCCCCAGAGCTACAATGGCTGGCAGGGCTACTCACTAGGCCTGACGGACAACAATGGCAAACCCACCTATGCGCTGGATGCCTTTTTGTTGAACTACTAATGCAGTCCCACACCTAGCATCAAGGCGGCCATGGCCGCCTTGTTGTTTTCTCCCGCCCGCTCAGGGCCAGCCGCGCGTCAAGCGCTCCAGCTCCCCCCGCGCCTTGAGGCGATCCAGCGCCTGTTGCCACTGGGCGATCTCGACATCGGGAAAATCCAGCGAGGCGGCGATATAGAGATCCGACTCCACCACCTTGACCGGCGTCTGCTGCAACGCCTCGACCGGTACTCCCATCTGGGTGAGTAGATAGCGCACCCCAAGCGGCGAATCGCTGATCGCCAGCTCAGCCCGACCGCGCAGCAGCTTGCCGTACACCTGTTTACTGCTGTAAGCCGTGGCATCCAGATTGGTAAAGCCGAGCGCTATCAGGGTATTGAACACTAGCCTGGCCTGGCGACTGGCGATCACCGGCACTTCCTTGGCATCTTGCAGAGTGCGGATCAGCAGCGGGCTGCCGCGGCGCTGATAAAAGTAGATGGCATCGCGGCCGATGGGGCCGATCCACTTGTAGCGGGTCTCACGCTGCGGGGTGCGAAACATGGAGAACATCATAGTGCGGGAGCGGGATTCGAGGATCAGCTTGGCGCGCTGGCTGGGGTAGACCTGGATTGGATCGTGGCGTCCCAGCTCCCGCTGCAGGGCCTGGACTATCTTCACCGAGACGCCGGTCAAGCGCCCCCGTTCGACATAGTTGTAGGGCGGCCACTCCTCGGTGATGAGCGTCATGGCGGAATCGCTGGCCAGGGGCAGTGCCATGCCAAGGCTCGGCACACCTGCCAGCCCTAGTCCGAGCCACGCTCCAAGCCACACCCCGAGCCATCCCCCATGACGCTTCATCTCACCCCCTAGCCCGCGCCACCCGGCATCGATTGTCGCCGAATCAGGACGCTGTCGAGTGCTGAGTATAGGCCAGCGTCGTGTTCTGAACGACACTCAGATCCCGGATTTCGATCCGGCTTGCTCCGGTGGCGCCGGAGGGGCGCGGGCTTCCGGCACCGGCCTGTCCGCCGTGTGGCTCGGCAGACCGGTTCGGGGTTGGGCCGGTTCGGGTTCGGGCCGGTTCCGCCCTGGTCGGCAATCGCGATTTGCCAACCCGCTGTTGGCGGGGGCGGCAAGGGGGCAAAAGGCCCTGCCCCCTTGACCCCTGGCCGTTGGCGTATGCCGACTGTCGGGAAAAACCCGCGCTGCGGGCAGCCCTCCACCGGCCGGGAGCCACACGCCATCCATGGCGTGACGCTCCCTTTTGCGGTCATCCTGACCGCGCACCGGCTCCAGTCACCCCGCCGCCCGGCCCGACAGACGGCGCAGGCTTTTGTGGGTAAGCCACAAGCCAGAGCCCAATTCTCCTCGTCTCCAACACAGGCTTTTAATCACCGGCAGTTACCTTGATCCCAACCTGTTTGATGTGTCGCAAAAATCGCCAGGAAAATTTTGAATACTCTGCTAGCAAGGGTCAGATGAAACAGCGCAGTAGTGGGGCTTGGGGTAGCCGTCGAACCCGTGCGGTAGCCGTGATCATCGCTAGCAACGCCGAGGCCCACAGAGCACAGGAACAAACGGCTCGATCGGGTCTGCAGATTGGAAAAGCCTGTTCGTTTTCGGCGATCATGCAAACCAAATGGGTAGTCAAAACTCAGTCGTTTGATGAGATGAAATAAACCAATCTGGTGATCCGATAAAATATGAAATTGTGACTTGATAAGTTAAGAAATAACTCCTTTCTGTATAATTTTTAGATTCTTTGGAGAAAAATGAAGTTTTATAAGTATATGACTTTAGAGTCATCACATAAATTCTTACAGAATTGTTCACTGAGGTTAACACCACGGAGTTGCCTCAATGATCCATTTGAAATTCTCGCACCCAGAAACATTAAAAACAAATGCAAGAAAGAAATTGACACAAATAGATTTCAAGAGTATTTGGATTTTTTTGGAGTGATTTCTTTAACAGAAACGAAAGATAATTTATTAATGTGGAGCCATTATGCAAAAGAGCATAGTGGTGTTGTATTTGAGTTTGATGTTGATTTAAACGATCCATTTACATTATTTAACTTCTTCGACTTCGAAAAAACTGACTTGTCTTTGTTTTCAAAGGTTTTTTATCGCAAAAATAGATCTTATGAAGACGTAATCTCCAACTTTAGCGCAGAGTCACTGGCCCGACACTATTATTTCACCAAGTCTGATGAGTGGCTTTATGAGAAAGAATATAGATTTATATTGCCGTTTCACAAGGCTACCGATGTGACATTTGAGATATCAAAACTACCACATAAGATTTCAAATCTATTTTCTGAGTCAATCAGAAAAATAGATCATCCACAAACCATTCGTGCAGGGTTATTAGATTTCAAGCTATTGAAATCTTTATGGATGAGTTCAAAAGATACGGATGTTATTTTTACAATAAAACTAAATGAATTCCGTGTGAATTCCTTATGCATTGGAAATAATTGCGACACATCTAGATTAAAAAAATACATTCATGATGAAGTGCACAACTTTAATGATAGTTCAGCACTAAGAAGATTCTACAGCCCTTTAACTAAAAAATTCTTTAATATATATAAAGGAGTTATCCATCCAGATAGATATGAGTTGATATTTAAAAATTCAAGTAGGGCCGCAGGTGCAATTAGCGAAGGTTGAACGCACCTATGGACTACCCTGCAGGGCTTGTAAGCAATAGAAAACCCAATAGGTTGACTGGAGGTTTTCCCTAAACAATCGAAAAAATGAAACGCGGAGGTAGCCATTATAAGATGAAGGAATAGTTCCGTTTAATATATTTCAAAACAACAAGGTATCGACTATGAACTCTTGTAAAATGTGTGGAGAAAAAGAAAACATTAGAAAATCACATATCATTCCAAGATCCTACTTCAAATCCATTAAATTAAATAATGGACAATTGGTTAAAGTTACAGTTGATGATACCACTTCTGTTTCTATCACTAATGGAAACCCTACCGAATTCTTATTGTGTTCAAAATGTGAACAATTCATTAGCGTTGAATACGAAAAATATGGAACAAGATTATTCAAAGACAGCAAGAACACAAAAAAAACTAAATCTTATATAACTTTCAACGGCTTTAAATATAAACAGTTTTACTTGTATTTAATTAGCATTCTATGGAGAGCATCTATTTCTTCATTACCGGAATTTGAAAGTGTAAAATTGCCTACAGAATTAAATGACATACTCAGACAGCTTCTACTAAACAAAACAATAAAAATCAACACCTCATATAGATTAGACCACTTCATCAAGATATCAGTCCTTAGAATAATTGATTCAACAAAATCAATCGATGACAAATTAATAAAAAGCATTCTATTGAATATAAATATAGACCGATCTTCCAGTGATAAATCAAATCTTTCTTATTATTTTATGATTGATGGATTTCTGGTTATATATTATATGGGTATAGAATCTGATCCGCATACAATACGAACAAAGAAAAATTATGGCCAACTCAGAGATAGAGACCAGATATTGATACCAAAAGAAGAAATATCTAATTTAAAACAGATTAGTGACGCATTTAATATGCTAATAGAAAAGTCAAAATTACAGTTCACCTAAAAAGTTAACAAAATCTGTTATGTGACCAAAGCTTGCCCCGCTTTAGTGGGCATGTATTACTGACCGAAACTGAGCTCAATAATGTCTGCTTGCCGCATCGTCTAAAGGGCTACCCATTAGGCTATTGGGCTGTATTTATACTCAACACTCATTCCCTACCTGGCAGGTTCAATATGATTCAACAGCAAATCAGTAATATCGCTTTGGTCGTTGCGAATTATGACGATGCCATTGCTTTCTATACCCAAAAGCTACAGTTTAATTTGGTGGAAGATAGCGACTTGGGGGGCGGTAAACGTTGGGTGCTGGTGTCACCACCCAACTCGAATGGCACGAACTTGTTGTTGGCCCAGGCGAGTAACGATGAGCAAGCCGCCTGTATTGGCAATCAAACCGGGGGCCGTGTGTTCTTATTTTTGCAAACCAATGACTTTTGGCGGGATTATCAGCTGATGAAGGCGAATGGCGTGGTCTTCAACGAAGAGCCGAGAGAGGAAGCATACGGAACTGTCGTGGTCTTCCAGGATCTTTATGGCAACAAATGGGACTTGCTGCAGCTCAATAATAATCAGCCGTAAAATGCGCAGAATAAACAGATCCAGTTAAACCCTATGCTTGATTAGCCTGATGATTCCATTCACAACCGCAGAGATATCCATATGACCATCAGAGAACGGATGAAACAAGGACTGCTGTATACCGATCTGGGTGAAGGATTGGAAGAAGAGCGCCAGCGCTGTAAAGAGCTTATTTATGATTACAATTTAACCCGACCGGGTGAAGCCGAGAAACGTAAGGCGCTGCTGCGGGAATTGCTGGGTGATATGGGAGAGAATATCTGGATCGAGCCACCGGTTCGCATGGCATATGGCAAAAACGTGCATATTGGCGACGCATTTTACGCCAATTTCAATCTGGTGCTGGTCGATGATATCGACATCTACATCGGCAATCACGTCATGATTGCCCCGAATGTCACCATTACCGCCACCGGCCATCCGGTTCATCCAGATCTGCGGAAGAATGGTACTCAGTTTTCTATTCCGGTTCGTATTGAAGATGATGTCTGGATCGGGGCCAATGTGGTGATCCTGCCGGGTGTAACGATTGGTAAAAACTCGGTGATTGGCGCGGGCAGCGTGGTCACCAAGAATATTCCGGAGAATGTGGTCGCAGTCGGCAATCCTTGCCGAGTTCTACGAGAAATAACCGAGCGGGATAAGCAGTTTTATTATAAAGATCGGATGGTTTAAATAGCCCAGATAAGGGCCTCACCACACCAACCAGAATTTGCCGGGATTATTCCGCCCGCCCCCGAGAGCAGGCTTTGCGTTGCAAGACGCCGAGATAGACACCATACAGCACCAGAGCCAGCAGGTAGCCGGGAATATAGAGCAACCAGGCCAAGCCGCTCTCATGGCTCGGCACCGCCCAGCGCACCCAGCCATAGACCAGTGCCAACCACAGATTAAGCAGCAACAACATCACAAGAGTCGGCTTTCCCCGCGCCACGGACCAGCAACTCAGAGCCATCACGACACCATGAGGCGCGGCATAATAGAGGTAATTGGGCCAGAACCATTGCCACTCCAGCCCGGCCGGTGAAAGAGCAGGCCAAAGAGCAGGCAACGCCAGCAAGGCTCCGATCAGCACACGGTTATCATGGGAAGACATCATCACTCCTGATGATTAATAGGTGATAGGCAGGGCAGAAGCAGATCCCGATATTTACCGCTCTTTATGAACCGTCACGCCAATTCCAGCAGTAACGCGCGCTTGTTTTTATTCCCCCCCCCCCAAAACTTACCGCCTGCAGTCTAATGAATAGTAGGTACTGTCTCTGGGTTCATTGGAGATATTCGGATACATCAGCGTTCCGGACATCACCCCTTCGCATCTCATGCCTAACTTTAACATCACCTTGCCGGATGCTTCATTCTCGATATCGTGCGCCGCCCAAAGCCGGTATATATTGGGATGTTCATAAAAGTATTCGATGAGCGGCTGCATGGCTTCGGTCATCAGCCCTTGATTCCAATATTTTCTCGCCAACACAAAGCCACAGTGGGCTTTATACCCTTCGAGGCGAAAATCAATCATGCCGATGGCTTCGGACGTTTCCTTTAAATACAAAACGAACATCAAACTATGTTTGGTGTTCGCGTTTTCAATACAATATTGAATCCAACGTTGCGTCTCTTTTAATTCTTTATGCGGCCGCCAGGTCAAATACTTGGTGACTTCGCTATCTTGGGCATAATTTCTGAAGATATCCGCCGCATCGTCCATGTTTGGATGCCGGATGATCAATCGGTTGGTTTCAAACTTCACTTTTACTTCCCTTTATAAAATTCAGCTCTCAAACATCAACACGGGTGTCACTTGCGCAACGGCGTCCGGCCAAGCCCGGTCGGCAGCTTGCGCTTTTTGGGTCCCTAGGCTAGCGCAATCGCTTTTCTGAGAAAACAGCCTCGTTGGGGAAACGTGGGGCCTATTGCGTTTTTGCTGCCTAGGCAGCATCGAGAAGCTGTAATGACCCAGACCTTTCGGCACAGCGCGCAGTACGGCGGCCAGCGCACGGAGAAACTCCGCCAGGCCTTCGGTTCAGCGCCGTAGCCAGCATATTCAGCTCGTCTTGCTGGGTACGCATATTACCCACAGACCTCGCGGCAACGGTCGAGATCTCCTGAGTTGACGAGCGCGACTGGGTCATTACAGTCCGATTAGATTATCAATCAGTTTGAGATTCGGTTAATTCCTTTATTGCCTGGGCTAATACTTTGTTACCCTCTGGTGTGAGATGGCCGCCAATATCGATAAAAGATTGGGACTGAAATTCATCAAGACTGTGTGTCAGGTCGTATACACCTGGAGTGGTGCTTGTTCTTTTGGCAAACTGGTCAATGAGCTTGCCCAAGACAGGCTTGAGTGAGACAAAGGCTTGGTCATGGACAAGGTTTTTGGTATTCAGTTTTTCTGAAAGGGTGTATGGCGTGGGCGGGATAATAACAATAGTCTTAATTTTTTCTTGGTTGTTACCATAGTCTAAGATCTGCTCAACAGCTTCGATCACATCATCGACGACTAGCTTATCAAACGGCTTATTACTACACATATTGACATTCGTCGCTATGGTATTGCTCTCTGCCCCGGATAGCTGCTTTATGACCTTTATTAACTTATTGATCAGTTTTGTGATCCCGATATTAAAAGAAATTGCAGGAGGGGGCGGCTCACTAACGCCCGCTTTAAAACACGCAGCGAAAGCATCCATGGGTCCATTGATGACATACACGAGGTCATATTTTTTACCTAAACTAATTAAGTATTTAAATAATGATAAATTTTCTCGTAATTTCTGACCTGGAACTGAAAAATTTTCAATATAGTATTCAGGAAGCATTTTTGATAACTGGCCAATTAAGTCGCTGTCAGTATTATTTAAGTAGCCAAAAGATTGAGAGCTGCCAAGTATCAATATTTTTTTCTTCGATCCAGAATGCGGCAGAGGTTGTTCTGCATAAAGACGATTACCATCAGCACCAATGGAATATATTCCATACTCCCCTTGCATTTGAATTTTACCGACTAGGGGGATTAGTTGATAATTAATAAGCATACCATCTTGGATATGATGAAAATATTTTTCTTCATCAATTCCTTCAGGCAGCAACTTCAATAAATGCTTATCTGAAGCCATACGAATATATTGCTGTTTAATTCCATATGCTAGGTCAAGCAGACCATTAAACATTAGCATGAGAAAGGATATGATCAATGCACATGAGATTAATTTTTTAATTTTCATAATAGTTAAAAGTCAAAGTAATAGAATGATTGTGGACGTGATAGCGCAAGCAATGAACAGCAAACTATAGCAGTAAAGCAAATCGGGATAGTGACAGCTCGGGGAAGCTTAGAAAATACAGATTTGATTGTAATGACCTGATCAAATTTATGAAGCGCTAATACAGCAATGATGATCAAAATCAGCCTGTATTGTTCTTCACTATAACTTAAGGGAGTTACGGATAGAAGACCCTGATAGATATCAGCTGCCGTTTCTATGTTTGGCGATCTGAATAATACTGCGAGCAGGGTCCAGATAGAGAATGTCATCAAGATACCGATGTATTTGGTCAGACTGTTTTGTATAATAAACTTGCTGTATCCCGTTGCGCGCTCAACAGCCATAATCACACCTTGAATTCCACCCCATATGACGAATGTCCAGTTTGCTCCATGCCAGAGTCCGGAAATCAGCATAGAGACTATAATGGCAAAATATGGGAGCCGTTTTGAAAAACACTGATGTAGCGGTAAAAATATATAGTCTCGTATCCAAAAGCTCAGCGTCATATGCCAACGCTGCCATACTTGTGTGAATGAACTTGAGAGATAAGGGGATTTGAAGTTTTCAGGAAAATTGACACCTAACATAGCAGCTGACGCAATTGCCATATCCGAGTAGGCACTGAAATCACAATAAATCTGAATGGCGAATGCAACTATAGCCAGTAGAATATCACCACTACTGTGCGTCGTTGGGCTGCTATATATGATGTCTACATATCGTCCTAACGGGTCGGCAAACATCACCTTTTTCATAATCCCGACAGCAAACAATGGAATATTGTCTAATACATTGGAAAATCGGAATGTAATGTTATTCAACTGAGGAATAAGTTGATGGCTTCGTAATATTGGACCAGCAATGAGATGGGGAAAAAACGATATATATAGACTAATATCAAGAAAATCAATGGACTGTTGTTTCTTTTTCTTCAAATCCACCATAAAGCTAATTAACGTGAACGTTATAAACGAAATGCCAAGTGGCAAGACATGGCTCACATGTTCTTCATCGTTGATGCCTAGCATGGATAGCAAGAACCACCGATATTTGTAATAAATTAACGGCAGCAGTGAGATAACAACGAACAGCACAAGAAAGGAGGGGCGTCTTATGATGATGGAAGATGCCAATAACGTATATGCGATTAATAATAACAATAAAACAGTATCCTGGTAATTCCAAAAAGAATAGAAAAGGATACTGGCAATCAGGGTTAATGTCTTCTTGTGTTGACATGGTGTAATTATAAGCAATAGCAAAAATGCACCGATGAACAACAGATAGCTTGGCAATTGAAATAGCATTGTTAGTTCCTGATATTTAATCTAGTTCGAAGTTTTTTAATTCAAACAGTGCATTACCTTGTTTTTCTCTTTCTATATAGAAGTTACCAATAACCAGTATGTCAATGCCTGTATTCATCAGGCAGTTGAAAGCGTCTTTTGGACTTAGCACCATAGGCTCGCCTCGAATATTAAAGCTGGTATTCACAAGGATGGGGCAAGCAGTTAAGTTGTGGAACTCACTTAATAATTGGTGGAACAACCGATTAGTGTCTTGTGCGACAGTCTGGACACGAGCTGTCTCATCCACATGAATAACAGATGGAATCAAGTTGTTAACGCCCTGCTTTGCTTTGCAGACAAAGTTCATCAAGGGAGATGGATGATCCATTTCAAACCAATTATGCGCTTCTTCCGCTAGTACAGCGGGAGCAAATGGCCGGAAAGACTCCCGGAATTTTATTTTTAAATTCAAGGTTTTCTTCAGATCAGAGATTCTTGGATCTGCCAAAATAGATCTATGACCAAGTGCTCGAGGGCTAAATTCAGCCTGTCCTTGCATCCATGCGACAATTTTACCCTTGGACAATTCATAGGCTGTCTTTTTTAACAAGTCAGTCTCTTCGATATACTCATAGGCTGCATTACATTCTGTGAGGGTCTGCAATATGTCGCTATTGTTATATTGGGGCCCATAGAATGGCATGACTTCTTGGGACTTGGTCCTTTCATTATTGCATTCACCAAAATAGTAAGAGAGTGCCGCCCCCAATGAGCTCCCTGCATCTCCTGCCGAAGGTTGTATCCATATCCTATCGAATATATTTTCTCTCTGCAGCGCACCGGCAGAGGCGCAGTTTAATGCGACACCACCACCCAAGCATAAATGATCGAGTTGGGTTTTTTCCTTTATATATTTCCCCAATAGAATGAAAACCTCATCGGAGACCTTTTGTAATGAGGCGGCGAGGTCAAGATGACACTGCTCTATCGGGCTTTCTGGTTGTCTGGCCTGACAATTAAATATCTTTTCAAACGCAGAACTAAACATTTTCATTTCAGTTGCGAATCTGAAATATTTCATGTTTAAACAAAAACTACCATCATCTTTTATATCGATTAAGTGTTTTTTAATAGTGTCATAATGTATGGGTTTGCCATAGGGTGCCAAGCCCATAACTTTATATTCACCAGAGTTCACCTTAAAGCCGAGAAAAGCTGTTATCGCAGAATACAAAAGACCAAAAGAATGGGGGAAATTTATTTCTTCGAATTTGGTTATTTTGTTGTCTATCCCGATCGATATTGTTGTGGTTGCCCATTCACCAACACCATCGATTGTCAATATTGCAGCGGACTGAAATGGTGACATATAAAATGTAGCTGCGGCATGTGATAGGTGGTGTTCAGAAAACAATACTTTATTATTCCATGAGTCACCACCACTCAATGAAATTAATTCATCTGCGATATTTTTTTTAAGGAAAATTTTATCTTTTATCCATAGTGGCATGGATTCTTTAAACAACTTATAACCAAAAGGTGCGAGTCGGATACATGTCGAGAGAATGCGTTCAAATTTCAAAAATGGCTTTTCATAAAAAACAACAGCACTTATGTCCTTCATTGATAGGTGATTGCTGTCCAAAATCCATTTTATTGCTTCTTTGGGAAATGTTGAGTCATTTTTTATTCTCGAGAATCTCTCCTCTTGCGCGGCCGCAAGAACCTGACCATCGCAGATAAGTGCTGCGGCACTATCATGGTAAAAGGCAGATATTCCGAGTATATAATTTTTATTGGTCATAGATTGCTCTAATATTGCTTATCATAATTGCATGAATTGCGCTCTGTATTCTCAACATGGCACCAATAGCTTTTTTTCTTATATGAGGGCCTTATTCTCATCTTGGTCATGATGAATGGCTTGTATATGAAACTTAATGGTGTGATTACAACGTAAAATACACTTACCATATAGATGACACGAAAGATCGAATGGATAGCATTGAGGCATGAAACAATCCAATTTAGCCAACGTGGTCTTATCACCCACAGAGTTGCAGCTATGCCCACAGCCGGAAGGAGCACCTTCCATATGAATCCATCATTAATGAAATTGATGACGGAAAGCACGCACATGCCACAAAGAAATGCCAAAACTTGTTTCCGAATGGTTTCGACACTATTGATTGTTTTCTGCTTTGTTTTCATATATGTCATCGATAATGGGATTGAGGGCGTTAGCTATTATTTTATAGGCAGCACCATTTAGATGGATATCATTGCTAGATGCCCAGTATTGTCTGGATGGTGGGCCTTGTAGTGATTGCAAAGGGTTATAGAATACAAACCCATAGCTGTCAGACAACTCGCGAAGTTTGTCATCAACAAATCCGAACTTGTAATTATTAAAGTCATGGCTATCAGGAATGTTAACAATGATAACATGGGCCTTATGCCCCTTTGCATATTGATCAAACGAGTCAAATGCCTGGCGAAGTATGGTATCACCCTGCTGACTGCTCCATCTATCCTTCAGGCCATCAATAAGAGCCTGCTCTCCATATTGCCCACTCATAAGCTGTTTGAAAAATGTCGCTCCTAACGCTGCCAGGACACTGTTTTTGACCAACCAATTCGTCTCTTCTTGAATATGTCGGACGTTAGACCGCTGAGTAGGTAAAACAACCAATATATCAGCATCAACATTCCGGCTGATATCCTTCCAATGGGATGCCGCCTGGAAGAGGTTTAAATTACCCACCCCCGCATTGATGACATCTATATTATCTGGCAGCAAGCTGTCCAGATGTCCCCGTAGGGTTTCTGACTCAGAGACACCCCAGCCAAAGGCGATAGAGTCGCCGATAATTGCAATCCGATGTGGTGCATTAGTGCGTGGTAACGGTCCTCTCATCCCTAACTCATTGATAGAAACATCAATATTTTGCAGTCGGGCATGGCTTTGGGGTATGTGCTCATGACCGACATCAGGATTGTCACTTTTCCTTTTCAGGAGTTTCGCATACCGCCACATCTCGATGACATAGTTTTGTTGTTCCGCAGTCCCATAGCGAATAAATCCTTCGGCCATCAGGCCAGCTATAGATATGCTCACCACCATTAATATTGCATTTGACACTATTGCTGTCGCTTTCACCATCGCTCCTTAGACGTCATAGTGACGCAATTAAAATATGGCGTACACAAAGGGTGCCCAACTAGAGCCGGTTGACACAAAAAATAGCAATGCGCATAACATCACGATGATCATGAATGGGATTAAGATAATTCTGGTTTTATTTGAGAGAAGGAACTCGAACAATTCTGCGAATATTTCTTTCATATTTAGCCTTTGGATGGTTAAGGGGTGGTTAATGGTTGATTAATAGCTGGTTAAACCAAGTGGCGTATGTTGGCGAATTCAACTCCGAAGTGCAACACCCGCCGAGCAGGCTTAGTTTCGGCCCGATGAGCGGCTTGATGTGATACATGGCGGTCTCAGCTAGCGCGCTGATGCAGCTAGAGTCCGGCGCGAGCAATAGTCCGGTGAATGCAATGGAATATCCATCCATTGGAACACGGCCTTGCGTATCAGAGCTGATTCGATGGCGCTGTCGTGAAAAACACGGCCCCTGTGACCAGAGTGGCGGAAAAAATGCAGGCTACCGCCCCTGACTTGCGGCTGTCACAGTGCCGATGGGCGGGTAGCGGCGCAGCCTGTCAGCGCCAACAGGCGCATTGCGCTTTTTGGGTCCCTAGGCTAGCGCAATCGCTTTTCTGAGAAAACAGCTTCGTTGGGGAAACGTGGTCGGCTATTCAGTTTTTGCAGCCTAGACAGCCGCGCGACACGAAACAACGTCAACGCAAGCCCGCACCATCTTTCAATCCGGGTGAAGCTGGCTTTTGCTCGTGTATGGCCGCAACACCGAAACCCGAAGCCGTCTGTCGGGCCGGGCGTCGGGGTGGCGAGAGCCGGTGCGCGGTCAGGATGACCGCAAGAGGGAGCGTCACGCCAGGGATCGCGTGTGGCTCCCGGCCGGTGGAAGACGACCCAAAGCCCG
>JBBRVG010000012.1:0-58642 GCA_038247115.1 Enterobacterales bacterium | reverse complement strand
GGAGACTACATCGCAGGCACGCAAGTTTAGATATACGGTCAGACCGGATATCGCACGAGATACGTGCTGATATGGCTCAGTTGGTAGAGCGCACCCTTGGTAAGGGTGAGGTCCCCAGTTCGACTCTGGGTATCAGCACCAGTTTTAGAAAGTTTTATTTGACGGCCATAGCGCAATGGAACCACCTGTTCTCATGCCGAACACAGAAGTGAAACGTTGTAGCGCCGATGGTAGTGTGGCATTCGCCATGCGAGAGTAGGACACTGTCAAATACCCATTTAAAAAGCCCCACTGTATTCAGTGGGGCTTTTTGCTTATGGTGTTTTTCGTATCGACTGTTGCACCACTGATTCCGTGGCGGCTCAATCGACCTTGTGTTCAGGTGTGGAACTAGGCTAGCTAGGGGAATAGGGCGCCTCTTTGATTGGGAGCAGGTATGGAGTCGCAGACGTTTCACCGTTGGCCCTGGCTGGATATGCTTCGTGGGCTCGCGATCCTGATGATGATCGCCTTTCACCTCTGTTTTGATCTCACTTACTGGCGTTTGGCTGATTTTCAATTATTAAGCGACTGGCGCTGGATGGCTTGGCGTAACGGCATCGTTAGCTTGTTCTTGTTCATCATGGGGATGAGCCTGGTCTTGGCAATGGAACAAACCACAGCGCGCTTCTGGCTGCGACTGATGAGGATTGCCTGCTGTGCAGGGATCATCTCTGTGGTTAGCTGGTTCATGTTTGCGGATCGATTTATTTATTTTGGCATTTTGCATTTCGTTGTTCTGGCGAGTTTGCTCGGTCACGTCCTGCTACGACTAAAATCTCTGGATAGACAATGGCTCTGGTTATTGCTAGCGCTGATCTGCCTCGGGGTAGCCTGGTTACCTGGAGCTGAAGCGCTTAATCCTAGAAGTCTTAATTGGTTGGGAATGGCGGCACACAAGCCGCAGACCGAAGACTATGTTCCTCTGTTACCCTGGTTTGGCGTTGTCTTGTTGGGCATGGGGTTTGCCCGTAGCCTGCATCATTATGGCTCCTACCCGCGATGGCATGCCGATATACCGGCAGTCTGCCAACCTCTGGTGGTTCTGGGGCGCCATAGTCTGCTCATTTATATGCTGCATCAGCCCCTGCTGATGGCGCTGCTCTGGTGTTATTCCTTGCTCTAAAAAACAGGCCAGCATATAAGCTGGCCTGGTTCACTGGTTCACTGGTTCACTGGTTCACTGGTTCCTTGTTTTAGAGGCGAAACTCACCAAGCAAGGTATCCAGTTGTTTGGCTAGCTCTCGTAGCGTCCGGCTGGTATGCGTTAACTCTTCCGCGATGGCAGCACTTTCCAGTGTCATATTATTTATGTCATCCACATTGCGGTTGATTTCGCCGACGACACTGGATTGCTCCTCGGTCGCGGTTGCAATATGGATGTTCATGTCGTTGATTTGTTCGATGTGTTTGGCAATCCGGCTCAATGCTTGCTCGGCGGCGCTGGCTTCGCTGACAACCTGGTGAGCCCGGATCTGACCATTCTCCATGGCAACCACAGCTCGGCTCGATTCACCTTGCAGTCGATTGATTTTTTTCTGGATTTCTTCCGTCGCTTCGGCTGAACGACGAGCCAGAGTTCGTACTTCGTCAGCCACGACCGCAAATCCTCGGCCTTGTTCTCCGGCTCGCGCCGCTTCAATGGCCGCGTTCAAGGCCAGTAAGTTGGTTTGCTCCGATATGCTGCGGATGACCTCCAGAATCGAGCCGATGCTCTGAGTGTGTTCAGCCAAGGTGCCAATCACAGTTCCAGCTTCCGCAATTTCGTCGGCCAGTGAGGAAACGGCTTGGCGGGTGCTGGCGACAACCTCTTGCCCAGTCGCCGATTCTGCGTTTGCTTCATTGGCAACGTCAGCCGCAATGGCGGCATTGTTGGCAATTTCGGATACGGTTGCGCCCATTTCATTGATAGCGGTCGCTACCTGAGTGGTACTGTCTTTCTGCGTCTGGCTATTGCGGAAAGTGTCTTCGGCTTTATGCGCCAGCTCATTGGCTGACGCGGCCAGTTGGCTGGAGTTTTGGGCGACTTGAACTAAGGAGCCATGGATCTTGCCGATAAAGTTATTAAAGCCGCGCGCTACGCGCGCTAATTCATCGTGTCGGCTAGTATCCAGACGTTGCGTTAAATCGCCGTCGCCGGAGCCTAGCTTTTCAAACAACTCGGCCAATTGCTGGATTGGGCGACTGATGCCACCAGCTAACCATAGGGCGAAGATACCCATGACGAGCAGGGTGCCAAGCACCAGCAAAATGGTAAAGTACTGGGCCTGGTGGAGTTGGGCATAGAGTTCAGATTCCGGCACCTGGGCTATGAGGTACCAGTTCAGCGCTGGAATATAACTACTGGCGATAAACATGGGCTGACCATTAAGCTCTGCTCGAGACAAGGTAAATGCTTGTTTGCTGAGCAGACTCTGACCGTTTGCCCCGAACAGGTTCGTCAGCGTCTTCTGGTCAATCAGGCTGGTATCCGGATGCAACTTGATCATGCCATTGCCATCAGCCATGAAGACGAATCCGGTTTGCTCCAGGCGTTTATTGGCTAACTGGGTAATCATGCTATCCAGAGATTTTGATAATCCCGAGGCGACCCGACCATCCAGCTGTTTGTAATTGACGAATAGCTTCACCTCACCGTTTTGCTCACGGAAAATGCTGAGCATGTACGCCTCAGCCGTCTGGTTATAGCTATAGAACCAGCCATCCTGCTCCGGGGTCAGCAGACGTAAAAATCCATTCTGGTTGTAATAAGCTGCACTCTTGCGATCCACGATCGAGGCATCGACCAGATCATATTGTAGGCGCAATTGTTGGAGTTTTTCGATCATCAGCGGTTCCAGCTCTTTCGGCCGATCTCCATTGAACCAGTCGGTGATTTGGGGGTCGTTGGC
The DNA here is from genome assembly GCA_038247115.1 of Enterobacterales bacterium. Taxonomy (GTDB): domain Bacteria; phylum Pseudomonadota; class Gammaproteobacteria; order Enterobacterales; family Aeromonadaceae; genus Pseudaeromonas. The sequence goes on along the minus strand of JBBRVG010000012.1, from coordinate 55,712 downwards.
CAGCTGACGCGAGGCGTTGGCCATCGTATCCAGATCTTTTTCTACATCCTTGCGAATGCTCTGTAACAGGGTCGGCAGTTCCTGCTCAATCAGACGTTTTTCCATGATACCGCCGAGCAACGTCAAATTGAGCCCCCCGACGGCGAGAGCGGAAATCAGAACGGAGAGACAAACTCCGAGCAGGATCTTCTGTTTGATGGTCAATCTCGTTAGCATAGGTCCCTCAATGGCTTAGGTGAGAAGATCGTGAGTGTAACGGCCGACAAAATGGCAAGGCAAAGACTGTTCTGTTTTTTCGGAATGGCATACGTTTGCGCGCTGATTTTATGCGCACCCCAGCTACAAGCCGCAGTTCCTAAAGGCGGTGAGCGTCCTCGCATTGCCTTGGTCCTGAGTGGCGGTGGGGCCAAAGGTGCCGCTCATCTCGGGGTCCTGAAGGTTCTTGAAGAGATGCGGATCCCGGTCGACATAGTGCTGGGGACCAGCATGGGAGCTTATGTCGCCGGTATGTATGCCATGGGATATTCGGCCGATGAGGTGACTACTAAAACGCTCTCCCTGGATTGGAGCAAAGGCTATCAAGATAAAGTCACGCGCCAGGATCTCTCATTGCGAAAAAAGGCTCAGGCCGATGACTTTCAATTGCAAACCAATATAGGCTTCAGCGATGGTCAGGTTAAATTGCCAGAGGGCATGTATCAGGGGCAGGGTATGGCTTCACTGTTACGGGATGCAACCTCGAACCTGCCAGCGTTACGTAGTTTTAATGAGCTGCCGATCCCTTATCGGGCGATTGCCACTGATTTGGAGACGGTGACACCCGTGGTCCTGGATCGCGGAAATCTGGCGGCCGCCATGCAGGCTTCCATGTCGATCCCGGGGGCTTTGAAGCCGATCGAAATTGATCATCAGCTGCTGGCGGATGGTGGCATTGTTAATAATTTACCGGTGGATATCGCGATCAAGATGGGTGCTCAGGTCATCATCGCCGTAGATATTTCCGATAAATTGAAGTCGAAAGACCAGTTAAATTCAGCGTTTGGATTGCTGGATCAATTGACTACCTATCTAACTCGCTCCGGGACTGAACATCAGCTCTCTTTGCTGCGCGAGCAAGACCTGCTATTGACTCCAGAAGTCAGCAAGTTCTTTGTCTCGGATTTCGGTTTGATGGCCGAGATTGTCCAGCGCGGAGTATCGGCTGCAGAAGGGATGCGCCCTCGCTTGCGTGCCTTGTCGGTTACTGAGGAGGAGTATGAGGAGTATCGGCAAGCCAAATTGGATCGCCGGGCTCAGCTCGGTGGCCAGCCTGCTTATTATCTGGACCGAATCGTCATTCACAACAACTCCCGTCTCAGCGATGAGGTGATCAAGGGCATGCTGCAGGTGGAAACGGGCATGGTCCAGACCAGCGAGAATCTGGAGGCAGGCATTGAGCGGATCAACGCGTTGGGTACGTTCGAGCGGGTAACCTACGAAATCGATGAGGATCAGGGGCAGAATGTTCTGGTGGTGAATGCTAGCGAGAAAAGTTGGGGTCCAAATTATCTGGATTTCAATTTTTCCTTCGAAGACGACTTCAGCTCCCGCTCCAACTACTCCTATGGTGTGGCCTACACCTTGACCAATATTAATCAGTTAGGCGGGGAGTTGCGCAACGAAATGAGCCTGGGTAGCTGGAAGCATCTGCGCAGCGAATTCTATACGCCATTTGATACCGGCCAGCAGTACTACTGGCAGTTCGGCGGTGGTTATGACAATGAAACCCGCGCCATCTATATGAGTCAAGCCAAGGCGTTGTGGAGTGATGACAATCTCGGTTCTTCGAATTTCGTCAATATGGAAAATGGAACCTGGGGCCTCGACACCGAGGTGGGTTGGAATCCGCAGCCCTGGAATCAATTGGCCGTGGGGATGCGTGGTGCCCGCTCCACGCTAGATGTGCAAGGCGTAGCCGCAGAGACCAAGGTCTATAGCTGGGGACCTTATGCGCGCTACAATTATGACACTCTGGATAGCCGCTTTTTCCCAACTCGGGGTCATTATCTGGCCGGGCAGCTGGATTATGTCCATAGCCAGGATGGGGATGCGACGGCCACGCTGCGGACATGGGGTCTCGTCTCGGATGTGGATTATCTGCATCCATTTACTCTGTCGGAACGACAAAGCCTGAACTTGCGTCTATCGGGTGGCAGTTCCGCCGTGAATGAGTTGCAGCCCATGTACTTGCAGGATTTGGGCGGGCTGTTCAACCTTTCCGGTTTCCAGCGGTATCAGCTGAACGGTCGTTATAAACTGTTTGGGGCCTTTATCTATAGTTATCGGCTGCTGGATAATCATTTTGGCTCTTTCAAGTCGCCCGTTTATCTGGGATTCTCCGTGGAACGAGGCAATGTCTGGAATGACAAGTCCGAGATCAATTGGGATGATATGCAGACGGCTGGCAGTATCTATATTGGTTCAGATACCTTTTTAGGCCCTGTTTATCTGGCATATGGGCAAATGGATAGTGGCGATGACTCTTTTTACTTGATGTTTGGCAATACCTTCGGCTTATAAGCCTTAGATATTCAGCGGGTTTATAGCGGTTATATTTTTCATTAAACCAGCAAATCTATATAGTTAGAGCCAGGTTACCGGGCCTTACCGGCCGTCTCATGGATGATTGTCATTGCCAGTGACCTCGAGCGCAGGGTGCGTAAGGGGTTGCTGGCAGACAACTTGAACAGATAAGAGGAATTCATCGTGCTAGAGAGCTATCGCCAACATGTTGCCGAGCGTGCCGCCCAAGGCGTTGCACCCAAGCCCCTGAATGCCGAGCAGGTTGCTGCTCTGGTCGACTTGCTGAAAAATCCCCCCGCAGGTGAAGAGTCCCTATTGCTGGAGTTATTGGCTAATCGCATTCCGCCAGGCGTGGATGAAGCAGCCTACGTCAAAGCGGGCTTTCTGGCTGCCGTTACTAAAGGTGAAGCAGTCTCTCCGATACTGAGCGCCCAATCTGCGGTCGAGCTGCTGGGTACCATGCAGGGCGGCTATAACATTCAGCCGCTGATTGATCTGCTAGATGATGCTGTATTGGCTCCGATAGCGACCAAGGCGTTATCCCATACCCTGTTGTTGTTTGATTCATTCCATGATGTGCAACATAAATTGGAAGCTGGGAATAGCTATGCCAGACAAGTGATGGAGTCCTGGGCGAATGCCGAGTGGTTTCTTTCCCGTCCCAAGCTGGCAGATAAAATCACCCTGACGGTGTTCAAAGTCAGCGGTGAAACCAACACTGATGATCTGTCGCCAGCACAAGATGCTTGGTCGAGACCCGATATCCCCTTGCATGCCTTGGCTATGTTGAAAAACAGCCGTCCCGGGATTACTGCCGATCAGGAAGGGGTCGTTGGCCCCATCCAGACTCTCAACGCGCTGAAGGCCAAGGGGTTCCCCTTGGTATATGTTGGCGATGTTGTGGGAACCGGCTCCTCGCGCAAATCGGCCACCAACTCGGTGCTGTGGTTCATGGGCGATGATATCCCCAATGTACCGAACAAGCGTGCCGGTGGTTTCGTGCTGGGTGGCAAGATAGCGCCGATTTTCTTCAACACCATGGAAGATGCAGGGGCTCTGCCCATCGAGCTGGATGTCAGCAAGATGAATACCGGCGATGTCATCGACATCTATACCTATGAAGGTAAGGTGACCTTGCATGGCAGCGATGAGGTGCTGGCTACTTTCGCGTTGAAGACCGAAGTCTTGCTGGATGAAGTGCGTGCCGGCGGCCGTATCCCGCTCATCGTGGGTCGCGGCTTGACTGACAAGGCCCGCGACATGCTAGGTCTGCCATTCTCTGAAGTATTTAAGCGTTCACAACCGGTAGCGGATTCTGGCAAGGGGTATACCTTGGCCCAGAAAATGGTCGGCAAGGCTTGTGGGGTCGATGGTATTCGCCCTGGTACCTATTGCGAGCCGAAGATGACCACGGTCGGATCACAAGATACCACCGGGCCCATGACGCGGGATGAGCTCAAGGATCTGGCTTGCCTCGGTTTCTCTGCCGATCTGGTGATGCAGTCCTTCTGTCATACCGCGGCTTATCCGAAACCGGTAGATGTGCAAACCCATCATACTCTGCCCGATTTCATCATGAATCGCGGCGGTGTTGCCCTGCGACCGGGGGATGGTGTGATCCACAGCTGGCTCAACCGGATGCTGTTGCCGGATACCGTGGGTACCGGTGGTGATTCGCATACCCGTTTCCCGATTGGGGTCTCCTTCCCTGCGGGATCGGGTCTGGTCGCTTTTGCGGCTGCGACCGGCGTGATGCCGCTGGATATGCCGGAGTCGGTGCTGGTTCGCTTCAAGGGGACCATGCAGCCGGGGATCACGCTGCGGGATCTGGTGCATGCCATTCCCTATCAGGCTATTCAGATGGGGCTTCTCACCGTCGAGAAGGCTGGTAAACAAAATATATTCTCCGGTCGAATTCTCGAAATCGAAGGTTTGCCTGAGCTGAAGGTCGAACAAGCCTTCGAGCTGGCCGATGCCAGTGCCGAGCGTTCAGCGGCTGGCTGCACCATAAAATTGGATGAGGCGCCGATCGCCGAATATCTCAACTCCAACATTGTCATGCTCAAGTGGATGCTGGCGGAGGGATATGGGGATATTCGCACCATCACCCGTCGTATCAAGGCGATGGAGGCCTGGTTGGCCAAGCCGGAGCTGATGCAGGCGGATGCGGATGCGGAATACGCCGCGATCATCGAGATTGATCTGGATAGTATCAAGGAGCCGATCCTGTGCGCACCCAATGATCCGGATGATGCCCGTCTGCTCTCCAGCGTGGCTGGTGACTCTATCGATGAGGTGTTTATTGGTTCTTGCATGACCAATATCGGGCATTTCCGGGCAGCCGGTAAGCTGTTGAACCAGTTCAAAGGCCAGCTGACGACTCGTTTATGGATAGCGCCGCCGACCAAGATGGACAGAGATCAACTGACCGAAGAAGGCTATTACGGCATATTTGGTCGTGTGGGCGCGCGCATTGAAATCCCGGGATGTTCGCTCTGCATGGGCAACCAGGCGCGCGTAGCGGATGGCGCTACTGTGGTGTCCACGTCGACGCGTAACTTCCCGAACCGGTTGGGACAGGGAGCCAATGTTTATCTGGCATCCGCGGAACTGGCCGCCGTGGCGGCGATTTTGGGCCGCATCCCGAGTGTCGAAGAATACCAGGGTTACGCTCGCGAACTGGATACCTTGGCCAGTGATGTCTATCGTTATCTGAACTTCAATCAGATTGCCAGTTACACTGCGAAGGCGGACCAGGTCATACTGCAAGTTCCGGTGTGATGACAAATTGATAGGCAGGAACGGGGTGCATCATGCGCCCCGTTTTTTATGATGTGCCCTTCTGGCGCTAGAATGAGAAGAGCAGACTGAGGGGGCAACTATGGATTATGAATTTATCAAACAGGCTGACGGGCGCTTGCGCGTCAAATTGGCCATGGGTCATGAGGCGTTTGGTCATTGGTTGAATGATGCGATTGCCACAAACTTGACACTGTTGGCCGATGTCTTGCTCGATGTTGAACGAGTCCAGCAGGGTGAGGTTGAGATGCTGACCTTACATAGCGCCGGGTATACCTTGCAACTGGGAGATGGTGAAGCTGAGATCTCGGCCAATGTGGTGCAATTTGAATTTGGCGATGAGTTGGAGCCGGATATGGCTTATTACGATGACGAACAGATGTCGGGTTGCGGGCTGGAAGATTTTCAACGCTTGTTGTTGGCGTGGCAGGATTTTGTCCAATCTGAGTCCTGAGTTGGGCTATGGTTCGGGGTGATTTTTATGCTGCACCAAATTGGCGCCCAGTTCAGTGACATCCCGAACTAGGCTGCACCAATTGTAATGGAAGATGGCTGGTTAATTTCATTTTTTAGACTTATCTATATGAATAATATGAATTTTAATATTGTGGCACAGACATTGAATTAGTTTGTTAAACCCAATATCAACCAGGGAGTGGGAGACAAGGTATGAAGCTTATCAGTGCAATTATTAAACCATTTAAGCTGGATGACGTGCGTGAGGCGGTAGCGGCTCTGGGCGTTGACGGTATGACAGTATCCGAAGTGAAAGGTTTTGGCCGTCAGAAGGGTCACACCGAACTTTATCGTGGTGCCGAGTATCAAGTTGATTTTCTGCCAAAAGTGAAGCTGGAAATTGCCAGCGTGAGCGAGAATGTCGAGAGTATCATCGAGGCAATCTGCAAGGCTGCTTATACCGGCAAGATCGGTGACGGCAAAATCTTCGTGTATGACTTGGCCCATGTGGTACGTATCCGTACCGGTGAAGTGGACGACGAAGCCATCTAGTGGCCTCGGGTGTTTACTCCTTTCGGAGAACTCCCGCCATTTGATGATGTATTGATCTGTATTTGAGACCCTTAGGGGTCTTTTTTTATTTCTATTGAAACCATAAATGAGAATGACTACCATCAGCATGAGCTTTTTGATTTATATCAAGGGATGGTGAGTTTATGGGTTGGCGGCATGTGGTGAGTTTATCTCTATTGTTGGGCTTTCAGGCGCAGGCGGCTGAGGAGGTCAATGTCTATTCGGCACGTCAGGCGCACTTGATTGAGCCTATAGTGCGGCAATTTACCCAGCAGACCGGTATCAAGGTCAATTTGGTTTACGCCGAAGATGGACTGGCCGAACGACTCAAGCGCGAGGGGCGGTTAACGCCTGCCGATCTGGTGTTGACGGTGGATATCAGCCGTCTGATGGAGCTGGTTGATGCGGATCTGGTGCAGCCTGTCCGTAGCCCGTCTCTGGAGCAAGCGGTTCCTGCTCAGTATCGGGATCCGGAAGGGCGTTGGTTTGCCCTCACCACCCGCGTCCGGGCTATTTACAGCAGCAAGGATCGCCTGGGTCAGTTGAGTAATATTCGCTACGAAGATTTGGCGGATAGCAAGTACAAGGGGCGTATCTGCACCCGTAGCGGCAAGCATCCGTACAACGTGGCGCTGGTGGCTTCCATGCTGGCTCATCATGGTGAAGCCAAGACTCGTCAGTGGTTGGAAGGTGTTAAGGCGAATCTGGCTCGCAAGCCTCAGGGTAATGACAGAGATCAGGTAAAAGCGATCAAAGAGGGCGTCTGCGATCTTTCCCTCGGTAACAGCTATTACTACGGCAACATGCTGGAGGATGCCAATCAGAAGAGTTGGGCTGAGGCCGTCTACCTTAATTTCCCCAATCAGGCAGACCGCGGTGCGCACGTCAATGTCAGTGGTGTGGTGATGACCAAGTACGCCAAGCATCCAGAGTCGGCTCAACGCCTGATGGAGTACTTGGTCGGGGATCAGGCGCAGCAGCTCTACGCTGAGCTGAATAAGGAGTATCCGGTCAAGTCCGGGGTGGCTCTGTCGCCGTTAGTGGCTTCTTGGGGGCAATTCAGTGCCGATGACTTGTCTCTGGTGGCGATCGCCAAGCAAAGAGCCCAGGCGATGACGCTGTTGGATGAGGTGAAGTTCGATCTCTAATCGAGTCGGTTCTACAGGCGCAACTGCCGTATGAAAGCGTCTATCTGGATGGTGAGCAGCAGAGTCTTTGCTCTGCTGCTCTGTTTGCCACTCCTGGCTCTGCTGATAGAGGCTGTTATGTCGCCTCTGGATCTGCTGGCTCATCTCTGGGCCAGCGTATTGCCTACTTATCTGCTGAACTCCGGGGGGCTGGTGTTCGGCACCGTATTGCTCTGCTTGCTGCTGGGGGCGCCAGCAGGTTGGTTGATGGCCCGGTGTCAGATACCGGGACAGCGTTGGTTGAATTGGGCGCTGGTATTGCCATTGGCCATGCCGGGCTACCTGGTGGCTTATGTCTATACCGATCTGCTCGATTATGCTGGCTGGGTACAGCTGAACCTGCGCAACCTGTTTGGTTGGCAACAGCCCGGGGATTACTATTTTCCACCTATCCGCTCCCTGGGTGGAGCCATCGGGGTTTTGTCTTTGGTGCTCTATCCCTATGTGTATTTGTTGTCACGGGCCGGTTTCGGCGAGCTGGCGCCGCAGCTTATCGAGAGTGCTCGCATGCAGGGTTATGGTCGCTGGCGCCGTTGGTGGCATCTGGAGCTTCCGCTCGTGCGTCCTGCCATTGCGGTCGGGCTCTCCTTCGTGGCGATGGAGACGCTGGCTGACTTTGGTACCGTCGCTTATTTTGCTGTGCCAACCCTGACCACGGCCGTCAACGATGTCTGGTTGGGTTACGGCGATCTGGGCACTGCCGCCCAAATCTCTCTGGGGCTACTGACGATAGTGGTGTTGATCCTGCTGATGGAGCGTGTGAGCCGAGGTCGGCAGCAGCGTTATCAGCGACAGAGTTTGCTGCAACCGTCGGCGGCTGTGATGCTGGGGCCCGTCGCTCGTACTTTGGCGGTGGGGTATTTGCTGACGCTGATCGTGCTGGGGTTTCTCCTCCCTTGCTGTGTGCTGATGCATTACGCCTGGCAAGCCTGGAGCGGAGAGTGGCCCTCCGGTTTATGGGATGCCAGCCGTAATAGTTTGCAGGTGGCGGCATGGGCGGCGCTGGTAGCCAGCATCATGGCGCTGCTGATCCTGTTTGCCCAACGCCTGAACCTGAGGTTGGCCTGGCCACGCCAATGGGCCGGATTCGGTTACGCCATGCCTGGCACTGTCTTGGCCATCGGGATCCTGATCCCCCTTACTGCGACTGACTTTGGTCTTAACGCCTTGCTGGCCGGGGTGGGGCAGCCTGAGCCCGGGCTTATTTTGACGGGCTCGCTGTTTGCGTTGATCGCGGCCTATGTGGTGCGTTTTATCGCCATGGCTCTGGGGGCTATCGAGAGCAGTTATGGCCGCATTCCACCATCGCTGGATATGGCCAGCCGTGCGTTGGGGCATGGCCCATACAGCCTCTTGTGGCGAGTCCATCTGCCGTTATTGCGTCGAGGCATTTTGACCGGGGTTCTGCTCATCTTTATTGAAGCCATGAAGGAGTTGCCCGCTGCTCTGATGCTGCGTCCATTCAACTACGAAACCCTGGCCACGCTGGTCTATCAGTATGTCAAAGCAGAGCAGTTGGCGGAGGGAGCCTTGCCTGCCTTGCTGATCGTGGCTGTTGGTCTTTTACCCTTGTTGTTTATGAATCACTACCTTGGGGAGCGGAAGTCATGAGCGCCTTGCGAATTGATGATCTGCATTGTCAGCACCAGCAGCAAGCTGTGCTGTCCGGTGTCTCGTTGACCGTCGCGGATAACGAGATCCTCTGTCTGCTCGGTGCCAGCGGCGGGGGCAAGACCACGCTGTTGCGGGCCATAGCGGGCTTGATGCCTGTCTCGCAGGGGTCGCTCTGGTTGCGAGGCCGCCAAGTGGAAGGGGCGGGTATAAGTGTACCTGCCGAGCAGCGGCAGACAGGGTTCATTTTCCAGGACTATGCACTGTTTCCTCACCTGACCGTGGAGCAGAACCTGGCGTTTGCGCTGCGTCCATTACGACTCTCCGGGGTGGAGCAGCGGCAACGCATCCAGGAGATGCTGAGTCTGGTAGCCCTGGCGACGCTGGCTCAACGCTATCCTCATGAATTGTCCGGCGGGCAGCAACAGCGGGTGGCGATTGCCCGGGCTTTGGTGTGTCGTCCGCAACTTCTGTTGCTGGATGAGCCCTTTTCCAATATTGATGCTCAAGTGCGCTGGAGCCTGATCCGCGAGATCCGCACCTTGCTCAAGAGCTTGAACATGGCGGCTGTCTTTGTCACACACAGCAAGGAGGAGGCCTTTGCCTTTGCGGATCGGCTGGCCTTACTGGAGAAGGGACGGGTGGCGCAAATCGGCACCCCGAAACAGCTCTATCATCAACCTGCCAACCCCTATGTTGCCGAGTTTATGGGGCAGGGTAATTTGCTCCGTTGTGACTGGCTGGCGGCTGGGCATCTGGCCTGTGCGTTCGGAGAGATCCGGGCAGAGAGTGATCCAGCCGTTTGTCCCGACCCCTTGCTCTTTGTGCGGCCGCAATTATTAGCGTTGACCCCGGGAGGTAAGGGAGCCGTGTTGGAGCAACAATTTCTCGGCAGCCATGTCCGCTGTCTCATCGATTGGCAGGGGGAGCACTACGAAGCCTGGCATCATGAGTGGCTGACGGAGCCTGAGTTGGGCGTGTCGTTGGCGCTGCGTCCCCATGCCCCTGTGCTCTTCTCGCGGAGTGAGTGGTCTCAGCTCCATTCAGGTGTCATACCCTAGCCGCTAGGGTGGCAAATGACTTATAGTGAACGCCTTGTCTTTTGAAGGAGAACGTTCATGTTCCAGCCACAAGCAGGTCTTTGTGCCGAGCCCAATTCCCATGCTTATTACCTGATGTTTGATATTCAGGCCGGTACGGAATCTGAAATCCGCTTGGCGCTGGCGCATTTCCCCGAGCTCTGTGAAGAGCTGGCGACTAGCTATCCCGAGGCGGGCTTCAGTGGTCTGGTCGGTGTGGGTAGCGACGCTTGGGATAGGCTGTATGCTCAGCGGCCACCGCTACTGGCTCCTTTCCCGGCGCTGGAACAGGGTGAGCGAGTGGCTCCCGGCACACCGTTTGACCTATTTTTTCAGCTTCGCGCCGAGCGAGTGGATATCTTGCATCTTGCGGGTCAGCGTTTAATGGCTCGACTGGCTGGCAAAGTAGTGTTGCGGGAAGAGCTACGCTGTTTCCGGTTTTTGGATTGCCGGGATTTGACCGGATTTGTCGACGGCACTGAAAATCCACAGGGTGAGCACAGGGCTGAAGTGGCCATGGTGGCTGAGGGTTCATTTGCTGGCGGCAGTTATGTGCATGTGCAGCGCTTCGTGCACAACATGGCTCAGTGGCAGCGATTAGCCTTGAAAGAGCAGGAAGACATTATTGGTCGTACCAAACAGGACAATATCGAATATGCCTCTGCGGATAAGCCACTGACCTGTCATATCAAGCGCGTGAATCTGAAGAACAGCGCGGGCAAGAGTAAAGAGATACTGCGGCAGTCAATGCCCTGGGGTTCACTGGAAGAGCAGGGCCTCTACTTCATCAGTTGCTGTCACACTCCGGAACATTTCACCGACATGCTACACAGCATGATGATTGGCGATGGTGCCGGGCATTTTGATCACTTGTTACGATTTACCAGTGCGGTGACAGGCGCTGCTTTTTTTGCGCCGTCGCAAGGCTTTCTTCGCCAGGGTGGCCTGATGAATTCCCGCTAGGCATCTCTGCTGCTCTGCTGCGCACAGATAAAAAAAACCGGCCTGGCGCCGGTTTTTTGACAAGTTTGACTCCGACTAACCGGCATGTTCGAACAGTTCGAGTACCGAATCATAGAGTTCATCCATGTCGGTCTCGGCCGTCGGCGTGATGAAAATCGTATCATCCCCCGCTATGGTGCCCAGGATCCCTTCCGCCTTCCCCAGCGAGTCCAACAAGCGTGCGATCAACTGGGCGGCACCCGGACTGGTATGGATCACCAGCAAGAAACCGTTATGGTCCACATCCAGTACCAGATTTTTCAGCGGACTATTGATGGTGGGGACGCCCAGCTCGACCGGCAGGCAGTACACCATTTCCATTTTGGCGTTGCGAGTACGCACAGCGCCAAAACGACTCAACATCCGTGAGACCTTGGATTGATTGATGTTTTCGTAGCCCATCTCGTGCAGCGCGGTGACGATTTCTGCCTGCGAGCCGAAACGTTCTTCTCTCAATAAGGCCTTGAAAGCCTTGATCAGTTGTTCCTGTTTTTCACCGGGCTTCATAGCCAACTAATATGTTGTATGGACGAGCTATAATTTTGCATCCATATGCCAATATTTTCAAGAATTAGCCGATAATTCTGCATAAGGATGCACATAATTCTTGCATTGACTCCCCCTGTGGCTAGAATCGGCGCAAAGTATGGATAAAAGGTCGTCATTCATCATGGGTATAGAGCTCAAAGGAATCTCAAAGTCCTGGCATCAGCAGCAGATTCTGCGGCAGGTTTCATTTCGCTGTGCCGCCGGAGAGACGCTGGTTCTGTTGGGCCCAAGTGGCGCGGGCAAGAGCTCCTTGCTGCGACTGATGAACCTGCTGGATACGCCAGATGAAGGCGAGTTATTGATCGCCGGTGAGCGCTTTGAATTTCCGGCTGTTGCCACTCAAGCGAATTATGCCCAGCGCACGCAAATCTTGCGCGGCAAGGTCGGCATGGTATTCCAGCAATATCATCTCTGGCCCCATCTCAGTGTCGAGCAGAACCTGATGGAAGCGCCGTTGAAAGTCTTGGGTATGAACAAGAAAGAGGCGCAGGATAAAGCCGGTTACCTGCTCAACCAGTTGAAATTATCCGAGAAACGTCATGTCTGGCCTGCCAGCCTTTCCGGTGGTCAGCAGCAACGGGTGGCTATCGCTCGGGCCTTGATGATGGATCCGGCGATCCTGTTGTTTGATGAACCGACGGCGGCGCTGGATCCGGAGATCACCAAGGAAGTGGCTGACATCATTCGCAAATTGGGTGATACCGGCATCACTCAGGTGGTGGTGACCCATGAAGTGGAATTTGCGCGCCGGGTGGCGACGCAGGTGATCTATCTCGAGCAGGGAGAGATTGTGGAAATGGGGAGTGCGCAGCGTTTTGCTGAACCTCAGACTGTTCGTTTTGCTGAATTCTTACAACACTAGAACCATCCAGGAAGGTAAACCATGAAGAAGCTATTCACCGCTATTGCCGCCGTGTCATTGCTCTGTGCCCATGCCATGGCAACTGAAGTAAAGTTTGCCACCGAGGCGACGTATCCACCGTTTGAGTTTATGACCGACAAAAATGAATTCTCCGGCTTTGATATCGAACTGGCTCAAGCGGTCTGCGCCGAAGCTAAGTTGAGCTGTACCTTCAGTAATCAGGCTTTCGACAGCTTGATCCCCAGCTTGAAATTCCGTCGCTTTGATGCCGCTATCGCCGCTATGGATGTCACTGAAGAGCGGGCCAAACAGGTCGATTTTTCGAATATCTACTATGAGAACTCTGCCGTGTTCGTCGCCGCTGAAGGTAAATTTGCCGATGTTGGCCAATTGGCTTCTAAAAATATCGGTGTGCAAAATGGCACCTCTCACCAGTCCTATCTGCTGGAGCAGCTGAAGGATAAGGATGTGAAAGCCGTTCCTTATGCCAGCTATCAGAATGCGCTGATGGATTTGACCAGTGGTCGCGTGGATGCGGTGTTTGCCGATACGGCTGTAGCGGCCGAGTGGTTGAAAAGCCATGCCGGTTATCAAATGGTGGGCAAGCCAGTATCCGATGCCAAGTATTTCGGCGCCGGGTTTGCTATCGCCGTCAACAAGGGTAACAAAGCCCTGCTGGACAGCCTGAACCAGGGACTCGCCGGTATCAAAGCCAATGGTACCTATCAAAAACTCTACGATAAGTATTTTGCCAAATAATGATCAACATGTTGCTGGATGCCGCCCTGATGACCTTGGGGCTGGCTATAGTGTCATTGATTGGCGGTTTGCTGCTGGCTCTGCTGCTGAGCGCGGCTGAGCTATCTCGGTATATCTGGCTGCGCTGGCCAGTCGCAACCCTGACGACCTTAATCCGCGGCTTGCCCGAGATCCTGGTGGTGCTTTTTATCTACTTCGGCTCTTCACAGTTACTGTTGCTGCTGGCGGATGGCATCAATCTGGCTTGTGCGACTGTGTTGCCCGGGCAAAGCGGATGCCGTGCACCATGGGACTATGTGGAGATGAGCCCGTTCTGGTGCGGTGTCCTGGCGCTGGCACTCTTGTTTGCCTCATATGCAACCCAGACTCTGCGTGCGGCGCTGAAGGCTGTGCCCAAGGGGCAGCGCCAGGCTGCACAAGCCCTGGGGTTGCCTGCTGGCCATATTTTCTTGCGTATCGTGTTGCCGCAAGCGTGGCGTCATGCACTGCCAGGATTGGGAAATCAATGGTTGGTGTTGCTCAAGGACACCGCATTAGTCTCGCTCATCGGGGTGAATGATCTGATGCGTCAGTCGCAATTGGCGGTTGCTAGCCCAAGCAGTGAGCACGGTCCCTTTACCTGGTATGCCGTGGCGGCAGGTATCTATCTGGTGATCACCCTGGTCAGCGGGCGAGTCCTTGAATATCTGCGTCAACGCAGCTTCCGGTATGGTGGTTAACCATGGTCTATTTTTTCGAGTTACTTGCTGGCCTAGCTACGACACTGGAGCTGACAGTGATGAGTCTGTTACTGGGTGGCGTTTTGGCCTTGGTCTTCACCTGGGTGTTGGATCGGCGGATCCCGATTGCCCGGCAGTTGGTCGAACTGTTTCTGGTGGTCTTTACCGGAACACCCTTGTTGGTACAGATATTCCTCATCTATTACGGTCCGGCACAATTTGAGTGGATGAAGCAAAGCTGGTTGTGGGAGTTGCTGAAAGAGCCCTGGTTCTGCGCCATTCTGGCTCTGGGATTAAATACGGCGGCTTATTCCACCCGCCTGTTTAAGGGGGCGCTGGATGCGGTTCCTTACGGTGAGGTGCTGGCCTGCAAAGCCTTAGGTATGACCAAGGGACAAACTCTGAATATCAAACTGCGTCATGCCATGCGGCGGGTGGTTCCGGGCTATTCCAATGAAGTCATCCTGGTCCTCAAAGGCAGTTCATTGGCCAGCACCATCACCATCATGGATATGATGGGCATCGCTCAGCGCTTGAATGCTCAAACCTATGACACTTTAGGGGTTTTCGGGGTTGCAGGCGCTATCTATTTGGCCATGAACGGGACTCTGACGCTGGCATTTCGCTGGCTTGAACAGCGCGCGCTGGCATTTGCACCTCATGAATGAGTACAGGCTAGGCTGCGGAGGGGGGCTTTCGAGCCCTTTTTGTTTTGTTGTAAAAATGTAACCCGGTTGTGTTTTTGCTGTTGTGTTCCTCGGCTCACAGTTCCGACATTCCTCTTTGTTCCTTCCTGCGCTTTATCCTATGGTGAAGGTGAGCCATATCCATTAATGACCCTACATCATCAATAACGCTCGGAGCTCACTATGAAAGTTGCCGTTCTCGGCGCGGCCGGAGGTATCGGTCAGTCGCTTTCGTTATTGTTAAAACTTCAACTGCCTCCCGGTTTTGAACTGGCCTTGTACGATCTGGCGGCTGTCACGCCCGGTGTTGCCGTCGACTTAAGTCATATTCCGACCGATGTGCGTGTACGCGGCTACGCCGGTGAGGATCCCACTCCGGCCTTGCAAGGGGCGGACATTGTCATCATACCGGCAGGCGTGGCCCGTAAGCCCGGGATGGATCGTTCCGATCTGTTCAAGTTTAATGCCGGGGTGATCCGGAATCTGGTTCAGCATTGTGCCCGCCAATGTCCGAAAGCCTTGCTGGCGATTATTACCAATCCGGTGAATAGCATAATCCCGATTGCCGCCGAGGTGCTGACCCAGGCTGGAGTGTACGACCCACGCAAACTGTTCGGTGTTACCACCCTGGACGTCATCCGGGCGGAAACCTTTGTCGCTAATGCCATGCAGTGCAAGGCTGGCTCGCTCACAGTTCCGGTGATTGGCGGTCATAGTGGCACCACCATACTGCCGTTGTTTTCCCAGGTTGTGGGCCAGCATTTTAGCCATGACCAACTCGATGAAATGACTCGTCACGTGCAAAATGCGGGTACCGAGGTCGTGAATGCCAAAGCGGGTGCCGGTTCCGCCACCTTGGCAATGGCCCAAGCCGGTTTACGTTTTTGTCTTTCACTGGTGCATGCCCGACAAGGGGAGCCCGGGATTGTCGAATATGCATATGTGGATGGTGGCAGTGCTCATGCCCGTTTCTTTGCGCAAGCGGTGCGAATTGGCCGCGAGGGGATCGAAGAGGTGATGGATTATGGCGCGCTGAGCCGTCTCGAGCGCGACGAGCTGGATGGAATGCTTGCCACGCTGCAGGAGGAAATCGAGCTGGGAATTGCCTATGCACGACAATAACTGCTAGTACGCCAAACAAGGGCCTGACGGCCCTTTGTTTTTTCTCAAGGATCCGCCCTGACGGCCGATAGCCTTGTTGGAGGCGCCTATGAATCGAATTTTGATCCTTGCATTGTTGTTGAGTGTTGCTTCTGGGCTGAGTGCCGAAGAGCAATCACTGAAACCGACGACCGACATTTTTGCTGGTATGGCGTTGCCTGCTGCCCAGATTACCGGAGAGTCTGACGCGGCTCCAGCCCCTAAAAAGCTGACCGCAGAGGAGTTGGCGGAGCGTGAGCGTCACCAACAGGCGGCGCTTGCGGCAAGCTCAGCCGTCTCGACCCTGTATACCGAACAGACGGTGACGACGATTCCATCGGCCGCGATTTCGACCCTGCAGCTCTACAGTCAGGATGATTTGATTACCTGGATTGGTCAGCATAAGCACCTGCAGCGTGTGATTGACGACCAATGCCAGTTAACACCGGATATCGAAGCCCGGGCTAAAGTGTTGATGCTGCCTTCGTATCAATACCTGTGGGCGGACATGCTATTGACCGGCACTTGCGTGCCGAAAGATGCCGCCGTCGGGGTTGGCTTTATGTGGGGGGCTGCGGAGCAGGGGTTTCCTGCCGCATTGCAGCGGCTGGCTCATTACTATGAACAAGGACGCTATGTCCAGGCCGACCAGCAACAGGCGGTGGTGCTGATGCATGAGGCGGCGGCACTCGGTTATCTGGAGGCTCAGATGGACTGGGTCAGCATGTTGAATCGAGGCATGGGCAGCCCTCTCGATTATGAGGAGGCCTATAGTTGGTTGCACCACACCATCATCACCGATGGCAAACAGCATGCCAAAGCTAGGCGTCTATTGAACCAACTGGCGGCGCGGATGCCGAGCAATATTGTGTCTCGAGCCAAGGCGTATCGGCTTAACTAAGCGCAGAGGGTGGTGTGATCCTTGCTAATTTCACCATGTTATTTTCTACCGAGAAGATCTCGATTTGATAGTCGGCGATGACCAGCTGACGTCCGACCTGGGGCAAGTCTTCCAGGTATTCCAGGAGCAATCCATTCAGTGTCCGGGGCCCCTCGGTAGAAAAATTCCAATCCAGCTCCTTATTGATATCCCGAAGATTGGCTGAGCCTTCAATCAGATAGCTGCCATCGGCCTGGCGATAGATCTCTTCATTGGCACTGGGGGCTTGGCTGGTTGTAAAGTCGCCCACAATTTCCTCGAGAATATCGTCGAGAGTAGCAAGACCGCGGATATCTCCATACTCATCGACCACTAAGCCAATCCGCTCTTTATTCCGACGAAACTTGATGAGTTGGGTCAATAGCGGGGTGCCGCTGGGGATGAAATAAACCTCATGGACGGTACGCAGCAGAGACTCTTTATTAAAATGGTCTCGGGTCAACAAGCGCAACGCATCCCGGACATGAATGAAGCCGACGACATCATCGAGCATGTCCCGATATAGCAATACCTTGGTGTGTGGCGTATTGGTCAATTGGCGTTGAATGGTCTTCCAGTCATCATTGATATTGATGGCGTAGATGTCGGCCCGCGGCACCATGATCTCCTCAATCGCCAGATGTTCAAGCTCCAGTACTCCCATCAACATGTCTTGATGGTTCTGGGGGATGAGACTATTGGATTCGTTGAGCACGGAGCGTAACTCTTCACTGTTGAGCGATTCGTCTTTCTTGCGCAGCTTGATGCCAAACAGCTCGAGTAGGCCATTGGAAATGGAGTTGATGAGCCAAACCAGAGGATAGAAAGGGACCATCAAGATCCGCAGTATGATGGCGGCTGGGTAGGCCACTCGCTCGGGATTCAAGGCGGCCAGGGTCTTGGGAGTGACTTCGGAAAATATCAAAATGGCAAAGGTCAGAACTGTGGTGGCCACGGCAATGCCGTAATCGCCAAACACCCGAATCGCCAGTAGGGTCGCGATGGAGGAGGCGAGGATATTAACCAGATTATTGCCGATCAGTATCAACCCCAGCAGCCGGTCGGGACGCCGCAATAAGCGTTCGACCCGCATAGCGCCCCTATGTTTTGTCTTGGCCAGATGGCGCAATTTGTAGCGATTGAGCGACATCATGCCAGTTTCTGCGGCTGAAAAAAAAGCAGAAAGTACCAACATTAACAGGAGCGTCAACAACAGGGATTGGGTCGAAATGGTATCCAAACAATAGTCCTCTAGCCGTCAGGAAATGGTAACTCTGCGATATAAATCAGCTGAGTAGCACCTCTTTGAGGAACCGGCTGCCGAAATAGGCCAGCAGTAGGAGAACACTACCTAGCAGGCTCAGGCTGATGAGAGTTTTACCTCTCCAGCCGTGGCGATAATGTCCCCATAACAGACTGGTATACACACACCAGGCCAGCAGGGTCAGCACAGCTTTATGCCGTTGATCGGGGGCAAACATTTCATTCAGGAAGAGAAAACCGCTGCCGATTGACAGTGTTAGCAACACCACGCCGAGCAGTATTAGTTGGTACACACGCTTTTCTACCGTCATCAGCGGAGGCAGATGAGGTAGCCCCAAGCGTTTGCGCGCCTTGAGATGATAGTTGAGATAGGCGAGTAATAGCGTGAATAGAGAGGCGATCATCAACACCGAAAAAGCCAGCAATGCCAATGCAATATGCATTAAAAGCTCGGGTCTTTGCTCCAGATGCAGGACATATTGCCCTGGGACCAGATTGCTGATGATTTGCAGCAGTGCCGCAAAGCCGTAGACCACGGGTAACAGGATCCAGCCATTGAAGCGCTGCACAATCAGACTCATGACCAGACTGATCAACAAGGCGACCGCTGATGCTACGTTCAACAAGCTGAGATTCTGTCCCAGTCCCGTCGAGATAATCTCCTGTCCCAGCCCTGCGGCATGCAATGCCATCGCTATCCAGGCACTGCTGACGAGCGGCCAACTGATGCTGTGGCTATTGAGCAGGCGATGCAAGGCGGCCAGGCTAGCTAGCAGGTAAAAGGCAAGGCAGAGCAGCGATGGGATGACCATAGGGTAATTAATTGAATTGACGGTCATTAATGGGCTTAAGTGGCGAGTATATCGCTGTCGCAGGTCTGCTGCCAGCAAGGCTTAAGATCTTGGGGCAAGTTGCGGTATACTCGTGCGCAATTACGCCAATCGTTGGAATGGGCCATGTTTGAGAATCTAACCGAGCGTCTGTCGAAGTCGCTGCGCAACATCAGTGGTCGGGGTCGCCTGACCGAAGACAACATCAAAGAAACCCTGCGTGAAGTTCGCATGGCGTTGCTGGAAGCGGATGTCGCTTTGCCAGTGGTCAAGGAATTTGTCAGCCGGGTCAAGGAACGCGCGGTTGGCCAGGAGGTCAACAAGAGCCTGAGCCCAGGGCAGGCGTTCATCAAGATTGTGCAGGGTGAACTGATCTCCGTTATGGGCGAGGCCAATGAGTCCCTGGACTTGGCAACCCAACCTCCTGCCGTATTGTTGATGGCGGGTTTACAGGGCGCCGGTAAGACAACATCCGTGGCCAAGTTGGCGAAGTTCCTGAAGGAGCGGATGAAGAAGAAAGTGCTGGTTGTCAGTGCGGACGTCTATCGTCCGGCCGCTATCAAGCAGTTGGAAACCTTGGCACAGGAGGTCGGTGTCGAGTTTTTCCCCAGCGATACCACACAAAAACCGATTGCCATTGCCGAAGCCGCCATCAATCACGCGCGCAAGCAATTCTTCGATGTGCTGATCGTCGATACCGCTGGTCGGCTGCATGTCGATAGCGAAATGATGGACGAGATCAAGGCTCTCCATCAATACGTCAAACCTATCGAGACGCTGTTCGTGGTTGATGCCATGACCGGCCAGGATGCTGCCAATACCGCCAAGGCGTTCAGCGATGCCTTGCCGTTGACCGGGGTGATCCTGACCAAGGCTGATGGTGATGCGCGGGGTGGTGCGGCATTGTCGGTCCGACATATCACCGGTAAGCCTATCAAGTTTATCGGTATGGGCGAAAAGACCGATGCGTTGGAACCTTTCCATCCGGATCGCATCGCATCGCGCATCCTCGGGATGGGGGATGTGTTGTCGCTCATCGAAGAGATGGAGCGCAATGTCGACAAAGATAAAGCCGCCAAGCTTGCCCAGAAGATGCAAAAAGGCAAAGGCTTTGATTTGGAAGACTTTCGTGAACAGCTGGCCCAAATGCGGAACATGGGCGGCATGATGGGCATGCTCGACAAGTTGCCTGGCGTCTCTGGCCTGCCGGACGACGTCAAAGGCAAGCTGGATGACAAGATGACCCATCGCATGGAGGCGATCATCAGCTCCATGACCCCGGCCGAGCGCCGGAATCCTGATATTATCAAGGGCTCGCGCAAGCGTCGTATTGCTGCCGGTTCGGGTATGCAGATCCAGGATGTGAACCGTCTGCTCAAGCAATTTGACCAGATGCAACGCATGATGAAGAAGATTTCGGGAAAAGGCGGTATGCGCAAGCTGATGAGTGGTATGAAGAATATGTTGCCGCCCGGCGGTTTCGGGCGCGGTCCTTTCTGATTTGCCGCGTCAGTTTCACTGCTCACGCTGAAACTCGAGTTGACCAAGCCTGCCTGTGCGCCTTAAAAAGCGGCGGGTTTGGTTGCATTTGCTGCGGATGTAAGTAAAATTACGCGGCTTATTTTAAGCTGAGGTTCGTGTTTTCCACGGACCTCGTTCATTCAAAGTTAATGAGGACGATATGGTAACCATTCGTTTGCAACGTGGTGGCGCTAAGAAGCGTCCGTTTTACCAAGTAGTTGTGGCTGATGGCCGTTTCGCTCGTGATGGTCGTTTCATCGAGCGTGTTGGCTTCTTCAACCCGATGGCTTCTGGCCAAGCTGAAAAGATCAATCTGGACCTGGTTCGTATCCAACACTGGATCGGTCAAGGCGCCAATATGTCTGATCGCGTTGCCAAGCTGGTCAAAGACGCTTCCAAAGCGGCTTAATGTTCGAATTCTGGCTAAGGAGCCACGGTGGATAAGCCTGTAGTTGTTGGTCGCCTGGGCGCCGTTTACGGCATCAAAGGCTGGCTGAAGGTACACTCCTTCACCGATGATGCCGAGAGCATATTCGAATATTCCCCTTGGCTGACACAGCAAAACGGGAAGTGGCGCGAGATCCGGGTTTCTGGATGGAAACGTCACAACAATGGGTTGGTTTGCAAGCTGGAAGGTATCGACCTGCGAGAAGACGCCCAAGCCATGGCCGGAGTGGACATCGCTGTTCAGCCACAAGCATTCCCTGAGTTGTCGGACGGAGAATACTACTGGAGTGACCTGATGGGTTGCCAAGTGGTCAATCTGAACGGCTACCAGATGGGTGATGTGACTGAGTTGATGGAAACTGGCTCCAACGATGTGTTGGTAGTCAAAGCCAAATTGAATGATGCCTATGGAATGAAAGAGCGGTTAATCCCGTTTCTGGATGGGCAGGTCATCAAAAAGATTGACCTGGCTAACCGTTCCATAGAGGTCGATTGGGATCCGGATTTTTAATCGTACCTGTTGTCGGCATACATCGGAGGTTTCTATGTGGATTGGGGTGATCAGCCTCTTCCCGGATATGTTCCGAGCCATTACTGACTACGGTGTGACGGGCCGGGCCTCAAAGCAAGGCTTGCTGCACATCAGATGCTGGAATCCTCGGGATTTCACCCACGACAAACACCACACGGTCGATGATAGACCCTATGGCGGTGGGCCTGGAATGCTGATGATGGTTCAGCCGTTGCGTGACGCAATTCAGGCAGCGCGAGAAGCAGCAGGTGAGGGAGTGAAAGTCATCTATCTCTCACCCCAAGGTCGAACGCTCACCCAAGCCGGTGTAGCTGAGCTCGCCCGGTCTCAGAAGTTAATTCTGGTGGCTGGCCGATACGAAGGTATCGATGAGCGCGTGATACAGACCGATATCGATGAAGAGTGGTCTGTAGGCGATTACGTGTTAAGTGGTGGCGAATTACCTGCCATGATCCTGGTGGATGCGGTATCACGATTGGTACCGGGTGTGCTGGGGGATATGGCGAGTGCCGAGCAGGACTCCTTTACCGAAGGCTTGCTGGATCACCCGCACTACACGCGACCGGAAGTGATGGAAGGATTGACGGTTCCCGAGGTGTTACTGAGCGGTAACCACGAGAGTGTTCGCACATGGCGCCTCCAACAGGCCTTGGGTCGGACCTGGTTACGAAGACCGGAACTATTAAATAACCTAGCTCTGACTGACGAGCAAGAGAGACTTCTTGCCCAGTTTGTTCGTGAACAACGTGACGAACAGCAGTAGAGTTTTCAGTTTATCCTAGGTAGGAAGAGACAATGAGCAAGATTATTCAGCAACTCGAGCAAGAACAACTGCGTTCTGACATCCCGGCTTTTGCCCCGGGCGACACAGTACGTGTACAAGTACGTGTTAAAGAAGCTGGCAAGGAACGTCTGCAGGCTTTCGAAGGTGTCGTTATCGCCAAGCGTAACCGCGGTCTGCACTCTGCTTTCACCGTTCGCAAGATCTCCAATGGCGAAGGTGTTGAGCGTGTATTCCAGACTCACAGCCCGCTGATCGCCAGCGTCGAGCTGAAGCGTCGTGGTGTGGTTCGTCGTGCCAAGCTGTACTACCTGCGCAACTTGACTGGTAAGAAAGCGCGTATCCGCGAAAAGCTCAACTAATTCCATTAGTTGCTGTAAAGAAAAAGGCTCGCCAATGGCGGGCCTTTTTTGTTGAGCCGGTGACGTTATTGAGCCACGGAAACTAACGAGTTCTCGCCACCAAAGGGATTGGTGCAATAGGCCTCGGCATCCCAGTCATTATCAAATGACTCTGAGCCATCGGCAGCAACCAGCCGGAAGCGGTACTGATAGCTCTCTTTTTCATTGGTGGGCAGATTCAGCGTGGCTTTGAAAATACCATTCTTGAGTTTTTTCAACTCAACCGGTTCCCATCCAGCAAACTCGCCCAGTAAAAACACCTGCTCGGCCTCTTTGGCGGCCTCTTTTGTCACCTCAAAGGTGACCTGCACTTCCGGCTTGGTCTTGAGGAATTTTTTAGTGACAGGCATGTGATCTCCTTGAAGGTTTAATCCTGTGTCAGATAGGTGGGGATTTGGCTTCCCATGGGTATCATAAAACAAAAAATAGCCGATGTGCCGACCAGAGATCAGGAAATGGTTGAAAAATGGGCAATAGGGACAAGCTTATCGCGGGAAAAAATACTTTTGCAACAGGCTCCAGGTAAATCGGGTTCGTAGATAAAAGCCGCGAGGGCGGGTCTGGATTAATTGCCCTTGCCGACCGATCGCCGGGGTCATTACCCGGCCATTGGCTGCTTTGGGTCTGAGTTGCAAGACTTCGCCGTGGTGGGCGGTGATGGATTCAATCTGTCCCAACGCCACCAGCTCCATCAACTCTTCCCAATCCTGACGTAGCAGTCGCTCTTCGTCTGCATCCGGACTCCAGAGGAAGGGGGTGGCGATCCGGCGCTCAGCCAGGGGGATGTGGCGGCTGCCCTCCACAGGGACCCACAATACCCGCGACAGCTTGTTGCGCACATTACTCGACTCCCAACGCAGACCCGTGATCCCGAGCAGTGGCGTCACGCAGACGAAGGTGCTTTCTAATGGTTTACCCTGTTCATCAATGGGTAGAGTTTTCAATTCAATACCCAACTCAGGAAAATCCTGCTCCGGCTTGCTGCCGGCCATGGCTCCCAGTTGTCCTTCGATGAGTTGTCCAACCCAACCTTTATCGCGGCGCAAGTCGCTTGGCATGGCAATATGGTCGGCTTGGCAAAGGCTAGAAAATGATTGCCCGGCTAATTGTTCCGCGCGCAGCAGTAACTCGGCCTCACTCCTCGGTGTCGGGTGCCGCAGCGCTGTCGTCATAGAGATTCCTCATCTGGTTAAAAACCACTCGATTTCATGCTGGTTGCGGTGAATAAGCAATAGTAAAATCATATACCGATAGGTGTATGATTAAATTGGTTTTTTAAAAGTAATTCTTCATTTTTACCCAAGTTATCCTCAATCGCTCTGGTTATCCCGTGCTATCCGCAACTTGCTGCACAATCTTATCCACAAAAATCTTGAATAACTTTGTTACCACCAGAGAATAGCGGGATCAACAGGGGGAGCTTGTGAGTTAAAGCAGAAATGTCGGCAGATAAATGATGAGATCTTGGGCTGTTTTTGTGGATAACAATTGATTGCTCAAAAAGAGAGCGATCTGTTTTTTACACACGGATCCTAAGGATCCAGGATAAGATCAGGATCCTGTATTCAGCGGCTAACATATGATTAATGCTATGATATTTAATGATTTATTATATCTATGAATTATATTCAGATCATGGTGATCATCTGCTGATGCGAATTGATTGCCCGCCTATACAGAGTTATGCAGAATGATATCCACAGAAAACGGGGGCAAGCGGTGAAGAGGAAAGACAGCTTTTGTTTATAACTTTGCAAGCTTGACAAAGTTATCCAGATGTTAGCAAAAATGCGTTGTTTGCTGACAAGCAGGGAATGTGAAAAAATCGCTGTCAGATAAAGATTGAACCTTGCAGGTGCTCGCGTGATTGATGGTGACGGTTTTCGTCCCAATGTAGGAATCGTGATCTGCAATCGTAATGGACAGGTTTTATGGGCCAGACGTTTCGGTCAGCACTCCTGGCAGTTTCCACAAGGTGGCGTGGATGATGGTGAAACACCAGAACAGGCCATGTTTCGGGAGTTGTACGAGGAGATCGGACTCAGACCTGAGGATGTCACCATCCTGGCTACCAGTCGTAACTGGTTGAAATATCGCTTACCCAAGCGCCTGATCCGTTGGGATAGCTCGCCTGTTTGTATCGGGCAGAAGCAGAAGTGGTTTTTACTGCGGTTAGATGAATGCAGAGAATCTGCCATTCAGTTCGGTTGTCATGGCCAGCCGGAATTTGATGATTGGCGCTGGGTCAGCTACTGGTACCCGGTGCGTCAGGTCGTCTCTTTTAAACGGGAAGTGTACCGACGGGTCATGAAAGAGTTTGCATCCATAGCCATGCCGTTCCTGCCCAAAAAAGAGAATCGGCGTAATATCAAAGGACGATAGGAGGAGAGCCGGTGCTGACGACACTGCGGCAAATCGTAGAGGGAGTGACCCAGGCGCCATCGTTGCATGATGCAATGAACGTTCTGGTGCGTCAGACTCGCTCTGCCATGCAGGTGGATTGTTGCACCGTCTATCTGGCTGAATCCCAGCGTCGGCGCTATCGCCTGGTAGCGACCGACGGTCTGGCGCTAGAAGCTGTGGGCAAGGTGACCTTGCCCTACGATGAGGGGCTGGTGGGTCTGGTGGGGCGGCGAGAAGAGTTGCTCAATCTGGCGGACGCTTCTTCCCATCCCAATTTCAAATACCTTCCCGAAGTTGCCGAGGATGATTTCAACTCCTTTCTCGGTGTTCCTATCATGCAGCAGCGTCAGGTTCTGGGCGTGCTGGTGGTCCAGCAGGCGGACTCCCGACAATTTGACGAGAGCGATGAATCGTTTCTGGTGACGTTAGCAGCGCAGCTGGCTGCTCGTATTCTGCATGCCGAGATGAAAGGTATGTTGCATGCCGATCAGCAGTGGCGGCGCAGCCTGAAGGGGGTTGCTGCGTCTTCAGGCGTTGCCATTGCCCGTGCCTGGGTCTGGCGGCCCAAGATGGAGCTGGAGCATGTCGCACCCAAGCAGAGTGATGACCCTGAATTACAGCTGGAGCTGTTTAACCAGGCGGTATTGCAGGTGCAGCTGGATTTGGATGCCACAGCGTTGCGTTTCCGCGAGTCGGTCAGTCAGGACTCGATGGCCATTTTCGAGATCTATCAGCACCTGTTGACGGATCCCGCCTTTATTCAGCAGATCGAAGCCGAGATCCTTCGCGAAAAATGGACTGCCGCCTCGGCGGTGCGGCGGGTCAGTGAACGTTTTATTCAGCAATTCCAGGCCATGTCCGACAGCTATTTGCGGGAGCGGGCTGTGGATGTCCGCGATGTCGCACAACGTTTGCTCAGTCACCTAGCCCATAGCCAAATCGACGAGTTTGATTTCGACGAGCCTGTGGTCTTGTTAGCGGAAGAGGTCACTGCTTCCCTGTTGGCGGAAGTGCCGCGGGAGCGGCTGGCGGCCATGATCTCCTTGCGGGGTGCGGTCAACTCCCATGCAGCAATCCTGGCCCGCGCCATGGGTATCCCGGCGGTTATGGGGCTGGAGTTGCCGTTGGCCGGCTTAGAGCAGCGCTTGCTGGTGGTCGATGGCAACCGGGGAGAACTGCTGGTCGAACCGACACAATCCGTGCTGGATGAGTATCGCCAACTGATCCGTCAGGCCAAGGAGATGGATGATCGGCTGGGGGCGGAAAGTCACTTGCCATCGGAGACTCTGGATGGAGCCCGGATCTCGGTGTTGCTGAATGCGGGATTGAATCTGGAATCGGAAAGCGCGATGCGAGACATGGCCGACGGGATCGGACTGTATCGCACCGAGATCCCCTTCATGTTGCATGACAGCTTTCCTTCCGAGCAGGAGCAGACGCTGCGTTACCGTGAGGTGTTGGCCAATTTTTCCGGTCGTCCGGTCTGCATGCGCACTCTGGACATAGGTGGTGACAAGCCGCTGCCCTATTTCCCGATTGTGGAAGACAACCCGTTTTTGGGCTGGCGCGGCATTCGTCTGACGCTGGATCATCCAGAGCTGTTTCTGGCCCAGCTCAAAGCCATGCTCAGGGCCAGTGAGTCCCACGATAATCTCTCCATCATGCTACCCATGGTCGGTTCGTTATCCGAAGTCCAGGCGGCTCGTCGTCTACTGGATCAGGCATGGCTGGAGGTTTCTGAGGAGCTAGGGCGCAAGGGCAGCAGTGTGCGTTATCCGATGCTCGGCGCCATGATAGAGGTGCCATCGATTCTGTATATCTTGCCGGAGCTGGCGCCCTACGTGGACTTCTGGTCGGTGGGAACCAATGATTTGACGCAATATCTGTTGGCGGTTGATCGAAATAATAGCCGCGTGGCCGGGCTGTATGATGCCTTCCATCCAGCTGTGATGCGGGTCTTGCAGCAGATTGTGGAAACCGCCAATGGCCATGGCAAGACGGTCTCCATCTGTGGCGAACTGGCGGGCGATCCGCTGGGGGTGCTGATCCTGATGGCGATGGGCTATCGCACCTTCAGTATGAATTTGAACAACATAGCGCGGGTCAAATACCTGATCCGCCGCGTCAACCTTGCCGATTTGTATCCCTTGCTCGAGATGGGGTTACATCAGGGGAGTTCAGTGGCGCTCAAAGGCTTGTTTAGCGGTTATCTGGAGCAACTCGGCTTGAGCGATCTGCTGCCGCCCAAGTGAGTTCAATACCACCACTGTTGCAGAACTTTGCGCTAGAATACGACGCCTCATGTTCCGCGGCTCCTTGGCCGACGGCGCGGGCCCCAGTTATTTGTTCCGAGCATGCCCGGATTTTACTTCTTGGCACGCAACCGGGCAGGAGATGTGATTATGAAAAATTATCTGGCGTTGATGCAGCAGATCCTGGATCAGGGAACGCCAAAAGGGGATCGGACCGGTACTGGTACCCTGTCGTTATTCGGCCATCAGATGCGTTTCAATCTGCAAGAGGGTTTCCCTCTGGTGACCACCAAGAAATGCCACCTCAAGTCCATAGTGCATGAATTGCTATGGTTTCTGCAGGGTGAAACCAA
The DNA here is from genome assembly GCA_038247115.1 of Enterobacterales bacterium. GTDB lineage: Bacteria > Pseudomonadota > Gammaproteobacteria > Enterobacterales > Aeromonadaceae > Pseudaeromonas. The sequence goes on along the minus strand of JBBRVG010000012.1, from coordinate 28,026 downwards.
TACCCGCTATTTGAAGGAACATGGCGTCTCGATTTGGGATGAGTGGGCGGATGAGCAGGGCGAACTGGGGCCTGTGTATGGACATCAATGGCGCTCCTGGCCCAAAGCCGACGGTGGCCACATCGATCAAATCCAGCGGGTCGTGGATGACTTGAAACACAATCCGAATTCTCGACGCATCATTGTTTCGGCCTGGAATGTGGCGGATCTGGATCAGATGGCGCTGGCCCCTTGCCATGCGTTCTTCCAGTTCTATGTGGCTGATGGCAAATTGTCCTGCCAACTGTACCAACGCAGCTGTGATGTATTTTTAGGGCTGCCGTTCAACATTGCCAGCTATGCCTTGCTGACCCACATGCTGGCGCAGCAATGTGATTTGCAAGTCGGAGACTTCGTCTGGACCGGTGGTGACGTGCATTTGTATAACAATCATCTGGAGCAGGCGCAGTTGCAGTTGAGCCGCGAACCCCGTTCATTGCCGAAGTTAATGATCACGCGGAAACCAGATTCGATTTTTGATTATCGCTTCGAAGACTTTGAAGTTGTGGATTACGATCCCTATCCGGGTATCAAGGCTCCGGTTGCTATCTAGAAAATGGGCTGCGATTGCAGCCCATTTTTTTAGGCGCTAACCTGGCGCTGACGTTGTGAGCGACTGGGCAGGAGCCAACTGTTCGGCTCTTGCTCTCTTTGCCGACTGATGCATGGTATTCGCAGGGTATTTTTTCGCTATAGGCTGCAATGTATCGGTAATTCCGAGCTATGATGCCGTAATAAGCGATTTTTGTATGCTAGGCAACCGGCATAGACTGTCGGTACTTAATCTTCTTCACCTCTGGGTTTGTAGGGTTGGCATCATGACCAATGCAATCAAAAAATTTCTTCATCTGGAGTCGGCCAGCGGGATCATTCTGATCCTGGCGGCGTTATTGGCTTTGCTCTTGGCTAATTCACCGTTGGCACATTACTACCAGGCGTTTCTGGATATCGATGTCCAGATCCGTGTCGCCTCGCTGGATCTGCATAAGCCGCTGTTCTTGTGGATCAACGATGGCTTGATGGCCATTTTCTTTCTGTTGATTGGCCTGGAAGTGAAACGGGAGATGATCGATGGGGCTCTATCGAGCCGCGAGCAAGCCATTTTCCCGGCGATTGCTGCTCTGGGCGGCATGTTGGCCCCGGCATTGATTTATCTGCTATTCAATCATGGCAATCCGGAAACCCAGAGCGGTTGGGCTATCCCGGCGGCGACCGATATCGCCTTTGCGCTGGGGGTAATGGCTCTGCTCGGCAAACGGGTGCCTACCAGTCTCAAGGTGTTCCTGTTGGCCTTGGCGATCATCGATGATCTGGGGGTTATCCTGATCATTGCCCTGTTTTATACCTCCCAGCTGAACCTGTCGGCGTTGGCGATTGCTGCTGCGGCCGTAGGCGTCCTGATTTGGATGAATCGCCGTGGTGTAGATCGTTTGTCCTGGTATCTGCTGGTGGGAACCCTGTTGTGGGTTGCGGTGCTGAAATCCGGGGTCCATGCCACGCTGGCGGGTGTGATTGTCGGCTTCCTGATCCCGAATCGCGGACGCCGTTATGTCTCGCCCCTCAAGCATCTGGAGCACAGATTACACCCCTGGTCCTCTTACCTGATCCTGCCCTTGTTCGCGTTTGCCAACGCTGGGATCTCGTTGGCGGGTGTCAGTCTGGCGAGTCTGGCCACACCGGTGCCACTGGGGATCATGCTGGGTCTGTTTGTGGGTAAACCGCTGGGGATCTCGCTGATCAGCTGGTTGGCGATCAAGACCGGGTTGGCTCGCCTGCCCAAAGGCATCGGCATGCGGCATATTCTCGCGGTCAGCGTGTTGTGCGGTATCGGTTTTACCATGTCGATCTTTATCTCGTCGTTGGCGTTCCATGGTGGAGCGGCCGATTACTCGACTCTGTCTCGGCTGGGGATCCTTAGTGGTTCGACCATGGCGGCTGTGCTGGGGTACATTCTCTTGCGGTTATCCCTCTCCTCCGCTGGTTTAACTAAGGTTCAGGCAGCTAAAGGGTGAATCGTAGTAGGCTGACCCGCAGTCGGGGTCAGCCTCGTTATGGCACCGGATCGTGAGAAAGAAACACAGGATGTGATGTTGGTCTCTGCTCATCAATGATCGTTTTTTAACCCTCAAAGGCAGCGTATGTCCCATCTGAATTACAACCATCTCTATTATTTCTGGATGACCCAAAAGAAAGGCTCAGTCACAGCGGCGGCGGAGGCCCTATTTCTGACACCCCAGACTGTGACCGGGCAGATCCGCTTGCTGGAGCAGCGTCTGGGTGGCCGACTGTTCAAGCGCAAGGGGCGTCAGCTGGAGGCGAGTGAGTTGGGCCAGCTCATCTTCCAATACGCGGACAAGATGTTTTCGCTCTCTTACGAAATGCTGGATATCGTCAATTACCGCAAAGAAAACCAGCTGCTATTTGATGTCGGCATCGCGGATGCGCTCTCCAAGCGGCTGGCCAGTCGCGTGCTGCTGTCGGCGATCCCCACCGATGGTTCTATCCATCTGCGCTGCTTTGAATCAACCCATGAGCTGCTCCTGGAGCAGTTGAGTGAGCACAAGCTGGATATGATCCTATCGGATTGTCCGGTGGATTCGGCTCAGCAGGGTGGCTTGTTGTCGAAGAAGTTGGGGGAGTGCGGCATCAGCTTCTTTTGCAAGGCTCCCATGCCAGCTTCGCCATTTCCCGCTTGTCTGAATGAACGCAAGCTCTTGATCCCGGGACGTCGGACTGCCATGGGGCGTCAGCTGACTCGCTGGTTCGAAGAGAAGGGGCTGTCACCACAGATCCTGGGCGAATTTGACGATGCCGCCTTGATGAAGGCCTTCGGCTTCTTCAACCAGGGGATTTTTGTCGCGCCGTCTATCTACCAGAGCGAAATCCTGGAAGGCGAAGAGGTCGAGCTGGTCGGTCAGACCCAGGATCTGAAAGAGGAGTATTATGTGATTTTCGCCGAGCGCATGATCCAGCATCCTGCGGTCAAGATGATTTGTGAAAGTGACTTCTCATCCTTGTTCAGCGGTGAGGAGGATATCTCGCGCTTTAACCCTGCACCCTTGTCGATCTAGCTGCTATGATGCGCCGATGATGAGGTCCGCGCAGGATGGATGCATGCAGATTGAAGAGATGCAAACCCAGGCCGGTAAGGCGGTGGGATTATTAAAGGCCCTGGCCAACGAAAATCGGTTGTTAATTCTATGTCATCTGCAGGAGCGCGAGCTCTCGGTTGGCGAGATCAATGATTCTTTGGGATTGAGTCAATCTGCACTCTCCCAGCATCTGGCTATTCTGCGTCGCGATGGCCTGGTGACGACGCGCAAAGCTGCGCAAACCGTCTTCTATTCGCTGAAAAGTGAGGAAGTCCGGGCTGTAATTTCGGTTCTGCATGGCCTTTATTGCCGCTGACCGAGCCGGTTGCTGCTTTGGCGTTGAAAAAAGGATAAAAAAAAACCGGCGCAAGCCGGTTTCTTTTTTCGTCGCATATAGCGTCTTACAGTGCCTTGATTTGGGCAGTCAGACGAGACTTGTGACGAGCAGCCTTATTCTTACTGATCAGGCCCTTAGTGGCCATACGGTCCAGAATAGGTTGAGCAGCTTCGAAAGCGGCTTGGGCGGTAGCCTTGTCACCGGCGGCGATTGCAGCAACTACTTTTTTAACGTAGGTGCGGGTCATAGAGCGACGGCTTGCATTGTGCTTGCGGGCTTTTTCTGCCTGAATCGCGCGCTTCTTAGCAGATTTGATGTTAGCCAAGGTAAAACTCCTAAAACTGTCTTAGCGAGTATGCTGAAAAGGCCGAGAAATATGCCTTCTCAACCTGAGAATGTCAAATGGTTTGTGCAAATAACCACCGCGACCCTGCGGCATGTAGCATACGGGGTGGCAGGTCGTTAAACTGTCGGCCGATTTTAGCAGCTTTCACCGCGCAGTCACGGTTTTTGAGGAGTTATAGTGAGCAAGAAGCTGATCCGCTCCGGATTATTAGTCTCAGGTGCGACCCTAGCGTCCCGGATCCTAGGTTTGGTGCGCGATATTGTCATCGCCAACCTGTTGGGGGCCGGCGCCGCGGCGGATGTATTCTTCTTTGCCAACCGGATTCCGAACTATCTGCGGCGACTCTTTGCCGATGGCGCCTTCAATCAGGCCTTCGTCCCTGTGATGACCGAGTACAAGGCCAAGGGGGACAAGCAGGCGGTGCGTGAACTTCTGGCCGCGACCATGGGCACGCTCGGTGCCATCATCTCGGTAGTGACGATTCTGGGGGTGCTGGGATCGACGGTACTCTCGGCACTGTTTGGCTGGGGCTGGTTCATGGACTGGTGGCAGGGTGGTCCGAATGCCGAAAAGTTCGAGCTGGCCAGCTTGCTGCTGAAGATCACCTTTCCCTATCTGTGGTTTGTCACCTTCACCGCCATGTCGGGGGCTGTGCTCAACACCTTCGGCCGCTTCGGTGTCTCTTCGTTCACGCCGACCTTCCTGAATATTGTGCTGATTATCGTCGCGCTCTGGGTCGCTCCGCAGATGGCCGAGCCGGAAATCGGTCTGGCCATCGGTATTTTTATCGGTGGCCTGGTACAGCTGCTGTACCAGATCCCGTATCTGATGAAGATGGGGATGCTGGTATGGCCGACCTGGGGTTGGCACCATCCGGGGGTAGTGAAGATCCGCACTCTGATGATCCCGGCCTTGTTCGGGGTCTCGGTCAGCCAGATTAACCTGATGATCAACACCATGCTGGCTTCGTTTCTGGCCACCGGTGCCATCAGCTATCTCTACTACTCCGATCGGCTGCTGGAGTTTCCGTTGGGGATGTTTGCGGTGGCTATCAGTACCGTGATCCTGCCTGCGCTCTCCAAAGGCCATGTGGATCAGGATCCCCAGCGTTTTTCGCAAACCATGGATTGGGGCGTGCGCATGGTGCTGTTTCTGGGCTTGCCGGCCATGGGCGGCATCATGGTGCTGCGGGAGCCTATCTTACGGGTACTGTTCATGCGCGGTGAATTCGGCCCCCACGAGGTAATGATGTCGGGAGCCAGTCTGTTGGCATCCACCTCGGGTTTGTTGTCATTGATGCTGGCCCGGGTGCTGGCGCCGGGGTTTCATGCCCGCCAGGACACCAAGACTCCGGTGCGCTACGGTATTCACTCCATGATTGCCAACATGATCTTCAACTTCATCTTCATCTTTCTCACGCCGCTGGGCTATGTCGGTCTGGCGTTATCCACAGCCCTCTCGGGAACCGTGAATGCCATCTCGCTGTTTCAGGGACTCTACCGCCGTCATGTCTATCGTCCGGGACGGAGCACCCTGTTCTTCATGCTGCGGTTGAGCGCGGCCACGGCAGCCATGTACCTCCTGCTCTGGTGGTGGAGTCCAACCCTGGAGGTCTGGGTCAAGTGGTCCATGTGGCGCTCGGCGCTGGAGCTGTGCAAGCTGGTTGCGGTCGGCTGTGCGTGCTATCTACTGGCGGCTGGCCTGCTGGGGATCCGCCCTCGCGACCTGAAAACGGCCAACGAGGGCTGAAAGCCGAGGCACTTCGTTATATAATCCGGCGATTTCACCGGCAAGGACAGGACATAAGGCCGCTATGCAGTTGATCCGCGGTATCCACAATTTGCGCCCCGAGCATCAGGGATGTGTGCTGACCATCGGCAATTTTGATGGTGTGCACCTGGGGCATCAGGCGGTTTTACGTCAGTTGCAAGCCAAGGCGCAAGCACTGGATTTGCCTGCCTGCGTCATGCTGTTCGAGCCTCAGCCGATGGAGCTGTTCGCCCGTGACGGGGCTCCAGCGAGGCTGACGCGCCTGCGCGACAAGTATATGGCGCTCAAGGATCTCGGCTTGACCCGCTTATTGTGTATCCGTTTTGGTCTCGAGTTTGCCAATCTGGAACCTGAGCGATTCATCGAGGAGATACTGGTACGCCGTCTGGGCGTCAAGTATCTGGTGGTGGGCGATGACTTCTGTTTTGGTCGCGGCCGCCGGGGTGATTTTGCCATGTTGCAGCAGGCCGGTGAGCGTTACGGTTTCGAGGTGGTCAGTACCCAAAGCTTTTGTGTGGCCCAGCAGCGAGTCAGCAGCACGCTAGTGCGAGAAGCGCTGCGAGATGACCGGTTGGCCGAAGTACATGCCATGCTAGGCGAGCCCTATACCGTCAGCGGACGGGTGGCTCACGGCGACAAGCTGGGGCGCACCATAGGTTTTCCGACCGCCAACGTGCATCTCAAACGTCAGGTCACGCCGGTCAGTGGCGTGTATGCAGTAGAAGTGTTATTTTCCGGCCACACCCATTATGGCGTGGCCAACGTGGGCACCCGTCCTACGGTAAACGGCCGACGGCCACAACTTGAAGTTCATATTTTCGATTTCTCGGGCGATCTCTATGGTCGGCACATCCGTGTCAGACTGTGCCATAAGCTTCGTGACGAGAAAAAGTTCGACTCTTTTGCCGCCCTGCATGCGCAGATCCGCGAGGATGCTGCCACGGCCCGCCGTTATTTCGGCCTCGCGGCAACCCCTATTGAATCATGATGGAACCCAGGACTGATGAGCGACTATAAACATACCCTGAATTTGCCGGAAACCCCGTTTCCGATGCGTGGCGATCTGGCCAAGCGTGAGCCGGAAATGCTGAAAGCGTGGTATGAGCAGGATCTATACGGCGTGATCCGCACGGCCAAGAAGGGCAAGAAGTCTTTCATTCTCCACGATGGCCCTCCCTATGCGAATGGCAACATTCACATCGGCCACTCGGTGAACAAGATCCTCAAGGACATCATCATCAAGTCCAAGGGCATGGCGGGCTTTGACTCCCCCTACGTTCCGGGTTGGGATTGCCATGGTCTGCCCATCGAGCTCAAGGTCGAAGGGCTGGTGGGCAAGCCAGGAGAAAAGGTCTCGGCTGCTGAATTCCGGGCCGAATGCCGCACCTATGCCAAGAGCCAGGTCGAGGCCCAGAAGGCGGACTTCGTGCGTCTGGGGGTGTTGGGCGATTGGGATCACCCCTACCTGACCATGGATTTCAACACCGAAGCCAACATCATCCGTTCGCTGGGTAAAATCATCCAGAATGGTCATCTGCACAAGGGCTCCAAGCCGGTGCATTGGTGTACCGATTGCGGCTCGGCACTGGCCGAGGCCGAAGTTGAATACTACGACAAGAGCTCGCCCTCCATTGACGTCCGTTTCAAGGCGTTGAATGAAGAACAGGTGGTGGCGGCCTTTGATTATGCCGAAGGACACCCGGGGCAGGGGCCTGTGTCGGTGGTGATCTGGACTACCACCCCCTGGACCTTGCCCGCCAACCGCGCCGTGGCACTCCATGCCGAACTGGATTATGCCCTGGTGCAGGTGGAAGGCGAGCAGCCGGAACGTCTGATCCTGGCAGAAGCCTTGGTCAAGGATGTGATGGATCGCGCCGGGATCAATCAGTACCACAATCTGGGCTACTGTAAGGGTGCCGATCTGGAGCTGTTGCGCTTCCAGCATCCCTTCTACAGCTTTGATGTTCCCGTGGTACTCGGGGATCATGTGACCATAGACTCAGGCACCGGCGCCGTGCATACAGCACCGGGCCATGGCCAGGAAGACTTTGTGGTCGGTCAGAAGTATGGTCTGGAAGTTGCCAATCCTGTGGGTGGCAATGGTGTTTATCTGCCGGACACAGAACGCTTTGCTGGTCAGCACGTCTTCAAGGCCAATGCCTCCGTAGTCGAAGTGCTGAAGGAAACCGGCGCCCTGTTGCATCATCAAGCCATCCAGCACTCCTATCCCCATTGCTGGCGCCACAAGACCCCGATCATCTTCCGTGCCACCCCCCAGTGGTTTATCAGCATGGAGCAGGCGGGTCTGCGTCAGAAGGCACTGTCTGAAATCAAGGGCGTGAAGTGGATCCCCGAGTGGGGTCAGAACCGTATCGAAGCCATGGTCGAGAACCGCCCCGACTGGTGTATCTCCCGGCAACGGACCTGGGGCGTGCCTATCGCCCTGTTCGTGCACAAGGAGACCCAGGCGCTGCATCCCCGTTCCGTCGAGCTGATGGAAGAGGTGGCCAAGCGCGTCGAAGTCTCCGGTATCCAGGCCTGGTGGGATCTGCAACCGGCCGAGCTGCTCGGCGAAGAAGCCGCTCAGTATGACAAGGTGCCGGATACCCTGGACGTCTGGTTTGACTCCGGCTCCACCCACTCCTCGGTGGTGGATGTGCGCCCAGAATTCAACGGCCATGGTGCCGACATGTATCTGGAAGGTTCGGATCAACACCGGGGCTGGTTTATGTCCTCGCTGATGATCGGCGTGGCCATGAAGCATCAGGCTCCTTACAACCAGGTACTGACTCACGGCTTCACCGTGGATGGTCAGGGCCGCAAGATGTCCAAGTCCCTGGGCAACGTAGTCAGCCCGCAAGAGGTGATGAACAAGCTGGGTGCCGATATCCTGCGCTTGTGGGTTGCCTCTACCGATTACACTGGCGAGATGACGGTCTCCGACGAGATCCTCAAGCGCTCGGCCGATGCCTATCGCCGGATCCGCAACACCGCCCGCTTCCTGCTGGCCAACCTCAACGGCTTCGATCCCAAGCTGCATATGGTCGCCGCGGACGAGATGGTGGTGCTGGATCGCTGGGCTGTGGGCTGTGCCCTCAAGGCTCAGGAGGAGATCATCCAGGCGTATTCCGAGTATGACTTCCACCTGGTAACCCAGAAGCTGATGCAGTTCTGCTCGGTGGAGATGGGCTCCTTCTATCTGGATATCATCAAAGATCGCCAATACACCGCCAAGGCGGACAGTCTGGCTCGTCGCTCCTGCCAAAGCGCCCTGTATCTCATAGTAGAAGCCATGGTGCGCTGGATGGCACCCATCATGAGCTTCACCGCCGACGAGATCTGGAAATTGTTGCCAGGCGAACGCAGCCAGTTTGTGTTCACCGAAGAGTGGTTTGATGGCCTGTTTGGTCTCAATGACGGCGAAGCCATGGATGACGCCTACTGGGCGGATCTGCTGGCGGTACGCAGCGAAGTGAACAAGGCTCTGGAAGCAGCCCGTGCCGACAAGCGTATCGGCAGCTCCCTGCAGGCGGAAGTCACCCTGTTTGCCGAACCGGCACTGGCCGAGAAGCTGGTGCGTCTGGGCGATGAGCTGCGTTTCGTGCTCATCACCTCGCAAGCCAAGGTGGAGGCCGTAACGGCCGCTCCGGCGGATGCCCAGGCCACCGAGCTGAACGGTCTCTGGTTGCAGGTTGCAGCCACTGCCGCCGCCAAGTGCGAGCGTTGCTGGCACCATGTGGCCGATGTCGGCACCATCGCCGGTCACGAGGGGATCTGTGGTCGCTGCGTGACCAACGTCGAAGGTGACGGCGAAACGCGGGCCTTTGCATGATGATAGCGAGCTGGAAACAAAGCGGACTGCGCTGGTCATGGCTGGCGCTGGTAGTGGTGGTACTGGATCAGCTGACCAAGCTGGCGATCCTCGATGGTTTGCCTTACGGCGGCCCGGGGATCAATGTGCTGCCGTTTTTCAATATCGTCCATGTTTACAACACGGGCGCGGCATTCAGCTTTCTGGCGGATCAGCCGGGTTGGCAGCGTTGGTTCTTCGCGCTGTTTGCCCTGGGGGTTTCCGCGGCCATGGCCGTGGGGCTGCGGCGTCAGGCGGCGAATCAGCTCTGGCTGAACCTGGCGTTTGTGCTGGTGATTGGCGGGGCGATTGGCAACCTGATTGATCGGCTGGCCTACGGCCATGTAGTCGATTTTCTGCTGTTTTACGGCTATGGCTATTTCTTCCCGGCGTTCAATCTGGCGGACTGCGCCATCACGGTCGGCGCTGTCATGATAGTGCTGGATGGCCTGCGCAAGAAGCCAGCACCGTCGGACGAACAGAAGGCGAGTTAAGATGAAGATCCTGCTTGCTAACCCCCGAGGCTTCTGTGCTGGTGTCGATCGGGCAATCAGTATCGTCGAGAATGCGCTGCAGAAGTTCGGTGCTCCCATCTATGTGCGTCACGAGGTGGTGCATAACCGCTACGTGGTGGAGTCACTGCGCCAAGCCGGGGCCATCTTTGTCGAGGAGCTCTCCGAGGTGCCGGATGATCATATAGTGATCTTCTCCGCCCATGGTGTCTCCAAGGCGGTGCGCGAAGAGGCCAAGCAGCGCGGTCTGCGGGTATTCGATGCTACCTGTCCTCTAGTGACCAAGGTGCATATGGAGGTTCATCGCGCCAGCCGCAAGGAGCAGGAGGTGATCATGATAGGTCACGCCGGTCATCCCGAGGTGGAGGGCACCATAGGCCAATACGAGAGCCAGCAAGCGGGTATGTATCTGGTGGAAGATGCAACCGATGTGGCCGCGTTACAGGTCAAGGATGCCAGCCAGCTACATTTTGTCACCCAGACCACCTTGAGCGTCGATGAGACCAAAGAGGTGATCGCCGCCCTGCAAAGCCAGTTCCCGGCGATCCAGGGACCGCGCAAGGATGACATCTGCTACGCCACCCAGAATCGCCAGGATGCGGTGCGCGAGCTGGCGGCTCAGGTCGATCTGTTCATAGTGGTCGGTTCACGCAACTCCTCCAACTCCAATCGCTTGCGCGAGTTGGCCGAGCGGCTGGGGACACCGGCTTATCTGGTCGATGAGGCCGCGCAACTGCAAGTTGAGTGGTTCTCCGGGGTCGCTACCGTGGGCGTGACAGCCGGGGCCTCGGCGCCGGAAGTGCTGGTCCAGCAGGTGATTTCTCGCCTGCAACAGATTGGCGGCGGTGTGATCGAGGAGTTCAGCGGCAAGGAAGAGGACGTGATCTTCGAAGTGCCTCTCGAGCTGCGGCTGGATTGAACGCTGGTTATCTATTCAAACCCTCGCCTCGGCGAGGGTTTTGTTTTAGTGCGCCGCCAGCGCCCTGAGCTTTGCTGTATTTCACATCACCGAGAAGCAAAAACGGGTATAAAGGCGTCGAAAGGAGCTGGAGCTCCAACGGTTAGGGAATCAACGGCAACGAGCAGGAGAGCGAGAACAGCATGGGTGAGTTTATTGCAGTAACAGAAATGGATGAAGCCACGGAGGCCACGCCGTGGCAAGAGCCGCGACGGGTGCGGATCGGGCGCGGCTGGGGCTGGATATACGGTGCATTTGGCCTGTTCAATCGGGGCATGGGGGTGAGCGTCGGCATCTGTCTGTTCAGTCTGGTGTTGTCGATTGCCTCGGGGATCATTCCAGGCGGTGGCCTGTTGTATCAGCTGTTCAGCATGGTGTTTGCCGCCGGTCTGATGTCCGTCGCTCACCGGGCCCATACCATGGGCTATATCTCCTTCAACGACTACTTCGAGGGCTTCCGCCAGCAGATGGGGCAACTGGTGCTCACCGCTGTTATTTATCTGGCGCTGATCCTGGGGATGACCATTCTGGTGGTGATTGCTGCCTTTGTATCCATCGGTATCGAGCAGCTGATGAATTTTGACGAGGTGGTCGAGAGCGATCCGGCCATGGCTCTGCAGCTGTTGCTATGGGTTCTGGTTGGCTTGGCCTTGCTGATCCCGGTGATGATGACGGCACTGTTTGCGCCCGCCTTAGTCTTCTTCCATCAGGTCGCCCCCTGGGAGGCTCTGAAGCTGAGTCTGCGTGGCTGCTGGCGTAATTTTTGGCCCCTGACCTGGTGGGGCATTCTGGCTACTCTGCTGTTGCTGCTGGGAACCCTGATGTTGCTGGTCGGTCTGCTGGTGGTGGTGCCGGTGACCGGCTACTCCCTCTACGTCGCCTACCGCGATATCTTCCTCCACGACGAGATTTAAGCAGCTCTGCGACTTCTTGACCCCGGCGTCTGCAAGCGCTGGGGTCCTGGGCTCTGTCCTGCCACTCCCTCCCAAACGGACCCCGCGTTTGGCTTATACGAACCTCTCTGCGACTGCCGATTGCTCCCCATCTCACGAAAGCGGTTTCTTTTCTTTGCGATCAATAAATGCCCAAAACGATGGGATCCTGAGCAATAAATGCCGATCTTTGGCTTTGCATTGGGTGAGCTCCTCGCTATGCTGTGCGGCCTCGTTTGCTGCCTTTGTGCCATTCGAGGCTGGGATAAAATGGAGAAACATAACAAGCATGGAGGGCCTTATGGCCAAAAAAATACTGTCACCCGGACAAAAAAAGCGCCGCTGGATCATCGCGATTATGGTCGTATTGACACTGGCGGTTGCGGCCGTGATTGCGTGTCTGCCAACCGCTGCAGAGCAGGAAGCGCGGCAGCTCGAGCAGGCTCATGAAACGGCAACCGCCACGTTGACGGCGGTGACGGATGAGGTTTCTGAATATACGGGTCGCAAGGGCCGTAAGGTCACAGAGCATGACTATGCCACTGATTACGACTTCATTCTGGAGGGAGAGCAGTTGAGCGGGCATTCCGCCTTGTCTGCTGCCGAATATGAAGCACTGAATGAAGGTGATGTTATCGAAATCTGGTTCCCCAAAGGACAACCCGAACTCGCGATGCCAAAACTGGTCGCGGATCGTTTGGCGGTCAGCACTCCGGTCGATCGTCTGCGCCCCTATATCAGCTGGATCTTGCCCGCAGCTGCTGCGCTGACGACCTTGTTGCTGTTCCTGTTCGGACGGGAGCCCAAAGGGGTCTTGCCGGAAGGCTTCTATACCGAAAACAGCTGGCTGGATGTGGATGATAAGTATCTGGTGTATCTCACCGAGAGCCATCTCTATTCGATCACGATTGGTAAGAATGAGGTGGGCGCCATCCAGAAGCTCTACCAAAATGGTGCCTCCATCGATAAATTACTGGCTGAAGCCGGTGGCAAGCATGTCTCGATCCCATTGGCGGCCATTAGCGAAGTGGAGAGTCATTTCCATAAGGACACCCTGGATGTCACCTATGTGGTGGATGGCAAGACGGATTACGAGACCCTGGAGTTCCTCAATCCGGCGGTAAAACGTCATGCGGCCGAGCAGATCGGCAAGGCGCTGCCGCCCCTGCTGAATCGAGAAGATGTGCAAAAGGGACGGCTGCAGTCAGCACTTCCCGCCCTGATTGTCAGTCTGCTGCTGGGGGCTGCTATTTATTTTGTGCACAGTACTCTGGTGCATATTATTGCCGCCTTGCTGTTGCTCTGGTGCCTGAAGGTGATCCTGACCCGTCTGCTACGCCCCGTGGCATTGACCCGATGGAGTCTGCCGGTTGCTCCCAAGCCAGCTGAACTGGTCAGCTAGCAAAGATTAAGAGCCGCTATCTCAAGGCGCCTGTAGGGCGCCTTTTTTCTGGAGTATGAATGCCGTTTACACCGTTACATATGGGCCCGGCGCTACTGCTCAAGGCTGGAGCTCAACGACGATTCAGTCTGTTCGCCTTTGGATGTGCCCAGATCCTGATGGATATAGAGCCCTTGCTAGGATTGATCCGCCATGCGCCAATCCTGCACGGTCGCACCCATACTGTCGCCTGGGCACTAGCCATAGGTCTGGGTGCCGCCCTGGTGGCGCGTCTGCTGCGTGGCCTAGTGCTGCGGCGCTGGAACCGGGAGGTGAGCCATTACCGGCTGCGCTGGCTCTCGATGCCGGTTGCTTGTTCCTGGGGGATGTTGCTGTGGGGCGGTCTGCTCGGCACCTACAGCCATCTGCTGCTGGATGGGCTGATGCATGGCGATATCCAGCCGTTGTGGCCTCTGTATGCGGGTAACCCCTTTTATGGCTGGATCAGCATCGCCACATTGCAGAGTGTCTGCTTGTGGTCGGGAGGGCTGGGCGCTGCGCTGTGGTTGGTGCGACGCTGGTGTCGGCGGTGAGCGTTTATTGAGTGTGATGAACTGTTCCGGTCTTGGTATACAACAAGACCCCGGCTTTGGGCCGGGGTCTTGGACTTTGCGGAGCAGGAACTCGGCCTATTTACAGCGCCTTGATGGTTTCCTGCTGCTCCTTGAGCTTGGTCAGCTGCACCTGATAGTCGGCCAGCTTCTCGCGCTCCTTGATGATCACCGCTTCCGGTGCCTTGGCGACAAAAGCCTCGTTGCCGAGTTTGCCTTCGATACGACCGCACTCCTGAGTCAGCTTGGTAACTTCCTTATCCAGGCGCGCCAGCTCGGCATCCTTGTCAATCAGGCCGGCCATGGGGATCAAGAGCTCGGTAGCACCGATGAGCTTGGTGACGGAGACCGGAGCTGCATCGCCTGCGGCCAGCAGGGTGATGGACTCCAGCTTGGCCAGGGATTTGAGGGTCGCAGCGTTCGCGGTGGCGCGTGCGCCATCGACCGCATCGGCCTTGAGCAGCACGGTCAAAGGCACGCTCGGTGCCACATTCATCTCGGCACGGATATTCCGGATGCTGATGATGAATTGCTTCACCCACTCCTGGTCCGCCAGTACGGCCTCGTCTACCTGGGCGGCATCGAAGGCTGGATAGGCTTGCAGCATCAGGGTATCGCCTTCGCTGAAACCGACGCCAGCGAGCGGTGCCACGTTCTTCCAGATCTCCTCGCTGATAAACGGCATCAGCGGATGAACCAGACGCAGCAGGGTTTCCAGCACCGTTACCAGAGTGTGGCGGGTGGCTTGTTGCTGGGCGGCGGTGCCGTGCCAGAGTACCGGCTTGGTCAACTCCAGATACCAGTCACAGAACTGGTTCCAGATAAACTCGTACAACACACCGGCGACCTGATCGAAGCGGTAGGTGTCCATGGCATGGCGCACATCGCGGACAGTCAGCTGCAGTTGGGACTGGATCCAGCGATCCGCCAGACTGTAATCCGCAGCGGCAGCCGGGCTGCAATCCTGCTCTTCGGTGTTCATCAGCACATAGCGGCTGGCGTTCCACAGCTTGTTGCAGAAGTTGCGATAGCCATCCAGGCGCTTCATGTCCCAGTTGATGTCGCGACCGGTCGAGGCCAGTGCCGCCAGGGTGAAGCGCAGGGCATCGGAGCCATGGGCTTCGATCCCTTCCGGGAACTGTTTCTCGGTGCGCTTGCCAATCTTCTCGGCCAGCTGGGGCTGCATCATGTTGCCGGTGCGCTTCTCCAGCAACTCGGGCAGGCTGATGCCGTCGATCATATCCAGCGGATCCAGGACGTTGCCCTTGGACTTGGACATCTTCTGCCCCTCTTCGTCCCGGATGAGGCCTGTGACGTAGACGGTCTTGAAGGGTACCTGCGGCGAGCCATCTTCATGCTTCATGAAGTGCATGGTCATCATGATCATGCGCGCCACCCAGAAGAAGATGATGTCAAAGCCGGTGACCAGCACATCGGTGGGATGGAAGGTGCGCAGGTCGGGTGTCTGTTCCGGCCAACCCAGGGTGGAGAAGGTCCACAGTGCCGAGCTGAACCAGGTATCCAGCACGTCTTCGTCCTGACGCAGTTTCACATCAGCCGCGAGACCATACTTGCTGCGTACTTCGGCTTCATCGCGGGCGACATAGACCTTGCCGGATTCGTCATACCAGGCCGGGATGCGGTGACCCCACCACAGCTGACGGGAGACGCACCAGTCCTGAATGTCGCGCATCCAGGAGAAGTACATGTTCTCGTACTGCTTGGGCACAAACTGGATGCGGCCATCTTCCACCGCCTCGATGGCCGGTTTGGCCAGCACACCGGCACGCACATACCACTGATCGGTAAGCATGGGCTCGATGGGCACGCCACCGCGATCACCATAGGGCTGTTGCAGCACATGATCCTTGGTCTCGGCCAGCAGCCCCAGCTCGTCCAGCTTGGCCAGAATGGCCTTACGGGCGGCATAGCGCTCTAGACCCGCAAATTCGGCGGGCAGCTCGGCCGGATAGGCGGTGCTCGGGTGGCCACTGGAGTCATAGACTTCGGCCAGCGCACGGACATGGGCATCCAGAGTGAAGATGTTGATCATCGGCAGGGCGTGACGCTTGCCCACTTCGTTATCGTTGAAGTCGTGGGCCGGGGTGATCTTCACGCAACCCGTGCCCTTCTCCATGTCGGCGTGTTCGTCGCCGACTATGGGGATGCGACGCCCGACCAGCGGCAGCTCGATAAACTTGCCGATGAGGTTCTTGTAGCGCGGATCTTCCGGATTCACCGCGACGGCGGTATCACCGAGCATGGTTTCCGGACGGGTGGTGGCGACCACCAGGAAGTGTTCGCCGTCGCGGGTCTGCTGGCCATCGGCCAACGGGTAGCGCAGCTGCCACATGAAGCTTTTGACTTCGCGGTTTTCCACTTCCAGATCGGAGATGGCGGTGTGCAGTTTCGGATCCCAGTTCACCAAGCGTTTGCCACGGTACATCAGCTCCTCGTCATACAGACGCACGAAGACTTCCTGCACGGCGCGGGAGAGGCCCGGATCCATGGTGAAGCGCTCGCGATCCCAATCCACCGAGGTACCGAGACGGCGCATCTGGCGGGTGATGGTGCCGCCGGACTCTTCCTTCCACTGCCAAATCTTGTCGATAAAGGCATCACGGCCATAGTCGTGACGGGTCTTGCTCTCTTCGGCGGCGATCTTGCGCTCCACCACCATCTGGGTGGCGATCCCGGCGTGGTCGGTACCGGCTTGCCACAGGGTGTTTTTACCCAGCATGCGCTGATAGCGGATCAGGGCATCCATGATGGTCTGCTGGAAGGCGTGACCCATGTGCAGGCTGCCGGTGACGTTCGGCGGCGGTATCATGATGCAGTAGCCGTCTTTGCTGGTGTCGCCGTGGGGCTTGAAGTAGCCCTGGGATTCCCAGTGCTGGTAGAGCGCCTGTTCAACGGCGTTGGGATTGAAGGTCTTTTCCATGGTTAGTCGGTCTCGGGTCTGTCAGTCGCCTGGGCTTGGGCCGCGCTGGGCGCAGCCTGGGTCTGTAGCGTGAAGCCAACGGCGCGATACTGCTTGTAGCGTTCGCGGGCCAGCTGCTTGAGGGTGTCGTCCGTGGGGACAAAATCTATCACTTCGGCGAAGCGTCCTGCAAATGCCGGTGCCTGACTGCCCAGATTAATCAGCAGTTGGCGGTTGCGGCGCGGCAGGCCGGTGCCAATTTCTACCGGTGCCTGATGGGCGGTGGGTTCTTCGGAGAGACTGTGGGGCACGAAGCTGTCCGGATCCTGTTGCCAGAGCATTTCATCCAGCTGCCAGGCCTGCTGCTGGGTTTCGACGCAGACAAACAGGCTCTGACCTCGCCGGTAACGGTCGGTCGCCAACTGACAGACCAGGATGAATAGCTCATCCGCGGTCGGCTGGTCAGTGTCGGGTAACAGGTAGAAGGTGGCTGCTTTCATCACATTTCAAGGGGATGAGGACATCCCCTTGTCTCCTTGGCTGGACGCATTACTCGTCCTGATCAACACCGGCACGGCTCAACAGGAACTGGGTCAGCAACGGCACTGGACGTCCGGTTGCTCCCTTGTCCTTGCCGGACTTCCAGGCGGTGCCTGCGATGTCCAGATGGGCCCAGTTGTATTTCTTGGTGAAGCGCGACAAGAAAGCGGCAGCCGTGATGGCACCGGCAGGACGACCGCCAATGTTGGCCATATCGGCAAACGGACTTTCCAGCTGCTCCTGATACTCATCCCACAGCGGCAGACGCCAGGTCTTGTCACCGGAGAGCTCGGCGGCACCCAGCAGCTCGTGGGCTAGCGGATTGTGGTTCGCCAGCAAGCCGGTGGTGTGATGGCCCAGTGCCACGATACAGGCCCCGGTCAGGGTGGCGATATCGATGACGCATTCCGGATCGAAGCGATCCACATAGGTCAGGGCATCGCACAGCACCAGACGGCCTTCGGCATCGGTATTGAGCACTTCGATGGTCTGGCCGGACATGGAGGTAAGAATATCGCCGGGGCGATAGGCTTTACCATCGGGCATGTTCTCGGCACCGGCCAGTACGCCGATAACGTTGATTGGCAGCTGCAGGTCGGCCAGGGCATGCATGGTGCCCAGTACGGAGGCGGCACCGCCCATGTCGTACTTCATCTCGTCCATGCCATCGGCCGGTTTGATGGAAATACCGCCGGAGTCGAAGGTCAGTCCCTTGCCGATGAGCACAATCGGCTTGGCATCCGGGTGGCCCTTGTATTCCATGATGGACATCATGGCTTCATTCTCGGAGCCTCGCGCCACAGCCAGATAAGAGTTCATCCCCAGCTCGGCCATCTGCTGCTCGCCGATCACCTTGGTGGTGATGTTCGGGCAGGCATCGCCGAGGCGACGGGCCTGGGAGGCCAGATAGGCGGGGGTGCAGACGTTGGGCGGCATGTTGCCGACGTCCCGGCACACCTTGACGCCCTTGGCCACGGCCAGACCGTGCACAATCGCTCGTTCACCAGTCGGCAGCTCGCGCCGGGTCGGCACATTGAAGACCATCTTGCGCAGCGGACGGCGCAGCTCGGCCTTGTTGGTTTTGAACTGATCGAAGCTGTAGAGACCGGCCTGGGTGGTCTCGATGGCCTGACGCACCTTCCAGTAGGTATCCCGACCCTTGACGTGCAGCTCGGTGAGGAAGCAGACCGCTTCCATGGAGCCGGTTTCGTTCAGGGTGCTGATGGTTTTTTGCATGATCTGCTTGAACTGGCGTTCATCCAGTTCGCGCTCCTTGCCACAACCGACCAGTAAGACGCGCTCGGAGAGCACACCCGGTACTTGATGCAGCAACAGCATCTGGCCGGGCTTACCCTCCAGATCGCCGCGGCGCAACAGGGCGCTCAGATAGCCATCGCTGATGCGATCCAGCTGCTCGGCGACACTGGAGAGACGACGGGGTTCAAACACGCCGACGACGATGCAGGCACTGCGCTGCTTCTCGGGGCTGCCGCTTTTTACGCTGAACTCCATGGATACTCCTTGGTCTTGAAGACAAAGTGCGAGGTTTATTCGATAATACGGCATCGAGTCGTGGCCCTGGTGGCCAATAAACGACCGGATTTACCAGGTAAAATATGCCAAAATGGAATTTACAGGCCTATTTTTTAGCGATTCGCTCGAAATTACAAGTTTTCCCAGAGGCTAGCGTGATCCTGTCCCGTTACATCTTTAGAGAAACCGTCAAAACCCAGGTCGCCGTACTCGGGATTTTGTTGATGATTTTCCTCAGCCAAAGCTTCATCCGCATCCTGAGTCGGGCCGCCCGTGGCGCACTTCCGACTCAATTGGTCACGGAAGTGCTGGCACTTAATATTCCGAGCATGGCGCTGCTGATGCTGCCTCTGAGCTTGTTTATCGCTATTTTGTTCGCTCACGGTCGTCTGTATGCCGAAAGCGAGATGACGGTGATGCGGGCCGTGGGCATGACGCCGACCAGTACCATGGCAGTGACCCAACTGCTGGCGGTCATCACCATGGGGGTGGCAGCGCTGAATACCATGTGGATCAGCCCCTGGGCCGAGGAGCAGCAATACCGGTTGCTGGATAAGGTCAAAGCCGACCCCGGCCTGTTTGCCCTCGACAGTGGCCGTTTCATGAATCTGGATAACGGCAAGGTGGTGGCCTATATCGATCGCCTCGAAGGCGAGGGGGTCAAGGAGCTCAGCCGCATCTACATTTTGCAGCAGGGCGATGCCAAGCAGGCGCCGACCGTGGTGGTCTCGGATACCGGCAACATCCAGCGCGATGGCAATGGTTTGCAATGGCTGACGCTGAACGATGGCAAACGCTACGAAGGGCCGACGGCCAAGGGCGAATTCAAGATCTCCGAGTTTGCCGAATACCGCAGCTGGATCCAGGATCGGGAAGATGTGGCCGCCAGCAATCGCAAGCTCTCGGCCATGCCGATGCAGGAGTTGCTCGCCAGCGACAACCCGAAAGCGACCGCCGAGTGGCAGTGGCGGGTGGCCCTACCGCTGTCGATCCCCATTCTGACGTTGATCGTGGTGCCCATGGCGGTGGTCAATCCGCGCCAGGGCCGCTACGCCAAGTTGCTACCGGCTATCTTGCTGTACTTGAGTTATTTTCTGCTGCTGTCGGCAGGCAAGGCGGCGCTGGAGCGCGGCTCCCTGCCACCATTCCCCGGTCTGTATAGCGTGCCGCTGTTGTTTGTATTGCTGTTTGCCCTGCCGTTGAACCTGGTGAATACCAGCTGGTACAACCGTCTGCGGCTGGGTATCAAGGGAGGCAAGGCCTGATGTTTGGCATTCTCGATCGTTATGTCGGGCGCAGCGTGCTGATGTCCATACTGCTGTGTACCCTGGTGCTGGTCGGGCTTTCGGCGCTGATCAAATATGTGGAGCAGATGAAGAGCGTCGGCTCCGGCGGTTACGATGCCATTACCGCAGGTTGGTATGTGCTCTACTCCATTCCCAAGGAGCTGGTGCTGTTCTTCCCCATCGGCGCCCTGCTCGGCGGTGTGATAGGGCTCGGCCAACTGGCCTCCAGCTCCGAGCTGGTGGTGCTGCAATCGGTGGGGCGCTCCCGTTTCAATATCGTCATGGCGGTCCTGAAAACCGTGTTGCCGGTGATGATCCTCATCATGCTGGTGGGCGAGTATCTGGCTCCTATCACAGAGCGCCGTGCCGATGACCTCAAGAGCATGGCGGTCTCCGGTGGCCAGATGACGGTCTCCTCGGCCGGGGTCTGGATCCGCGAGCAACAGGACTTCATCAACATCGCCGCCGTGCTGCGCGATGGCACCCTGCAGGGTATTACCCGCTACCGCTTCGGCACTGGCCCCGACTTGCTGGAAACCGCCCAGGCCGAGCGCGGCCATTATCAGGATGGACAATGGCAGATGGAGCAGGTGCACCGCACCTTCTTCACCGACAAACAGAAGGTCGGCAGTGAAGTTGTGGCGGCTGAGTCCTGGCAGATGGGCCTGACCCCCGACAAACTGGAGGTGGTGGCCATAGCCCCCGATGAACTCTCGGCTTCGGGTCTGTATGACTACATCCGCTACATGAAGCAGAGCGGGCAGAAGGTGGAGCGCTATCAGCTGGAGCTCTGGCGCAAGGCGCTGGCTCCGCTGGCGGTGATCGCCATGATGCTGCTGGCCGCCAGTACCGTATTTGGTCCGCTGCGCTCTGTGCCCATGGGCGCGCGCATCATCACAGGGGTGATCCTGGGGTTCGCCTTTTATGTCGCCAACCAGGTCTTTGGCCCCATGAGCCTGGTCTACAACGTGCCCCCGGCACTGGGCGCCTCCGCCCCCAGCCTGCTGTTTATGGGCGTCGCCTTTTACCTGCTTAAGCGCCGCAGCTAGATCAATTCTGAGTTAGTCCACTCCGGGGCTTGCTGCGATGGCGGCTAGCCCCGGAGTGGTTTTGGAGGCTACTCCACTTCCAATACCAGCAGGCATTGACCGGCTTTGACTTGCTGGCCGGGTTCGCGCTGGATACTGACTATTGTGCCGGCTTCGAGGGCCTGGACGGCGATTTCCATCTTCATCGATTCGATGATCAGCAGGGTATCACCGGCCTGAACTCGATCGCCGGGCGCAACGGCCAACTGCCAGATGCTGCCGGAGACCGGACTCTCGACCGCCCGTTGCCGGGCACTCAGTACCAGCTCTTCGCCGGTTTCCGCAATCGCCTCGCCATCACTGATAAAGTGCGCCTGACCACTGTCGATCCAGCGTTGGCGCTCGGCTTCGAAGGCCTGTTGCTGGCGCTGCTTGGCGGCGGTGATGGCCTCGGCATTGGCATCCAGTTGTGCCTGATACTCGGCCAGTGAAAACTCGGTTTCTTCGATGGTGAGCGGGTAGCGGCCGCGGGGAAAATCGGCGCGGATGCGCACCAGCTCCTCGGCGCTGACCTCGTAGAAGCGGATCTGGTCGAAGAAGCGCAACAGCCAGGGCTGGCTGAACTCGGCGGTCTGCCGATAACGATTCCACATCTGCAGGGTGCGGCCGACAAACTGGTAGCCGCCCGGTCCCTCCATGCCGTAGACACACAGATAGGCGCCGCCGATCCCCACCGCATTCTCCGGGGTCCAGGTGCGGGCTGGATTGTACTTGGTGGTGACCAGGCGATGGCGCGGATCCAGCGGTGTTGCCACCGGTGCCCCCAGATAGACATCGCCTAAGCCCATCACCAGATAGCTGGCGCTAAACAGTATCTCCTTGACCTGATCCACCGACTCCAGGCCGTTGATGCGGCGGATAAACTCGATATTCGACGGGCACCAGGGGGCGTCCTTGCGCACCAGCTCGTCATATTTACGGATCGCCAGCCGTGTGGCCTCATCATCCCAGGAGAGCGGCAGATGGACGATGCGGGCGGGGACCCGCAGATCGTCGCTCCGGGTCAGCTCGCGCTCGGCCCGCTCCAATTGCTCCAGCAAGCTGTGGCGCGGCAGGCGCAGATTGTCGTAGTGGATCTGCAGCGAGCGGATGCCGGGGGTGAGCTCCAGCACGCCAGGCAGGGCGGCGCGCTCCAGCCAGAGCATCAGGGCGTGGGCGCGAAAGCGCAGGCGGATATCCAATACCTGGGGGCCATACTCCACCAGCAGATAATCATCGCCACTGGGGCGATAGACCACCTGTTCACCGTACTCCTCCCGGGGCAGAGTCTTGATGATCGGGGTATCGAGGGGGGCCGGGTTGATCCTGGGCTCCTCCGCGGGCTGTAGAGTGAGCAGAGCGGCGATTTGGGCGCGCTCCAGCGCTTCGGCATCGGCCAGGGTGACGGGAATAAAGCGCACCCGATCCCCGGCCTTGAGCTGGCCCATCTTCCACAGATCCGCCTTGATCAGGGTCACAGGGCAGA
Source organism: Enterobacterales bacterium (assembly GCA_038247115.1). Classification (GTDB taxonomy): domain Bacteria; phylum Pseudomonadota; class Gammaproteobacteria; order Enterobacterales; family Aeromonadaceae; genus Pseudaeromonas. The sequence continues at coordinate 5,366 of JBBRVG010000012.1, read as the reverse complement.
CAAAACCGCCCAGACTCGGGCCATCCGGGCCCAGCAGTACCGGCATATCGCCGGTGAAATCCAGGGTGCCGATGGCATAGGCGTTATCGTGCAAGTTGGAGGGTGCAGACCGGCTTCACCGCCATCGGTGCGGGCCCACTGCGGCTTGGGTCCTATCAGGCGTACGCCGGTACGACTGGAGTTGTAATGCACCTCGTAGGCGCTGCTGAACAAGGTGGCAATATCGGCGTCGGTGAAAAAATCCGGGGCGCCATGGGGGCCATACATGACCCGCAGCTGCCACTCGGCACCCAGCTTGGGCTGGAGCGCCGCCGGAAGCTGAGCTGGCAGATCTGGGGCTGATGCACCGTCGATCGCGGCATCGGGCTCAGCGTGCAGATGCAGCACATCGCCACTTTGCAGAGCGCGTCCGGCATGGCCGCCAAACTGGCCTAGGGTGAAGGTGCTGCGGCTGCCCAGATAGGCCGGGCAGTCGAAGCCGCCGGCCACCAGCAGATAGCTGCGGGCGCCATGACCCTGCACCTTGCCCAGATGCAGCAGGCTGCCGGCCGGGATCGTCACCCGTTGCCAGAACGGCAGGTTGCGGCTCTCGCCTGAGGCGCTGACCAGTCGCGCTTCCAGCTCGGCACCGGCCAGCACGATTTGCCGCTCGCAGTTAAAGCGCAGGCTCGGGCCGCTCAGGGTGATCTCCATGCCGCAGGCCTCGGGTGAATTACCGAGCAGCCGGTTGCCGAGGCGAAAGGACCAGTTATCCATGGGGCCGGAAGGAGGCACGCCGATATGCCAGTAGCCGATGCGGCCAGGGACATCCTGCAGTGTGGTCTGGGTGCCACCACTGAGCACATCCAGGGTCTGGGGTTGCCAGATAAAATCATTCAGCGACCGGGTCAGTACCGAGCCGGTTTGCACCAGCGGGCTGGCCAGCAGCGCTTGCAGCCAGTGCCGATTGGTTTCGATGCCATAGATTTCGCTGTCGCCCAGCAGCCCCTGTAACTGCTGCAGGGCTTGAGCCCGATCGTCGCCGTGGCTGATGAGTTTGGCCAGCATGGGGTCGAAGAAGGCGGGGACTTCCACCCCGGATTCGACCCAGCTGTCGATGCGCAAGCGGCGGCGATCCACGGACGGGAAGGCGACATGGCTGAGCAGACCGGCGCAGGGACGGAACTGCTGGGCCGGATCCTCGGCATAGAGTCGCACCTGGATGGCATGTCCCCGGGGCTGCAAGGCCTGCGCCAGCTCGGCCAGCGGTGGCAGGGTTCCGGCCCCCAGCTCGATCATCCAGCGCACCAGATCCAGGCCAAAGACCTGCTCGGTGACGCCGTGCTCGACCTGGAGTCGGGTGTTGACCTCGAGAAAGTAGAACTGTTGGCTCAGGGCGTCGAACACATACTCCACAGTCCCGGCACTGCGGTAACCGATGCTGCGGCCCAGTGTCACTGCGGTTTCGCGCAGCGCTTGCCGTACCTCGTCACTCAGATGGGGGGCCGGACACTCCTCGATCACCTTCTGGTTGCGGCGCTGGGCGGAGCAATCCCGCTCGCCGATGGCGATCACCTCGCCCTGGCCATCACCGAACAGTTGCACCTCGATGTGACGGGCATCCGCGATGAACTTCTCGACAAACAGGCCGCCATTGCTGAAGTTGTTCTCCGACAGGCGCTTGACCGAGGCGTAGGCGGCTTCCAGCTCGGCGGCGCTGAAACAGCGCTGCATGCCGATGCCGCCGCCGCCGGCAGTGCTTTTGAGCATCACCGGATAGCCGATGCGCTCGGCCTCGGCCAGTGCTTCGTTCACATCGGCCAGCAGGCCAGAGCCTGGCAGCAGCGGCACCTGGGCGGCTTGTGCCAGAGCCCGGGCCTGATGCTTGAGACCAAAGGCGGTCATCTGCTCGGGCGTCGGGCCCAGAAACACCAGGCCCTGGGCCTCGCAGCGGCGGGCAAAATCGGGGTTTTCGCTGAGAAAGCCATAACCGGGGTGTATGGCTTGCGCGCCACAGCGGCGGGCTATGCGCAGCAGTTGCTCCTGATCCAGATAGGTCTGGCTGGCCGGACCCGGGCCCAGGCTATAGGCCTCGTCGGCGGCGCTGACATGCAGGCTGTCGACATCGGCGTCGCTGTAGACGGCGACGGCACCCACCCCCATGGCTTGCAGGGTACGAATGATGCGACAGGCAATGGCACCGCGGTTGGCGATCAATACTTTGGCAAACATGGGATCAGACTCCACTCGGGCGGGTCGTCCCGCCTTCCTTGTTGCAAGCCCTCATTGGGTCGTCCCGGGGCTGATAGGGTTCGGAATGCGCGTTGCTGGTTTGGTTAGGCAGCCGGATCCCAGATGATCATCTCGACCGGAGTCGGGTTGTAGGCGTTGCAGGGATTATTCAATTGCGGGCAGTTGGACAGCAGGACTATGACATCCATGGCGGCCACCAGCTCCACATATTTACCCGGTGCACTGATGCCATCGGCAAAGCTCAGGCCGCCCTCGGGCGTTACCGGTACATTCATGAAAAAATTGATGTTATGGGTGATATCGCGCTTGCTTAGACCCCACTGCGGATTCTCGCTGACCGCCAGCAACCAGCTATCCCGACAGGCGTGCATATGCTGCTTGTCGAGGTCATAACGCACCTGGTTACTCTCGGTGGCGCAGGCACCGCCCAGGGTGTCGTGCCGACCGCAGGTATCGGCGCTGATGGTCAGCAGCAGATTGCCGCGGTTGGAGAGCAGACGGCTACCTGTGGTGAGGTAGACGTTACCCTGCTCGCGGAGGGTATCCATGGCGCTGTAACGTTCGGCCGGATCCCGGGCATTGAAGAACAGGGTATCGGCGGCTTGGTTGCCTTCCAGATCCAGAATACGCAGCGTCTGTCCGGCTTTTAGCTCCTGCAGCCAGTAATCGCCGGCCGGAACCTTCTGGCGTAACAGGGCCTGTTCAGGCAGCAACGGACTTGTGGTTAGCATGGTAGTGACTCCTTACTTCATCAATGGTGTGTGCAGCAGAGATAACGGGCGTTGTTGGCAAAGCCGCGTCCATTCTCCGGCCGGGAGTTGAGGCAGAGATCGTCTGCCGCCACCGGGTCAGCTTCCAGCAGGGCATAGCGCACCGGCTTGCGCGGGTATTCCGCCGCCGGGTTCATGGGGTGGGGACAGGTGTGCATCACCACCAGGGTTTCCATCTCGAAGCGCAGTGTGATGGTGGCGCCAGCGGGTGAGTGATCGCTGACAAACTGCAAATCGCCGCCGTCGTTGACCGCAACCTTGCTGAACAGATTCAGATTGGCCGCCAGATCCCGTTCGCCCAGGCCATATTTGGCCACTTCCACCAGAAAACTGTCATAGCCGTTCTGCAGCCACAGGTTGCGGTCGCGCTGATAGTTGCGCTCCCCCCAGCGGGCACTCACTTTGGCTTTATTGCTGGTGCCGCCGACTGTGTCGATCCAGCCTGTGCTGTCCTCGACGATAGAGCAGAAGATATGGCCCATATCCGAATAGAGGCAGTGGCCCTGGGTCAGCTTGAAGGTGTGCTGGCACTTCAAGGTATCGGGGGCGTTGTAACGCTCTAGCAGATTCTTCGGGTTGTAGAACAGCAGCCCCAGATTGGCGCCGCCCTCTTCATCGGTCAGGCGCAACACAGTGCCCTTGGGGACTATCAGCGACCAGTGGCTGCCACCGGGTAACCGGGCTTCATAGATCAATTCGCTCATGCTAACTCCTGATAAGACATAGACGGCACCGGGCGGCTGGTGACGTGGTTCACCAGCTCGGGCAGGGCTACGCCCTTGTCGAGGGGGATGTCGTAGGTAATGTGGGCGCCGTAGCGGTTCGGCTGCTGGGGATCGTGCCGCACCTTGTCGAACACCCAGAGTCGGCTGCCCAGGGCAAAGCCCTCGCGCAGGTCGTGGGTGATCATGAAGATGGTCAAGCCCTGCTGTTGCCACAGCTCGTGGATCAGCTGGTGCATGTCGCCGCGAATGCCCGGATCCAGCGCACCGAACGGCTCATCCAGCAGCAGGATCCGCGGTTGTTTCATCAACGCCTGGGCAATCGCCAGCCGTTGCTGCATACCGCCGGAGAGCTCGGCCGGATAGCGGTTCAGGGACTGGGCGAGGCCGACCCGCTCCAGCATGGCGGCGGCACGATCCCGCGCCAGCTGCTTGCGGGTGCCGAACAGACGCCCGAGCAGTGGACTGGCGGCGAACTCGTCGGCCAGCATCACATTCTGCAGGGCGGTCAGGTGCGGAAACACAGAGTAACGCTGGAAGACGATACCGCGCTGCTCATCGGGCTCGTTGCCGATGGGCGCGCCATCCAGCAGCAATTCACCCCGACTGGCGGTTTCGGTGCCCAAAAGCAGCTTCAAAAAGGTGGTTTTACCGCAGCCGGAGGCGCCGACTATGGTGACAAATTCGCCGCTGCGCACAGTGACATTCACGCGCTCCAGCACGCAGTTGTCGCCGTACTCTTTCCACAGATTCTTGGCTTGTAATAACGGGGTCTGGCTCATGTCGCTGCTCCTTCGCCACCACGGCCGTAATACCAGGGGAAGGCCCGGCGTGCTGCCTGCTTGAGTAGCCAATCCATGCTGAATGCCAGCAGGGTGATCCAGGCGACATAGGGCAGGATCACCGCCATATCCAGATAGCGGCGCACCAGGAAGATGCGGTAGCCCAGCCCGGCGGTGGCGGCGATGGCTTCGGCGGCGATAAGGAATAACCAGGCACTGCCCAGGGTCAGCCGCACCGCCTCGATGAGGCGTGGCAGCACCTGGGGCAGCATCACCCTCAGCATGATCTGCCAGCTGCTACCGCCCAGGGTCTGGGCCTTGACCAGCTGTTCGGCGGGCAGGCTCAGGGTCTTGAGTTGCAGATCGCGGATCAGCATGGGGGTAATGCCGATCACGATCAGCATCACCTTGGCCAGGTCTCCGAGGCCGAAACTGATAAACAGGATCGGCAAGATCGCCATCGGCGGGATCAGCGACAGCGCTGTGACCAGCGGCGACAGCGGGGCGCGCAGCAGAGGGATGGCCCCGGTGCCGAGCCCCAGTACCAGCGCCAGCAGCGCGGAGCTGCCGACACCAATCAGCAGCAACCGCAGGCTAGTCAGGGTGTCGGTGAGTAACAGGATCTCGCCACTGCGCTTGCTGGGCTCGAACGCCAGCCGCTGAATGGCCTCGACGATACTGCCCAGTCCCGGCAACAGCTTGTCCTGCGGGTTGATCTCCAGCCGCGCCTGGGAGCTGAGCAGATAACAGAGCAGCAGCAACGCAAAGGGCAGCAGGGCCAACAGCAGCCGGCTGGTGCGCGCCGGCTGGCGATTAATGAGTCGGGTCATGGGACTATACTCCGCTGACGAGTCAGCCTT
>JBBRVG010000011.1:0-59194 GCA_038247115.1 Enterobacterales bacterium | reverse complement strand
TGCTGTTCATCAGTACTGTGCTGGTCAATAACTTCGTACTGGTTAAGTTCCTCGGCTTATGTCCCTTCATGGGGGTATCCAAAAAATTGGAGCCCGCTGTCGGCATGGGACTGGCTACCGCCTTCGTACTGACCTTGACCTCGGCTCTCTCCTATCTGGTGGATCACTGGCTGCTGATCCCGCTGGATATTGCCTATCTGCGCACCATGGCGTTTATCCTAGTCATCGCCGTGGTGGTGCAATTTACCGAGATGGTGGTGCACAAAACCAGCCCGGATCTCTATCGCCTGCTGGGCATCTATTTGCCCCTGATCACCACCAATTGCATCGTTCTGGGCCTGGCCCTGCTCAACGTCACCGAACGTCATGACTTCTTGCAGAGTGTGGTCTACGGCCTGGGTGGCGGATTGGGATTCAGCTTGGTTCTGATGCTGTTTGCCACCCTGCGGGAGCGGTTGGCCGCCGCGGACGTGCCCTTACCCTTTCGTGGCATCGCCATCGCCATGATTACTGCCGGCCTGATGTCGCTGGCGTTTATGGGCTTTACCGGACTGATCAAATCCTGACATGAGCCATATTCTGATTGTTCTCGCGCTATTTGCGCTGCTGGCATTGCTATTCGGCCTGCTGCTGGGCTACGCCGCGGTTCGCTTCCGGGTCGACGCCGACCCGGTTGTGGAAAAACTCGACGCCCTGCTGCCCCAGACCCAGTGCGGACAGTGCGGCTATCCGGGCTGTCGCCCCTACGCCGAAGCGATTGCCAATGGCGATGTCATCAACAAATGTGTTCCCGGCGGAGAACCCACCATCAAGCGCATCGCTGACCTGATGGGGGTTGATGTGCCCAGTAGCGATGAAATCGAACGCCCTATCAAACGGGTCGCCTTTATCCATGAGGATCTGTGTATCGGTTGTACCAAGTGCATCCAGGCCTGCCCGGTGGATGCCATTGTCGGTGCCGCCAAGATGATGCATACCGTGATCAAGAGTGAATGCACCGGCTGTGATCTCTGTGTCGATCCCTGCCCGACCGATTGCATCGAGATGATCGACGTTCCCACCACGCCGGACTCCTGGAACTGGGATCTGGAAACTATTCCGGTAAGGATGATCAAATGACTCTGAGTCGTGTCATTGACAAGATCTGGAGTGGCAAGCTGTGGGACTTCCACGGTGGTATCCATCCTGAAGAACACAAGCTCGAATCCAGTGAAGTCCCGCTGGTCGAAGCGGCTATCCCCCCCTTGCTGGTGCTACCGCTCAAGCAACATATTGGCTCCAGTGCCGAGGTGATCGTCCAGCCCGGCGACCGGGTCCTTACCGGCCAGCCGCTGACCCGACCCGAATCCCGGATGCAGGTGCCTATCCATGCCCCGACCTCTGGCATCATCAGCAGCATAGAGCCCCATACCGTGGCTCACCCGTCCGGGCTTAGCGAGTTATGCATTCATATCCAACCCGATGGCCTGGATGAGTGGCGCGAGCGCTTCCCGCTGCCGGATTATCAGAGCCTGACACCGCTGGAGCTCGTCGGTCGTATCCATGAGGCCGGGATCGCCGGTTTGGGCGGCGCCGGTTTCCCCACCGATGTGAAACTGGCCACAGGTCGGGAAAAGGTTGAGATCCTGATCATCAATGGTGCCGAGTGCGAACCTTACATCAGTTGCGATGATCGCCTGATGCGCGAGGAGGCACAACGCATCGCCGAGGGGATCGAGGTGGTCCGCCATATCCTCAAACCACGGCTGGTGCTGATCGCCATTGAAGATAACAAGCCCCAGGCGATTGCCGCCATGCAGGCTGTGGTCGATGGCGAGCAGGTCCAGGTCCGGGTGATCCCCACCAAATACCCCTCGGGCGCAGCACGGCAACTCATCGAAGTTCTGACCGGGCGCCAGGTGCCGTCGGGCAAACGCTCCCTGACCCTCGGGGTCATAATGCTCAACGTCGGTACCGTGTTCGCCGTGCGCCAGGCGGTTCTGGACGATGAACCCCTGATCCGCCGCGTGGTCACCCTGACCGGGGATCGCTTCGGCAAACCAGGCAATGCCTGGGTACGCCTGGGCACCTCGGTGCGCTGGTTACTGGGCCAGTTCCAGCTCAATCCCGAGCCCCGGCAACGCATCATTATGGGTGGCCCCATGATGGGCTTTACCCTGCCCCATGCCGATGTGCCTATCGTCAAGATCAGTAACTGCCTGATGGCCCCCAGCGAGGTGGAGTTGCCGCCTCCGGGCGAGGAGATGAATTGCATCCGCTGCGGTCAATGTGCCGATGCCTGCCCGGTCAGTTTGCTGCCACAACAGCTGTACTGGTACAGCAAAGCCGGAGAGCACGACAAGGCGCAGGAGTATCATATCGATGACTGCATCGAATGCGGTGCCTGCGCCTGGGTCTGCCCCAGCAGCATCCCTCTGGTGCAATACTACCGGGAAGAAAAGGCCGAATTACGCCGACTGGAGGAGGAAGCGCAGCAAGCAGAGCGCGCCAAGCAGCGCTTTGAGGCCAAAAAGCAGCGACTCGAAGCGGAGCGCCTGAATCGGGAAAATCGCCATCAGCAAGCCAGTCAGGCACGGCGTGAGCAGATGACCCAACAAGCCGGCGGTAGTGATCCTATTGCCGCCGCCCTGGCCCGGGTCAAAGCCCGGCAAGCGGAATTGGCGGCCAGTGCGACCACACCCGGGATCCCCAATCTGGGCAGCGAAGCCATTCAGGCCGCACGCGCTGCCCGTAAGCAGCAGGCGTTGCAACGCCAGCAAGGATCCGCGACTCAGCCCGCTGCGGTTACCCCGGTTTTGACGGCTGCCAACCCAGCCCAAGACAACCCGGCTCAAACCAGCACGGACCCGAAAACAGCAGCGATTGCCGCCGCTGTAGCCCGCGCCAAGGCGCGCAAAGCCGAGCAACAAGCCGCGTCGGACGCCCCCGTCACACCTTCGGAAGCTGCGACCACTCAGCCCGCGATTTCCACGGCAGCCGAGGCACCAGCGTCCGAGACTGCGGAGCTGGATCCCAAGAAGGCGGCCATTGCCGCCGCCGTGGCCCGCGCCAAGGCCCGCAAAGCCGAGCAACAAGCGGCGTCGGACGCACTCGTTGCACCTTCGGAAGCTGCTGCCACTCAGCCTGCGATGTCCGCCGCAGACGAGTCACTCGCGCCCGAGACTGCGGAGCTGGATCCGAAAAAGGCAGCCATTGCCGCGGCCGTCGCCCGCGCCAAGGCCCGCAAGGCGGAGCAACAAGCGGCTGCGACCCAGCCTACGATGTCCGCCGCAGACGAGTCACCCGCGCCCGAGACTGCGGAGCTGGATCCCAAGAAAGCGGCCATTGCTGCGGCTGTGGCCCGCGCCAAGGCTCGCAAGGCGGAACAGTTGGCTGCTCAGCACGCTGCGTCCTCTGGGTCATCCACGTCCGCACCCGCCGACCCAACCCCACCCTCTTCCACGGAGTCTCACTGACCATGGCATTTACCATTGCAAGCGCGCCCCATGGCCATAGCCAGCAGACCACCACCACCATGATGCGGATGGTACTGCTGGCCCTGTTACCTGGTGTGGCGGTACAAGTTCATTTCTTCGGTTATGGCGTCATCATCCAGCTGTTGTTGGCCGCTCTGACCGCCCTATTGACTGAATCCCTGGTGCTGCTGTTGCGGCAACGTCCTATAGGATCCGCGCTGCGCGATAGCAGTGCCATTCTTACCGCGGCGTTGCTTGCCGTCGCCCTGCCGCCGCTGGCCCCCTGGTGGCTGGTGGTTCTGGGGACGGCCTTTGCCATCATCGTTGCCAAGCAGCTCTACGGTGGCCTGGGTCAGAATCCGTTTAATCCGGCCATGGTGGCTTATGTGTTGCTGCTGGTCTCCTTTCCCAGCCAGATGACGAGCTGGATGCCGCCCCAAGGCGTGAGCCAGCAACAACCGGATCTGACCCGCGCTGCGGCGCTGATCCTTCAGGGCAACACCCGTGACGGGGTGAGCCTGATGCAGATCCGCCAGAGCGTGGATGGCACCACCAGTGCCACGCCGCTGGATACCATGAAGACCCAACTCGGCCTCGGTAAAGCGGTGCAACAGGTGCAACAAGAGCCGCAATTTACCGCACTCGGTCAGTGGGGCTCGGGCGGTATCGGCTGGATGTGGGTCAATCTGGCCTTCTTGGCGGGCGGCCTGTTTCTCATCGGACTGGGCACCATCGCCTGGCATATTCCCACCGCCTTTTTGCTCAGTCTGACCGCTTGCTCCGCCATCGCCTGGCATCTGGATCCGGTCCACTTTATCTCTCCGACGCTGCAGCTGTTATCCGGCGCTACCATGCTGGGAGCCTTCTTTATCGCTACCGATCCAGTCACGGCAGCGACTACGCCCCGGGGACGATTATTGTTTGGCGCCCTGATCGGTGGACTGGTGTTTCTCATCCGCCACTGGGGCGGATACCCCGATGGCGTGGCATTTGCCGTGCTGCTGGCCAATATCTGCACCCCCCTGCTCGATTCCATGACACGGCCGGCGGTTTATGGCACCCGCAGCAATTCGAAAGGAGGCTAGACGATGTTTCATTCCATGACGAAAAATGGCGTGCGTCTGGCCCTGTTTGCCCTGGGCTGTACCGCACTGGTGGCCGTCACCGACCACTTTACCCGGGAGCGCATTGCCGGGCAGAGCCAGAAACAGTTGCAACAAACGCTAGGCGAGCTACTGCCTGCGCAGCTGTACGATAACGACCTGTCTGCCAGCTGTGTGCAGCTGCGCCTGCCCGAATTGCTGGGCGACGACTTGCCGCATCCGGTGTATATCGCACGCAAGGGCGAGACGGTGACCGGGTATATCGTCGAGTCGGTGGCGCCCCAGGGTTACTCCGGGGCGATCCGCTTACTGACGGCGGTGACCACGGATGGAAAAATCAGTCGGGTCCAGGTACTGGCTCACCGTGAAACCCCGGGGCTGGGCGACAAGATAGAGCGCAGCAAATCGAACTGGATCGATAGCTTTACCGGTCAGGCACTGATGGGCGATCCGGATCCCCGCTGGGCCGTCCGCAAAGATGGCGGTATGTTCGACTCGTTCACCGGCGCCACCATTACGCCCAGAGCTGTGGTCAAAGGCGTTCAAAATGTGCTGTTGCTGCTGCAACAACATGCCCAGGAACTGACGCAAGCCCCGGCTTGCCAGGAGACACCATGAGCGACAGCGAATTCAAAGCATCAGGGCAACTCGCCGACATCGCCAAGCAAGGGTTATGGAAAAACAACCCGGCACTGGTGCAAATCCTCGGCCTCTGCCCGACCCTCGCCGTCACCACCTCGGCGACCAACGCCTTGGGACTGGGAGTGGCAACGGCTGCCGTGCTGATGCTCAGCAACCTGGCCATATCCCTGGTGCGCAACTGGGTGCCCAATGAAATCCGGATCCCGGTGTATGTGATGATCATTGCGGCCCTGGTGACCTGCGTGCAGCTGGTCATGAACGCCTACCTCTATGACTTGTACCAGGCTCTGGGGATCTTTATCGCCTTGATTGTGACCAACTGCGTCATCATAGGTCGGGCCGAGGCGTTCGCCAACCGCAACCCGCCACTGCTGGCTCTGTTTGATGGCCTGATGATGGGGCTCGGTTTTACCCTGGTGCTGCTGGTCTTGGGTGGGCTGCGCGAAATCCTCGGCCAAGGCACCCTGTTTGCCGGTGCCGAGCAGCTGCTCGGGCCATGGGCGGCCGGATTGAAGATTGAACTGTTTACCGCCGATAGCGGCTTCTTGCTGGCCATATTGCCACCGGGTGCGTTTTTGGCCTTGGGCTTTATCATCGCCATCAAGAATCTGATCGATGCCCGCCTCTCCCGCCGCACCTTGCGGGTCAAGGCACAGGTCGAGCGCGCACGGATGACGACTCTCTAGGACGGATACGAGGATCTGGCTACATGAACAAGGATAAACGTCGACTGATCCTCGAGCGTCTGCGCGAGGCCAATCCCCACCCGACCACAGAGTTGCATTACAGCTCGCCCTTCGAGCTGCTGATTGCGGTGATCCTCTCGGCGCAGGCCACCGATGTCGGGGTGAACAAGGCCACCGCCAAGCTCTATCCGGTCGCCAATACCCCGGCCGCCATACTGGCGCTCGGCCTGGATGGCCTCAAGTCCTATATCAAGACCATAGGCCTGTATAACGCCAAGGCCGAAAATGTGATCAAGACCTGCCAGCAGCTGTTGACCCTGCACGGCGGTGAAGTGCCGGAGGATAGAGCCGCGCTGGAGGCTCTGCCCGGTGTGGGCCGCAAGACCGCCAACGTGGTGCTCAATACCGCCTTCGGCTGGCCCACCATAGCCGTGGATACCCATATCTTCCGCGTTGCCAACCGCACCGGCTTTGCCCCCGGTAAGAATGTGGATGAGGTGGAGCAGAAACTGCTCAAGCATGTACCGGCGGAATTCAAGCTGGATGTGCATCACTGGTTTATTCTGCACGGCCGTTATACCTGCATCGCCCGCAAACCACGTTGTGGCTCCTGCCTGATTGAAGATCTGTGTGAGTTCAAGGAAAAAAACGAGATCTAAACACCAGACTCACTCTGAATTAAAGTACTCTTTTGCAGCTGTTCCGGCTGAGCGACAACCTCTTATTTGTTGAAGCAGACTATTCATGAATATCATCCTTGCTCGTCGTTTTTGTTGTCCATCCTGTCGTGGCTCAGTTGATGTAATCACCTTACAGTCTAATTCTAATAATCAACGGCTGGAGTATGGAGTTCTGGCCTGTAGCCGCTGTTATACGGCAACACCTGTGTTGGCGGGGTTTGTGCACTTCGATCAGCCCCAACTGTTGGATGAACAGCCTTCCCTGGCTGAATTGCGGGCACTGGAGCAGGCAATAACGCCTCGCTTAGCGCGGTATGGCGAATTAATACGCCAATCGGCAAGCCGTAGTTACGATACGTATGCGGCGTTTCAACCATTTAATGAATCGACACGAGCGCTTTATCCCCTGCTCGATATTCTTCGCCAGCAATTAAAGCCTGGAGATGTCATTCTGGATACCTGGTGTCGCACCGGTTTTAATGGTGCACTTTTAGCAGGGTTATTTCCAGAGCAAGAAATCATCTCTATTTGGGAAGGAAATAGCGGTGTGCTGGCCTACGAAGGTTATCGCTATTGGCTGGGCCAGAATAAGCGCCCTGATAATTGGACCCTGGTCTTTAATCACCCCAATCGAGGCTTGCCGTTCCTGGATGCGAGTATTGACCTGTTACATGGTCTGGACTCGGTACACCGGTATGACTTTTCACCGTTCCTCAGTGATTGTCTGCGCGTAGTCAAACCTACCGGCACACTGGTTTTTCCACATATTCATCTCAGTAACAACGAGCCGGAACCCTTCTTCCAGCGTGGTGGTGTGCAGTTACATGGCCTGCGTTATCGGGACTATTTTGCCAAGCGCCTGGCGGGTTCCGATCGCCAGGCATTTGTCTTGAGCGAGTTGGATCTGTTTGATATCCGCACCGAAACACCCCTGCAGGATCAAGCGGATACGTCCCACTACAACGGCTTTATCGCGATCTTGCCTGCTGATGCGCAACCCATAGTGCGCCCGGCGCGTCTCGAAGTCCGGGGCCAGGACTGCCTACTTCCCAATCCCTTACTGCAGATTGATCCCTGTACAGGCAACGTCCGCGTAGACGGCACGCGCATGGCCGGTGGTGCTGCCGAAATGTTATCTCGTCACCCTTGCTATGACCTTCACCTGCAACGCGTGTTACCGGCACAATTATCCAGGCGCCAAGCCATGATCTGGCATTGGTTACAGACAGGTGCAACCTGGGGTGAGACCCAAGAGAAATTGCAGCTCTCCCCCACTGAAGCACGAACCGAACTCGAAACGCTGGTGGCGAACGACATAGTTCAAGCCGTGCCGATCGGCGAGGCTATGTCTCGCCTGCAACATTTTTATGTCAATCGCCGAGCCACAACACCCTTGTCGCAACAGTGCTTTGTGGCACTGTGGCAAGGTCTTGTGACCACTTATGCCGATCGGGATCTGTTGCGCTCGGAAGATGGGTCCGCGTTTCAGGCGGCCGATGCCGCCCAGATAGTCAATGCCTTAACCGCCTTACTCAGTAGCCGCGCACTTGGACCCGGGGATCAGGTGGCACTGATCGCCGCACCGCACGCGTTGGCAATTCTGTGTATCTGGGCCTGTTGGCTACGCGGAATCATAGTCGTACCGATTGATCCGACGTTACCCAAAACCACGCAATACGCCTTGTTACAACGTACACAAGTGCAGCTGGTATTGAGCGATGATGCCGCCGAGACAGCCTATGACACCCTGTATCTGGGCGAGGCAGAAACCAGCCTCCCCAGCCTGTTTGATCTCTTGCCCGAGTTTTGGGATAGCAAACCCGCGGGGATCCCTGTTGGCGAGCAAGCACCCGCGGCCCTGTTGTTTACCTCCGGCTCAACCGGTCTTCCCAAGGGTGTGATCCTCAGTCAGGGGGCTTTGTATCGAGGTGCCCAGACCTTGAGCGAATCCTACCAATGGACCAGCCAGGACACGATTCTGTGCCCTGCCGGACTGCATACTATGAGTGGCCTGCGGAACAATTGCGTTGCTCCCCTGATGGCAGGAGCAACCTTGTTCACCGCCAGTGGACAGCATTTTCGTCATCCAACGACAGCCGCCGCCATCTGTCGAAGGGGTGACGTCAGCGTACTCACAGTGGTACCCGCATTTATTCATATGCTGCGTGCTGCTGGCACAGTGCAATCGTGGGGCCGCCTGCGACAGGTGTTATGCACCGGGACCCAACTCTCGCTGCAGGCCCAAGCGGAAGGTGAAAAGCTGCTATCGGCTCCCATCTACAACTACTATGGCCTGACCGAAAGCGGGGGCATCTGCACGCTGCAAGCCCCGGATACCCAGCGCTGGAGTGATGGCGATATTGGCGCTCCAGCCGCGGCCGAACTGCGCTTGATTGACGCCCAAGGTCAGCTCATCAGCATGGATAATCAGCCTGGTGAACTGGAAATCTACAACGCTAACTTATTGTTGGGCTATCTGGATGGCGCCCCCGAAACCGGCACTCGCATGGTTGATGGCTGGCTACGGACAGGCGATCGTGCCTACTTGTGTCGCGGACACATTATTTTGTGCGGTCGCAGTGACGATATGGTAAAAAACCGCCTCGGCGACATGCTCAACCCGAATGTCATCGAAAACTGGTTGTGCGCCCGGGGCGATATTCTGGAAGCGGCTGTGATAGCCGCCGAAACAGATCAGGGTACCCGCCTTGAGGGGTGGTTGATCCCGCGCGGCGAAATGAGCCTCGAACAGGCCTCAATTATTCGTAGCGAATTATTACACGCTCTGGGTACAGCGATGACCCCCGAACGCTTGCATCTTATCGACGATCTTCCTCGCGGAGCCAATGGCAAAGTTGCACGCGCCGTATTACGACAGCGTTTACATGAAATGGATGGAAGAAAGGACCCGACGGTATGACCCTCAACTGGATGCAGCTCATCGAGCAACAAAGCCCCCGCCGCAACGCGTTAGTCTGTTCCACCGGAGCGCTGAATTATGGTGATTTGCAGGCGCACAGTGCTCGCATTCGCACCATACTGGCCAGCCGCGGACTGAGCCAAGGCCAGCGCGTAATGCTCTGCTTGCGAGATGAGCGCCATCTGCTGGCCTGGCTATTGGCCTGCTTGAGCTCTGGCGTGACCGCCATGGTACTGGATCCTGAATTGCCCGTAGCAAGCATGCGGCAGATGATTAGTCACTATCATCCCGATGATGTGGTGATAGATATCGACAAGAGTACTGATTTACCTCCGCCATGCTACAGCATAGCGGCAGAGCCAGCGGCCCAGGAGGGGGCGTTGTTCAAACGCTTGTTAGGCCGAGGCAGCAACCAGGCCAAAGGCTTTTTTGCCTCGCTGGCCAATATCGAATCCGACACCAGTCCAGCGGTTGCCACCGATTTTGCCGCGCTCATCTTTTTTACTTCCGGCTCTACCTCTGTTCCCAAGGCCGTCGAACTCTCCCATAGTGCCGTGTGTGCTCATTTGGGAACCTTGGCACGACAGCACGGCTATCACACCGAATCGCGGCTGCTCAATCCCCTGCCCTGGCATCATGTCGATGGTTTGATTCAGGGGCCACTGGTGGCCCTATCGGTCGGCGCAACCTTGTATCGGCCGATCCCTTTTCAAACCCAGACGGTACCGCACTTTCTCGATTTGATGTACAGCGAATCCATCACCCATCTCGTGGTAGTGCCTACCATGCTGGCTCTATTGACTCGTTTGGGGATCAAGCAAGTCGAGAGTTTTCAGACCAGCAGTTTTAGCCATGTCATCTCCACTGCCGGATATTTGCCGCTGGATTTATGGCAGACGTTTGAATCCCAGTTCTCGGTCACAGTCGCCAATACCTATGGACTGACAGAAACCGTGGCCGGTGGCCTGTTTTGTGGTCCGACGGCACAGACGCGTAAAGTTGGCACCTTGGGCAAACCGGTTGATTGTGCCGTGCGGATTATCGATGCGCAGGGAAATGATGTTCTGCCGGGAGTCTGTGGTGAATTACTGATGCATGGTGACAACCTGATGACGGGGTATTTCGCCAACCCGGAAGCGACAGCGGCGGTTTTACGCGCTGGCTGGTTACATACTGGCGACCTGGTCTGGTGTGATGACGAGGGCTTCATCCACTTCAAAGGCCGCGCCAAGAATGTGATTTTGAGTGGTGGACACACCATTTATCCGGAAGAAATTAACGATGTATTGAGTCAGCATGCCGAAATCGTGGCTGCAGCAACCCTCGGATTACCCCATCCCGAATGGGAAGAGATAGTGGCGACCGCGATCGTCACCCGCACCCGGCTCCAGGAAGATGAGGTACTGGATTTTTGTCGCCACTATCTACCCGCGTACAAAGTGCCACGACAGATCCTGTTTGTAGATGCCCTGCCCCTGGGTCCATCCGGTAAAGTTCGTCTTGACGTGTTGCGCGAGACATTCGGCGTGGACTCGCACGCAGCAAGCGCTCGTACTGAGCGGCACGCCGCAGAGATAGCGCCACGCATCATGCACTTGGCCCGCACCATTTTCCGCGTTCGGGATCTAGCGCTAAATGAGAACTCCAGTCCGGAAAATACCCCCGGTTGGGATTCATTGGCACACATGGAGTTAGTCACCGCCATGGAGGCCGAATTTAGTGTCCGTTTAAACGAGCACGACATTATGGCCATCACCGATCTGGGGGCCGCTATTGCCACTGTGATTCAGGCACAACGTCGTGGCTGATCATTTAGCTAAAACTGACGGCGCACCACCGGTACGGGTATGGTTGTATGCCGGCTTGATCGTCGTATCGCTATTCTTGTTGACCTGGAGCCAATTACCCGATGACTGGCAAAGTCATAATTCCAACGTCAATACCGACAGCTATTGCGCAGCACGATGGAATAATCAGACACCATGGAGTGCTCAGCAACCCTATCGGGTTTTGGCATTAGGGACTTCATTATTCCATTCAGCCAGCGGAGCAAGAGCCGAGTTTATTCAGCGGCTCGGGCCCACCATTGCATGGGAAAACTGCTGGGTTAACGGGGGGCAGTGGCCTCATTTTTCTCGGGTGCGGCCCGCTGCGCTGCGCCTTAAACCTGCATTACTACTACTTCAGAGTGACGTGCTGACGACTTTGCCATGGCACCAACAAGTGTTCAGCGCTTTTACCAGCGCGGTGAAAGACAAAGTACGCGGACAACAAAAACCACTTCCAGATATATATGCGCAACCACCGGTTATCTGCAGCAATGCGATGCCACGACCTATCCAGGATTATGAACAGCTATATAGCGCTAACCCGCAAGTATTCGCTCAAGCCTTGCACTGGCTGTTGGAGCTCAAAGCATCGGGAACACAGGTTGTGATTGTGGATATTCCTCGCGCCAAGGAAATTGAAGAAAAAATGGACAGTTTTTTACCGCAATGGCGACAAGCCGTACGGCAATTAGCGAAAGAGAGCGGCGCGCAGTATTGGATGTTGCCAGCCCCAACGACAACTGCGAATACCTATTGCCCGGATCAGGCTCACCTGGATATTTCTGGCCGGCAACAGACAGCGGCAGAACTGAGTGCCTTTGTGTTGAAAACAAGGGCAGCGCAATGACGGTCTTGAGCATCAAGTTTGTCGTATTCCTCACTCTGCTTACAGCCTGTTATTGGTCATGCCCGCGCGCTTGGCGTTTATCATTCGCCGCCATGGTTGGCTTTATTGGTTTGGCAGGGTTTGCCCCCTATTCAGCGGCTACTTGTTTGAGCCTTACTTTCATCACATATATATTATCCCCTCGCATCAAAACCTTGGGTGGTGCCTACCTCGTCGCTATATTGCTGTTTATCGGACTGTTGTTGGGCCGCGAATGGGCGCTGAATCACTCGGCTCAATTCTCGATCTTACCCTGGCTGGGTGCGGCTTTTTATACGTTGCGAGCCATTCATTACCTGTTGGCGTCCGTACAGCACCAATTACCATCACACCGTCTGGCTGATTATTTACGCTATATGTTTTTTCCGCCTGCATTATTGATTGGCCCGATTCAACGTTTTACCGAGTTTGAACGTGAAGCCCGGCGCTGTCGTTTTGATTGGCACTACTTTTCAGCTGGTTTAGAGCGCCTGCTATTTGGATATGCAAAGATTGTCTTGCTGGCTAACTATCTTGTCGCCGGCAAGCTTGCTTATTGGATTGGCCTGTTACCAGAAGGAGCGATGCAGAGTTATCTGAGTTGCCTTGAATATGGATTGAACCTCTATTTCAAATTCGCAGGTTACAGTGATATTGCGATTGGCTTTGCTCTACTATTGGGGGTCCGTCTTCCGGAGAATTTTAATTTCCCATTTCTTGCGCAAAACATTGGTGAGTTCTGGAAGCGCTGGCATATATCTGTTTCCACCTGGTGTCGAGACCATGTTAATTATCCCTTGTATGCCAGGTTTCGCAGCCCAGCCATAGCTGCAATCGCCGCCATGTTAGTATTAGGTTTATGGCATGAAACTTCCGCCCGCTATTTGTTATGGGGTGCCTATCATGGTGTTGGAATTATGATTTGGCAGCGTTGGAGAGCCGTTGAATTGCCTGTCATTTGGGTGCCTAATCGGCATGTCGGGATGTTTATATCCTGGCTTGTCACTTTTAACTTTGTCATCATCGGATTTGCCATCACCAGCGCACCCGACGTGACTCACGCCATGCAGATATTAGGTAGATTAATAGGGAATTGAGCATGTACCATTTTCTATGTCGTTATTTGCCAGCATCAGTTGCACTAGGTGTCACAGCACTGGCTTATGCCGTTTTATTATTCCTTATCATTATGAGACTGGATATTTATGATGGTAATTTTCGATACTTGCAAATATAAATAGATAATTGAATTTGCCGAGAAAAGTTGGTTACACTCAGGTCTTTTTTTATATTTATTTAGCGAACAACACCAAGTGAGCGAGAATATAATATCGAGAATAAACAACCAGGTATAAAGCGCCAGCCATTCACTTGCTTAAGAATATTAATTCATGAATGTGCGTTCGTTAATATATTTACCTTGAAACAGAAATAACCGATATTATTGCTGTTGAAAAAAATCCCGCAACCAGTACGGGATTTTTTATTTCAGCCTAATCGGGATGAACGACGATTATTCATCATCTTCCAGATAGGCATAGCCTTGCAGGCCGGCATCCAGATCCGCCAGCAGGGCGGTCCGGGTCTCTTCATCCAGTGACGGATGGGAGGCCAGTGCCTGGTAGTTCTCGCGGATCCGCTGGGGATCGATATTCACATAACGCAGCAGGTTATCGACGTTGTCACCGCGGATCACATGGGTGATCACCGGCTTGCCATCGGCATCCATACAGATATCTGCGCTGTGGGTATCGCCAAACAGATTGTGCAAGTCGCCCAGGATCTCCTGGTAGGCGCCCACCAGGAAGAAGCCCATGTAGCAGCTTTCGTCATCGGCAAACTCCGGCATCGGCAGTGTGCTTTCCACGCCGACACCGTCCACATAGTGATCCACCATGCCATCGGAGTCGCAGGTGATGTCGAACACCACGCCACGGCGTACCGGCGGACGATCCAGCCCGGAGAGCGGCATCACCGGGAAGATCTGATCGATACCCCAGGCATCCGGCAGCGACTGGAACAAGGAGAAGTTGACGAAGCACTTGTCCGCCAGCTTGTCGTTCAGCTCATCGAGCATGGCTCTGTGCTGACGGTTGATGGGGTTCAGCAACTCCTTGACCTTGAGGCACAGATTGAGATGCAACTCCTCCGCCCAGGCCCGTTCGGTCAGATTGAGCAGTCCCATGGTGTACTGGCTGTGCACATCCGCCAAATCGGCACCGGAGTCGTGGAAGATTTCCAGCAGACCCGGATCCTCATTGTTGAGCTCGAGCCAGCTCTCCCACATGTTTTGCAGCAGCAGGGGCGCTGTCTCGTCCGGCGCATCCAGCTCGCGGCTCTCGACTTTTTCCGTACCGATGACGTTGGAAATCAGCACTGCATGGTGCGCGGTAATGGCGCGGCCAGACTCACTGATGATGGTCGGATGGGGTAATTCGAACTCACGGCAGACATCACCTATGCCCCACACCACGTTGTTGGCATATTCACGCAGGCTGTAGTTGGCCGAGCAATGGCTTTGCGAGCGGGAGCCTTCGTAGTCCACACCCAAGCCACCGCCAACGTCCACCACATCAATGGCGGCACCGAGACGACGCAACTCGGCGTAGAAACGGCCGCATTCACGGATCCCGCTCTGGATATCCCGAATATTGGCAATCTGGGATCCCAGATGGAAATGCACCAACTGCAACCAGTCGAGTTTGCCGGAGTCGCGCAGGCGATCCACCAGCCGCAGGATCTGCGCCGCCGACAAGCCAAATTTGGACTTCTCGCCGCCACTGGCCTGCCATTTGCCGGCACTCTTATGCGCCAGACGAGCTCGCACGCCGATGCGTGGCGTGATGTTCAGCCGCTCGGCTTCATCCAGCACCAGCTCCAGTTCGGACGGCTTCTCGATGACGATATAGACATGATGACCCATCAGGCTGCCCAGCAAGGCATGCCGAACGTATTCCCGATCCTTGTAGCCGTTGCAGATGATGACGGTGCCCCGCTCGTGGCGATGGGAGAGCACGGCCAGCAGTTCGGGTTTGGAGCCCGCTTCCAGCCCCAGACGCGGTTTATCGTCATAGGCTTTGGCAATCGACTCGATCACCTGATTCTGCTGGTTCACCTTGATGGGATATACGCACTGATACTGCCCTTCATAGCCATAGTTTTCTATCGCTTGCTGAAAGGCATTGAACAGTGCATCCACCCGACTCTTGATGATGTCCGGGAACCGCAACAACACCGGAGCTGCATAGCCCTGCTTGCGCAGCTCCTCGATAATATCGACCAGGGCGACGCGGTGGTCAGGCCGGCTCTTGTCCGGAGCAACCACTACTTGTCCCTTGTCATCCAAATGAAAAAAGCCACCGCCCCAGTAAGGCAGGTTATAGACCTTGAGAGCGTCCGCTGAGGACCAGTTAGTCATGGGCTATGCCTCGCAATAAGAGTCCCGTCATCGGGTACTCGTTACTGGCCAAATCAAATCCAGCAGATCCGGTCTGCACCGGATCTCTGGGGTAGCTGATTGCCCGCCGTCGCGTTGGCCCGAATGCGCTGGGGCATGACGGCGGACCTTTTTCATTCCCATAACGTGCGTCATGGTTTGATTGCCCTGTCGGGCTCACTACTTTCCTTCCCCATCCGGTTCAATACCCGACCCGGCCCAAAGACCGGCAGGACATGAAGCGGGATAAACCGGGAGTCAGAACGAAAGTAGAATAGGGGGAGTACAACCGGGCTGAACGGCACCGGAGCAAGAGCAACAAAAGGCGGGGCCCAGGGGCGTCATCATGCATGCCGGTTGGTTACTCCTTGTCTCCAGGCGCCACCGCGGATGGACGCCGAACCAGTGAAAAGCCCCTCGGCAAAACCGAAGGGCTTGACCATCAATCGGGTGCACACAGTCCAAGCGGTTCAGATGCGAGGGCTGTGGTTTGCGCGGAGTTTACACACAGTTTTTTTCATTTGCTACCGGAAATCTCAGCGTTAAAAACTCCACAAAAGTGAACAGTTTCAGCACAAATGCGTAATCATTAATTCTGAGTGAATAAAATCACAAAATCAGCAGGAAAGCTGTGTATGGCACGGGTTCGGGCTGACCACAGGATCGGCAATTCAGCCTGCCTTTTAGTAGCAGGATCCGCCAAAAACCTGCGATGACTCAAAAAGAGTCACTATTGAAGACGGCATACTTTAGCTTCCTTGATCCTCATAGATGTTGCTTATGAATAATCTTCTTGCCCGCTTCTTCAGTTATATCGAATTCGACACCCAGGCAGATGAAAGCCAGAGCGGCTGCCCCTCGACGGCTGGACAACTGAGCCTGGCCCGACATCTGGCAACCGAACTCGGCGCTTTAGGCCTGCAGCAGGTTGAACTGGACGCCAATGGCTATCTGACCGCCTTGCTGCCCAGCAATGTGACCACTCCAATACCCGCCATCGGCTTTATCGCCCATATGGATACAGCTCCCGATTTCTCCGGTTATAAAGTCCAGGCACAACTGGTTGAGGCCTACCAGGGCGGTGACATTGCACTGGGCAATGGTCAGGAAGTATTGAGTCCCGGGGATTTTCCCTCCCTACGTCACTATCTGGGCCAGGATCTCATCACCACAGATGGCACTACCCTGCTGGGTGCCGATGATAAGGCCGGGATCTGTGAAATCATCACGGCCATGGCGCATCTGCTGGCCCATCCGGAAATCCCCCATGGTGATATTTATCTGGGCTTTACTCCGGATGAAGAGATTGGCCGCGGCGCTGACTTGTTCCCGCTGGATCGCTTCAAGGCCCAATGGGCCTACACAGTAGACGGTGGCGAATTAGGGGAGCTGGAGTATGAAAACTTCAATGCCGCTACGGCCGTCATCCGGGTGCAGGGCAACAATGTGCATCCCGGCACCGCCAAGGACATCATGGTCAATAGCCAGACCCTAGCTGCGCAGTTTCATGCCAGCATGCCGGCCGATGAGACACCGGAGCGCACCGAGGGCTATCAGGGTTTCTACCATCTGATAGGCTCTCACGGCTCGGTGGAAGAGAGCACCCTGACCTATATCATTCGCGACTTCGAAAATGAGGGCTTTGCCCGTCGTCAGCAATTTTTGCTGGACCAAGTTGCCGCCTGGAACTCCCGCCCGGGTCCGCCGCGTTTCAGCATCGCCATCAAGGAGAGTTACCGCAACATGCGCGATCAGGTACTCCCCTATCGCCATATTATCGATATCGCCGAACAAGCGATGCGCGAAATCAGTGTGACGCCCAAGATCAAGCCGATCCGCGGTGGTACCGATGGCTCCCGACTCTCGTTCATGGGCTTGCCCTGTCCGAACCTGTTCACCGGTGGCCATAACTTCCACGGCAAGCACGAGTACATACCGGTCCCCTCGATGGAAAAGGCCGTCGCCACCCTGATCGCCATAGCCCGCCTGACCGTCACACACTCGTCACCCCGCTGACCCGCGGCTGTCATGAGCCGCTAGCAAGCTGACCTCCGGTATATCTACCGGAGGTCAGCCATGTTCAGCGTCGATGCCCTGCTTAGCCAATATTTTCCCGCCCAGTCGCACCATCATTGGTTCAAACCCCTGTTACGCCGGGTGCTGTATGAGCATGATCTGCAGCAATTTTCTGAAAAATATCCCCATGTGCACGGCCTCGACTTCATCGAGCAGATCTTGGGTTACTTCGATTTTGCCTGTGAAGTCGCAGATCACGAACTGGAGCACATCCCCAGCACAGGCCCTGTGGTGTTGGTCGCCAACCACCCAATCGGCACGCTGGATGGTATGGCACTGTTGCGGGTGGTGGCCAAGGTACGACCGGATGTGCGGATCATGGCCAATCAGATGCTGGCCCATGTCGCCGCTATGCGCCCGCTGCTGTTTCCGGTGGACAATATGGGCAGCCGGACCAATCGCCAGCAAATCGAAGCCATGCGCGAATATCTCACCGAGGGGGGGGCCTTGATCATATTCCCGGCCGGTGAAGTCTCCCGCCTGCGGCCCCAGGGAGTACGGGATGGTCGCTGGAATCCCGGCTTTTTACGGCTCGCCGCCCGCAGCCGCGCGCCGATCGTGCCCTTGTATGTGCGCGGCCGCAACTCGCCACTATTTTACCTCACCTCCATGCTCTACAAACCGTTAGCGACCCTGCTGCTGGTGCGCGAGATGTTCGCTCATCGTCGCGGACGCATCCATTTACGCATTGGCGCCCGCATCCCCTATGCCGCCTGGGCCGACAAGGACCTCACCCTGGAGCAACTGGCCAAGCGTTTTCGCAAGCATTTGTACCGCCTGGCCAAGGGAAAATCCGGACTCTTCAAATCAGAATCGCCGATTGCCCTGCCGGAGGAGCGAGCCCTGCTCAAACGGGAAGTCGAGTGCTGTGAGCATCTGGGACAGACGCCGGATGGCAAGCAGATCTATCTGTATCGTCGACAAAATCAGCCCCATGCCCCCATCCTCCGCGAATTGGGACGCCTGCGGGAAATAGCCTTCCGTGCTGTAGGCGAAGGCTCGGGCCAGCGCCGGGATCTGGATAAGTACGATGATGACTACCTGCATCTGCTGCTCTGGGATCCGGGGGTGCTGGAAATTGTCGGCGCTTATCGTTTCATCCCCACCGCCGAGCAGTTGGCGCGCAAGGGGCAGGCCGGACTCTACAGTCATAGCCTGTTTGCCTATGGCGAACAGATGGATGAAGTCTTGCAGCAGGGGTTGGAGCTGGGCCGTAGTTTTATTCAACCCGCCTATTGGGGACGTCGCGGCCTGGATTATCTGTGGCAGGGGATCGGAGCTTTCTTGGCTCGCAACCCCGAGTATCGCTATCTGTTTGGTCCTGTATCCATCTCGGGATCCTTACCCATGGCGGCGCGGGATCTGCTAATCGCCTTTTATAGGCTCTACTTTCCGGCCAAGTTGGGAGTCGCCCATTCACGTCGCCCCTACCCGGCCTCGCTGCCGCAAGTGCTGGAACAGTTCAGCGGACAGGATTATGCCGCGGACTTGGCCCGACTGAAATCCATGCTGGATAATCTGGGCTGTGCCATTCCCACCCTCTACAAACAATATTCGGAACTGTGCGAACCCGGCGGTGTGCAATTTATGGATTTCGGTACCGATCCGGACTTTGCCGATTGCATCGATGGCCTGGTACTGGTGGATTTGTCCCGTCTCAAAGCCGCTAAATACCAGCGCTATATTGCCATCCATCAGTCGGTCGAGAAGGAAGTCGCCGCCTGATGGCACATAAAGCCCGGGTCGCAAGCCGGGTAAGCACGAACCAGCAGCCCCCCCATACAACAAAGGGAACCCGAGGGTTCCCTTTGTTTCATGACCAGTTGCTGCAAGTTTCTCGGCGCGGGGTCAGGACCGACAGAGTGGCCCAGCTAGAAGTTACCCAAAAACTCCTGACGAGACGCCAGATTGCTCTTGAACATGCCACCCAATGCCGTGGTGGTAGTCAGGCTGCTGGCATCCATGACGCCCCGTGATTTGACGCAGTAATGGGTCGCTGTCATGGAGATGGCCACATTCTCGGTTTCCAGCAAGGTCTGTAACGCCACCAGTATCTGCTGGGTCAGACGCTCTTGTACCTGGGGTCGTTTGGCAAAAAACTGCACGATGCGGTTTATCTTCGACAGACCGATCACCTTACCGCGGGGGAAATAGGCCACTTTGGCCAAACCATCGATGGTGACAAAATGATGCTCACAGGTACTGGTCACAGTGATGTTGCTCACCTTGACCATCTCATCGACCCCCATCTTGTTATCAATCAGGGTGATCTTGGGAAATGCCTGATAGTCGAGTCCGGAGAAGATCTCTTCCACGTACATTTTGGCGATCCGCTGGGGCGTCTCGGCCAGACTATCATCCGCCATGTCGAGACCCAGCACTTCCATCACACCCCGCATATGGGCTTCGATGCTGGCCTTTTTTTCCGCATCCGTCCGTGGGTTTGCAATTCGTGGGGTCTCGAGTCCTCTGGCTTCCAGCGCAGAGCGAACCAGGATGGCTTCTTTACTCAAGGTTGACATCACATCTTCTCCATCACCATCAAGGTGGCCAATCATATCATCAATCCAGGCGCGGGTTAAAAAACTGGTCCCTCACCCTCATGCCGCACAGGATACCCCAGACCGCCGGTCCGTAACATTTCATTTACCTGATAGCACCAGATGGACCCGCGCCTGACCTGTTAGTTTTTGCAGGTCACTAATTGCCATTTTTTGCAAAAAGCTAACGGATTTGCATTTTGCAATGAGCGATTCGCAAAAAGCGGAATCCAATGAGCCCTTTTCACGCACAAGGGCCGTAAACAGCCCGATTCGGCCATTTATGCAGCAAAAAAAGTTGGCATGGATATTTCATATATAAATCTGTAAACCAGTTTTATCCCGTGCTCTCTTCAGCGACAGCTGAGGTTTGGCCAGCCTAGAGTTGGCCATTTTTTTTGCCCATAACATCAGAAAGCGCCATTTGAAGCCTAGCCAGTGTCACCGGCTTACTCACCAGCTCACTCATACCCGCGAGCCGGCATGCTGCGCGATCTTCTGCCGAGGCATTCGCGGTCAGTGCCAGAACGGGTAACTCAGGATGATCTTGTTTGATCCGCCGGGTAGCTTCCAGCCCATCCATCTCCGGCATCCGTAAATCCATCAACACCAACTGCGGACTGGCCGTGGCTACAGCGGTAATCGCCTCACGGCCATTACTGGCTAACGTCACTTGATGCCCCAGTTTCCGCAGCATAGCCTGGATGACCTGCTGATTCACCAGACTGTCTTCCACCAACAAGATCTGCAAGGCAGATAGACTTCCGGCCTGCCCGGCCACCATGACCTCTTGCCTTGATCCCTCTTGCGCCTCGTAACAGGGGATGCGGAACCAAAAACAGCTACCTACCCCGAGTTCGCTATCCACACCAATTTCGCCGCCCATCAAGGAAACCAGACGCTGGCTAATCACCAGACCAAGACCTGTGCCACCGAAGCGCCGGGTCATGGAGGGATCTAACTGGCGGAAAGGGCGAAACAGTTCGCTACACTGCTCTGGCGGTATACCAATCCCGGTATCCTGTACCCGAAAATGCAACCAGCTCTTTTCGCGCCTGACGCTCAGGCTCACCTGGCCTTGAGCGGTGAACTTGATGGCATTGCCCAACAGATTGAACAGGATCTGGGTCAGGCGGAGCGGATCCCCTTGCAACAGCGGCGGCAGTTGCGGATCCAGCTCGACCTGCAAGCCGATCTGCTTACTGCGGGCTCGCTCCTCCAACTGGGTGATCACCGAGTTGATGACGAAGTGGCTCTCAAACGGGATCGACTCCAGCGTCATCTCGCTGGATTCAATGCGCGACAAATCCAGAACATCGTGTAGCAGTGTTTGTAGCAGGGCCGCCGAATGGGTGACGTGACGGATCAACTCCCGCTGCTTGCTGGTCAGCTCGCTCTGATCCAGCAACTCCAGCATACCGAGAATGGCCTGCATTGGCGTCCGGATCTCATGGCTCATCACCGCCAAAAACTGCGACTTGGCCTGATTGGCAGCATCGGCGCGCATCTTGGCCCGCTTGAGTTCCTGATTACGCACGACCTGGCTGGTAATATCATTCACAGTGCCGCGATAACCGATGAACTGTGAGCAATCATCGTAATAAGCATCGGCATTGATCGACAACCAGCGGCTCTGGCCGTTGAAAAACACCTCGAAACGGAAAGCCCGGATTGGCTTGTGCTCCGCCAGATCCTGGCGATGGCGTTGCCATTTCTCCGCCTTACTGCGTTCACGGTCGGTCAGATAATCCATGAAACACTTGCCGCAGATCTGGGACATCAGACTGGAGGTGAACTCCTCGCCTTCGACATCCTCGGCGAATTGGATAAATTTGTGGTTCGCATCCGTCAACCAGAACCAGTCACTTGCCATCTCGGCAAACTGGCGGAAACACTGTTGGGACTGACGCAAGGCTCGGGTCTTCTCCTCGACGAGAAGCTCGAGACGGGCTCGGTAACCCACGTTCAGCAATGCCTGATCCATCAAGGGGCGATAGCGCTCCAGCAGATCCCGTGCCTGCAGATCCAGACGATGGCGAGCCGAGTGACAACAGATCAGCATCATCCGCCCCTGAACCAGATTCAGAGAGGTCAGCAATACACTCCCCGCCATGCGCTGGACATCCGGGTGGCAGGCGGCAAACTCCTGAGTCAATTCAGGCGCAAACAGTGCGACCGTCTCGCCCGTCAGGACCCGCTCGAACAAGGGACCTCGCTGCCAGCTCTGCTGTTGCAATAAGGGATGACTGGCCACCGCACAGCGTAGCTGCGGCTCCTGTCTATCCATCACCAGTATGGTTGCATGTTCAAAGCCAATCAGCGGCCGCAAGATAGCAATCAAGGCATCGAACAGGCTATGAATACTCTGTGGCCGCGTCAGCATGGCCATGCCTTTAAGCAGCCAACTGTTCTCGGCGCTGCATTTACTCTCCCGCTCCTGACTGGCCGCCAACTGCAAGCGCAATTCGTGCAGTTCTAATTCCAGCTCAGCCGGACTCTTCGCCTGCTGATTCATGCCACATCCCTTTTCCGATAGAAGACCACGGTGGAGATCATCAAGTTGCCATGGGCATTCTCGCCACCACTGAACCGCCCCTGCTCACCAAAGGTATAGGGGCCGATAAATGGCACCCCTTGCCGGGCCAGCAACAGCGAGTCAACCACCTGCTCCATCGCCGAGCTCAGGGTCAACATGCAACCCGCACAGAAGATATTCAGCGCGGCCAGTTGTTCCATATCCGCATGGCCCACCGTGAAATTGCTGGAGCGTACCGCCCGATCCAGCAAACCGGTGCGATTCCCCTCCATCAAGATGACCGCATCCCCCTCGTGAATGTCGGTAAATAGCCGCAAGCCGCCTCGCGCCGTGACCTCCTCTGGGTGTGACAACTTGTAATAAGGTAAACCGGACAGCTGACCCCCTTGCCGAGCCAGGGGAAACAAGGTGGTCTGGGCGAAGACACTGCCACCCGACAGGGCGTTGGCGATACACCCCAGAGTCCATTCGTTATACACGTCAGCGGCTGGTTGATGATCGATGGTCAGCAACTCGCGGCCCTCGACCCGAGTCGCTATGCCTCGGGGACCAGCAGGCATGTAGGTGGAATGAAAGCTGGTGGCGATCTGGCAATCCGGATAAAACAACGTGATGGCAATCCCCTGCTGCAGGCAACCATCCTGAGTCAGTAATTGACAGCGCTGACCACGAAGATTGTGCGCGGCGCTACCCCCAACAATCGCCACCGAACGACCAAGACGGGCTTCGATCGCTGCCATGATCCGCTCTTCGTGGCCCGGGCTGGCATGCAACCAGACCAACTGCGGCAGCTCGCCAGGACGCTCGCAACGCTGCATGGCCTGATCCAGCAAGCGCTGAACCGTCACTTCTATGCCATGGGTCAGTGGCGCCAAGGCACAGCCATAAGCACCCTTCTCATCGCGGAGCGCCCAACAGGCCAACGCCAGGCCCTCCACCGAGTGGTAACCCGATTCCGTCATAATGCCCTGGCACGAGCTACAGCCGGTGATTTGGCAATCAGGAAAAGCCGCTTGCAACTGCGTCACCAGGACGTTGCCATCATGGAGCTCGGTAAAATAGATCAGCAACAGATGGGGTGCAGCGCCCAGTTTCTGGCGAATATCCCCGATGACTTCCTGTACCGCGAGCTCACTCCCGGCCTGTAACGAAAATGCAGTAGCGACCTTCACGGCCTCTCCTATTTTTATGTGAGCGCTCCGCAAGAGCGCACGGGAATGGTTATGTAACCCGACCGGGAAATTATATGATTAAAGCTCGACCGAACCTAAGACTCTGATGACTATCTGATATGCAGCCACCACTCCATCAATTCGCCAACATTGTCGCCCTCGGGGGCGGCCATGGTTTGGGGCGCTTGCTGTCAGCGCTACAAGGTGTGGGCTCCCGACTGACGGGTATCGTCACCACCAGTGACAATGGCGGCTCATCAGGCCGATTACGCCAGACCCAGGGAGGCATCGCCTGGGGCGACTTACGCAACTGCATCAACCAACTGGTGACCGAGCCCAGCACAGGCAGCCGTTTGTTCGAATATCGCTTCAGTGGCGAAGGGGAACTGGCTGGACACAATCTGGGCAATCTGATGCTACTGGCGCTGAACCAGATGTCAGTCCGTCCGCTGGAAGCGATCACGCTGATCCGGCATATGCTGGGGGTACAAGCCCAGATCATACCGATGTCAGAGGCGCCGACCGATCTGATGGGACTAAGCGCCTGCGGCACCCGGGTCTTTGGTGAAACCTCGATCGATGCCTGGAATGACTTGCCCGAACAATTGTTGCTCTCGCCGGCCGTACAGGCCACGCCAGAAGCGGTCGAGGCCATTTTGCAGGCGGATCTGGTGTTGATTGGCCCCGGCAGCTTCCTCACCAGCCTGCTACCGCCGCTGTTGGTTCCGGAGTTGGCGCAGGCGGTACGCCAGACACCGGCAACCTGCATCTTTTTGTCAAACCTCGAGCCCGAGTTGGGGCCGGGAGGACAATTGTCACTCAGCGAGCAAGTCCGCTGGCTGGTTCAGGTGACACAACGCCCGCTGGATGGGGTCATCGCCGGGCCCCATGCACCCGAGCTGGAGATCCCCTGTTACCGGGTGCCCCTCGCAGAATCTGGATGTCGCTGGCGTCATGACAGGGCGCGCTTACTGGCGGCGCTGGAGACGTTCGCGCAGCAAACCAGACTTGAGCATCAAGCCGGGTGAACCACTGGAACCAGGGCCAACAAGGCAGAGCAACTGGCAGGTAGGCTGATTTGCAAGTCGGCGACTCCTTGCTCCATCGCAGTCCACTTCTGTTGGCGACAGCTGTTTTCCAGCGCCAGAGCTTCGGCATGACAGCACATCGCGCCATAAGTAGCGCATACAGACTTGAGAGTATGCGCCAGTAGCAACAAGTGCTCGGCATCGCGCGTACGCACAGCGCCAACTAACGCATCCAGATTTTTCTGGCCATCCTCTACAAAGATGGCGACTAATTGCGGCAACAACTCTTCACCGGCATCCCGGCCCAGTTGTGCGAGGATCTCTTCATCGATCCATTGCATGATGGTAACTCTCCCGTGCTCACAGGACTTTCTTATTTATGGTTATCGGGCAGTAGCCCTTGTTCCTGCCATCCCTGCAATTTGCGATACAGAGTGGAGGGACTCACCTCCAGCAGACGCGATGCGTGGGGAATATTCCCGCGACACGCATCGATAGCGAGAAGGATAGCTTCTCGTTCGACTACAGCCAAGGGGCGAATGGAACCTTCACCGACCACAGCCCCATTTATCTCGGCCTGTGGCGCCCGCTCTGGCGTCGGCTGTTGGGCTCTATTTTCTTGCCGCAACAGGGCTGGCAGCATATTCAGGGTGACATCCAACCCGTCGTGCAACACCACAATTTGACGAATGGCGTTCTGTAACTGGCGGATATTGCCCGGCCAGTGATAGACCAGCAAGGCACGACGCGCCTCATCGCTGAAGCGTAGAAATCGCTTGCCCTCTTCCCGGGCAAAATTTTGTAAAAAAACCTCGGCAATCCGCAAGACATCATCACCACGCTCCCGTAACGGGGGTAATTGCAATGGTATGACATGCAATCGGTAATAGAGATCTTCACGAAAACGTCCTGCTGTGACCTCTACCAGCGGATCCCGATTGGTCGCACAGATGATGCGCACATCCACTTGTTCAGTGATGGATGAACCGACTTTCTGAAAACACCCGGTCTGCAAAAAACGCAGCAGTTTGCTTTGCAGCTCCAGATCCATTTCGCACACTTCATCCATGAACAGTGTGCTGCCATGGGCGCGGCCCGCAGCACCAATCCGCTCGCTCACAGCTCCGGTGAAAGCGCCCTTGACGTGGCCAAAGATTTCGCTCTCCATCAGATCCTTGGGGATAGCCGCACAGTTCAACGCCACCAATGCCCGATTATGGCGCCCACTGAGCCGATGAATCGCTTCCGCACAGACTTCCTTGCCGGTACCGCTTTCCCCTGTGATAAAGATGGTGGCACGCGAAGAGGCCGCAGTTTCTATGGTGTGATAAACCTCCTGCATGCTGACGCTGGCGCCAACAAAGCCTTCGAATTGATCACGGGGATAGACGTTCTGGTAACGGCTGACCAGCGCATTCAAGCGACGATATTCAATGGTATTGCGCAGGGTGACGCGCAGACGATCCGCATCCACGGGTTTGGCTATGAAATCATGGGCCCCCAGACGCATGGCATCCACCGCCATATCCAAAGAGCCATTGGCCGTCATGACAATGGTGCTGATCCCCAGAGCAGACGCCTGGACATGCTTGAGGATTTCCATCCCGGACATATCGGGCAGATGCAGATCCAGAAGCAGTATATCCGGCTGCAGCAGAGGTAATTGCTGCAATGCCTCGGCACCACTGGCCACCGAGATCAGCGTCACTGCTTCGTGTTTGAGGTAGGCTTGATAAACGGCGCTGAGCGGGGCTGAGTCCTCCACCATCAACACCGTGGGGATCTGGTATTCCATGTAACCTCCCGGCGGTCAGGCGCTAGGGTACCTGTCTCGAGAATGAAGGACAAGACAGCGCGGTAAGCCCGGCGGTCAGCCCTTTCTTTTTTATGCACTTGCGTCAATGCTTAAGCCAGCTCCCCTCTAGTGCATCACTCACGATGGGAATCAGATGACAACACATCTTCGCCGCCGAATTGGTCTCGGCTTATTCTTACTGCTGCTGCTTCCACTCGGCTTCTACGAGGCTAGGTCTCTGGTTGCCTCCTCTTCACAGCGTCTAAATCCAGCGACGCTCCAGTCGCTTCTCATCAGTTATCAGTGGCAACTGCAACAACGTCTGGCACTGGCGGTCTCGGCCACCCAGCTCCAGGCCCCCCTGCCCCCCGAATTCAGTGCCTACTGGCAAAAAGACCAACAGACTTGGCAAGGCCAGCGCCGGGTTCCTGCGCTGGCAGAAACAAGCTGTCCACCCGCGCCAGGACGCATCATACCCCATGCCTCGGCACACAGGATCCAGCTCTATCTGTGCATGGAACACCCCGCACAAAAGCAGCTGTTTTTGCTGAATGTGCCAGCCTTGCTGTCGCAGCAACCACTGCCACTCGAAACGCTCTCGCTGGCTCTGGTCGATCCGGAGCAACAGCGCCTCTTCCAGCTCGATGCCCATACGGGTGAATTGCTGTCGACACCGATCCTCGCTGACTCGCCCTACAAACCCATACTCAACTCTCACCAAAATACCCAGCAGAGCACCACACTGGATGCCAGCTGGGTCACCACCTCTTTTGGCTGGCCCCTGGTCTTGCTGCAACATCAGGAGCAAGATCCCTGGCGTTGGTTCTGGCTTGTCGGCACCCTGGGGCTGTGCATGCTGCTGAGCTGGACTTTGCCGGCCTGGCTCGCGGGTTACATCTATCGCCGTTTTCGCTATCTCACTCAGGCCGCCGCGCAGATAGCCCTGGGTAATTTCACCTTTCGACTGCCCTCAGAAAAACACAATGAGCTGGAATTAATCAATACAGTGTTCAACCGGATGCTCGATGAAATCCAGATCCAGAAACAGCGCCTGCACGAGCAGAATGATGCTTTGCAAGCCGGTAACGAAAGCCTGCGGGAAACGCTAGAGACGGTGCAAAATATGCAGAGTGAGCGCTTTGTCAAAGCCAGCACCATATTGCAACATGCCGAGTCGCAGATATTGCGCCAGCTTCTCAAATGGCCCGTCCAGCAAATGACCGATCTTGGCCATCAGCTCCAGCAACAACAGGAGCGGCTGGACAGTCAGCTCCATCACACCGCGCTTGATCGTAATCAGTTATATCAGTCCAGTCAGAACACAGTGACGCTGGTCCAGCAGTTGCAAAGCCAGCTGAACCAGGTTCTTTACCTACTGGATCACTATCAGCCCGAAGCAAATAAGGAGGACTTGGGAGAAAAGCAACACATCCAGCTGGCGCAGCTACTGCAGGAGACAGTCCAACGCTTGATACCACATTGGCAACCACAAGGACACCAGGTGTATATCCGCTGCCCGGCCCACATCACCCTCGACAGCTATCCACAAGCCATTGGCCAGGTTATCAGCAACCTGATGATGAACTCCCTACACCACGGATTTTCCCCCGGCTACGCCGGAGAGATTGTCATCAGCGTGAAACAGGATGCCCAGCATGTGGTGATGACATTCCGCGATAATGGATGCGGGATACCGGAGAAGCTGGAAGAGAAGCTATTTCAACCGTT
Source organism: Enterobacterales bacterium (assembly GCA_038247115.1). Taxonomy (GTDB): domain Bacteria; phylum Pseudomonadota; class Gammaproteobacteria; order Enterobacterales; family Aeromonadaceae; genus Pseudaeromonas. Next base: position 30,703 of record JBBRVG010000011.1, on the reverse strand, counting down.
TCAGAGCGCCAACCCTGACGCATCAGGAAACAGCCTGGGACTTTACCTGACGCGGCAACTCATACAGCAGTTGCTCAACGGCAGCATCCTCTACCAGCCTACCGAGTCACCCGGTGCCTGTTTTATCATCACGCTGCCACTGGATGTCGCGGTCGAACAACCCGGGATCTAGACCGGATTGTCGATATCGATAAACTGCACCTCGAGCCCGCATTCGGCGGCCAACTTCTCCCCGAGAGCCTTGACGCCATAGCGCTCCGTGGCGTGATGTCCTGCCGCAAAAAAATGGATCCCCATCTCGCGGGCGACATGCACGGTTTGTTCGGAAACTTCACCGGAAAAGAAGGCATCAATGCCCTGCTCGGCGGCAAGAGTGATATAGCTTTGGCCACCGCCACTGCACCAGGCGACGGAACGAATGGGAGCCCCCACCTGCCCGATACACAACAAGGGATCTCGTCCCAGAGCTGAGCTCAGCCGCTGGGCAAATTCTTCGGCACTGACCGGCGCCGCCAGTTCGCCGACCAGCGATAGACTGTGCGGATTGTCGCTCTCCAGCGGCCGGACAGCCTGTATCTCCAACAGTCGGGCCAGCTGCGCGTTATTGCCCAGAACCGGATGGGCATCGAGCGGCAGATGGTAGGCGTAGAGGTTGATATCGTGCTGTAGCAGCGTCTGTAGGCGGCGCTTTTTCATACCGCGGATCTGTGCCGATTCCCCACCCCAGAAATATCCGTGATGGACCAAAATAGCATCGGCTTGCAGTCGTACCGCTTCATCCAGTAGCGCCTGACTGGCGGTTACCCCGGTGATCAAACGCCGGATTTGCTTGCGCCCCTCCACTTGCAAGCCGTTTGGACTGTAATCCTTGAATTGCCGACTATCCAGCAGGGTATCCAGATATGTTTCCAGTTGCAGGTTATCCACGACAAGGCTCCGAACCATGATTGATGCTGGCGACAATAAAAAAAAAGAGGTGAAGAATCACCTCTTTTTCGTGAAGATCCCGAAGGATCCTGTTCTCTAGCCCAATGGATTATAGGCAATGACCTTGGCCGAGGTTCCGGCAATCTGGCTGACACGAGGCACCAGACTATCGAGCTTGGCGCGGGACACATCAGGCCCCACTGTCACCCGATACAGGGTCGAACCACCACTGCGGAATGAACTGACATTGGCAGGCAAACCGCTAGCCCGCAGCTTACTCACCAGCACACGAGCATTATCACCACTGGAAAAAACCCCGGCCTGAATAGTCCAGGCCGCGCGGCTGGTACCAGATGTGGCGGCTAATGGCTTGGTCACCGGTGCCTGGTGCTGAGTCGCCGCACTACCGACTGATGTTGGCTGTGCCTCGACCACTTCGACAAAGGGTTTTATTTGTCCCGCTTGCAGCGTGGGTTTAGCTGGCTTCGGCTCGACCGGCTTTATATCGTTCGGCGCTACTTCCAGCGGTTTGGTGGTCACAACCTTGGGTTTGACCGGTTCAATCGTTGCCGGTTTGACAGCAACGGGCGCCGAATTAGCAGCTACCACGGTTCCTGGTTGTGCCACAACCACCTGACCTGCCGGGTCATTCCCGGCAACCACGGTCGGTGCAACCTCATCCACCGACCACTGCTCGTCAGCGGCCGGAGTCTGATTAACCACAACGCCCTCTGGCACCGCCATACCGGAACTTGCCGCATGGGCCAGCGTCGCCGTCGCCGCAGAAATTGCGGGCAAAGGGGCCGCGGCATCTGGCCGCAAGGGAACGCTGGCAATCGGATCGTGGTGATTCGAGCGCTTGCCAGTTAAGAGATCTGGCAAAAAGATGACCCCTAAAGAAACTAGAATGACAGTTCCTATCAGCCGGTTCTGAAATTGCGTTGCCAAGATTAGCTCCCTAATTTTCCTGTCATAACCAATTCTTCCGCCATCACATCCGCGACCGTATAAAAAGATCCCAAGACTATGATGTCATCCTGTACTCCGGCAGCGGCCAGCGCGGCCTGATAAGCATCCCGTACCGAATCGTAGCAATGCCGTATGGCATCGGGATGCAGCACCGCCGCCAAGTCGCTGGCCGATGCGGCTCTGGGACCCTGCAGATCCGCCAGATACCACACATCCACCCACTCGCTCAGCTCACCCAGCGTGTGCTGGATATCTTTATCTTTCAACATACCGGCGACAGCCAATCGGCGCCCCCTGCTCGGCTGCTGACGTAATTGCTGCGCCAGATAATGAGCCGAATGCGGATTGTGCGCCACATCCACCAGCACGGAGGGTTGCAGCCGTAACTGCTGCATACGCCCAGCTAAGCGAGCCTGACGCAGACCGGCATGCAGCGCCGCCTCGTCGACCGCCAATCCCAGCTGCTCAACCACCGCCAGGGCAGTCACCGCATTATCCAAGGGTAATAGTGGATAGGGTAACCCTGACCACTGCTCACGCTGGCCATGAAATGACCAGCTATCCCCGGACTCGGTGCGCCAGAAATCTTGTCCAACCTGTAGTAAATCCGCGCCAATAGCTTGCGCGGTCGCGGCAAGCGTTACCGGAGGTTGCGGCTCACCTGAGATAGCCGGTTTCTGAGCCCGGAAGATACCCGCCTTCTCGGTAGCAATCGCTTCCCGGGTATCCCCCAACCAATCGCAATGATCCAGCGCTATGCTGGTCACAACCGCCAGATCGGACGCCACCAGGTTGGTCGCATCCAGTCGACCGCCTAATCCGACCTCCAGTAACACCAGATCCGGCGCCGCTTCGCGGAACAGCCATAACGCCGCCAAGGTACCGTACTCGAAGAAGGTCAGTGAAATATCCTGACGTACCGCCTCGATGGCCGCAAAAGCCCGACAGAGATCGGCATCGGAGACATCTTGCCCATCCAGACGAACCCGCTCGTTATAACGCAGCAGATGAGGTGACGAGTAGACCCCGACCCGGTAGCCAGCCGCCCGATAAATGGCCTCCAGCAAGGCACAGGTCGTTCCCTTACCATTCGTCCCACCGACCGTCACGACACGGCTCGGCAAGTGGCGAAGCGCCAAGCGGTCAGCCACAACACCCACGCGATGCAATCCCAAGTCGATGACACTGGGATGCAACTGTTCTAAATAAGAAAGCCAGTCAGATAATGACTGGCTTTGCGCCATTACGGATTGCGTCATGACAGAATCAACTATTCCTCAAGCACTGAGACATGCATCAGCTTGCCGAGCAGGGACGCCAGACGATCCCGCATCTCCCGACGATCGATGATGAGATCGATAGCGCCTTTCTCCAGCAAAAACTCCGAGCGCTGGAAACCTTCCGGCAATTTTTCACGCACGGTTTGCTCGATAACGCGGGGACCGGCAAAACCAATCAGCGCCTTGGGCTCACCGACATTGATATCCCCCAGCATGGCCAAGCTAGCCGAAACACCGCCCATGGTGGGATCGGTCAGCACAGAGATGTAAGGTAAACCTTCAGCACTCAATCGTTCCAGAGCTGCACTGGTCTTGGCCATCTGCATCAACGAGAAAAGCGCCTCTTGCATCCGTGCGCCACCCGAGGTGGAGAAACAAACCAGACCTCGACGCTCCTTGATACAAGTTTCCACAGCCCGCACGAAACGAGCGCCGACCACGGACGCCATGGAGCCGCCCATAAACGAGAACTCAAAGGCACAGGCCACCACAGGAACGCCTTTGACCTGACCTTTAATGGCAATCAAGGCATCTTTTTCATTGGTCTCTTTCTGCGCGGCAATGAGACGATCCTTGTAGCGCTTGGAGTCCTTGAACTTCAACACATCTTGCGGTTCAAGTTCGGCTCCCAACTCCAGACGATGATCCGCATCCAGAAAGCGATTCAGCCGCTCACGGGCACCAATACGCATATGGTGGCTACACTTGGGGCAAACGTGTAAATTGCGCTCGACTTCAGCTCGGTACAAAACCTGCTCACAACCATCACATTTGCTCCATATCCCTTCCGGAATATTATGACGGCGGGCGTTATCGCTCTTCGGAAGAATTTTCTCAAGCCAGCTCATGAAATACCTTTATTTCATCATCCAGAATTACCAGGCTGCTGTATCGGTCCATCAAATCGGCCAACTCAGCAACGGCACATGACCGAGCATTTAAGCACAAGTCATTCGTTTTGTTTACTTAAAACTGGTCGTACCCGGGGCATTGTCCGGTAACCAGAGCGGTCCCAGTGGCATCATGGGTAAGGAAAAATGCTCTGGATACGTCACATCGACCAGATACAAACCCCCAGCTTTCGCCGTAGCACCGGCACACTCCCGATCCCGCGCGGCGAGAACATCTGCAATCCAGCTTTCAGGGCGATTCCCCATCCCCACCTCCAGCAAGGAGCCGGTGATGTTGCGCACCATATGATGTAAAAACGCGTTAGCACGGATATCCAGGATCACATAGGGCCCCATCCGCGATACCGCCAGATGGGTGATATTTCGCCATGGGGTTTTCGACTGGCATTGTACGGCGCGAAACGAGGTGAAATCCTGTTCGCCCAACAGGCACTGACCGGCTTGATGCATGCGTTGGGCATCAATTTCGCCGTGATAGTGACTGAGCCCCCCCGCCAGTATGGCTTGTCGCAGATTGGCATTCAGAATGATGTAGCGATAGCGTCGCGCTGTCGCAGAAAAACGGGCATGAAACTCATCGGGCACTACCTGAGCCCACCGCACCGCAATATCGCGAGGCAGATTGGAATTGATACCCAGGGTCCAGGCCGACATATTGCGTTCGGCATGGGTATCAAAATGCACCACCTGCCCGGTCGCATGCACACCGGCATCCGTGCGCCCAGCGCACTGAATTTCGACCGTATGATTGGCGATTTGCGACAAGGCGCGCTCCAGCTCAGCCTGGATGCTGTTTACCTCGCGTTGCCGCTGCCAGCCAAAATACCGGCTGCCGTCATACTCGATGCCCATGGCGATGCGCATATCTGTTCCTTCGCTGTATTACTTGGGGCCGCGATTATACGAGATGCGCCCAAAAAAAGAAGCGGCGACCAAAGTCACCGCTTCATCTCCAGTCTGACGATCAGGCCAGACGCTTGAGCAACCGCTGGGCATCGTCTTTTTGCTGGCTGGTCCCATTGGCCATCACTTCATTCAACAGCTCAATGGCACTGCTCTTGTCATCGATCTCCAGATAGGCTCGCGCCAGATCCAGTTTGGCTCCCAGCTCTCCATCGGCATCCACATCGACGCTATCGCCCTCGGGCAACACTTCAGGGAACTCATCCAGGCCAACATCCAGAGACAACCCCTGATAAGGCTCATCGGACTCGGTTGCCAGATCCGCTTCAGCGAGCAGTTCATCGATTTCCTTGAACGATGGCTTAGGTTTGGCCGCAGGTGCCGATTGCGCTAGTAGAGCATCAATATCATCAAGATCGACCGGAGCATTCAGTGGCTCTGCTGCCTTCTCGTTGTACCAGTCAGCAGTTGGAGCCTCGGTAGCATCTGGACTGGCTTGCAGATCGAGAGATGCCAAGCTGTTCTTGAGATTAATTTCTTCCTCACTGGCTGAGACAGGTTCGCTCTCCAGCACTTCAATCTCGGCTTCGCTATCGTCGCTACCCTCCAGATTGACAAAGGAAGGGTCACTCTCCAGTTCATCCATACTACTGAACAGCGCATCCAGTTCGTCATTGGAAAGATTGAGATTTTCCCGAGGAACGAACTCATCATCTGCGACCACCACCGGCTCAGGCATCAAGGGCGCGGGCGCATTCGAACTCAGATCCGTTGCGACGGGCTGAGTCTGGATTTCGTTCACTCCCAGCGCGGACAAGAACTCGGATTCATCCAGCGGTTCGCTGGCTCCCCAATCTGGCTCGGATACTGACGGTTTGGATTCGGGAGCCGAAACCGACAGATCCAGATCCAGGTCCTCATCCAATCCTAAATTGCCGACCCGTGGTTCAGAGCCCAAATCAGGGACCAGTTCGGAGTCTGACAAATCACGACCAGAGGCCGATTCACTCAAGGCAAACGAGCCCGGAATGGTGAAAGCAGGCTCCTTGCGGTCATCCAGAATGATCTCCGGCTGCGGTTGCAAGGTTTCATCCCGCTGTTCCAGATCGGGCAAGTCACTGATGGCCACCATATCGGCCGCCAGCAGATGATCGAAGTGGGAATCGCCCTGCGCCATCAGTAGGTCGGTGGACTCAGCATCCTCGAGCTCGCGAGCCGCCTGATCCCGCTTGCTTCTGGCCATCCACCAGAGACTCACCAGTGCCAATGCCAACAGGAAAGGGATCAGCAGAATCAACACCAAGTTCAGCGGGGTCGAAACCAACTGGCTCCAGAAACCACCATGAGCTTGTGCAGCCGGGGCCGCATCTGCCGCCGAGACCACAGGCTCAACAGGTGCTGCAACCTTGGCTTCCAACAATGTCTTCAGCTCAGCCACATCCTGGGTCAGTTTGGAAACCTGAGACTCCAACTGACCATTGGCTTTACTCAACTCGTCAATTTTACCTTTGTATTCATCCTGCAAAGCGGGTTCAGCAGGTGCAGTCGGAGCCGCGGACGAGCTCTGGTCCACCAAAGCGGTCACTGCGGCATCCACATCCGACGCAGGGCTAGCTGAACTAACCACAGCGGCCTGCGTGCTGGCAATCACCACCTTATCGCTGATGACGTCAGCGGCGGAGACGGCTGGCGCGACAACGGCTGTGGTCGCGACATCACTGCTGGTACTGGCAGAGGAGACAACCGGTGCAGGCTCAGCCGCGGCAATACCGGGTTTTTCCGGTGTCAACTTGACCACAGGTTTGGCAGCTGGCGTGGACACAGCCGCAGTATCAACGGGAGACTCGGCCTTGGGTGACAGCTTGATCACACGTCCGGATGTCGAACTGGTACGAGCCGGTAAGGCCATGCCGTCACGCCGCACGACTTGCTGGGCCTGCGCCTCGCTTTCGCTCTGGATTTGGGCCTGAGTCGGCAGGTTCAGCCGCGCCCCTTTATACAGCCCACTCAAGCGGCCCCCCGCAAACGCCTGAGGATTCTTGCGATAAATTGCCAGCAACGTCTGATGAATGGAAACCTGGCTACTCGGTCTTACTTGCTGGGCAATGGACCATAGGGTATCGCTGCTCTTGACCGGGCCGTAGACACCAGCCGAAGCTCCGTCATCAACAACCGCAACGGTTGCACTTTCCGTCGCCAAGAAAGGTTGCGGCACACCCACCTTGAGCGTGGACTTTTTCGGCACTGGCTTGACGAACGGCTTGGCCTCGGCAGGTTTCTGCTCGATAGGAGTCGCTAGCGGTTGACTGCTAGCCGGGACCAGAGGCGAAACCTCGGTCTTATCCGGCCCTTTGATCTCGATATAAAACTCATCCAGCTGTTCCGCCGCATGCAGTGGCGCTGCCAGTTGCATAGCGAGTGCGACAGCTAATGCCAGACGGGAGAAGTGCAGTCCCATAATCGTTCCTTCGTGATAGGCCTACCAATAACGTGGGGAAGGCAGAGGCAAGACAGCTCCAATATAAAACACTCCCCCGCGCGGCACCAGTAAGATACAAGGGGAAGATGATTGCCGTAAGTCTAGGAAAAATCTGATTTGATTGATATTTTCAGATAAAAGGCGGGCCGCTGAATGCGGCCCGGGTCACATCACAGATGGTCCTGGATCAGGCTTTCGGCAATCTGCAGGCAGTTGAGTGCTCCACCTTTACGAATGTTGTCCGTCACCAACCAGAAATTGAATCCCTGGGGGTGTGACTTATCCTGGCGCAGGCGAGAGAGAAACACCCCACTTTGTCCCGCACCATGAGTAACCGGCGTCAGCAACTCATCGTCGATGAGACTGACCCCGGGGGCGGCCTCCAGAACCCGTTTAATCTCTTCCAGATCGCAGCCGTGCTGGGTCTCCAGATGCACAACCTGGCTATGACCGTAGAACACCGGGACCCGGACACAGGTCGCATTCACGCCGATGCGCTCATCACCGAGCAAACGCTGAGTTTCGCTCTCCAACCGTTGCTCCTCCAGCGAGAACCCATCGTCAGCGAGACTATCGATCTGGGGGAGCAGGTTAAAAGCAATCTGCGCCTCGTAAGTATGCGCTTCGGCGGGGCGACCATTGAGTAAGCTGGCGGTTTGCTTGGCCAACTCCTGAATACCGGCCTTGCCGGTTCCCGACACCGATTGCAGACTGACGATGTTCACTCGTGCCACCCCGACTTCGTCATGGATCGGCTTCAGAGCCAGCATCAGCTCCGTCACGATACAGGTCGGACTGGCCACTATATTGCGCTTACGAACATCCACTAATTCGTCGCTGTTCACTTCAGGAATAATCAGGGGTACCGAGAAGTCATCACGGAAATGCAGGCTATTGTCGATCACCACGCAACCAGCGTCTGCTGCAATCTGCGCCCACTCGGCACTGGCCGCCGAGCCGGCCATAAAAAATGCCAACTGAACCTGGGTCCAGTCAAAATCAGCAACCGCGCTCACACCCAGGGTTCGTCCGGCAAAGCGTACGCTTTCCAGCTCGCTCTCATTGACCACCAGCGGGTACAGAGTACCGACAGGAAACTCGCGCTCTTCGAGCAACTCCAGCAGGGTTTCACCACCCAGACCATCAATGCCCAGAATGGCAATATCAAAACGCTGGCTCATTGTCTAAACCTCATCATGTTGCTTGTTAATTGGATAATTGTTAGTCGCTAACCGAGAAACCCAGGGCCGTCAGGCGCGAGTCCGCAGAGCCCTGTACCCGCAGGGAGGACCACTCCCGACGCTCGGGATATTGTTTGCGCATCTCATCGAAACTGGCCGCGCCCTGGTAAGCCATCCGGAAGCGCGCATCATCCCGGCGCACATCGTACACCAGATGGACTAGTTGCTTGATGTGCGCTGGGGTAAGCGGATCCTGCACCAGCACCTGCGACACGGCAGGTGCTGGCAGCAGGGCTTGCCAAGACCGGGTAAGGGGCAGCCCGGCAAACTGGCAATAGGCTTGATACAACTGATAAGTGCCCATGATCTTGCCTTCCAGGCTGTAACCGGCAATATGCGGGGTCGCTAACTCGGTGAAAGGGATCAGCTCGTGCAGAATATCCGGCTCATGCTCCCAGACATCCATCACCAGCCGTAGTGGCTCCGCCGTTTGCTGACGCAGGAGCAGGGACAGGTTATCCCACACTTCACCTCGACTGGCATTGATCAGCAACTGACCCGCAGGCAGCTGCGCGATTCGCTCGGCATCCAGCAAATGGTGTGTGGGATAGGGCCCGTCATCGCTCAGGGGGACATGAAACGACACCACATCGCAGCCCAGCGCCACATCGTAGGGCACAAAATCCCGAGGATCCCCCGCCTCGGCCAACGGCGGATCACACAGGCAAACCTGCATCCCCAGCGCCTGGGCCTTGGCGGCGACCGATGAACCGGTATTACCCGCTCCTATGATGCCCAGCGTCATACCCGCCAGACAGAGCTGATAGCGCTCGGCCAACACCAGCAAGGCGCTGATGACATACTCGCCGACGCTGACCTTGTTACATCCTGGCGCGCTGCTGAAGGCTATTCCGCGCGCTGCGAGTGCCGCTTGATCAATGTGATCTGTGCCTATGGTCGCGGTGCCGACAAATTTCAACCGCCGGGCTTGTTCCAGTAGCGCGGCATCCACCCGGGTCACAGAGCGCACCAGCAGCACATCCGCGTCCGCAACTTGCGCGGCCGTCATCTGGCGGCCCGGCACCCGGACCACCTCGCCGAAATCAGCAAATAGCACATCCGCAACGGGCATATTTTCATCAATCAGGATCCGCATCATTTCTCCCTCGTCGGCAACGGTTAAGTCAGGCCCAATCCCCAAGGCCCATCATTGTAGCCAGATGTGCCCGGATTGGGCAGCACAGGTTGCAACACCCATCACTGGTCACCACGCGGTGGCCAGTGATGACAGAAGTCGATAAATTCGGCCAGAACCGGATGCAGATACTTCTCCTTATGCCAGGCTAGCCGAAGTGGCCGCAGGATCCCGGGTTGCAAATCCAGCACCACCACTCGTCCATCCCTGACGGCGGCAGTGGTGGCAAGTCCGGAGAGCAAACACAATCCCAGCCCTGCAGCCACCGCATTCAGAATAGATTCGGTGGTATTGAGCTCCAACCCTGGCTGCCAACTCTGCAGATGGGATCCGATCAAGCGCTGGAACTGCTCACGACTACCCGAGCCCGGCTCCCGAAGCAGCCAGCGCTGTTGCTCCAGATCCGCCATGCCCAAGCGCCCAGCCTGGGCCAGTGGGTGATTGGGGGCGGCAACAACTTGCATACTATCGGGCATCCATTCCTGCAGACAGAGGTTACTGTCGCTGCTGCTGCCTTCGAGTAGGACCATATCCAGACGGAAATCGGCGAGCTGGCCCACCAGGGTGCGGGTATTACTGATATCGACCTTGAAATCGACGTCAGGATGACACTGTAGAAAATCAGCCAGCAAACGAGGCAGTAGGTAGTTGCCTATGGTGTGACTGGCGCCAATCCGCAATACGCCACTAGCCCGATCAGAGCGCTGAAACAGATGCTCTATGGTGTCCAGGCGTTGCAACAACTCATCGGCCAGCGGTAACAGCTGGGCACCTTGGGTATTGAGCTGCAATCGATTCCGGACCCTATCAAACAAGCGGCAGTCGAGTTGTTTTTCCAATTCCTGCAGCGACATGCTAGCCGCGGCTTTGGAAATAAACAGCCGCTCGGCGGCCTCAGCCAGATTCCCGGCTTGTACTACGGCGACAAAAAGTCGCAATTGTTTCAGCGAAATATTCATATCGTTCAGAAATACTAAACACGGGGTTCAATTGATTCAAATATTCTTAAATTATGCCACGTCTTATCATGACTGCCATCATCGCGAGGCTGGAGCATCGATATGTTCAAACGGGTACAACATAAATTGACGCAACTCCCCACCCCACTGGCTGGGTTGGCATTGGCTATCGCGTCCTTAGGCTGGTGCTGGGAAAACGCCCTGCCGTTACAACACTACGCCAAGTGGAGTGGCGCGCTCATCGCCGCTTGTTTGCTGCTTAGTCTCGCCATTAAATTTGTCCGTTTCCCCCGATTGTTACGCGAAGATCTGGCCCATCCGGTGGTTGGCAGCGTGGTTCCTACGTTCGCCATGGGCTGGATGCTGGTGTCCAGCAGCATAGGACAGTGGCAGCCTGCCGTAGGACAAGCAGTCTGGCTAGGCGCTATCACACTGCATCTGTTGTTTCTTGGCTGCTTCATCCATCACAGGGCCAAAAAATTTGCCCTACACCATATGCTGCCCAGCTGGTTTGTGCCACCCGTCGGGATCATAGTCGCCGATGTCGCCTTTCCTGGTGGTGCCTTGCAACCGCTGGCCGATGCCTTGCTGCAACTCGGTCTCGCATGCTATGCGATTATGCTACCCATCATGATCTACCGTCTGGTGTTTGAGCGGGATATTCCGGATCCGGCCAAACCCACCATTGCCATCATGGCCGCTCCTGCCAGCTTGTGTCTGGCCGGTTATTTAACGGTCACCCAGGAGCCATCGGCTATGGTGGTCGCCCTGCTGGCGAGTATTGCCGTGCTGATGACCGCAATCATTTATGTCGCCTTCTTCTCATTGCTACGTTTGCCCTTCAACCCCGGATACGCCGCTTTTACTTTCCCCATGGTGATCGGGGCGACGGCACTGTACAAACTGGCGGCGCAATTGACTCAATGGGGCATGGACTCCGGCAGCAGCCAGCTGATCCAGCACCTGGCACTGGCCGAGCTGCTGATTGCAACCCTGGTGGTGGGATACGTTACCCTGCGTTATCTGCTGCATTATGGCCGCAGACCCTTGGGGCTTGTCTCTGATACTGCGAAGTCTTGATTGGATCCTGAATCGCGCCGGAATAACGCCCTGTCAACACTTGGCAATCAGGCCACCGAGGATTATCAACAAATGATCAGGGAACGGTACTGACGATGGAATGGCGGGGTAAAGATAAATCGCAGGTAAAACAAAGGGGACCTTGCGGTCCCCTTGATGTATGACAGTCTGGATTACTTGGCCACAGTGCAGGGCTTCAGATACCAAATGTTGTCCGCATAGTCCTGGATGGAACGGTCGGAGTTGAACTTGCCCATGGTGGCAGAGTTCACGATCGCAGCCTTAGCCCATACCTTCTTGTCACGGTACATGGCATCCACCTTCTTCTGGGCCTCGGAGTAGGACTCGAAGTCGGCCAGAGCCAGGTAGGTGTCACCGCCGTCCAGCAAGGCACGCTTGATGGAAGAGAGTTCGCCCGGACGGCCCGGAGTGAAGAAGTCAGTGTCGAACCAGTCGAGCACAGCCTTCAGCTCAGGGTTGGCATAGTAGTAATCCCAAGGATTGTAACCACCAGCCTTCAGTGCCTTCACATCGTCAACTTCCAGACCGAAGATGGCGTTGTATTCAGCACCCGCTTCTTCAGCGATTTCGATGTTCGCGCCGTCGAGAGTACCCAGCGTGATGGCACCGTTCATGGCCAGCTTCATGTTACCTGTACCAGAGGCTTCGTAACCGGCAGTGGAGATCTGCTGGGATACGTCAGCCGCCGGGATCATCTTCTCAGCCAGACTCACACGGTAGTTCGGCATGAAGACAACCTTCAGCTTACCCTGGATGCGCTCATCGTTATTCACGCGCTCAGCAACCTTGTTGATGGCGTAAATGATGTCCTTGGCCAGCTTGTAACCAGGGGCAGCCTTGGAGCCGAAGATGAACACACGCGGATGCATGTCGTAGTCTGGGTTAGCCAGCAGACGACGATACAGAGCCATGATGTGGATCAGGTTCAGTTGTTGACGCTTGTACTCATGCAGACGCTTGATCTGGATGTCGAAGATAGCATTGGCATCGATATCGATACCTGTCTCTTCCTTCACAACCTTCACAAACTTCTCTTTGTTGGCACGCTTGATGTCCATGAAGCGCTTCTGGAAAGCGGCATCATCGGCATGGGCCAGGGCGCCACGCATCTTGTCGAGCTGCAACGGCCATTCGTTACCGACAGTTTCGGTATACAGGGCAGCCAGAGCCGGGTTGCAGGAGAGCAACCAGCGACGCGGAGTCACACCGTTGGTCACGTTGCACATCTTCTCCGGCCACAGTTCGGCAAACTCGGGGAACAAGTCTTCCTTCACCAGCTTGGAGTGGATTTCAGCAACACCGTTGACCTTGTGAGAGCCGATCACACACAGGTTACCCATGCGGACCTTGCGAGCACTGCCCTCTTCGATGATAGACAGCTTGGCCTTGATGGCGTCATCGCCTGGCCACTTGGCTTCAACCTTGTCTTCCAGGAAGCGACGGTTGATTTCGTAAATGATTTCCAAGTGACGTGGCAGTACGCGTTCGAACAGGTACACGGCCCACTTTTCCAGCGCTTCTGGCAGTAGTGTGTGGTTGGTGTAGGAGAAGACCTTGTAGCAGATAGCCCAAGCAGCATCCCACTCCAGCTCTTCTTCGTCGACCAGGATACGCATCAGTTCCGGGATGGCGATGGTCGGGTGGGTATCGTTCAGCTGAATGGCGATTTGAGCCGCGAACTGGCTGAAGTCATTACCATGCACACGCTTGTAGCGGCGCATGATGTCCTTCAACGAGCAGGCGCAGAAGAAGTACTGTTGCACCAGACGCAGGATCTTACCGGCTTCGGTTTCGTCGTTCGGGTACAGAACCTTGGAGATAGTTTCGGCTTGAGCCTTTTCAGCCTGGGAGTCGATGTAACCACCGGCGTTGAAAACGTCCCAGTCGAAGAATTCAGAGGCACGGGATTCCCACAGACGCAGTATGTTGACGGTCTTGCCCTGGTAACCCACAACCGGGATATCCCACGGCAGGCCCTTGATCTTCTGACCGGCGTGCCACACCTTTTTCATCTTGCCATCTTCGCCAAATACGGTTTCAACATAACCGTACAGCGGGATTTCCTGGGCAGATTCAGGGCGGCAGATCTCCCAAGGGTTGCCATATTCACGCCAGGAGTCTGGACGCTCAATCTGACGGCCGTCGCGGATTTCCTGACGGAACAGACCGTGTTCGTAGTGGATACCGTAACCAACAGCTGGCATGTTCAGCGTCGCCAGCGAGTCGATGAAGCAAGCGGCCAGACGACCCAAGCCACCGTTACCCAGCGCCATATCCGGCTCTTCTTCACACAAGTCGGCGATGTCGATGCCCAGATCCTTGAGTGCGTCACCGCATACTTCGTACAGCGAGAGGTTATGCAGATTGTTGGCAGTCAGACGACCCATCAGAAATTCGGCAGACAGGTAATGTACTGCACGGGTATTTTCCTGGAAGTGGGTTTGCTGAGTCTGAGTCAGACGCTCAAACACCAATTCGTTTACTGCAGCGCAGGTAGCTTTCCACCAAGCTTGTCTGCTCGCCTTTTGCTCGCTGGTACCCAGCGTGGAGCGCAGGTGGTGGATGATATCCTGCTTCAACTGCTCTTTATTCAGGGCGCTGAGCTGTTCAACTTTTTTCTTCGCCATAACCGATTTCCTTCGTTACTCGAGAGTAGTGAGCCAAATTTCAGGCTGCCGGGCGTGAATTATAAGGGCTGTAGATCCGGCAGCTGAATACTAACTAAAGGTCTGACCCCAAAATATAACCCAGGTCACATTTTTTTCTGGTAAACGGATACATTACGCATGAAACTATTTTCAGAAAACAAATAACTCAAAAAAAGTAAAAAACCAATTAATTCAATTGATTAACTAAATAATCACTCATGAAAAGGTTATTTTCATCCCCTGTGCTTGTAATGTTCTGAAAATACCTGAAAATACGCAGCAATTTCATCTGACGAGAAAGCGATTTCAACATCATGATGCCCACATTTTATTTTATCCTCTACCGATAAATAGCCCCCCTTCAGTTTTCTAAACTACACCAGCCAGTACACTCAGACAAATTTACTATTTTTTAACAAATTCGCTGCGGCAGGGAAATCTTCCGAGAAAGGCCTATTTTGGTGCGTTATGAAGCAGGCCCCATAGCGCACTGAGCTCGGCCATCTTATGTGTATTCGTGCCCACTCTATCAGTGCGATCAGTACCAGTGAGCGGTGGTGGCATACCAGAGGCAAGGCAGCATAAAAATCCCGGCAACAGCAGATATAAAAACGCCAGCGACTGAATGTCGCTGGCGTTATGTTCCACAAGCACTAACCGTCAGGCATTAAACGCCTGCTTTGGCCAAGGCAGCCGAGACAATTTCTTGCGCCTCTTTCTGGATCCGATCCAGATGCGCTTCGCCTTTGAAACTTTCCATATAGATCTTGTAGATGGATTCAGTGCCGCTCGGCCGAGCCGCAAACCAGCCGTTTTCGGTCACCACCTTCAGACCGCCAATTGCGGCGCCGTTGCCTGGCGCCGCTGTCAGCTTGGCCAGAATCGGCTCACCGGCCAGTTCTGCGGCTTCGACCATGGCCGGATCCAGCTTGGATAACACGTTCTTCTGCTCGGTATTGGCCGGCGCATCGATACGACGATACAAGGGCGCACCAAAACGAGTGGTGAGCTCATCGTAGTGGGTCTGCGGATCCTTACCCGTCACCGCCAGAATTTCTGCCGCCAGCAAGCACAGCAGTATGCCGTCCTTGTCGGTAGTCCAGACTTTGCCATCCTTACGCAGGAAGGAGGCACCCGCACTCTCTTCACCACCGAAGCCGAAGCTGCCATCAAACAAGCCGTCCACGAACCACTTGAAGCCTACCGGTACTTCTTTAAGTTCACGGTCAATGGAAGCCGCAACCCGATCGATAATCGATGAAGAGACCAGCGTCTTGCCGACTGCAGCCTGAGCAGGCCAACCCGGTCTGTGGGTAAACAGGTACTGGATGGCCACCGCCAGATAATGGTTCGGGTTCATCAGACCGGCCTTGCAAACGATACCGTGGCGATCATTATCCGGATCGTTCGCCACCGCTATGTCGAACTTGTCTTTCAGGTCAATCAAGCTGGCCATGGCCCAGGGGCTGGAACAGTCCATGCGGATCTTGCCATCTTTATCCAGCGTCATGAACGAGAAAGTCGGATCGACGGCATAGTTGACGACTTCAATATTCAAACCATAGGTCTTGGCAATCAGATCCCAGTAGGCAACACCGGCGCCACCCAGCGGATCAACCCCAATCTTGACCCCGGCCTTCTTGATGGCCTCCATATCGATCACCTGAGCCAGGTCATCGATATAAGGCGTCATCATGTCCAGTTCCTGAACGTTGGCCAGCTTGCGAGCTTCGGCAAAACCAACGCGCTTCACACCAGCAAGCCCTTGCTCCAGCAGTTCATTGGCGCGATTTTCCACCCACTTGGTGATCTCGCCTTCCGCTGGACCGCCATGGGGCGGATTGTATTTGAAACCACCATCTTCCGGCGGGTTATGGGACGGCGTAATGACGATGCCATCGGCCTGGTCCGCATGACCGGCGCCGTTGTAGCGCAAAATGGCGTGGGAAATTACCGGAGTCGGAGTATAACCCAGGCCTTTTTCGATAAAGACTTGCACCCCATTGGCCGCCAGTACCTCGACCGCAGAAGCCAGCGCGGCTTCAGACAGAGCATGGGTATCCATACCGATATACAAGGGACCCGTGATCCCCTGTCCGGCGCGATACTCGGCAATCGCCTGGCTCACGGCCAGAATGTGGGACTCCGTAAAGGCGCTGAGCAGGGCACTACCGCGATGTCCTGATGTGCCGAATGCAACGCGTTGTTCCGCCTTGCTCATGTCGGGCTTGTTCAGATAATACGCAGACATCAGACGCGGAATATTAGTCAGGTCTTCCAGACGGGCCGGTTTCCCGGCATGGGAATGTTGAGCCATATGATTACTTCCTGATTGTATTTGTGAATTAAATCTTCTCGCACACCTGCTCGATGAACTCGGCTGAGTAGCCCATGGCCGTCATCAACAGACCGACAATATTGCGTTTGCGCCCGGTATTGGTATTGGAGATGACCCAGTACGGAGTGCCTGGCACAGGTTTCGGCTTGGTGGTATTACCGGTGGCTCGCAGCTCTTCTTCTGTACGTGCAAAATAGATGCGTTTGCGGCCTTTTATTTCGGTCGCGTTGGTAAAATCATCCGGGTTGGCTTGATAGAGGGAGCTCAGGATCAGCATGAAACGGTCGATGGCGCTCTCCTTGGCGGCCAGCTCGCTGCTATTGAGCAACTCGGAGAGTTCAACGGTCTGGACAAATCCTGCGACCGGCGACTCTTCCGTTTCGGGATACGCAGACAAGTAAGTCTGGTCGCCATTGAGTGGCGTCATGTTAAGCAGGCGACGCAAGATTTCAGAAGCACTCTCTCCGATATGCTGGGTTTGGCGGGCTATGTAGCGATAGAGCTCTTCATCAACCTCAATGGTCTTCATACAGTTGGGTCACCTCTGGAAAAACAAACGCGCGGATTATACATCTCTAGGGGAACAAGCCCAACAGATGGCCTGCGCTTTTGCGAGGATGACAAGGGGTTGTTGAAGAACTATTCGGCATCTTGCGCGCCAGAGCATCAGCAACTGCCTGGAATATGAGCTTTAGGTTACAATGAGGTTCCAAATTTGTTAGCACTAACCCGAGGAACGCTCTTGTTACATTACCGCCATCAGGGAGTGACCTCTGCGCCTCCCGTTGTGTTACTGCATGGCTTGTTTGGCGATCTGGATAACCTGGGCGCCCTCGCCCGAGCGCTTGCCAGCGACTATCAGGTCATCCAGGTCGACTTGCCCAACCATGGTGCCTCCCCGCATTCGGCCGCTATGGATTGGGGAACTATGTGCCAGCAGTTATTGGCCCTCCTCGATCACCAGGGTTGGGAGCGCGTCAGCCTCGTCGGTCACTCGCTAGGAGGCAAACTGGCGATGCAGTTTGCTTTGCGTTATCCGCAGCACGTCAGCCATCTGGTGTTAGTGGATATGGCCCCGGTCAGCTATGCCCCTCGTCATGATCGGGTAATCGCCGCCTTGCAAGCCGTCGCCGAGCATCCAGAAGCCACCCGGAAAGAAGCCGACAGCATCATGACCCCCTGGCTAACCGATGCCGGTGTGCGGCAATTCCTGCTCAAGAGTTTTGCGCCCGGCCAGGGATGGCGCTTTAACTTGCCGGCACTGGTGAATAACTACCCGACGCTGATGGACTGGGAACAATTACCGGGGGTGTTTGACGGCGCCACCCTGTTTATCAAAGGCGGGACCTCGGATTATCTGTTACCGGAATATCAAGCCCGGATCCTGGCGCTCTTTCCTGGCGCCAAAGCCCGGATCATCCCGGACGCAGGCCACTGGTTGCATGCCGAGAAGCCGTTGCTGTTCAACAAACTTGTTGTGGATTTCCTGTCGACAAGCCGTTAACAGCGGCTTCAAGCTTATGCTATAGTTCGCGCCCTGATGCTCAACCCCGCCGTGTACAAGCGCTCGAATCGCGTCACTGTGCACAGATAACAGACCGTTGAAAACGGTGCTGGAACCTGGGTTGATCAGCCTGGTCATTCAGGATGAAACTCGAACATCACCCATGCCCCGGGCATGAAGGATGGTGGCGGCAAGTTCATCGTTTGGTTGGTTCTGCAAGTGCGACATACCCAGGTATGACGAAACACACAGCTGAGCCGGATTGGGTCAAGTTCGTAGTAGATGTAGCATGGCAAAACACCAAGAAGACCGAACCACCCTGGATCTGTTCGCCGAGGAAAAACGCCCGGGTCGCCCCAAAACCAATCCGCTACCCCGAGCCTTGCAGTTGAAGGTGAATAAACGCAATCAGCTCAAGCGAGACAAGGCCAACGGCCTACGGCGGGTAGAGTTGAAAGTGGAGGCCGAGTTACTGGAACAGCTCAACGAGCTGGCGAAACGGCAGAACCTGAGTCGAGCGGACCTGATCCAGTTAGTACTGAAGCAACATATCGAAACAGAGGCTGTGCACCAGTCGCTGGCTTAATTCATAATCAACCATCATTTAACACCAAGGGTATACAACCACTATGGCAAGTGTAGGTCTGTTTTTCGGTAGCGATACCGGTAATACGGAAGCCGTGGCAGGCATGATCCAGAAAGAGTTGGGCTCACATCTGGTCGATGTCTTCGATATCGCCAAGAGCACCAAGGCTGATATCGAGAACTTCGATCTGCTGATCCTGGGGATCCCGACCTGGTACTACGGTGAGTCGCAGGCTGATTGGGATGATTTCTTTCCGGAGCTTGAAGAGATCGACTTCAACAACAAGTTGGTTGCCATCTTCGGGTGCGGCGATCAGGAAGACTACGCCGAGTACTTTCTCGATGCGATGGGCACCTTGCGTGACATCATAGAGCCTCGCGGCGCCATCATCATTGGCAACTGGCCGACCGATGGCTATCAATTTGAAGCCTCCAAGGCGCTGGTCGATGACAAGCACTTTGTCGGTCTGGGCATTGATGAAGATCGGCAACCGGATCTGACTGCCGCCCGCGTGGAAGCCTGGTGCAAGCAGTTATTTGACGAGATGTGTCTCGCCGAACTGCAATAAACATCTGGCCCGCCATGGCGGGCCTGTTTTATGGTGAGCCTCCAACTTATTTTAGGGGGCTCCCATGTCGAGTCTGTTCATCTCTGGACTTACCAATGTTGAAACCACGGTCGCCATTTCTGGATTTCCGCTTGCCTATGCTCCGGTGCACTATCCCTTTCACGGCATTCAGAGCACAGTTTCTGGCGTCGGCGTCAATGTCGCCAAGGCGTTGCATCATCTGGGGCATACCGTTCAGCTGCACAGCCTGATTGGCCCGGATCTGGCGGGTGACACCGTCATCGCAGCTCTCGAACAAACTGGCATTTCGACGCACGGAATCAGCCGAATCCTGAGCGCCACCCCACAGAGTGTCATCCTCTATGATCCCGATGGCCGCCGTCAGATCCAGGTTGATCTCAAAGAGTGCCAACAAACTCCACTGCCTACCGGCTATGAACAGGCACTGCAGCAGTGCGAGCTGGCGATTTTGTGCAACATCAACTTTTCCCGCACCTTACTGGACACAGCTAAACGCCTGAACAAGCGGATTGCCTGTGATGTCCATGTGCTATGGGACATAGACGACGATTACAATCGCGACTTTATGGCCGCGGCCGATATTCTGTTTTTGAGCGATGAAGGTCTGGATGGTCGCAACGCAGAATCCTTTATCCGGGCATTAGCACAACGCTATCACAACCAGCTCATCATCATGGGATGCGGCAGCCATGGCGCCCTGCTCTATCAATCCGCACAAGATGAGTTTTTCCATGCTCCGGCCATAGCTCCACGCGGGATCATCAACACCATAGGCGCCGGTGATGCGCTGTTTTCAGCTTTTATCCATGAGTGGTTACAGCATGGGGATCCGCAGCTAGCCTTGCGCCGGGCTTGTCTATTTGCTGGTTGGAAAATTGGTGCCGTGGGCGCCGCCGATGGACTCCCAGATGTGAATGAATGGCGGCAGTTGTTAATGCAATATGAGCTTTGAACGGAAAAATGTTAGCATTGTCTCTCCCGGCAATCCTGGAAACCGCTCTCCAGACGGTTCCATTTCATAGCGAGTGGACCCTATAATGCAACATCCTGATGCCAGCTTGCGGCCCTTGCCGCCTCAGAAGAAAGAGTGCCATGACCTCAAATAATCAGCAGCTTAAAGATGCCGGACTGAAGATCACCTCCCCTCGCATCAAGATCCTCGAGTATCTGCAAACGCCTGAATGCCAACACATCAGTGCTGAGGAACTCTACAAAAAACTGCTGGATCAAGGCGAAGAGATCGGCCTTGCTACCGTCTATCGGGTCTTGAACCAGTTTGATGATGCCGGCATCGTTACTCGCCATCATTTTGAGGGTGGCAAATCAGTCTTCGAACTGGCCCATCAAGAACACCATGACCATCTGGTGTGCCTGGATTGTGGTCGCGTCATTGAATTTCATGACGATGTCATTGAACAGCGGCAGAATGAAGTGGCACAAAAGTTTGGTATCGAGCTGACCCACCACAGCCTGTACCTGTATGGTCACTGCAATCATCCCGAATGCATCGCCAAGCGCAGTAAGAACAAGTAGGCATCAGCAGAGAGGCCTGAGCATTGACCATAGGCCACTAACTCCGATGCAACAAAAAACCGCCATTTCGGCGGTTTTTTGTTGGTTGCAAATCACGGTGAGGCAATTAGCCCTGCCAGGTATCACGCAATGCAACCGTCAGGTTGAACACGAGCGACTCTGGCGTAGACAGCTTGCTGTCCGCGCAGAAATAGCCTTCCCGCTCGAACTGATAAGCCTGTTCCGGGGCTGCCTGTTGCAGACTCGGTTCAACACGGGCACCGTCAATCACCGTCAGGGAAGCCGGGTTAATGGTGGTCAGAAAATCCTCCGCAGCCCCTGGGTTTGCCACGGCAAACAGACGATCATACAAACGGACTTGCGCGGGCAGCGAGTGCTCGGCAGTCACCCAGTGGATCACGCCTTTGACCTTGCGACCATCCGCCGGATCCGTACCCAGCGTCTGTGGATCGTAGCTGCAGTAGATGGTGGTAATTTTACTATCGGCATCCTTCTCAACCCGTTCAGCCTTGATCACGTAGGCATGACGCAGTCGAACTTCCTTACCCAGCACCAGTCGCTTGAACTGCTTGTTCGCTTCCTCGCGGAAATCGGCTTCATCGATCAGAATTTCGCGGGCAAACGGTAACTCATGAGTCCCCAGTTCCGGCTTGTTCGGATGATTGGGCGAGCTCAGGATCTCGACCTTGTCCTGCGGATAGTTTTCGATCACCACACGAACCGGACGCAACACCGCCATGGCGCGTGGGGCATTCTCGTTCAAGTCTTCACGAATGCAAGACTCCAGAGCGCTCATCTCGACCGTATTATCCTGCTTGGTGACACCGATACGGCGGCAAAACTCGCGGATCGCCTCCGGGGTGTAACCACGGCGACGCAGTCCGGAGACGGTCGGCATCCGCGGATCATCCCAGCCTTCGACCACCTTCTCGGTCACCAACAGGTTCAGCTTGCGCTTGGACATGATGCTGAACTCGAGGTTCAGCCGGCTGAACTCGTACTGACGGGGATGGCACTCGATACTGATGTTGTCGAGAACCCAGTCATACAAGCGACGGTTGTCCTGAAACTCCAGAGTACAAATGGAGTGGGTGATCCCCTCCAGCGCATCGGAGATACAGTGCGTGAAGTCATACATCGGGTAGATGCACCACTTATCGCCCGTCTGATGGTGCTCGGCAAACTTGACGCGGTAAATCACCGGATCCCGCATCACGATGAAGGACGAAGCCATGTCAATCTTGGCGCGCAGGCAAGCCTCGCCTTCCTTGAATCCACCGGTGCGCATTTTCTCGAACAACGCCAAGTTTTCCGCAACCGAACGATCACGGTATGGGCTGTTCTTGCCTGGCGCCGTCAGGGTGCCCCTATATTCGCGGATCTGCTCGGCCGTCAGTTCATCCACATAAGCCAGACCCTTTTCGATCAGCTCGATGGCATAACCATGCAATTTGTCGAAATAGTCCGAAGAGTAACGAACCGCTCCGCTCCACTGGAAACCCAGCCACTGCACGTCGCGCTGGATGGACTCGACATACTCCACCTCTTCCTTGGCCGGATTGGTATCATCAAACCGCAGATTACAGGTACCCTGATAATCCTGTGCGATACCGAAATTCAGACAGATGGATTTGGCATGACCGATATGCAAATAACCATTCGGCTCGGGAGGGAAACGGGTCGCAATACTGCTGTGTTTCCCACTCGCCAGATCCTCATCGATGATCTGACGAATAAAATTGCTGGGGCGATGTTCCGCCTGAGTCATTCACTTCACCTCAAGAGATAATAGCTGCAACTGCGCGATAACCGCTTATGATCCATGAATCCCCACCCTGGCTCAAGGGATTTATCTGTTGTCTCAGTCCGCTGCCAGACGAATAAAATCCGTCTAGGACGAGTAAAAAAGAGGTTCATCGCGACACACTGGACAAAGTGGCGCTGATTTCAGGAAACCCGAACTGCCGATACTCCTTGGTAGGGGCAGTGCTGCGGTTATGATCGAATCGGGGGGCTGGCCGCAGAAAACGGCCATGCAGATGACGAAGCTAATCATAGGTAGGGAAAACAGTTGGGGCTGCTGCATTGTTGGCGCCAACGCAGAAACCATCCAACCGTTTTCATATGACGTCTCGCTAACAGGGGAAACTAGCCCGGTAACACCACAGCACGCAAGTCGGTATCTGCCGGGATCGTCTTCATTTCACCGGCGATAATCTCCGCCTGCGGACCTAGTACGACTTGCAAGTTGTTGTCACCCAGCTTCACCACACCCGACGCCCCTAAAGCTCTAAGCACGCGCTCATTGGCAATCGAACGATCCTTGAGAGTCAACCGTAAACGGGTAATACAAGCATCGATACTCAACAGGTTGTCATGCCCCCCCAACGCCTTGAGATATTGCTTGGCCAACTCACTCCGATTGGTAGCCACAGCCCCCTGAGCGGCAGAGCTTGAGGTGGCCAGGTCATCCTCTTCACGACCTGGCGTTTTCAGGTTGAAGCGAATGATGACAATCCGGAAAACAAAGTAGTAGATAAAGAAGAAAGCAATTCCTTGCAACAGCAACATGTACCACTGGACCGCTAACGGATTGCGCGAGGAAAGCACCATATCCACCAGACCGGCGCTAAAGCCAAACCCGGCAATCCAGTGCATGGATGCGGCGATAAACACCGAGATCCCGGTTAGCACCGCATGCAGCACATACAGCAGTGGCGCCACAAACATGAAGGCAAATTCCAGCGGCTCTGTCACCCCGGTAAAAAAGGCGGAGAAAGCAGCGGCAATCATGATGGAAGCCACCTTTGCCTTATTCTTGGCCTTGGATGTTTGATAGATAGCTAGAGCCGCCCCCGGCAAACCAAACATCATGATGGGAAAGAAACCCGCCTGATACATACCTGTGATACCGACCACTGCCTTGCCTTCGGCCAAGGATTTAGCGCCGCCCAGGAAGTTAGGAATGTCATTGATACCGGCCACATCAAACCAAAACACAGAATTCAGCGCATGGTGCAGACCAATCGGGATCAGCAAGCGGTTGAAGAACGCATAAATGCCTGCGCCTGTTGCGCCCATGCCCTGAATTTGTTCCCCAAAACTGACCAATCCATCATAGATCACCGGCCAGACATACATCAGCACGAAGGCCAGCGGGATCATGGCAAACGACGTCAGGATCGGGATCAGACGACGGCCGCTGAAGAAAGCCAGAGCTCTATGTAACTCAACCTGGCTGTAGCGGTTATATAGCTCGGCAGAGATGACACCAACTACGATGCCAACAAACTGATTCTTGATCTTGGCAAAGGCTACTGGCACCTCAGCCGGGACCAGACCCATGATCTGCGACACCGCCTCCGGTGAGCAGAGGGTGGTCAGCACCAGAAAGCCGACAAACCCCGCTAACGCAGCGGCACCATCCTTATCTTTGGACATGCCATAAGCGACCCCCACCGCAAACAACACCGACATATTGTCGATGATGGCGCCGCCCGATTTGATAAAGAACGCCGCTAACGCACTGTTGCCACCCCAGGCCACAGGATCAATCCAGTAACCTACCCCCATCAGAATGGCTGCCGCGGGCAGTGTCGCGACAGGCACCATCAAGGCGCGGCCGACTTTTTGTAAATAACCGAGAATATTCACATCTCTCTCCTACTAACTGTCCAAGTGACTCAGGAGGATAAGCAAACAGGTTGCCAACCCACTTCATTCACCACTGATTAAAACTGTTGGAGCCCATAACACGACGGCAACCGCATCCGGTACCACTCGAACAAGGGATTCCCTCTATCCGGCTCGACATCCATGGCAGATGTCGAAATATTTCGGCAGCGAACACGATAATATAAAACAAATAAAAACATACAGTTACAGCCAAACCTGGTACTCACCCTAGACATTACCAAGTCAGACCAGGCGGTACCAAGGTGATGGAATCAGTCTAAAACAGATATTTCGCGACGATAACAAACATTGATTGATAACGTGACTAAAATCACCAAAAAATGAAATTTAAGCATAATTGAATAGTCGCAACCCGGACCTTGGTTTATCTTGTGAATTAAGATATTGCAAGTTAACAACGCCATGAGGAATCGCCGATGCGCCTGATCCCACTCAAAGAAACCGCCCATGTTGGTTACTGGTCCGCTCGTTACATTGTTGATCGCATTACTCAATTTGCGCCGACACCGGAGCGGCCGTTTGTACTGGGCCTGCCCACGGGTGGCACGCCCCTGAATACCTACCGACGCTTGATTGAGCTCTATCAGCAAGGTGAGGTCAGTTTTGCCAATGTGGTGACGTTCAACATGGATGAGTATGTCGGCTTGCCCGAACGCCATCCCCAGAGCTATCACAGCTTCATGTTCGAGAACTTTTTCGACCACATCGATATTCGCCGTGAAAACATCAATCTGCTGGATGGCAATGCTCTGGATTTGGTGGCGGAATGTCAGCGTTACGAAGATAAAATCAAATCCTATGGCCGCATTCATCTCTTCATGGGCGGGGTTGGCAATGATGGGCACATCGCCTTCAATGAGCCCGCCTCCTCCTTAAGCTCCCGGACCCGAATCAAGACGCTGACCGAAGATACCCGCATCGCCAATGCCCGATTTTTTGATGATGATGCCAGTCTGGTGCCTCGTTTGGCACTCACTGTGGGAGTCGGCACCCTGCTGGATGCCGAAGAGATCCTGATCCTGGTCACTGGACACGCCAAGGCGCAAGCACTGCAAGCGGCCGTTGAGGGCTGTGTCAATCATATGTGGACCATTTCCGCCCTGCAGTTGCACCCTCGTGGCATCATAGTATGTGACGAGCCCAGCACCATGGAGCTCAAGGTCAAGACAGTGCGTTACTTCCAGGAGCTGGAAGCGGAAAACATTAAGCGGATTTGAGGATTACTAGATGTTTGTATTGCGTAATGGGCGGATCCATACCGAAACCGAATTACTCCTCGAGCATGGCGTATTCGTCGACCAGGGCCGCATTACGGCTATTCGCCCGCTGTCGGCATTCAGCCCTGACCTGCCCTCTTATGACCTGCAAGGGCAGCATCTGAGTGCCGGTTTTATCGACCTGCAGCTCAATGGCTGTGGTGGTGTCATGTTCAACGCAGCCCAGACTCAGGAAACCTTGAAGGTGATGCAGGAAGCGAACTTGAGATCCGGTACCACCAGCTTCCTGCCGACGCTGATCACCAGCCCGGATACGGATATGCGCAGTGCCATTGAGACAACTCGCCATTACATGCAGGCTCATCCCGATGAGGTGCTAGGTCTCCACCTCGAAGGGCCTTATACCAATGTGATCCGCAAAGGTATTCATCCTGCCAGCCAGATCCGCCACCCCACCAAGGAGATGATCGATTATCTCTGTCAGAACGCGCCCTGGATTGCCAAGATCACGCTAGCTCCAGAGCAAAATGATTTGGACCACATTCGGCGACTCAGCAAGGCAGGAATACTAGTTGCGATCGGCCACAGTGCCGCCAACTACGAGCAGGCCATCGCCGGATTCAACGCCGGGATCCGCTTTGCCACTCATCTGTATAACGCCATGACCCCCACCCTGAATGGCCGGGAGCCCGGTATCGTGGGAGCCATCTATGATCGGGACGATATCTATGCCGGGATCATCGTGGATGGTCATCATGTCCATCCGGCAAACGTCCGTCTGGCGCATCGCATCCTCGGCGAACGTCTTTGTCTGGTCACCGATGCGACCGCCCCAGCCGGTGCCCCGGAGGGATTTGATCATTTTGATTTTTGTGGCACCACCGTCTTTTACCGTCATGGGCAATGCGTGGACAAGAATGGTACACTCGGCGGCTCAGCGCTGACCATGATCGAAGGGGTTCAGAACCTGGTGCAACAGGTCGGGATCCCGCTAGAAGAAGCCTTGCGCATGGCCAGCCTCTACCCGGCCCGCGCTATTGGTCGAGCGCACGATCTGGGCAGCATTGCCGAAGGGAAAGTCGCCAATCTGGTCATCTTTGATGATGCATTCAAGGTACAGGCGACCCTGGTCCATGGAACCTATCAAGAACACCGATAAATGACAGACGGACAAATAGCGAATATTGATCTGGTCAAACAGGTAAATGCAGCAGCGGTTTATCGCATCATCGACCTACAAGGGCCCATATCCCGGGTCAAGGTAGCCGAGATCAGCCAGTTGGCTCCCGCCAGTGTGACCAAAATTACCCGGCAACTGCTGGAACACGATCTGATCCGCGAAGAGGCGCTGCAAGAGTCCACGGGAGGGCGTCGGGCCATCTCCTTGATGACGGTACGGGATCGCTTCCAATTCGTCTCCTGTCGGCTGGGACGTCGCACCCTGTATTTGGCTCTTTGCGATCTAGCCGGCCGCGAGCTGGTCCAGATGCGACGCGAGCTCGTGGGGCAATCGACCATTGACGAAGTCCTGGCCACCCTGATTGCCACGATTGCCGAGTTGATCAGCAACAATCCACGCAAGATCCGCAAACTGATCGGCTTGGCCGTGACCTTACCCGGGCTGGTCAATCCGGAATCTGGCGAGGTGCTGTATATGCCCACGCTGACGCTGAATAAAGTGCCCCTTGCGCAACTTTTGGAAACTCACTTTGCGCTCCCCTGCTATGTGGGAAATGACACCCGTTCCCTAGCGCTGGCGGAACACTTTTTTGGCGCCTCGCAGGACACCCAGGATGCCATACTCATCACCATCCACAACGGCGTCGGCTCTGGCATCATCAGCAAAGGCCGGGTTCTATTGGGGCAAAATCGCAACGTCGGCGAGATAGGCCACATTCAAGTTGAACGGTTTGGTCGCCGCTGCCACTGCGGTAACTTTGGTTGCCTGGAGACCATAGTCTCCAATGCCGCCATCGTGGAGCGCAGCCAGGAGTTGCTCGCTCGCGGCCATGCCTCCTCGCTGTCGTCGGCGCCACTGACCATAGAGCAGATCTGCCGTGCCGCCAATGCGGGAGATGCACTAGCATGCCAAATCATTCAGGAAACGGGTGAGTATCTGGGACGAACCATTGCTATCATGGTGAACCTGTTTAATCCCGAGAAGATCCTGTTGGCTGGCGAGGTGGTCGAAGCGGACAAAATCTTGTTCCCCGCCATCCGACGATGCGTGGAACAGCAGTCGCTCCCCAGCTTTCACCAGAACCTGCCCATAGAGCGAGCCTATTTTCAGGGACAGCACACCATGGGAGGCGTTGCCTTGATCAAACGGGCCTTGCTGGAGGGTGACCTGTTACAACGCATCATGGAAATGTGACAAACCCCGAGAATAAATAAACCGGAACCTCCGGTTTATTTAGCGCCCCTTGCAAGTCGTTTTTGGTAAAAATCCTGATTTGTATGTTTTTTCAGCTATTTACGCCAGTTTATCCGTCATTGTGTGAAACTTTTGCAGCTTGAACTGTGCAGAATGACGAACGATAAATATAATTTATCATCAAATGAAAAAACTCGATTTTTAACTCTTCCCATGGCTGAACATACTTCCCCGCGATAGGACAACAACAATAGCAATGACTACCATGAGCTTTGTATCTGATAAGCGTTTTAACGACTTCCAACATTTCCCTCGCGGCCTGCGCCGTAGCGGGCAGTTTACTGTTGCCGAAGCCGATACTCTGGAACAGTGTGGCCAAGCCATGCTCGAGCTCTACCAAGGCAAGCGCGAGCCTGCCGATGAGGTAGAAAAAACTTTCATTGAACGAGTCCAGGCCGGAGATGCCACTGGCAGCCCTCATGCCAAGGTATGGTTCAAGTATCTGAAAGTGATTGGCCCGCGTCGGGTGCATCGCCTCTGCACGTCAGGCGGCAATGCAACGGACGATGCCAGCTTCGAGCCCGTCGAAGAGTCCCTGGATTAATGGATACGGATCTGCTGCGCACCTTTATCGAGGTCAGTAAAAGCCGACATTTTGGTCGCGCAGCAGAAACCCTGTATTTGACGCAATCAGCCGTCAGTTTTCGGATCCGCCAGTTGGAGCAACAACTGGGGGTGACACTCTTTGCCCGTCATCGTAACAATATCCAGCTGACCAGTGCTGGAGAGCGTCTTTACCCCTACGCCGAAGCCATATTGCAAACCCTGGGCCGAGCCAAGCAGGAAATGGGGCAACAGGGGGATGTGCAACGCCAACTCGCCGTAGGTGCACCGTTATTCTGCTGGGAAATGGGGCTGCAGGAATGGATCGCCCCCTGGTTTGAACAAGCCTCGCAACCACTATTAAAA
Organism: Enterobacterales bacterium; assembly: GCA_038247115.1. Classification (GTDB taxonomy): domain Bacteria; phylum Pseudomonadota; class Gammaproteobacteria; order Enterobacterales; family Aeromonadaceae; genus Pseudaeromonas. Next base: position 1,344 of record JBBRVG010000011.1, on the reverse strand, counting down.
TATGAAATTGGGAACCGCGAACAACTTTGCCGCCAACTGCTGGAAAGAACCCTCGATTTGGCGATCTTGGGAGAGCCGAGCAAGATCGATGAAGTTTCTGTGCGTCCTCTGGCCGAATATCACCTCAGTCTGGTGAGTCGACAAGCAGGCCTGACACTCTCGCAAACGCAGCAACAGCCCTTGGTGATGATTGAAACCCATGCCCATTTTACCCACACCAATTTCCCGGCTGAGCTGCAGGGGCGTGTACCCACCTTACTGACGCCTTCCCTGCGGCAAGCAGAGCAACATCTGAAGCAACATGGCGGCACAGCCTATTTACCTCACCCCGCTGTGGCTTCGGCGCTCAAACAAGGCCTTCTACACATGGTGGATGGCGCACCACATCTACCCCGCACTCTTTACTTAGCCTATCGCTCCAGTGCGACCCAGCAAGAGTCGTTATCAGGGCTGCTCAACACCAATTGGCACATTGGACAGAAAGCTAGCCGCCCTGCACCGACCATCCCACGCTGAACCCAACCCACTCCGGTTACAACCAAGCGCGCTCGGCAAGCAAAGAACCATCCTCCACCTCGCGAATAGAAAAACAACCGTTCTGACAAAGCCCAAAACTGGCCGGCCCCTGCCTGGGCATTGCGATAGAGCCTGGATTCATGGCTAACACTCCGGAAGCAGGCTCGGAGAAACCCGCCAGGTGGGTATGCCCGGAAAGCAGGACATCCCCCGAGCTCAGCGCTAGCTGCTCCACTGAATAGAGGTGGCCATGGGTCATGCAACAACGTCTGTTCCCCAGCAACATAAAGTTGTAGGGCGATAGGCAGGGAAAAGCCAATAGCATCTGATCGACTTCGCTATCGCAGTTTCCGCGTACCGCAATGATCCGGGTTCGCAGTTGATTCAAGGACTCGGCGACTGCCGCCGGAGCATAACCCTGAGGTACCGGATTACGAGGACCATGGTTGAGCACATCGCCCAAGAGCAGATAGTAATCCGGAGCGAATGGTCTCAGCTGGAATAGTGTTTGTTGCAGGGCAGGTAAACAACCATGAATATCGGAAAGGATGGCCAGCGTTGTCACATCAATACCTGAGCGTTGTGCAGAATGAGGAGAGTCAGCTTACCTCATTCTTACTGCCGGTGACGACCCGCCAGCCATTCTGTCTCTCGACCCTAGTTGACGCTAGTACCACAGCGCCACCAGGCGGCGCGATAGCAAACCCTACTCGTGAGCATAGCTCTCGGAAAAAGTCAGGCACACGCTATTCACGCAATAGCGCCGCTTGGTCAGCGTCGGACCATCCTCGAATACATGCCCCAGATGAGCACCACACTGCTGGCAGA
>JBBRVG010000010.1:0-61277 GCA_038247115.1 Enterobacterales bacterium | reverse complement strand
CAAGTCCGCCCCTTCGTGTTCCTCTTCTTGCGTCAAACGCAAGCCGACTAGCTGACGCATGGCACCATAGATCAGCAGAGCGCCGATCACCGCAATGGCAACACCCATCAGGGTACCAACCAACTGGCTCATGAAGCTGACGCCGCCCATGCCACCCAGCGCTTCACTGCCGAAGATACCGGCGGCAATCCCGCCCCAGGCTCCGCACAGGCCATGTAGCGGCCAGACACCCAGCACATCATCGATCTTCGGTTTGCGCTGTAACCAGGTGAACACCAGTATGAAGATGGCACTGGCAACGCCACCCACTACTAGGGAGCCCACCGGATGCATGAGATCGGAACCGGCACAGACAGCGACGAGACCAGCCAGTGGGCCGTTATGGATGAAACCTGGGTCATTTTTGCCCAGCAACAGCGCCACCAGGGTGCCACCGACCATGGCCATCAGCGAGTTGACCGCCACCAGACCGCTGATAGCCGACAGTTTCTGCGCCGACATGACATTGAAGCCAAACCAGCCGACGATCAGGATCCAGGCGCCCAGAGCCAGCATGGGAATATTGGACGGGGCAAAGCCGACAGTCTGACCGTTACGTACCCGACCGCGACGGGTGCCGAGCAAGATCACGGCCACCAGACCAATCCAGCCACCCACAGCGTGGACTACCACAGAACCGGCAAAGTCATGGAAGGCCGCACCGAACTGGGATTGCAACCACTCCTGCACCCCGAACCGGCCATTCCAGGCAATCCCTTCAAACAACGGATAGACAAGGCCGACGATCAGGAAGGAGCAGGCCAACAGGGGATAGAAGCGAGCTCGTTCGGCAATGCCTCCGCTGACAATCGCCGGGATTGCCGCTGCGAAAGTCAGCAGGAAGAAGAATTTAGTCAGATCAAAGCCATGGTTGGCCACCAGCGTGTGGGCGCCGCTCATAAAGCTTTGGCCGTAGGCCAGGCAGTAGCCGAAGAAGAAGTAGGCCAGGGTGGAAACGGCGAAGTCGGTGATGATCTTGACCAACGCATTGACCTGGTTCTTGCCACGGACTGTGCCGAGCTCCAGAAACGCAAAACCGGCATGCATGGCCAGCACCATGATGGCACCCAGCAAAATGAATAGGGTATCCGAGCTGGTAACCAGTGTTGCCACTGCATTGTTTACATCCACCACAACTGACCTCCATCGCTACAAAATGGCGCAACCGACATCCTGGGTTCGCCTTGTTCTGGGTTGTATCGTTTTTGTTAAGCACATTTTTTGCGCAATCGAACCAACTGGGGGAGTTCTTCTGGTGCGCGGCGCAGTGCATATACACAAAGCGTACCAACAGGAGCAACGTCGAGAGGCTTGATGGATAACCTTATGATGCAAAAGGATAAATAGAACACAGACAACCGGGAGGATCCCCAGGGCCCCAGTTAGCGATAAGCACTATAATTGTGCGCCAATATAGTGCATAGCACCAAGAGCAGGAGGGTGAGTCCTGCCGTTTGGCGCAGCAGGACCCGGGTTAATGGGGGAACGTATCGGCGCGGAAGGTTGCTTCGAGCGCCTGCTGATAGCTGGCTGGCTCGAACTTTGGCTCTTTGCCGAGCAGAGGATGCAGCACCGGCTGCGGCAGATCAGGAACGAATTGGCGATTGCCGAGCAGTGCCCGCGTGACCTGTCCGGCCTGGAATAGCTGGCGGACCTGCTGGTATTGCTCGTGCAGGGGGCCGCTACCGGTCCGACTGAAAGCCATGAAGGGAATGCGGAACGTCAGCTCCGTCTTGGCGTGAGGTGGCAGTACCCGGAGCCCGGCGCTCATCAGATACGGCTGGTGATCGCCAAACGCTAGCAACAGATAGCGCTTACCGCTGGCATCCAGGCCATCGATCAAGGTTTGCAGCGAGGCCATAGCATCCACCACGCCTGTGTAATAGGTGTTCAGGGTCTGGCGGTCACTTTCGCTTTCGCCAGGACAAGCTCCGTTTAGCTCTTGCTGGCCGTAACGGTTCTGGTTGAATGGTCCGTGCCCCTGCATGGTGACGGCATAGAGGAGTTGAGGGGATGGGTCGGCTTGGCTCTGCTCCAGAATGCGCTGCACCAGAGCCCGGTCGCTGGTATAGAAGCCTTTCTGATCCAGTGCATTGAATTCATTATCGAAATGACCGTGCTGATAGCCCAGTGCCGGTATCGCTTTATCCCGTCCCCAGAAGTTCTGTTTGTAGGGATGATAGAAGTGGGTGCTGTATCCCATGGCTCCTGCACTGCGAGCCAGACCCGCAGCCTGATCGGCCAGATAGTAGTAAGGCACTATGCCCTGTTTCAGCAGTCCGATTGGTAGCCCGGTATTCATCTCGAATTCGGCGAGGACTGTCATGCCGCCTGTGGTTGGGGAGTGGATCTGTTGCTGCACCGCTTGTACGGTTGCCGGAAGCTTCAGCACTGGGGCCGGTTTGCAGATACCACCTTCCCAACCCAGCCATAGCGCCTCATATTGCATGATGATGACCAGATCCCAGGCCGGTTGCTCTGTGGCGACGGCGGGGCTCACCAAAGGCTGTTGCAGCGGAGATGCCTTAGCCGGATAGCTATAAATAGAGCTGCCAGAGACCAGGCCATTGATCAGATCGAACAGGTAGAGGGACGGGCCGCGACGCACCATGTCCCTGTGGTAACTGGTTTCGTTATTGAAATAATTGATGTTCGGGCCGAGCACTGTATTGCTGGCCTGAATGGCAAAGACACTGAAGCCGAAGAAGGTGATGAGGACGGCCACGAAACGCAGCAGCCAGTTGAACCAGCGCATGCGCCAGAGCAGTATCAGCAGTGAAGCGCCGATCCCGCCGACCCAGAGACCATGGTCACCGATCAGGATCTGTAACAGACTGAGCAGATTGTTCAGGTCATCCCCGCCCAGCGAGGTGCCATAGATGCTGATCTTGGCGAAGTTGGCGAGCAGGCCGACGGCAAATAGCAGGGTGAAGATCAGACCCATATAGAGATGACGACCGACCAGTACACTGACGAGCCAACCTAGGGTCATCAGGCTCCAGGAGAGGTAATAGTGATTGATCCTGTACTCGGACCAGACCAGAAACTCGCTGAAGCGGAAACAGAAGGTGGCATGGAGCAGTAGAAAACAGAGATTGGCCAGCAATATGGTGCCGGTGATCCGCCAGCGCAGTCCTTGTCGCAGAACGGGTGCCAATACTCGCAGTAACCCCCAGCACAGTAGCAGGGTTGCGCTCAGGCTCAGCAGCATGCGCTGCAGGCTAAAACCACTTTGGGGCAAGGAGCGGATCAACTGGGGGCTATTGAATGCGGCTGAGGGCTCAACCCCGGAGCGGGCGATCTCTACCGTCAATTGATATTGTTCGGCCAGCGACTCTTTCAACACCCGTATGCTGGCCGCGAGGGACACATCACAACCGCCCCGCTGCAGACAGTCGGAGTTCAGCCCTTCGCGAGGCCCGACCGCCAGATCAATATGGCTCGCCTCCTGGCTATCGGGGCGACTCAAGCGATAGACGATGAGATCCCCCGGTTTCAGCGGTTGGGTAAACCGCCAATTGGCATCCAGTACTGCATAGGTGCCCCGATCATCATTCTTGTAGATCATGCCCATATTCTGCAGTTCGGCGACGTCGCCGAATTGCAGATGATAGGCCGGATAGAGCAGTCCCTCGTCCCGAACGACCGGCAGCAATAAGACCAGCAACAGCAATAGTCCCAGCAGGCCGAGCAGCATACGCTCGAGCGGAGAAGCTGTTCTGGCATCAGGATGACGGAATGTGAAACGGTGACGCATGTGCGGTTTCTCTCAGCCGGTCACGGGAGGCAATAAGATGCTAAGCAAGTATCTTGCCGGATCGACCGATGGTGGAGAGCTATCGCTTACCTGTCAATTCCGGCAGTGCAATATCCGGCGCTGGTCGACAAAAGTCGAGGCTCGACCAGCGCAAACACGGGCTGGTCATGGGAAACTCGGGGCCTATGCTGTGGCGGCGAGGCTGAGGCGATAGTAGGTCGTGGCCTTCTCGAACAGCCGCAGTTGCTCCATCAGCTCGGCGAGTGCGCGATAGGTGGTCGCATCGGGCTCCAAGGCCAAGGCGCGTTCCAGATACGCCTGGGCCGCGTCAAAATCCCGTTGCCGTAACAGCAAGGAGCCGATGGCCTGCAGCAAAGGTGCGGAGGCTTGCGGGGTCTGTTGTTCCCATTTTTGCAATTGGGCGAGCAGACGGGGTGCGGGCTGCCGCAACAGGGGGACGACCGCCAACAAGGCCGGTTCCACATGTCGTTTCAGACCCTCCTGCAGCATCTCCAGGGCTTGAGCCTCTTCACCGAGCCGGATCAGGGCTGCGGCTGCAGCGGCCTGCAGCGCCGGATCCTGCTTCAGGCTCTTCGGTAGCTCGCGCCACAGGGTTTGTACGCCACTGGCGCCGCCGCTACGGGCCTGTTCCTCGAACAGTGCCGGATAGATCTGCTGCTGTAACTGCCGCTGCTCTTCGCCGCTCAGTTGTTTGCGCTTTTGCAACTGCGGCAGCAGGGCCAACAAGGGGGCCCAATGACCCAGAGCCTGATAACACTCCTTGAGCAGTTGCTGGATCACGGCGTGTTGCGGGTGTGCCTGGTTGAGCTTTTCCAGCAACACTTCGGCATCGGCATATTGCTGCTGACGCAGTAACAGACGGGCGCGGATCAGGTTGACCGCCAGAGGGGCGCGGGGATGCTGCGCCGCAGCCTGTTCCAGATATTCGTCGCGACGGGCATCTTCACCCTGAGCCTGGGCCGCTTCCGCCGCGCTGAGATAGTTCAACATGGCCTGTTCACTATCCGGCGCGCTCTTGCGCATCAGGGTTTCAGCCTGCCGGAATTGACCTTCGGCCAGAGCCAGAGTACCCGCCAGGGTCTGTTCGCGGGCTTTCCGACGACGGCGATTCCCCAACCAGAGGCGAGTCGAGCCCTTGATGCCCAACAGGCGCACTGCCACCCGCTCCAGCACCAAGAGTGTCCCATAGAGGACAAAAGCCAGAATGGCGGCGCTGATCACCGTCATCTCTATGGTGTATTCGCCCACCGCAATCAGCACATATCCCTTGTTGCCCGCCAGTAGTGGACCGCACAACAAGGCGGTGCCCAGGATCCCGAGCAATAACAGTATCCGAATCATGGTTGTCTCCTCACTGGGCCATCAGGTGTTGCAGCCGTTGATGGACCAGCTCCTCGAGCTGGTGCTGACTCTGGAATTGCTTGGGATAATCCAGAACCACAGGTTGCTCCAGCAGCTTGGCAATCTCGCCGTGCATGTATTGGCTGGTGCTGTCGTTGGGGTCAAAGTATTGCTCCAGCCAGCTGTCCGCCTTGGTCAGATTGTCTTCGTACACGGCTTGTTGTTCGCGATAGATGGCCAGTTGGGCCTGCAACAAGCGCGTCTTCAGATTCTCTTTCAGATACCAGGTTTGTTGCGGCGAGATCAGCGCCTCGGTATCGCCATTGCGACGCCGTATGGTGATGAAGTTTTCGGTGAAGGCGGTCCAGCTCTTCTTCAGATTACTCTGCCAGTCGCCCGGGTCGCTGCTGAGTGCGGCGCCTTCTTCCCCTTCGGCGGCCGGTGGTGGATTGATGCCAAGCAGGGTCAGCTGATCCACGTTGTCGATGAGGGCGCCCAGACGCAGCACCAGACCTTCCCGGTCGAGCAACGGCAGCTCCTTGAGTTTGACCAGATCGCTGGTCAGCGCCTGCCGTAACGGCAACAGGCTGGCATCGTTGAGATCCCGCAGGCGGTTATCGGCTTCGACCAGCAACATCTGGGCGGCGGTGGCATCGCGCTCCAGCCACAGCTTGCGTCCGGCCATCCGCACCAGATAATCGGCCTCGGCCAGCAACCAGTCATTGGGGCGACGACTCTCCAGACGCAGTAGTTGTTTTTCAAGCTGCGCCTGTTTATCGCTTAGTTGTTGCTGGCTGGTACTCAGGTTCTGCAGTTGTTGCTGACGCTGTTGGTCATTTTCCTGCAGGGCCGGTTGTTGCTGTTGCAAGGCAACCAGTTGCAGTTCCAGCTGATGCAGGGCTGCGGTCTGTTGCTGGCTGCGCCAGGTATCATACAGATAGGCACTCGCGCACGCGGCGAAGAGCAGCACAATTGCCAGCGCGCCCAGCCAGTGGTTGCGGCAGCCGCCGCTCTGGCTCGGTCGTACTGGGGCAACCGCAGCAGTTACGGACGGGGTCACAGATGCATCCTTGTCCGGAAGCTGGGTGGCTGGTACTTGTTCTGTCATGCCTTAATTCCTCTTGCCGAGAGCCGCCACCATGGCAGCGTGAATAGCCCCCTGAGCCACGAAGGCCGCAGGCAGACCGGCTTCAGCCACTAAGGCGGCAACCCGGTGGCTGGGTACAATGATCTGCAGGCTGTCCAGCCAGTGGCGCTGCTGGTCGGGGATCAGCTGTAAAAGGCGGCGCAATATTTCGCCGCTACTGATGATAACACTGTCGACCCCGACTGTACGCCACTGTGTGCACAGGGTGTGGCCATCCAGTTCAGGCCATTCTCGCTGGTAACATTCGCCATAGTGAACCTCGGCACCACGCTGGCGCAGCTGCTCGGCCAGGAACTCCCGCCCGCCATCGCCGCGCAGTATCAGCACCCGTTGGCCTTGCACCGCCATCAACTCGGGGAGTGCCAGCAAGCCTTCGCTGCGGGCATCAGCCGGGGTTATGGCGGCGATGTGGCACGCCTGCCAACTGGCGGCGGTGGCACTGCCGACGGCAAAGGTGGGGATCCGGGGCCAGGATTCGGCCTGTTGTTGCAACCAGAGGTCGGCCTGCTCCACCGCATGGGCACTGATGGCGATCAGCAGGTCATGGCTGCGCAGTAATCCCGGCAAGGCGGGTAGGTCGCGGCCGGGCACTATCTGCAACAAGGGGCAGACATGGGGCTGATGGCCAGCCTGTCGCAGCAGTCTGGCTAATTCACTGGCCTGAGGTTCCGGGCGCAGAATCAGCGGTGTCATGAGCCATAGACTCCGCTCAGGATCCCGGCCGCGCCCAAGGCGAGCAACTGTTCTGCCAGCGCTATGCCCAAGGCTTCGGCCGCACCGGCCGGGCCCCGTTGTTCGGCGCGCAGCACCAGGCTACCATCCGGGCGCCCCACCAATCCACGTAGCCACAGGTCGCTACCTTGCAGTTCGGCATAGGCGCCGATAGGAACCTGGCAGCCTCCCTGCAGGGCCCGGTTCATGGCGCGCTCCGCCAGCACCCGCTGCCGGGTCGGGCTGTGCTCCAGCGGCGCCAGTAGCGCCAGCAACTCAGGGTCATCCAGTCGACACTCGATGCCGACCGCCCCCTGACCGTTGGCTGGAAGGCTCTCTTCCGGAGATAACAAGGCCGTGATGCGCTCCTGCATACCCAGGCGTTTGAGACCGGCCGCCGCCAGAATAATGGCGTCGTAGTCACCGGCGTCCAGCTTGGCCAGCCGACTATTGACGTTGCCGCGCAGATCCAGAACCTGCAGATCCGGCCGCTGGGCGCGCAACTGGCATTGCCGCCGCAGGCTGGAGGTACCGACCCGACTACCGGTAGGCAGCTCGGCGATGGAGGCGAAGCGCGGGCTGACAAAGGCATCGCGGGGATCTTCCCGCTCGCAGATGATGCACAGACCCAAACCGGCTGGAAACTCCACCGGCACATCCTTCATCGAGTGCACGGCGATATCCGCTTCCCCGGCCAGTATGGCCTGTTCCAGCTCCTTGACGAACAGCCCCTTGCCACCGACTTTGGCCAGCGGACTATCCAGGATCTTGTCGCCTTTGGTACTCATCGGCAGTAATTCGACCCGTAGCGTCGGATAGAGAGACTCGAGGCGTGATTTGACATGGTTGGCTTGCCACAGAGCTAGCGGGCTCTTGCGGGTGGCGATGCGAATGGTCGTTCTCATGGTCACAATGGCAGGGGGGAGGAATGGCCGAATAGTATCACTCTTGCCGCTAAGCTGCATGGGGGCTGCCGCAGCGCTGCGGCGCCGGTTGATGTCGGTCGGAGTGCCCTGGCCGGTTTGCCGATGGAAGCGGGATCCGTGCTGAGCTGAGGAATATGCCTAGCCTCGATAGATAACGTGATCTGCTTCGCGTGAATCCGGACAATAGCGCCTTGATGACGGTTACATTTGCGCCCTATATCATGATTAATCGATTCACTATGGGAGGTGTTTTTTAGGTGAGGAGAAAAGGTTTACCGGGCAGTTACCTGTTGTTACCATGCTCACACTTTTGCCCGAATTCGGTGCGATTCGGGTATGGATGTTCGTGGGATTAAGGTCAGTCGGTTGCCACATGAATTCGCAACGCTCATAGCCCGCTATGATGCGATGAATCAGACCAGGACTGAGCGTGCATTGGAAGCAATGAGTCAACATGGCCAACAACTCTTCGAGTTGTTGCCGGTCTTGTTTCATTTCAACCATCCGCTCCTGCCAGGCTATGTCTCCGGTGAAGTGCCACATGGCATCGCCAGCTTCGAGCTGTCCGCCAGTCAGCGCGACTTTATCGAAGACATCTGCATCGCGACCAACTGCCACGCGGGTATCCAGGCCCATGAGCGCTCGATTCTCGGCCTCTATTCCATGGGCAGCACCTCCTCCATCGGCCAGTGTTGCCGCTCCGATCTGGACATCTGGGTCTGCCATTCCCACGCACTGGAAGCCGAACGTCTCGAACTGCTGGAGCACAAGTGCCTGCTGATCTCCAAGCTGGCCGAGAATCGTGGCGTCGAACTGAATTTCTTCCTGATCCCGGATAACAAATTCCGTCTGCACAATAGTGCCGAGCTGGGCGGTGATAACTGCGGTAGTGCCCAGCACCTGTTGTTGCTGGATGAGTTCTATCGCAGTGCCTTGCGCATCGCCGGTCAGCGTCTGTTGTGGCCCATCCTGCCGGGTGATTGGGATGAAGCCTACGACGAGCAAGTCGCCGCGCTGTTCCACTCTGGCCAACTGCAGCAGCAGGATTGGCTGGATCTGGGCAGCCTGCAGCGGATACCGGCGGAGGAGTATTTCGGCTCCGCCCTCTGGCTGTTGTATAAAGGCCTCGACTCTCCCTACAAGGCGGTGTTGAAAATCCTGCTGATGGAGGCCTATTCCGCCGAGTTTCCCCATACCCGTCTGCTGTCGGTCGAGACCCGTGACTGGTTCCAGCATCATGACGACTACAGCCTACGGCTGGATACCTATTACTTGATGCTCGACAAGGTGACCCAGTATCTGAGCGCTCAGGGCGATCACAAGCGGCTGGATCTGGCGCGTCGTTGTTTCTACCTCAAGGTGTGTGACGATCTGAGTCGGGGCAGTGAACCGCGACACGGCCAGTGGCGCCGGGATGTGATCACAGCGCTGGTGACCGAGTGGGGCTGGGATAGCCAGCAGCTGCGTCATCTGGATAATCGCAACGACTGGAAAGTGGCCGAGGTCAAACAGGCCTACGGTGAACTGCTGGAAGCCTTGATGCAAAGCTACAGCCAGCTGATCCAGTTTGCCCGCCGCAACAACATCAGTGAATCCATCAACCCGGAAGATATCGGCATACTGTCGCGCAAACTCTATGCGGCGTTTGAAGCCCTGCCAGGCAAGGTGCAGCGCATCAATCTGAAGATAGCTCCGGATCTGCACGAAGCAGACCTGAGCCTGATCCAGGTGCCGCCGGGGCGGCTGAATCGTGCGGGCTGGTATCTCTACAACCGCTCGCTCAAGCCGGTGGATATCATTGGGCAGGCTCCTCTCGACTACAACGGCTACCTGAGCAAGCTGGTGGCCTGGGCCTATTTCAATGGCCTGCTCACCGTTGGAACCGCTCTGCACTTGCGCACCCAGGGCGCGGATCTGGATCTGGAGAACCTGCAACAATTCAGTCGCGATCTGGCGGCCACCTTCCCGGTACGACTCAATTCCGTGAGCAATCTGGCGCTCAGTCGTCCGTGCGAGATCCGCCATCTGGGGATTTTCCTCAATCTGGAGCTGGATCCGACCTCGCATTGGGACGACCGCGAGCTGGAGTTCGATGCCGACAATTCCGATGTGCTGAGTTTTGGTCGCGAGCAGGAGTGTCTGGTCGGTACCGTGGATCTGGTGTACCGCAACTCGTGGAACGAGATCCGCACCCTGCACTTCAATGGTCCCGAAGCTGTGGTCGAGTCGTTGTCGACCATTCTGGGCAAGATGCATCAGGATGCACTGGCGCCGGAGGCGGTGGATGTGTTCTGTTACAGCCGCCACTTCCGCGGCTTGATCCGCAATCAGTTCAGTCAGTTGGTGCAGGAATGCATCGATCTGCGTCTGGCCCGAGACAAACAACGCTTGGTGAAAATGCTCTATCTGGGACACGACCGTTATGCGCTGTTCCTGGAGCGGCGCGGCGTTTCGGTGAAGAAGCTGGAGAGCGCCATCGACTTCTATCGCCAGGTCTCCAGCAACAAGCTGGAGCGCCAGCCGCTACCGGAAGGGGATGATCTGAGCCAGTGCGTGCCGTCGGTGGTGGACTCTTATGCCAGCGATGGCCTGATCCAGTTCTTCTTCGAGGAGAACGAGACCGGCTTTAACGTCTATGTGCTGGATGAAAATAACCAGATCGAAATTTATCGCGACTACTCCGGCAGTCGGGATGATTTGGTGCAGAGCGTCAATCGCTACTACACCCTGACCCACGAGCGCTTCAATTACGACAACCAGTTTATCAATTTCAACCTGCCGCAATTCTATGAGCTGGTCTGGCAAGACGGCCAGCAACAGGTCCATCCCTACCGCTTCAATGGCCGGGATAACGGCTAAGCCATTATCCCGCTCTGACTGCTTTACTCCGACGGCGTCTTGCGATCCACATGCCCCAGATCCCGTTCCGGATCGATGACATCGCGCACCTTCTGCTTGAGGACTTTGACCTCGGGGAAGCCGCCATCGCGTTTGCGTTCCCAGAGGGTCACGCCATCGATCAGAATTTCAAAATGGCCGCCGGTATCCGGATGCAGATTCACCGAGCCCAGCTCCTCGCTGAAGGTGGAGAGTAGCTCCTGGGCCATCCAGGCCGAGCGTAACAGCCAGTTGCACTGGCGGCAGTAGTAGATGTCGATCACCGGTTTGGACACGTGGGCTCCTTGCCGTTATGGCTGAATGAATAGCCCATCGGGCGCCAGGGCGCCCGATGGGGAGAGTGAGCGCGGATGGATGTCAGTGAGCGCTCGGAAGGGGAACACTAGCCGAGCTCCACTTCCTGACCGGACTGAGCCGAGCTGGCGGCCGAGAGCAGTGCCATCAGTTCATGACCTTCTCGGTTGTCGATCCACTGATCATCCCGGTATTCGAAGTGGTAGCCGTTGAAGCGGGTTGCCACCCAGATCTGGCATAACGGCGCCTGCTTGTTGATGATGATCTTCGATTTGTCCTCGAAGGTCAGCGTCAGAATGCCACCGCTGGTATCGGCATCGATATCAACGCCGCTGGCTTCGATAGCCTCTTCAATTGCTTGAAACTGCTGTTCCGCCAGGGCGTGAAAATCGCTCTCTTTCATCTGGGTCGGTCCTATTGCATTTAAGAAGATGAGTGCGATTATAGGGGCCCAATTTGATTTTTCGCACGAGATCCATGAAGAAACCCATGCTTGTCTGGACAGGGGTGCTGCTGGCGTTGACTCAGTTGACGGCTTGCGGCCTCAAAGGACCCCTTAAAATGCCAGAAGAGGAGTCAAAAGCGGCTTCTTCCCAGCAATCATCGCAACCTGCGGTGCAACCGGACACGGAACAACCGGCTGCGACCCAGCCCTGATCGGCGCGGCTTAAGGCTGCGGATGCCGTACCAAACGTAAGGAACACCAGGATAAATGGATTATTTTAACTACCGGGAAAATGGTCAGCTCTTCGCCGAAGAGTGCAACCTCAGTGAACTGGCGGCCGAACATGGCACTCCGCTGTATGTCTATTCACGGGCGACCATAGAGCGCCACTGGCATGCTTTCGACAAGGCTGCCGGAGATGTCCCCCATCTGATCTGCTACGCGGTGAAAGCCAACAGCAATCTGGCGGTGCTGAACCTGCTGGCGCGTCTGGGCTCCGGTTTTGACATCGTTTCTGGTGGTGAACTGGCGCGCGTCATAGCGGCGGGCGGTGATCCAGCCAAGGTGGTGTTTTCCGGTGTGGCCAAGACCGAAGCCGAGATGCAGGAGGCCCTGCGTCAGGAGATCCTCTGCTTCAACCTGGAGTCCGAACCCGAGCTGGAACGGCTGAACCGGGTGGCGGGCGAGATGGGCAAGGTAGCGCGTATTTCCGTGCGGGTGAACCCAGATATCGATGCCGGAACCCATCCTTATATTTCCACCGGTCTTAAAGAGAACAAGTTCGGTGTCCCGATCGAGCGCGCCCTGTTGTTGTATCGTCGGGCGGCCCAATTGCCGAACATCCAGATCGTCGGTATCGACTGCCATATCGGCTCCCAACTCACCGAGCTGGAGCCCTTCCTCGAGGCCATGGATCGTCTGCTGGCGCTGATTGACCGCCTGGCCTCCGAAGGTATCCATGTGCATCACCTGGATGTCGGGGGTGGTCTGGGGGTCAACTACAGTGACGAGAATCCGCCCCATCCGGAGCAATATGCCGCCGCTCTGAAGGCCAAGCTGGCCGATCGCGACCTGCAGCTGATTTTCGAGCCGGGCCGTGCCATCGTCGCCAATGCCGGTGTGCTGCTGACTCGGGTCGAGTATCTGAAAGAAGGGGAAGACCGCCACTTTGCCATCGTCGATGCCGCCATGAACGATCTGATCCGTCCCTCCCTGTATGGCGCCTGGATGAACATAATCCCCGCCGATCGCAGCCTCGAGCGCCCGGCCCGTCGTTATGACGTGGTAGGCCCTGTGTGCGAAACCGGTGACTTCCTGGGCAAGGATCGGGAGCTGGGGCTGGCATCCGGTGATCTGCTGGTGGTGCGCTCTGCCGGAGCCTATGGCTTTGCCATGTCCTCCAATTACAACACCCGTCCCCGCGCTGCCGAAGTGCTGGTGGATGGCGCGGATGCCCATCTGGTGCGGCAGCGGGAACCGCTGGCCGAGCTGTGGCGTCTTGAGAACACCCTGCCCTGAGGCGAGAGCATGCTGATTCAATTTTCCAAGATGCACGGTCTGGGGAATGACTTCATGGTGGTGGATGGCATCACCCAGAAGATTTTTTTCAGTCCCGAGATGATCCGCCGCCTGGCGGATCGTCATTTCGGTGTCGGCTTCGACCAGCTGCTGCTGGTGGAGCCGCCCTATGATCCGGAGCAGGATTTCCACTATCGCATCTTCAATGCCGACGGCTCCGAAGTGCAGCAGTGCGGCAATGGGGCGCGTTGCTTCGCCCGCTTCGTGCGCCTCAAGGGGCTGACCAACAAGGATCGCATCGCGGTCAGCACCATGAGCGGCCGTATCGTGCTGCAACTGGAGCATGACAACCTGGTGACTGTGAATATGGGCGTGCCCGAGTTCGAGCCCGCCAAGGTGCCGTTCCGCGCCCAGAAGGCCGAGAAGACCTATCTGCTGCGGGTGGCTGAACAGACGGTGATGTGCGGCGTGGTCTCCATGGGCAATCCGCACTGCGTGCTGGAAGTCGACAATATCAAGACGGCACCGGTCGAAACCCTGGGTGCCCAGCTGGAGAGCTTTGACCGCTTCCCCGAGCGGGTGAATGTCGGCTTTATGGAGCTGGTGTCCGCCAACGAAATCCGTCTGCGAGTCTTCGAGCGCGGCGCCGGAGAGACCATGGCCTGTGGCACCGGCGCTTGCGCTGCCGCCGTGGTCGGCATCTATCAGGGCAAGCTGCGGGATCGGGTCAAGGTGCACCTGCCGGGTGGTACCCTGCAGATTGCCTGGAAGGGGCCGGGGACGCCGGTGTTCATGACAGGGCCTGCCGAGCATGTCTTTGATGGAGAGATGGACCTGTGAGTGATACCTCGCTGCTGGAAGGCCTGTTGCAGGAAGAGCAAGTGGTCGCCTATCTGGGCAAACACCCCGAGTTTTTCCTGCGCCACAAGGCGCTGCTCGATCAGTTGCAGATCCCGCACCCGGTCCGGGGCGCGGTCTCGCTGGTGGAGTTGCAGCAGGAGCGCCAGCGCGAACGCATCGGGGCTCAGGAGCAGGAGCTACGGGCCTTGATGGCCACCGCCAGCCGCAACGAGCATATCTTCCGGGTCTATGCCGATGTTTACCCCGAACTCTTTGCCTGTACCACACTGCGGCAGTTGTGGAAGCGGCTGCACACCACCTTTCGCGATCGGTTGCGTATTCCCATCAGTGCCCTGTGGCTGAATGCCGGGGCTGTGAAGGCCAAGCGCAGCGATCAGGGGTTTGTGCTGGAGCCTGCCCGCTTCAATCAGCTGTGTGTGCAACCGATGGCCGGGCAGGGGATCTACTTTGGCCGTCTGTACGACAGTGAACGTCAGTCCCTGTTCGGGGAAGAGGCTTTGGTCCATTCGGCGGCGATCCTGCGGCTGGGCGAACAGGGCGAACTGGGTTTTCTCGCCTTCGGCCACGCCAATCCCGAGTACTACCACACCGGCATGGACAGCCTGCTGCTGGAGCAGCTCGGCCGCTTTATCAGCCTGCTGGTGCCGACTCTGGTGACGCTGCGTGCCTAAAGCAGGCGTGGCTAAGTCTGGAGTGTCTAAGCCTCCCGGATCTGAGCCTTGCTCTGTGATGTCCTCCGACCTCGCGGACTGGATTGCCCGTTTCCTCGAGGATATGCGGGTCGAGCGACAGTTAAGCCCCCACACCCTCAACAACTACCGTCTGCATCTGACCGAGCTGGGCGAGCTGGCCCATCAACTGGGCTTGGCTCATTGGTCTGAATTCAAGGCACCCCTGGTGCGTGGTCTGGTGGTGCGCTTGCATCGCGGCGGTCAGCTCTCGGCGCGCAGCATAGCCACCAAGATGTCATCGCTGCGCAGCTTTTGTGACTATCTGGTGCGCAAGCAAGAGCTCAAAGCCAATCCGGCGCGGGGTGTGGTGACGCCGAAACAGGGGCGGCCACTGCCGAAGAATCTGGATGTGGATCAGGTCTATCAACTGCTGAACATCACCGATGAAGGGGATCCGCTGGCGATCCGCGATCGGGCCATGATGGAGCTGTTTTATTCTGCTGGCTTGCGACTGGCCGAGCTGGTGGCCCTGAACGTCGCCGATCTGGGACGGGATGATCGTCAGCTGCGCGTCTTGGGGAAGGGCAACAAGGAGCGGATCGTGCCCTTCGGCCGCATGGCGCTGGAGTGGTTGAACAAGTGGCTGGCCGTCCGTCCGCTGCTGGCGGTCGCCGATGAGCCGGCGCTGTTCCTGAGCAAGCAGAAGCGGCGCATCTCCACCCGCTCGGTGCAGTTACGGCTGGAGCAGTGGGGCATCAAGCAAGATCTGGCTCCCCACGTCAATCCGCACAAGTTGCGGCACAGCTTTGCCACCCATCTGCTGGAATCCTCTGCCGACTTGCGCGCGGTGCAGGAGCTGCTGGGGCACGCCAATCTGGCCACCACCCAGATCTACACCCATCTGGATTTTCAACGACTGGCGGATGTCTATGACCAGTCCCATCCCCGGGCCAAAAAACGCCATAAAGGCGATTAGGCGCGTTTCTCCAGTTCTAATAGCGGACTTCGCCATCAGACGTCGGATGGTCAGGAGCTTATGATGGTGTGCTACCCCGGGTCCGCCAGAGTCGCCACAGGCAGTAGCCGCTGAACAGGCCGCACAGTGCAATCAGCGCTAATTGCAGGATCTCGGCATGGCCCCCTACGATGTTCAGACCCACCCGCGTCATGTGGTAGTCGCTGCTGTTCTCCTCATCGAAGAAGTCGACCAGCCGCCAAATCAGCAGCACAAGCCAGAGTGAAAGACAGAGCAACCAGAACAGTGGGCGTTGGAACATGGCAGAGAGCATCGCAGCATGAGCAAGGAAACGGAGTTATATGCTAACGCACCCGATGCCGACTGTCCCCTGTGAACCGGATCTCGCTGCCGCTCCTCCGTCGATCCGGCATGTGACCTCACGGATTAAACGCGCTAGCATGCTGGTGCCTTGTTGTGATCATCAGGAGTGGTTATGGAATTTTTTCGTCGTCTCGGTGCGGTGCGCGCCATCAGTTTTGATCTCGATGACACCCTGTATGACAACCGGCCGGTGATCGAGCATGCCGAGCAGTGGATGGTGGCCCATATGCGGGATCGCTATCTGGAAACAGCCATGTACGACCGCAGTTGGTGGCATCGTCTGAAGCTGGATCTGCACCGGCAGCAACCGGCGCTGGTGGATGATGTTTCCCTCTGTCGCCGCGTGCTGTTGCAGCGCGGCCTGATGGAAGGTGGCATGGACGAGGCCATGGCGCATCAGGAAGCGGAGTCGGTGTTTGCCCAGTTCCTCGAGGTGCGTTCGCAAATTGCGGTGCCGGATACCACCCGCCGTATCCTGTCGGCGCTGGCACAGAAGTATCCGCTGGTGGTGATCACCAATGGCAATGTGCTGCTGGAACGTCTGGGTCTGGAAGGTCAGTTCCAGCACGTGCTCAAGGCCGGTGGCGGCTTTCGCATGAAACCGGCGCCGGATCTGTTCACCGATATGGCCCGCCGTCTGCAACTTGCTCCTCAGCAGATACTGCATGTCGGTGACGATGTGACCACGGATGTCGCCGGGGCCGTGCACAACCGCTACCGCAGCGCCTGGCTCAACGATATCGGCCAGGATTGGCGCACCCTGCGCATCCTGCCCGATGTGATGCTCACCCGCCTGGAGCAGCTGCTGACGCTGTTGTGACGCCTGGCTCGCCGTGCTTGTCGGTTCTGAATGGCGATGTTGCCACCCTTGGCTATGCTCAGATGGTGTCTTGTTGGTACATCTTCACAGGAGCGGATCATGGGGCTATTTCGTGTGGTGCTGGCGCTACTTTGTCTGGCAGGTCTGTCGGCTGCGAGTGCGGCGGATGGGGTGATTCTGACGGTGACGGCCAAGGGCTGTTGCTCGGGGGCGGGGAGCCAGACCTTTACCCTGGCGCAGCTGGATGCTTTGCCGCAAACCACTGTCGTGACCACCACGCCCTGGACCGAGGGTAAGCACAGTTACCAGGGGGTGCGGCTGAGCGAACTGCTCAAGCATCTGGGCATTCAGGCCAGTCAGCTCAAGGCTCATGCCCTGAATGATTATTGGGCGGTCGTGCCCACGGCCGAGGCGAGTCAATATCCGGTGATTCTGGCGACTCGCCAGGATGGCAAGGTGCTGACCCGGCGCAACAAGGGGCCGATCTTTATCGTCTACCCCTTGAGTGACTACCCGAGTCTGGATCAGGAGAAAACTCATAGCGAGATGGTCTGGCAGCTTGATGCCCTGCGCGTCGAGTGATCGCTATGGTCCGGACCAAGTTCCTGCTGCTCGCCCTCATCATGTGCACCTTTCTCGGGGTGACCATCTGGTCGACCTGGAATTATGACCGCGCTTACAATCAGGTCACCCGGCATACCCATTTTTCGGCCTGGGCCCTGGCACAGCTCGAACTCGAGTTACATCAGTTCGAAGGGGCTGTGGATTATTACCGGGCCGGGCGCCTCAGTCAGGATGAACTCAATGTCGCTTATGATCTGGCCTGGAACCGGCTGGATGTCTTTCTTACCGGCAGCGAAGCCAAACACATCCGCGAACGTTTTAATGCCGAGAGCATTTTGCGGCCTTTTTTTGTTCGGCTGCAGAGTTATGAAGCGCTGCTGACCTCACCCCATTTGCAGCCATCCGACCTGGAGTCGCTGGATCAGGATCTGCACCAGGCGATGCCGGATATTCGCAATTTGATGGTGCTGAACTTTACCGGTCCGACCGCGATGCGGGAGAACGCCGAACTGGCCCGCTCCAGAACCCAGAACTATGTGGTACTCGGCGTACTGTTGCTGGTGGGTCTGGTGATGCTGGTGTTGTTATTTCTCGAGGCTCGTGGCCAGCAATTTCTGGCCTGGAATAATCCGCTGACCCGCCTGCCCAATCGCGCCGCCTTTTTGCTCCATCTGCGCCAGCTGCTGCGCGTCGATCAGCAGCAGGTGGTGCTCTGCCTGTTCGACTTGAATCGTTTCAAGGAGGTGAATGACAGTCTGGGCCATGCGGCCGGGGACCAGTTGTTGCTGACGGTCGCCGATAAATTACGAAAATCGGCCGGTGATGGTGTCTATCTGGCGCATATCAGTGGCGATGAGTTTGCCATGGTGTTGAGCGGCAGCGTGGCGGATTCCAGCTGGTTCGGCTTGACCAAGCGGGTGCGTTCCCGGCTCGGCAGCCTGTTGTACAAGGCCGACCCGGCGCACAGGGTCAGCGTCAGCATGGGCATCAGCCAGTTTCCCCAGCATGCCCGTAGCGCTGATGAGCTGCTGCTGTTTGCCGATCTGGCCCTGACGGCCGCTCGCCATGATGAGGTCCATCACTATCAGCTCTTCAATCGCCAGATGTTCAGCCACTACCAGCGCAAACGGCAGCTGGCGGGCGAATTGCGCGATCAGTTGAGCCGCATTGCCGATAGCCAGCTCTATTTGTGTTATCAGCCGGTCGTCAAACGCCATGATCAGCAGCGGCTGGGGGCCGAGTTACTCATTCGCTGGAACCATGCCGAACTGGGATTTATCAACCCGCTGGATATTGTCGAGGTGGCCGAGGAAAACGGCCTGGGCGAGCGTCTCGGCGAGTGGGTGTTCCAGCGCATGAATCTGGATCTGGATGGCTTGCCCCAGCCTCTGGTGCTGCGACTGGATCTGGCGATCAACCTCTCGGCTTCGTTGTTCAACAAGCAGTTGACCGAACATGCCCTCAGCTGGCTGCTGGATGGCCCCATACTACCGGGACAGCTGGTGCTCGAGCTGACGGAAACCATAGCGCTGGACGATTTCATCATGAGCCAGCGCATCTTTGCCGAACTGCGGGCGGCGGGGATCCGGATTGCCCTGGATGATTTCGGCACCGGTTGGTCCTCGTTTGCCTATCTCAAGGAGCTCAATTTCGACAAGCTGAAGATCGATAAGTCCTTTATCCAGAAGATGGATGAGGATCCGCGACTGCCGGTGTTTGTGGAAACCATCACAGCGCTGGCCCATAAACTGGGTGTCAGCGTGGTAGCCGAAGGGGTGGAAACCCAGGTCGAGCTGGATATGGTCACCGCCATGCAGGTGGATGAGATCCAGGGCTATTTCTACGCCCGACCCCTACCCATCGACAAATTTCACACCTTTGCTGCAAATTATCTGCAACTGGAAGGGGGCGAAACCGCCGCCAGCAAGGCTTCCTAGCCCGCGCCTCTTTCCGCTCGGCTCTGGCAAAGGGTCTGTGTATAATCGCCACTACTGTACAAATTCTCAGGAGTGGTGATGGACGTAGAAACCCTGCTCGATGGTCTCAATGACCGACAACGGGAGGCGGTAGCCGCCCCGCTGGAGAACCTGCTGGTGCTGGCGGGTGCTGGTTCGGGCAAGACCCGGGTGCTGGTCCATCGCATTGCCTGGCTGCTCGGTGTCGAGCGGGCATCGCCGTTTTCCATCCTGGCGGTGACCTTCACCAACAAGGCGGCTGCCGAGATGCGCGGCCGGATCGAGAAGCTGCTCGGTGGCGGGATTGGCGGCGCCCACAGCCATCACGGCATGTGGGTCGGCACCTTCCACGGCATAGCCCATCGCCTGTTGCGCGCCCATCATCTGGATGCCGGTTTGCCTCAGGATTTCCAGATCCTCGACAGCGACGATCAGCTGCGCCTCATCAAGCGGGTGGTGCGTTCGCTCAATCTGGACGAGAAGCAGTGGGTGCCGCGCGCCGTGATGGGCTACATCAACGGCAAGAAGGATGAGGGGCTGCGGCCCAAGGATATAGAGCCGTTTGGTGACGTGACCTCGCGCACCTATCACAAGCTGTATCAGGTCTATCAGCAGACCTGTGATCGCGCAGGTCTCGTGGATTTTGCCGAGCTGCTGCTGCGCGCCCATGAGCTGTGGCTGCACAAGCCCCATATCCTCGACCACTACCAGCAGCGCTTCCAGCATATTCTGGTGGACGAGTTTCAGGATACCAACGCCATCCAGTACGCCTGGATCCGCATTCTGGCGGGCAACCGTAGCCGGGTGATGATCGTCGGTGACGATGACCAGTCCATCTACGGCTGGCGCGGTGCCAAGGTGGAGAATATCAGCCGCTTCCTTAGCGACTATCCGGGGGCGCGCACCATTCGGCTGGAGCAGAACTACCGCTCCACCGCCACCATCCTCAAGGCCTCGAACCAGCTGATTGCCAATAACTCTGACCGGCTGGGCAAGGAGCTGTGGACCGAGGGGGGGGATGGTGAGCCCATCTCCATCTATGCCGCCTTTAACGAAATCGACGAGGCGCGCTTCGTGGTCGGCCGCCTGAAGGCGTGGCGCGAGCAGGGCGGTGTGCTCTCCGATTGCGCCATCCTCTACCGCAACAACGCCCAGTCCCGGGTGCTGGAAGAGGCGCTGCTGCAGGAGCGCTTGCCCTATCGCATCTACGGCGGTTTGCGCTTCTTCGAGCGCCAGGAAATCAAGGACGCCATGGCCTATCTGCGCTTGCTGGGCAATCGCGGTGATGACGCCTCCTTCGAGCGGGTGGTCAACACCCCGACCCGCGGCATCGGGGATCGCACCCTGGGGCTGATCCGCGAGGCGGCGCGGGATCGCGGGCTGAACCTGTGGCAGGCGGCCTGGCAGCTGTGTGAAGAGCGGGTGCTGGCCGGACGTGCCGCCAGCGCGGTCAGCCAATTTCTGGCGCTGATCAACCGGCTGGAAACCGACACCTGCGAGCTGCCGCTGCATCTGCAGACCGATCGGGTGATCCGCGAAAGTGGCCTCTGGAGCCTGTATCAGGCGGAGAAGAGCGAGAAGGGGCAGTCGCGCATCGAAAACCTTGAGGAGCTGGTCAACGCCACCCGGGTGTTCCAGCCGTCCGAGGAGATGAGCGATATGGCGCCGCTGACTGCGTTTGTCGCCCATGCCGCGCTGGAAGCGGGGGAATCCCAGGCCGACGAGTTCGAGGTGGCGGTGCAGTTGATGACGCTGCACAGCGCCAAGGGGCTGGAGTTCCCGCTGGTGTGCATGGTCGGCGTCGAGGAGGGGATGTTTCCCAGCCAGCAATCCAGCGAGGAGAGCGGGCGGCTGCAGGAGGAGCGGCGACTCTGTTATGTCGGTATGACCCGGGCGATGCAGAAGTTGTATATGACCCACGCCGAGAACCGCCGCCTCTATGGTCAGGAGATGCACCACAGACCCAGCCGCTTCCTCAAGGAGCTGCCGAGCGAGTGTCTGGAGGAGGTGCGGCTGCGCACTCAGGTCAGCTGGGCGCAACCTGTGGCAGCCAGCAACCGCTTTAACAACGAGTTTGCTCAGGAGAGCTTCGACAGCACTGGCTTCCGCCTTGGCCAGCGCGTGCTGCACAGCAAATTCGGCGAAGGCACTGTCCTCAACTACGAGGGCATAGGCCCGCAGAGCCGTATCCAGGTCAACTTCGATGACCAGGGCAGCAAGTGGCTGGTGGTGGCCTACGCTCGGCTGCAGGGGTTGTGACGCCTAGGCGGCGTCACGCCTGCTGAGCTGATGCCCCGGCCTCCGCTCGGGGCGGCGGCTGGGCTGACCTCGCACCAGACGGCAATCATGAATTGCCCGTCGGCCGATATAGCGGCCATACCGAGATCCGGTTCCGCCTTGCCGACGTTGGCGATCTGTCCACCTGCGATGGACGGCGGCGGGCCAAGGGGGAAAAGGCCTCCCCCTTGGCAATCCCTGGCCTTTGCGCCCACTGCCGCCTGATCCTCGCTTA
This sequence comes from Enterobacterales bacterium, assembly GCA_038247115.1. Classification (GTDB taxonomy): domain Bacteria; phylum Pseudomonadota; class Gammaproteobacteria; order Enterobacterales; family Aeromonadaceae; genus Pseudaeromonas. The sequence goes on along the minus strand of JBBRVG010000010.1, from coordinate 39,458 downwards.
CCGGCAGGCTTCCGTGACCGTCAGCGATGGCACATCCCTGTGCCAGCGCTGACTCTCGCCGCATCCATGCGGCTCATTCTCTCCATCCAGCCTCCCGCTCGGGGCGGCACAGGGCTTGGTGAGCTGAAGCTCCCTCTCCCAGTCTCCTGACCGCTCCGGTAGGTTGGCCGGTGAGCGTGAGCGAAGCCCAACAGTTACCTATACAAATGGGGAGTTACGAGAATAGGGTTGAAGCGTTACGCGGATGGCTCTGCAATCAATCGACGACACGAGACCGATATTTTTGCAGCAGACTCTCTTTGCTGGATGCGGTATCGGTAACTGGCTTGATTCCCTCAAGACGCAGGCTGGCAGCGTAATTTCGGGCGCGAACCTTGGCGGCAAAGGCCTGCTTTTCTTCCAGTGTCGGTTTACTCATGCTGATCTCCCGAGAACTTCTGTTCGCGGATAATAAATCCGGGGACTGAGACTGGCTATGTCTCTTTGCAGGGCATTAGCCTGCGGAATTATAGGTCCTTGGGCTGGTCCGCTTTCGCCTCGGCTTGGCCTAGCGTCAGAGTTCTGGAACTGTGATGCCCGTTCCTGGTTGGCAGTGGCGAATTGCCGATTGGCCGATATAGAGGCCATACCGAGATCCGGTTCCGCCTTGCCGACGTTGGCGATCTGTTCACCTGCGGTGGACGGCGGCGGGCCAAGGGGGAAAAGGCCTCCCCCTTGGCAATCCCTGGCCTTTGGCGTATGCCGACTGCCGGGAAGACCCCGAGCTGCGGGCTGCCCTCCACTCGGCCCGGCAGACGGCTTCGGGCCTTGGGTGAATAGGGGCATTGGTTCAATGCTATTGGTTGCTGAGCGTGAGCAAATTCCAACAGAGAGGGCCACGTTCATTCAGACTCCGCCGTTTCCTTGGCTGCTGCTTTGCGGTAGCGTGGGCAGGATGATGTTTTAACCGTAAGCGGGAAAGAGCGGGGTTTCATGATGATTCTTGAAGTAGCGGTATTGAATGTAATTTCCGGGCAAGAACCCGAGTTTGAAAAGGCGTTTGCCGTGGCCTCTGCGATCATATCGTCGATGCCCGGTTATGTGTCACACCAACTGCAACGCTGTCTCGAAACGCCATCCCGTTATATTTTGCTGGTGAATTGGCAAACCCTTGAGGATCACACCCAGGGGTTTCGTGGTTCGACCCAATATCAGGAATGGCGACAATTACTGCACCATTTCTATGATCCATTTCCCACCGTTGAGCATTATGAGCTGGTTGCTGAATAATAATAGTGAGGCAATCATTTATTGGATTAACGTGGGCGGTGAAGATGCAGGATATAATCGAAAAAGCGGTTGATTACTTAACGTCCAAATACAAGGCTAAAACCATATTGCTGTATGGTTCATTTGCCAATCAGGCGGCGAATAATCAGAGCGATATTGATCTCATCGTGTTGGCTGATACCGATGCTGAAGGCCATGATTCAAGCCAGATTGACAACCACATTCTGGATGCATGGATCTATCCAATCCATCGCTGGGAAGATCCATCAACTTTTACTCATATTTATCCCTTCAGGATCCTGCGGGATGAGCTGGGTGTCGCTGAAAAACTCGAAGCAAGTATTCTTGAGCAACGAATAAAGGCCACCAAGATCCTTTCGGCTGCCGAATATCAGCAGTTAGCCTCCTGGATCAAGAAAATGCTTAACCGAGCCACGCAAAATACCGTAGAAGCAAACTATCGATATAATTGGCTGCTCCATGATTTCCCGGAGCTATATGCCAATCTATCCGGTATTTATTATGATGGGCCGGTAAAAACAATTCGCCGCATCAAAGAGCAAGATCCCTGTTTGTATCAGCAATACGAAACACTCCTGGCGACAGGGAAGGATGTCACGCTGTTGGATGAGTTATATGGCAGGCTGATTAATAATGGCAAGTCCGTGACTTGATAGTTAAGTCATGTAATCCATATCAATAATTCGCGAAGACAACCGGCACTGTCCAATGCGAGCTCGTTTCTATGACGGATCTAGTTCATGGTGGCCTCATTTCGCCGACATACCTTGTCGAGCATTTCTTGCAGTTCGTTCGAGAGTTTAGGTCGACCATTTCCGTCAACGGCAGTGCCAATGCTTGTGGCTTTTAATATCAGTTTATTATCAGGTAGTCGATTAATTTCCTGGATAAACTCAAATCTAAGCCTTGATATCCTCTGGATTCTTGTCTTGACAATAAAACTATCTCCACTGACGAGAGAATGTATATAATCAATTTCAATGCGGATAGTGACGAGGCCTATTTTTTGCCGAGCCAGTTCGGCGAAAACAACACCTCCAGACTTCAATGCGGTCAGCCGACCATGTTCTAAATAGTTAAAATAGACAGAGTTATTAACACCGTCAGCCATGTCGCATTCATAATCGCGAACTTCCATGATTACTTCATATTGTTGCTGTTCCATATAAAACCTGCGATTGGACTATTTAAACGTCTTAAATGATTAATTAAATTAACAGGGCCTTTTAGAGTGATAAATCCTGAGGCCACAGGAAATAGGGGCCGAATTTCGGACTCATTCTGAATTCACCACCGGCTTCTTTGCCTTTGGCGGTAATGTAATGCTTGCCATCACGGGGTTCGAGTAGACCGGCCGCCGCCAGTTTATCCATCAGATCATGAGTTTTGAGACCCAGCTTTATCGCCAATTTGGAAGAGGTTAATTTCCCCTGTCCATTAGTCTCACCTGCATCATCGGCAGCGGGTGCTGATTCTTTCTCTACGGCAGGATCGACCACTCGCTCCAGGGATATTCTGACTTCATCACTGACCCGAATAATCCGTTGTGCCTCATCATATGCATCACGATATAATTCGTTATCGTCTGGGCGCTGGATCAGCACTCCCATTTCGTTATTATTAACCTGACTGAACTCATAGAGATTCAGGCTGGTGATAATGCACATCTCTTCATTGAGATAACATTTAGCATGCAAATTCTTGCAGAAGCTGGTGCGGATATACGTCAACTCTTTGAGCCAGTTAATCTCTTCCGGCTGCAATTCACTCTTGCCATAGACAATCCGTACATCAATCTTCAAGCGGTTCTTATCCGCCAATAACTCCTTGATCCGATCATTTAATTTCAGAAACGGACTGATCAGAATCAACCGTTCTTTCGCATCTTTAATCAGTTCTTCCAAAAAATAATTGGTCGCGCTGGTGTTCAAAAATTTAGCCATGAAAGTAATTCCGTTAGTTTGGATACTTAGTGTGTGAAATCTAGATCGAGTAACATTTCAGACATGACTGATTTTTTTAATTAATCACGTTTGAATATCCCTCGCTCTTCGTGCCTGCGGACTTAGTTGGCGATAATGATTCTGTTACAGGATGAGAGCTATATTTTACTGTCGTATATGTTCTTTTTAAGAGCTGTTAATGCGATCTCGGTCGCCTCAAAAACCTGTATGAACTTTGTCGCCCAATCATTGCTTTCTTCCGTTTCTGCCTTAGCAATTAGTCGGTTTCGCAATTGTTCTTTATTTGTGGTTGTCTTTATCTCAAAGGTCTGCAATTGGTTAGCCACATCAACTGAGTAACTTTTAAACCAGTCTGGGTGTTCTGCATGTGCATCTATAATCCAATCGTGAGGGAATAATCCCTCAAGAGAAAATCCAGAGTGTAGGCTAATAAAATGTTTGTTTGCATCAAAAGGTATTTGTTTTTGACCAAAATATCCTTGTAAATTTCGTCTTGCTGACTCACCTGCATCGTCTCCATCAAAAACGACGACAACAGGTCTTTCCTTGCGAATGAACGAATATGTGGCTTTTAAAAATCCCTCGAGACCAGAAACACCAGAAAAATCTAATATTTCTGCTTTCCTAGTGTTTTCCCATAAATATTTGCCATCTTGTTCTTTAAATTTACTTAGAAACCATTTGAATATTTCCCTGTCGGATTTCCCCTCAACAAATAAATTAAACTCACCAAGGTTATAGTAGTCACTAAACTTCACGCCAAGTGCATTTCGCAACGAGTGCGTAGCTTCAATATATGTATTATATTTGGTTATTTTGGTATGCTCTGATTCGATTGTTGTTCCAACGACCTTGGTTGGATCTTGATTAACAAACCCCAATGAGTGAGTTGTGGTTACTAATAATGACTCCTGCGTAAGTTGATTTAACATTTTATGACAGGCATCGGCAAGCTGCGGATGTAAATATGATTCAGGTTCTTCTATTAACCATATCGTATTCTTTTTTAATGTTTTCTCTTCCTTCGTAATCCATAAAAATGATGCCAACACTGCAGATGCTTGAATCCCCATTCCTTTTCTGTAAATTTCTGTTTTATTTGGATCTGAAAGGTGAAATTCAAATTTGTCTATGAGGTGTTCTATTGAATTATTTGGCAGTGAGAAGTGTGAGGTTATATGAGGTAGCCCAGCAAGTTTAAGTTGCTGATCTAGATGGTTGGATATTTCAGCTAGGCTATTGTTTATAGCTTCGACTTTATCTAATAATACATTGGTAACAGATCGTTTGATAAAAGGTAGTAACAAAGAAGTGTATAATTCATCTATACTCTTCGATGATGGAACATAATGGCAGACAAACTTTCCTAGGAGGATATTGACCGCTTGTATCTGCTTTCTTGAAAATTGTGCTTGTAGCTCTTTTTTCATCTTCTCGTTAGAGAAAAATCTGTAAGTTGGTGTGCCAGTGCTTGTAGCAAAGGATAAATATAGTAGTATCTGATTGTTTAATTCTTTTGGTTGTTCAAGCATTTGATTTAGCTCTTGATAAAGACCAAAAAAGTCATCATCCAAGATCTCTTCATAAACGAATGTAGCCACCAAGCTTGTTTGCACTTTTGAAGTGTCAAAAGTTAAATCATGTTTTATTGAGTAATCGAATTTGTTTTCATAACCAGTAAAAATCATTTGTATTGATTTTAAAATATTTGTTTTCCCGCTACTATTGGGCCCAACTATTGTTAGCCCATTAGTTAGATCAATACTTTGTTCTGTGCTGATTGTTCTAAAGTTTTTTATACGCAAATTTATTAGTTTCATATCAGCTCTTTAGTTGTTTGTTCTAAAGGTTTTTTTACTATGGATTTGATTGTCGGAATATGTTTCCATTAAAAATTAACGAATGATTTTGCTATTTTAAGTCTGTTCTATGGTTATATTTTTAGAATCAGCAATCTGTTTCAACAAGGTTCTCTACTCCTTTCACCCAACCCTCATGGCTACCGCCCCTGGCTTGCGGCTGCCACAGTGCCTTGGTGCGTCGGGCGAAGCTGTCACTCACGGCAATAACCTTGAGTTATTTGTGTTTTTAAACTACCGCACTTTTCCCGATGGGGAAAATGGATTCACATGGGCTGGGTCACATTTTGTTGGCTTTGGTTGGTTCACCAAAACCCGGCGCCGTCTGTCGGGCCGAGGGGAGGGTGATCGTAGGCGGTGAGCGGTCAGGATGACCGGGAGAGGGAGCGTCACGCCAGGGATGGCGTGTGGCTCCCGGCCGGTGGAGAGCGGCCCGGAGCGAGGGGTTTTCCCGACAGTCGGCATAAACCAGGGCCCGGGATTGCCAAGGGGGAGGCCTTTTCCCCCTTGACCCGCCCCCGCCAACGGCCGGTTGGCAAATCGTCATGGCCGACTAGGGCGGAAACGGGCCAATCAAATCAATCGACAAAACCGAGTTTGACAACTCTTCGACAGGCTTATGGCGAACGGCTGGCGTAGTCAGCCGATAACCATATCTACAGTAGAGAGTAGAGCCAGTTGGCAGAGTGGCCCAAGCGTAGGGCCGAGGCTCGCTGAGAGCCGCAGCCACTGCGGGTCAAGATGACCGAGCGCGGGCAAAGGGTGTTCGCCAACACCCTCGACACCCACTCAGCGGTTCTGCACCGAATCCCTAGTCACCAGGCGGCCGGTGAACTTCTGCTGCTCTGCCGAGGGCAGGGCGTGGCCGCCGAGGACCTGCAGGGTCAGACGCACCGCTTCCTGGGCCAGCCGTTCGCTGGGGTACTCGATACAGGTAAGGGCCGGATTGAGCTGGCTGGCCAGAGTCGAGCCTTCCAGACTGACGATGGAGACATCCTGCGGCACCTGCAAATTGAACTCCCGCAGCAGACGCATGGCTTCGGCGGCCTGGGCATCGAGCTGCACCACCAGGGCGGTAAAGGGCAGATAACGGTTCAACAAGCCGAGCAGCGCCTGCTGATTGTCTCCGGCCTCGATCACCAGTTGGCGGTTATAGGGCAGGGATTGATGCTGCAGCGCCTGCTGATAGCCCTGCACCATCTGCAGGCCGCTCGGTGTGGTCAGGCTCTCGACCAGCAGGGCGATCTGGCGGTGGGACTTGCCGAGCAGAAAGCGGCAGGCGCTTTCACAGGCAAAGACGAAGTCGTAACTGAGGTTGATATCGCTGGCTTCGGCGACGCCATCGAGCTGGATCAGCCGTTCGTCCCTGGCCAGCGGCGCGCTGGCCCCGATCACCACAATGGCATCGCAACGGCCACCGAGCAGTTCATCGGCGGCGGCTTGTTGCTGGGCCTGACCCTCGGCGAAGCGGATCAGCAGATGGCGGTTCACCTGGCTCAGCTCGCGCTCCAGCAACGGCAGCAGGCTGGTGATGCGGCCGGTTTCCCGGGCCGAGAGGATCACGCCGATGCAGTCGGTACTCTGGTTGGCCAACGAGCGGGCCATGGCGTTGGGTCGGTAGTTGAGTTGTTCCACCGCCTGCAAGACCGCCAGCCGGCTCTCTTCCCGCACGCCCCGGGTACCCGTCAATACCCGCGAGACGGTTGCCTTGGAGACATTCGCAAGTCGGGATACATCGGTGATATTGGCCATGGCGTTGATCCTGGTAACCGGTTCTAACTCGTTTCAGGATAACACAGCCAGGAGGTGTGACCCAGCGCAAACGCCAATTGTGAGCCCTATGATCACAAAAAAGGCCGGCAAAGCCGGCCAAAAGCAAAGTGGATGCAGTTCCATTAGAGTCGATTAAAAGAAGTACTTGAAGCGCACGCGGCCACCGTAGCGATCCATATTGGACACGGTTTCGGAATCCGGTTGCAGCTGTGACCAGTAGGCACCCAGGTAGATGTCAAAGTTCTTCAGCTCCAGCACGCTGGGGATCTTGTAGGAGGCATAGGTGGTGTGGATCTTATGCTTGCCGACCAGATCGCCATAATCCGCATTGCTGGCGGTATTGGCGCTCTCGATGTCGTTGATGGCATAGATGTAACCCAGACCCAGCTGTTGCCACACCAGGTTGACGCCGGCTGTGCTGTCGGTTTCTTCCACCGCCGACATCTGCGCCAGGCTGGCATTCAGGGTCAGGTTCTCCTGGCTCCAGGTCGAGGTGAGGCCGTAACCATTGCGCTTGGAGACGGATTCGCCGTTGGCCAGCATGGCATCGGAGATCAGGTTGCTTTCCGCGCCGAGGGCCAGTTTGAAGTTCTCGTTCTTCCAGGACACCACGGGCCGGGCGATCAGCGAATCCTTCTCCTTGGTGACCTCATAGCCATGGTACTGCTGGTTGGCAAACAGGTTGGTGCGGTCGCCAATCAGGGTGGAGAGCTCCAGATACCAGTTACCAACTTGCTGGTTCAGCAGCACCTGACCGCCCTTACCAGCCCGGCCGCGCCCTTCTTTGAGCATATAGACGTAGCCGTGGCCATCACTATAGAGGTCATTGGCGCTATCCCCGGAGTGTTCGACGAAGATGTCCTGCCCGAGCGGGAACATGTCGTAAGCCTCGAAGCGACCGACCTTCATGCCCCAACCGGCCTTCTTGCCAAAGCCCAGCCAGGCATCATCGGCGCTGGCCCCGGCATTGACCGAGACGGTGGGCTGGATCACCACCTGACCATAGGCGCCACTGGGCAGCTCCTTGAGGGCGGCAAAGTTCAGCAGCAGGCGGCCATCCATATCCCAGCGATCCTGCTGATGGCCCTGGCCCATCAGGCTTCCAGCACTGGTGTTGGCCGCATTGAGGTTGAGTTCGGCGTCACCACCCAGGCTCAGCTTGCCAAAGTCGCCATTGGTCTCGACGACGGCGTGGGCCGCCGAGGCCATGGAGAGCGCCAGCAGGGTGGGGATCAGACGGGTAGGGGTCTTGAGGTTCATTGTTATCATTCCTTGTGTTGTTGAAGTGACTTGCGAGCAAGTCGGTTTCCTTTGACGCCTTTTTGACGTTTCAAGGGTGAAGCTGACCGCCATCGGCTCAGGATGGTGAGGTCTGGATCGGGTACGTTAAAACCGGGTCTGCGATGTCAGCAGGCGAAGTAGAGGTTCCGCTCGCCGCTGCCATCGAGCCGACATCGGCAATCGGGCGGGATCAGCAGGGCTTCACCCCGGGCGCAGCGGATCTCGCCGCCGGGCCAGGAGAGCCGGATGGTATCCCCCAGATTGAGTAGCAGCCCGCGGCCGCTGTGAACCGGTAGCCATTGCGGCTGCTGGCCATGAAGGTGGAACAGGTGGAACTCGGCACTGGGCAGCGGGTAGCTGGTGCAGCCGGCTTCCAGCTGCAGCGGCTGGATACGTAACGGCGGCCGCACGGCGATATCGACGATCTCCAGCAAGGATTGGCTGTCGACATGCTTGCCGGTCAACCCCGCCCGCAGCACATTGTCCGAGTTGGCCATCAGCTCCAGGTTGCAACCATGGAGATAGGCATGGGGCAGACGTGCCGGTTGAAAGATGGCCTCGCCCGGTGCGACCTCGACCAGCTCCATCAACAACATCAGCAGTAGCCCCGGATCCCTGCACTCGCGACCGCCCTGCTGTTGCGCTGCCTTGGCCAGCCAGAATTCGTGGCGCTCCTGGCCCCAGAAATCCTGCTCGTAGGCGGGGATCACCTGGGCCAGCAGGGGGCCGAGCAAGGTGTCGCGCTCGGCGAGGCTCAGTTGCAGCACCCGCCGGTACAGGGTCTCCAGACCCGTGCGCCGCAGCAGATGGGCCAGAGAGGCCAGGCTGGGGTAAGGAGCCAGCCGCGCCAGAATATGAGCGGGTTCACTGAAGCCATACAGCAGATGGCAGTGGGTCAGCGCCACCATCACCTCCGGCTTGTGGTTCGGATCCCGGTAGTTGCGCTCCGCCGCATCACGGGGAATGCCGGCGGCCTCTTCACGGGCAAAGCCCTCGATGGCCTGCTGGCGATCCGGGTGCACCTGGATCGACAGGCATTCGGCGACTTCCAGCACCTTCAGCAGGTAGGGCAGGGGTTGCCCCGCCAGCAGCTGGCGCAGTGTGGTCTGCAGGCCGGGCACCCGGGTGGGGCCCTGTTCATGGCTGCCAAACCACAGCTCGGCCCAGGGCTGATCCCCTCCGGGTTGTTGCAGCAGCGAGGGGATCAGGTGGCGTCCACCCCAGGCATAGTGCTGGACGTGGCCACGTAGAATGAGTGGCGTGCTCAGGCTCGCGGGCATCATGGGGTGAGCCCGCCATTCAGGGCCGGTAACCAGGCCGCGCCGCGAACGCCGCTGCTATCGCCATGGCGCGCCGGAACCAGCCGGGTGCGGCAGCTATCGGAGAAGAGATAGGGCAGCAGGGCTGTGGGCAGATCCTGATACAGGCTCAGCACATTCGACAGGCCGCCCCCGAAGACGATGACATCCGGATCCAGCAGATTGATGACGCTGCCCAGGCTGCGCGCCAGGGCATCGATAAAGTGGCGGTAGTGCTCACGAGCGGACTGCAGGCCACCGGCGGCGGCGCCGAGAATTTCCGGCGCGCTCAGCGGCTGGCCATGGTTCTGGGCAAAGCGAGCGGCAAAGCCGGTACCCGAGACAAAGCGCTCGATACAGTTGTTGCGCCCGCAGTAGCAGGGTTGAGCCGGGCCATCCCATTCCGGCAGGTAGCCGGGCAGCGGGTTGTGGCCCCATTCGCCGGTGATGGCATTGGGGCCGACCAGCAGTTGCCGGTGCACCACCAGACCACCGCCACAGCCGGTGCCCAGTATGACGCCAAACACCACGGCACTGCCCTGGGCGGCACCATCGATGGCTTCCGACAGGGTGAAGCAGTCGGCATCGTTCGCCAGCCAGATCGGGTGGCCCAGCGCCGCCTGCAGATCTTCACGCAGGGGCTGGTCATTGAGGATCAGACAGTTGGAGTTCTTGATGCGACCATTGTCGGCGCGCACGGCACCAGGCAAGCCGATACCGATGGAAAATGGCGGCGTCGCCTCCTCGCCAAAGCCGACAATGAAGTCCAGCAGGGCGTGCAGGAACTCCGGATAGCTCTGTGTCGGGGTGGCGATGCGGCGTCGGCACAGCACACCGCCCTGCGCATCCAGCAGCAGGCCTTCAATCTTGGTGCCACCAATGTCCAGTCCCAGTCGTAACATCTGCAATTCCTCGATGGGCGAGCGTTCAGGCGGCCTGACGGCGATAGAGTTCGATGAGTTCGGTGACCAGCTCTTTGGCCAGCATCGAGGTCATCAAATGGTCCTGGGCGTGCACCAGCACCAGGGTCACAGGTATCTTGCCCTCGCCCTGGTCGGCCTCGATGAGCCGGGTCTGTACCGCATGGGCGGCATTGGCGGACTCGGTGGCCTGGCGCAGCAGATCGTCGGCCTCGGCAAATTGCCCTTGCTTGGCCTGGCGCAGCGCCTCGTAGCAGAGGCTGCGGGATTGCCCGGCGTTGATGATGATGCCCATCACGGTTTCTTCTAAATCAAACATGGTGTGTTCCTTTTCCTGAGGAGGTGACCTAAGGGGCCACTTCCGGATTGACGCCGGGGTTAGAAACCGCCGCGTCGTGATACATCGGCGAACCATTCGCCACTCTTTTTGATGCGCCGCTCGCCGGTTTCCAGCTCCAGGCGAATGAAGCCATAGCGATTCTTGTAGGCGTTGCTCCAGGACCAGTTATCGATGAAGGTCCAGAGGTGGTAGCCCTGGCAGGCGCAGCCTTCCATCAGAGCCTTGTGCAACCAGGTCAGGTGGTCGCGGATAAAGCCGATCCGGTACTCATCCTGGATCTGGCCATCGCCACCCTTGAACTTCTCCTCGCCCTCGACGCCCATGCCATTTTCCGAGATGTAACTGGGCAGGTTGCCGTAGTTGTCCCGCAGGTTGGTCAGGATGTCGTAGATGCCCTGCTCGTAGATCTCCCAACCGCGGTGCGGATTCATTTTGCGACCCGGCATCTCGTAGTAGTCGAAGAACCACTCCGGCATGAAGGGGCTGGCGGGGTTGATGGCATGGCTGCGTGCCTTGACCCGGCGCGGCTGGTAGTAGTTGACGCCCAGCAGGTCTATGGTGCCGGCGGCCAGCAGTTCCCGATCCCCGGGTTCGCAGGCGGGGAGCTGGTCATACTCCTGCAGCAGCGCCACCAGTTCCGCCGGATAGGTGCCCTTGACCGCCGGATCGAGGAAGCTGCGATTGAAGAACAGGTCGGCGATTTGTGCCGCTTTCAGATCCGCCGGATGCTGGGAGCGCGGATACGAGGGGGTCAGGTTGAGGATGATGCCAATCTGCCCATCCAGTTGCCGGGCCCGGTAACGCACCACCGCCTGAGCATGGGCCAGCATGGTGTGGTAGGCGACGGTGGCGGCGCGGCGGAAATCCACCACATTCGGGTAATGGAAGTCGTACAGATAGCCACCTTCCACCGGCACTATCGGCTCATTGAAGGTGAACCAGTGTTTGACCTTGTGGCCGAACAAGCGGAAGCAGGTGTCGGCGAATTCGGCATAGGCGTCTATGACCTCGCGACTCTCCCAGCCGCCCAGCTCCTGCATGGCCAGCGGCATGTCGAAGTGGAACAGGCAGATAAACGGCTGTATGCCCTTGGCCAGCAGCTCGTCGATCATGGCGTGATAGAAGGCGACAGCCTCCGGATTGACAGCGCCACGGCCCTGGGGCATCAGCCGGGCCCAGGCGATGGAGGTGCGGAAACTGTTGTGGCCCAGCTGCTGCATCAGGGTGATATCGTCGCGAAAATGCTGGTAGAAACCCGAGGTGTGCTCCGGGCCGACCTGCTGGTGGAAGCGGTGGGGCTGGGTGGCAAACCAGTGATCCCAGATGGTCGCGGCCTTGCCGCCCTGCAGGCTGGCCCCTTCGGCTTGCGCCGCGGAGGAGGCGCTACCCCACCAGAAATGGTCCGGAAAACGGTACTGCATGATGAACTCTCCAATGAGGGCCGCTGGGTACAGCGGCCCGGGTTGCAACGTCAGTCGGGATCAGCGCGCCGGTACGGCGGCCAGCGTCGGGCTTTCTTGCTCGTCGGCCACTTCCTGCTTGAGCAGGGTACGTTCATAGGCCTTGAGGAAGGGGTAATACATGGCGGCTGCGGTGAACATGCAGAACAGGCTCAGGAACAGCGGGCTGATCGCCCAGTTGGCGGCCCAGGAGGCACCGATGGGGCCTGGCGTGGTCCAGGGAGTCAGTGACATGACACGAGCGACCAGACCCATATCCACGGCGAACCAGGCCAGGGTGGCATTGACCATAGGCACCAGCAGGAAGGGCAGGAAGAACACAGGGTTCATGACAATCGGGGCGCCGAACAGGATAGGTTCGTTGATGTTGAACAGGCCGGGAACTATGCCCATCTTGCCGATGGAGCGCAGGTGAGCGGCTTTACTGCGCAGCAGCAGGAAGGCCAGCGGCAGGGTCGAGCCGACACCACCGATGAGCAGGTAGTGATCCCAGAAACCCTGCAGGAAGATATGGGGCAAGGCTTGACCGGCGGCCATGGCGGCCTGGTTGGCAGCCAGGTTGGCCATCCAGAACGGGTTCATGATCCCGGTGACGATGAGGGCCCCGTGAATACCGGCAAACCACAGAATTTGGCACAGCAAGACCGCCAACAGCATGGCCGGCAGTGAGTCCGAGGCGGCAACCAGCGGCTTGACCAGCGACATGATGGCTTCCGGCAGTATCATGCCGGTGGCGCTTTCAATCAGCAGGTTCAGCGGGTGCAGGGTCAGTATGATGACCAGCACCGGGATCAGCACCTCGAAGGAGCGGGCGACACCGGTCGGCACCTGGGGCGGCAACTTGATGGTGATATTGTGGCGTTTGAGCCAGGTGTAGACTTCGGCGGCATAGATAGCGGTCAGCAGAGCAGTAAAGATGCCCTGGCCGGATAAATACTGCATCGAGATGGCGCCATCTTTAAGCGGCGCGGCCACTAGCAGGAAGGCCATCAGGCAGAGCAGGCCCGTGGTCACGGGATCCAGATTATTCTGCCGCGCCAGACTGGCGCCTATCCCCACCGAGATGAACAGGGTCATCAGGCCCATGCTGAGCTGGAAGGGCAGCAGCAGTTGCGGTTGATACTTGGCCGAAAAGTCGAGCCAGGCGCGGGCGAAGCCCCACTGGGTCTCCGGCGAGAAGGGCGGGAATATAAACACCAGCATGAAGCTACCGATGATCATAAACGGCAGGGCGGCGATGAAACCGTCCCGGATCGCTTGTACATACTTTTGCTGGCCGAGGCGTCCGGCCAGCGGACTGATCTGACGCTCGATGACGCTGACAAACTGGTTATAGAGGGTACTCATGGCATTTCCTTGTGGTAGTCACTGACACTATGTTGGCGACTGATGGTTAACGGATCAGGGAGAGGGCGTGGTCCAGGACCCTGTCTCCCCGCTGCATGCCGTAATCCATCATGTTGATCACATCGACCGGAATGCCGTGCGGGGAAGCTTTCTGCTGTAGATCCTGCTGCATGTACTTGACCTGGGGCCCGAGCAGGACCACCTGGTAGTTCGGCATCTGGATATCAAATTCGGAAGCGCCGTAGGCACGGATCTCGGTCTCCAGACCGCGCTTGAGTGCTTCTTCCTGCATCTTTTTCACCAGCAAGCTGGTGGACATGCCTGATGAGCAACACAGCATGATTTTTTTCATTTCCATTCTCCGGTTTCAAAATGATGACAGCGCAGATTCTTGATCGTTTGGATGATAAATGGAAACCGGTTTCCGTTCGATTTGTCCCTGTTTGTGATCCAGATCGACAGCCAGAATGAAACCGTTCTCAAAAGTGTGATCGTGACGAAATAATGACAATCCCGCTGTGGGAAATAACGGAAACAAGCGACGGAAATGGTGAGAATAGGTGCGGAAAAGGGTTTCCCGCCTATCGGATGGGTTCGGTGGCAGATCGGCACAACCGCAACACAGGAGTGGCAGTGTGAGTAAACAGAGTGGGGTGAACCTGCATGCCATGGGCATACTGGTCAGCATCATCGAACAACGCATGGTGCCATTGGCCAACTGGTTGACGCGCAGCCAGCATGTACTGGCGTTGCGGGATGGCTTTCAGCTGGCGATGCCCTTCATCATAGTGGGCAGCCTCTTGGTGCCATTTTTGTTTCCCCCTGTGCTGGCCGACAGCGTCCATCCGCTGGCGCAGTGGCTGCTGGCGGTCTCCCGCTCGGTGTCGCCGCTGCTCTACCCCGTCTATGCCCATACCCTGGGGCTGATTTCACTGATCATTGCCTACGGCACGGCGGCCAGTCTGGCCAAGGCGTACCAGTTACCGGAGCGGCTTTCCGGGCTCACCGGCTGTCTGGCTTTCTTGATGCTGATCGATTTCAGCTCCTTACTGCCGGGTATTTTTGGTTATCTCGGCGGGCTTGGTATCTTCACCGCCCTGTGCACGGCAATTTATACCGTTGAAATAATACGGCTTTTTTATCGGCAGGGCTGGTGCATCCATATGCCGGAAGAGGTGCCGCTGATGACCCGGCGCGGTTTCCAGCTCATAGTGCCCCTGCTGTTCATCATGCTCTCCTTGAGCCTGCTGAAGGTCTGGTTGCAGACGCAGTTTGATATCACACTGCCGCAATTGATGGCGGAGTTCTTTCGCCCGCTGATCAGTGGGGCCGATACTCTGCCGGCCCTGTTGCTGGCGCTGCTGATCGCCCATCTGCTGTGGTTTATGGGCATCCACGGCGCTTTGATCATCACAGGCGTGCTCTCGCCGTTTTGGATGGCCAACCTGGCGGCGAACCAGGCGTCCCTGGTGGCCGGAGAGGCGTTACCGCATATTTTCCTGCAAGGATTCTGGGACTATTTCCTGCTGATTGGCGGCATTGGTAGCACCTTGCCTCTGGTATGGATGGCACTGCGCAGCCGTAGCCGGACCCTGAAATCGGTGGGCAAGCTGGGGCTGATGCCCTCGCTGTTCAATATCAACGAACCCATACTGTTCGGTTTTCCCATCATCATGAATCCCCTGTTCTTTTTGCCGTTTATCGGCGTGCCGCTGTTGAATGCCATCCTGGCCTGGCTGCTGACCCAGTGGGGCTTTCTGGATCGGTTTGTCGCCTTGTTGCCCTGGTCGATGCCCGCACCTTTGGGTGCTGCCTGGGCGGCCAATGGCAGTTGGCATAATCTGCTGATGAGCCTGTTTTGTATCTTCAACAGCTGGATGATCTATCGTCCCTTCTTTGTCATCCACGAGAAGATGGTGCTGCAGCAGGAGCTGGAGTCGGCTAGCTCTAGCCAATAGCCAATATTCGGCAATCGGTTTCCATTCCAGCGGGGGCCGCCCGACCGGGTTGATGGAGGTGAGCCGGGGTTTTGCTGCTGATTCGGATGCCAAAACCCGTGCACAAGAGTGGCTCAGCCCCTTGTCTTCATCGCAGTAAGTTGCCATGGTGGAGGGTATCTGCAAGCAAGAGGATGGAGAGAGTTATGCGCACCTTGGGGCTCATCGGCGGCATGAGTTGGGAGTCGACACAGAGTTACTATCGGCTGATCAATGAAGGGGTTAAAGCCCGGTTGGGTGGACTGCACTCGGCGCGGCTGGTCCTGTTCTCGGTGGATTTTGCCGAGATCGAAGCCTTGCAGGCGCAGGGGGACTGGGTGCGTGCCGGTATGATACTGAGCGATGCCGCCCGCTCCCTCAAGGCGGCGGGAGCCGAAGGATTGGTGCTCTGTACCAACACTATGCACAAGGTAGCGTCCGCCATCGAAGGGGTGGGTCTGCCGTTGATCCATATCGCCGATGCCACGGCCGAGGTGGTGAAGGCTCAGGGTATCCAGCGCATTGGCCTGCTCGGCACCCGTTTTACCATGGAGCAGAGCTTCTATGCCGGGCGACTGGGGCGCTATGGGTTGCAGGTGCTGACGCCGGAAGAGGCGGGGCGGGAGCAGGTGCACCGCATCATCTATGACGAGCTCTGCCTGGGGCAGATCCACGCCAGCTCGCGCCAGATTTATCGCGACATCATGACCGAGCTGGTGGCTCGCGGCGCCGAGGGCATCATCTTTGGCTGTACCGAGATCGGCTTGCTGGTCCCGTCGCAGGATAGTGAGGTTCCGGTATTCGATACCACTGTGCTGCATGCCCAGGCGGCGGTGGAGTGGATGCTGAAGGGGTAATACATTCATTGCGGGCACGGGGAAACCAAGGGGGCCAGAGGCCCCCTTGTTGTTTCCGCTCATCAGGGGGCGCACTGCGCCGGGCTGCTGCCATCCGGCCACAGGGTGCTGGCGTTGTCGGTGGCCAGCGGCAGGAAGGTCAATCCGCTGCTGAGGTTGGCCGGAGGCAGGTTGGTCTCAAGTACATACATGCCCATCGGCAGCGTGCCGCGCGTGGCGTTGAGCGCCACCTGTTCGGCGGCCAGCGAACTGTAACGAAGACCGAGCAGCTCGAAGTGATTGCGCCAGTCCAGCCCGGTGAGACGGCTCAGTGCCACCAGCATGAAGTCATTACCCGGGATACTGCTGACCTTGCTGCCACCATAGACGGCATGGCCCTCATAGGGGAACAGGCTGAAGCCGAGACGGTCGCGGTTGGCCAGCCAGTTATCGGCATTGCTGGCATAGCGGTCGAACAGCCGGCTGTGCTGGTAGAGCAGGGTGAAGAGATTGAAGCCGTTGCTGAGTTGGGTACCGTCGGCCAGCGTCAGGCCATCGGCCCGCAGTGCCATCTGGATGTAGAACGCCATGCGATAGCCGTTATGCACCGCATAGGCGTTGCTCTTCCAGGGCCCCTCGTAGCGATCGCCGCTGTCCAGCGGCTGGCAGCTAGCGCCTAGTACCTGACGGTTGCCACTGGCATCCTTGCGCTGCAACACATCCGACATGAAGACGTAGAAGAGATCCTTGTGGTTCATGTGGCCGTCGGTGATGGGGGTGGTGTTGCCATCCCGCAGGTAGTGGGCGCGCCATTTGACGAAGTAGGGAAAGAGGTTGTTCGAGTTCTCGCCAGCACGGCTGCCGTAACCGGGCCAGTTGTCGCGATCACTTGCCGCGGCGTACTGGACGTTGAGGCGGTTGGTCTGCAGGTTGTGGCCCAGCTCGTGGTTATCGCCCCAACCGGTCGGGGAGATATTCCAGGCCGCATCCCAGGGGTTGCCGCTGCAGCCGGAACCGCAGTGGGCGTTCTGGTCATAGTTGGCGTGCTGGATCAGGGTACGGGTATTCAGGCTCTCATCCAGACAGTCGTCACCCAGCAGGGCGGTGCAGGCGCTGACCACCTCGGTGGGCAGGCTTTCGGCCAGAGTCTTACCCTGGATCTTGAAACCCGCCAGGGTATAGACGGCGTTGATATGGTCGTCGGCGATGCTGCGCAGCAGTCTGGAGACATCGCCATCCGCTGCTATGGCATTGGTCAGCCGGTCGCGACGCAGGTGCTGCTCGGCACCGTCGCTGCGCAGATCGACATGGGGTAGCTCAGTCTCCTGCAGCCGGGCCTGGAAACTCTGGATCTGGCTGGCATCGCTGAAGTCGGTGATGCTGGGATGCCAGGTAATGCCGCTGGCACCGATGTCGGCGCTCAGGGCTCCGTCGCCACCACTTAGGGCCAGATAGAGAGGGCCGCCATAGGGACTGGAGAAGCTCAGTGTGGTACCTGGCTCGAGGCGCAGGCGCTGGGTCGCGAGCTCCAGAGGGGCACGATAGATTTTCTGCTCGAAGGCGCGGTTGGTGTTGCGTCTGTGGTAGTTGAGCTTCACGTCGACCGTGGCCGGGCCGCTGTCATAGCGGGTGAGGGTGACGGTCTGCCCCGGCAACACATACCAGCCACTAGTGGTCCATTGCCCCGGATAGGGCACGCCAATGGTCTTGCGCTCCTCGCCAGTGGCCGGGAAGGCATAGCCGGAGGCACTGCCCTTGCGCACCTTGCTGCGGTCGGCGACATATTCCCCCAGATCCGGTTGGCCGAGGTTACGGGGGCGGGCGTAGTGGACCAGCCAGTCGGCAAACATCGCCTGCTGCCACGCCGCAGACTCCTGCCAGGTAATCGGGTAGTCGATGCTGCTACGATACTTGTCGGCCAGCAGCAGGGAGGCCTTGAGGGTCTCGGCATCATTGAGGGTGAAGGCACTACGCTTCATCTGATCCAGAGTGACGACAGCCGAACGCAGCCAATCGGCCCCATTCTTGAAATGAGTTAGAAAGTCAGCCCCATTGCAGTCGAGGAAATTTCCGGAGCAGTTCTCCAGCCATGTCATATCAAACTGACCGCTGCGGAGCTGCGCCAGCAGGGCATCGACGGCGGCCAACTGGCTGTCAGCGGTCAGCACTGTGGTACTGGCCAGCTGGCTTGCGTTGAGCTTCGGCCAGTAGTTGCCATAGGCGGTGAGCCCCATTTGTTGATAGAGCGGACTCAGCAGCGGGCTGGCCTCGCGGCGGTAGTTTGACAGCAGCAAGGGGATGCCGGCGGCTTGAGCCTTGGTGATGGCTTCGTGGATACCGGCATAGCCCAGACCCTGGCGGTCGATGTCACTCAGCACGATCAGATCGGGCTTACGCGCGTCGATGCACTGGCTCAGCGCACTGTAGTCGCAGCTATTGGCATCATTGATCTGATAGGCATCCGGGTAGTGGCTGGCCAGCCAGCTGCGGATCGCCTCGTTGTGTGGAAAATAATGGCTGTCGCTGCGGCTGGGCACCTGTGCCGTAATGATGCTCAGACCATCGCGGGTATCCCCTTCGGCCGTCAGCCAGTGGATCAACCCCTGCAGCAGACGATCGCTTTCGGCGGAGGTATTCACCGAGAACAGGTTGGCGCCCATGGCCGCCCATCGGTAACTTTCCTGCTCCGATGCCATGACGAGGCCACGGACCGCTGGGTTACCGCTGCCATCGACGTTGGAGGGCAGAACCGTGACAGTAGCTTCCGGCCGGTAGCTGGTGAAGGTGATGGAGTCGTGGCTGGGGTGCCAGCTGATGGTGTCGATGCCGGCATACAGTGTGCGCAGCAGCGTCTGGCGACTTTGCTCGGCACTGGCCAGACTGGCGCGCGCATGGTCGATCAGCTCGTCGGCGGATGCCTGGGTGTGGTCTTCGTCGCGGATGGCCTTGGTGGAATGGCTGATGAAGCTGAGGCGGATGGTACAGTCAGCACCCATCGTCGGTATGCTGTAGATGTCGCCCTCGAGGCGGCCGTCACACCCACTGATACTCTCCAGCACATGGCTGCTGCTGGCTTCCACCCGGAACTGGCCGCTCTGGCCGGATTCCAGCTGCAGTTGGGCCGGGATCAGTCGGCCTCCGTTGGTGGTCAGGGCGCTGGCGGTATAGCGTGGCGTCTCCGGGGGGCTGGTATCGCCTCCGCTTCCACCGTTCTCCCCTCCGCCACCACAACCCAGCAGACCCAGGGTGAGCGCCATCAGCGTCAGACTCTTTTGCATCGCGTACTCCATCAGCAACAGGACAGTTGCACTGCCCGTAACGCCTTAAAAAACAAGGATAAACACCAAATATGGTGTCGGAGTCGCTACAAGACACTAGTTTGCACACGGCGTCAATTGATGATGTTGTCAACAATGCAATGGTGTGAACACGGGATGGCAAATTCCATCCCGGGAGGAGGGGTCAGGCCTGAGCCCGCAGTCGCTGGCTGCGTCGCCAGCCATCCCAGCTGAACAGGGCCAGCGCCGACCAGATGAAGCCGAAGGTCACCAGCTTGGCGGCCTGTACCGGTTCGCCGTAATAAAACAGCGCCAGCAGGAACATGATGCTGGGGCCTAGGTATTGGATGAAACCCAGGGTCGACAGCGGGATCAGGCGGGCGCCAGCGGTGAACAGCAACAGCGGTATCGTGGTCACCACGCCAGCGGCCAGCAACAGCAGATTGAGATGGCTGCTATTCAGGCTCAAATCGCTGGTCGCCGAATCGGCGATGCCGAACAGATAGATAAAGGCCAGCGGCAATAGCAGCAGGGTTTCGACGAACAGGCCGGTCTGGGCATCCACCGGGATCTTCTTGCGGATCAGGCCATAGATGCCGAAGCTGCTGGCCAGCGTGAGAGCAATCCAGGGCAGATGACCGATCAGCAGCACCTGGATCACCACCCCGATCGCCGCCAGTAGCACGGCCGCCCATTGCAGACGGCGCAGGCGCTCGCCAAGGAATAGCATCCCCAGCAGAATATTGAACAGCGGATTGATGTAGTAGCCGAGGCTGGCTTCGAGCAGGTGGTTATGGTTCACCGCCCAGATAAACAGCAGCCAGTTACCGGCGACCAGCAGTGCCGACAGCGTCAGGTTCAGCAATTGTCGCGGCGAGCTGAGCACAGCCCGGACGCGATAGAGCTGGCGGGTGCCGAGCAGCAGTGCCAGCAGCAAAACACAGGACCAGATGATGCGATGGGTGAGGATTTCGGCGGCCGGGACTTCGGTCAGTAATTTGAAGTAGAGCGGGCAGATACCCCAGATCAGGAAGGCGCAGAGGGCGTAAATGACCCCTTTGGTGTGTGCAGGCATGACAGATCTCACAATATGGCGGCAGAGCAGTGTAACGCGACCGCTGGCCGAGCAGAACGCATGTTCTGAGGGCGACCAGAAAAATAGTGGATCAGCTAACTAGATGGCAATAACTATGGTGGTAAATAGCAAGACATGGTCTAGATGTGGGGAGCGGTAGCACAAAAACGGGCATCCGCTGGATGCCCGTTGAGGGAAGGGCTGATCAGATCTGCCAGCGACGATGCTGAATCGCCCGTAACGACAAGTTGCAGCTGTCCATCTCCCGACTCATGGTAGGGACATACTCTTGCAGCATCTGATCGACACCGAGAACCAGCTTGTCCTTGATGGAAACCACAGGCTCTTTCCAGGCGTGCATGCAGGTGTGCTCGGGGATCAGAGTCTGCCGGTATTCCTCCAACAGCGCGTTCGGCCAGCGCTCCAGCACCAGAGCGTGACAATCCAGATAGGCCACCAGAGGTCCGCGCAGCAACAGGAAACGCACTTGCGCCAGGTCCCGCTGGTTCAGTGCTTGTTCATTGATCTGGCAGGTTTGTTGATGGCCGCTACCGGTATGCAGGAACAGGCCCCGTTGCCGACATTCAATGATGCGATACCAGGGCAGTGCCGAGCCATCCTCATAGCCTTCCAGCTCTCGCTGCAGCCATTGTTTCAGACCCATTTCGTCGGTGGTTTGATGGAGACATTTGAGACGCTCTACCAGACCCCCACATTGGACAGTCGACACAGTACCCATGAGTTCGCTCCTCCTGTTAGTACAAGTATGGCTCTTCATCCTGAGTGAGGTGTTGAGGCCCATTGATGATGGTCAAATTCTAGCCAGAAATAGACACCGTCGGTGGACATAGACGGTGTTATTTTCCGCATTGGCACGTCAATGGGTCGCAATCTAGACCATTCGGCATCCCTTCTTCGATTCGTTTCATCTCGGCATACGACAGCGGTTTTCCCCAGCCCCCGGCTGTTCTACAATGGCGCCCCTATGCAACTGCCATCTCTCGAACTAGCTTCCGGCTCACAGGCCCCCGCGACACCCTCACCGCTGCAGGTGCTACGGGAGGTGTTTGGCTATCAGGAATTTCGTCCCGGCCAGGCGCAGATTGTCGAGCAAGCTGTGGCTGGCCGCGATGCGCTGGTCATAATGCCGACCGGTGGTGGCAAGTCGCTGTGCTTTCAAATCCCCGCATTAGTTAGACCGGGTCTGGCGGTAATAGTTTCCCCGCTGATCGCCTTAATGAAGGATCAGGTCGATACCCTGCGCGCCAACGGTGTTGCAGCCGCTTGCCTCAACTCCTCGGTGCCACGGGAGGAGTTGCTCGGTATCTATACCGCCTTGCGCCAGGGGGAGCTCAAGCTGCTGTATGTGGCGCCAGAGCGCCTGATGCTGCCGGATTTTCTCGATCAGCTGGCCGAGTTGCGGCTGTCGCTGTTTGCCATCGACGAGGCGCACTGCATCTCCCAATGGGGTCATGATTTCCGCCCGGAATATGCTCAACTGGGCTGTCTGAAACAGCGTTTCCCCCATATTCCACTGCTGGCCCTGACGGCCACGGCCGATGAGGCGACGCGGCAGGATATTCTGGCGCGATTAGGACAGAGTGATCCGCTGGTGCATCTGGCCAGCTTCGATCGCCCGAACATTCGCTACAGCCTGCTGGACAAATATAAGCCGAACGAGCAACTGGCCAGTTATATCGACAAGCAGAGCGGCCAGTGCGGCATCGTCTACTGCACCAGTCGCAGCCGCACCGAGGAAGTGGCCAAGTTTCTGCGTGGACGAGGCGTGCGCGCGGCTTGCTACCACGCCGGCTTGCCGGTGCAGGAGCGGGGCAGCGTGCAGGAGGCCTTCCTGCGCGACGATATCGAGGTGGTGGTGGCAACTGTGGCGTTCGGCATGGGCATCGACAAGCCCAATGTGCGCTTCGTGGTGCACTATGACACGCCGAAGAATATCGAATCCTACTACCAGGAGACAGGGCGCGCCGGGCGTGATGGCCTGCCTGCCGAGGCCTTGCTGCTGTTCGATCCGGCCGATACCGAGCGCCTGCGGCGCATGCTGGAAAGTGGCGAGCACTCCAATCCCGAGCAGCAGAAAGTGGAGCAGTACAAGCTCAACCTGATGGCGGCTTTTGCCGAGGCCCAGACTTGCCGTCGGCAAGTATTGCTCAACTACTTTGGCGAGTACCAGAGCCAGCCTTGCGGTAACTGCGATGTCTGCCTGGATCCACCGCGCACCTACGATGGCAGCGAGGATGCCCGCAAGGCGCTCTCCTGTGTCTACCGGGTCGGCCAGCGTTTCGGTATCGGTTATGTCATCGAAGTGCTGCGCGGCTCCCTGAATCAACGGATCCGCGAGCAGGGTCATGACAAGCTGTCGACCTTTGCCATCGGCAAGGATCGCAGCCACGAACACTGGTTGTCGGTGTTTCGGCAACTGATCCACAAGGGCTTGTTGACCCAGAACATCACCCGGCATCTGACCCTGCAGTTGACCGAAGCGGCGCGGCCTGTGCTGCGCGGGGAGCAGGGGCTGGAGCTGGCCGTGCCGCGTCTGGAAGTGGTGAGCCTGAAGAAGGGACGCAGCCGGGGCCATGATGAGGCGAGTGCGGATTATGACGTCAAGTTGTTCCGTGAGTTGCGCAAGCTGCGCAAACAGATCGCCGAAGAGGAAGAAGTGCCGCCCTATGTGGTGTTTAACGATGCCACTCTCATCGAAATGGCGCGGGAGCAGCCCTGCGATGATAAGGAGTTGCTGGCCATCAATGGCGTTGGCTATCGCAAGCTGGAGCGCTTCGGTGAGCCGTTTCTGGCCTGTATTCGCGACCACTGCTACGGCGTTCGCTGAACCGGATGCATCAGCCTCGGCATAGAGCGCCGTGATCCGCCTCGCTGGCGATGCCGGCCCGGCTCGGGCACAATGAGGACAACGGAAGGAGAACCCTATGATTGACCCGAAAAAAATTGAAGAGATGGCTCGCCAGATCCACAGCGCCCTGCCGCCCGGCATCAAGAGCCTGGGGGAAGAGGTAGACAAGAAGGTGAAGCAGGTATTGCAGTCCCAGCTCAACAAGCTGGATATGGTCGGTCGGGAAGAGTTTGACGTCCAGACCAAGGTGTTGTTGCGCACCCGGGAAAAATTGACCGCACTGGAAGAGAAGTTGGCGCTGATTGAACAGCGTCTGGCCGATCGGGGCGAATAAGCCGCTCTTTCCAGATAGCACAACGGCCACCTTAGCGGTGGCCGTTGTCGTTCTGGGGACTAGATAAACTGGTAAGCGTCACCGAACAGGTGTTCATCCTGCACGCCGCGCAGATGCAGGGTCTGGCGCACCACGGCGGCCATCTCGAAACGACCGGCGACATAGATGTCGTACTGATCCAAGCTGGCAAAGTCGGCGAGTACCGCCTCGTGCACCATGCCGGTACGGCCTAGCCACTCAGCTTGCGGATGCTCCACCACCGGGATGTAATTCAGCTGCTGGTACTCGTTGGCCCAGGCCAATACTTCGGCGCCTTCATACAGCTGGCTTTCATGACGCACACCCCAATAGAGATAGACGGGGCGGTTCATCTCGGTATCCATCAGGTACTGCAATAGCGAACGGGCGTAGGAATAGCCGGTGCCACCGGCGATCAGCAGGATTGGTCGGCTTGATTCCTCGCGCAGCCAGGCTTTGCCCTGGGGTATTTCGATGGTCAGAGTCCCGGTACTGCGCAGGCGATCCAGCACCTCTCCCGGGTAAGGATTGCCGGGGGTGGCGCCAATCTGCAGCTCCAGCCCGCCCCGAGTCGGGGAGCTGGCAATACTGAAGGGGCGTTTGTCTTTTTCGCCCATCACGACCTGTAAATACTGGCCGGGTTTGAACTGGACCTGTTGTGCCGGGTCGAGGCGAATGTGCCAAATGTGTTCCGCACACTCATTCATTTCCAGCAGTCGGCATTCGATTCGTTGCATGCAAGTTCCTTGCGGCCTAAGGCTCTAGTCGAAGATCCCCAGCGAGTCCCATAGGGTGTCGACTCGCTGCTTCACCTCGTCACTCATGACGATGGGGCGACCCCATTCCCGGTTGGTTTCGCCGGGCCATTTATTAGTGGCATCCAGTCCCATTTTAGACCCCAGACCGGAAACCGGAGAGGCGAAGTCCAGATAATCAATAGGAGTGTTTTCAATCAGGGTGGTGTCGCGTGCCGGATCCATCCGGGTGGTGATGGCCCATATTACGTCATTCCAATCCCGGGCGTTAACATCATCGTCACAAACGATCACGAACTTGGTATACATAAACTGGCGCAGGAAGCTCCAGACCCCGAACATCACCCGCTTGGCATGGCCCGGATAACGCTTCTTGATGGTGACTACCGCCATGCGATAGGAGCACCCCTCTGGCGGTAGATAGAAGTCGATAATTTCCGGAAACTGCTTCTGCAGCAGGGGCACAAACACTTCGTTGAGCGCCACACCCAGCATGGCAGGTTCATCCGGTGGTCGGCCGGTATAGGTGGAGTGATAGATGGGGTTCTGGCGCATCGTCATGTGGGTGACGGTGAACACCGGGAACTCATCCACCTCGTTGTAATAGCCGGTGTGATCGCCATACGGACCCTCCGGCGCAAACTCGCCGGGATGAATGACTCCTTCCAGCACTATCTCGGCACTGGCTGGCACCTCGATATCGCAGGAGAGCGCCTGGATGACTTCGGTCCGGCTGCCGCGCAACAGACCGGCAAAAGCATATTCCGACAGGGTGTCCGGCACCGGCGTGACAGCACCGAGAATGGTTGCTGGATCCGCGCCGATCGCTACCACCAGCGGGAATGGTTCGCCGGGGTGCAGCTCCTGAAACTCGCGCAGATCGATGGCGCCGCCCCTATGGTCCAGCCAGCGCATGATGAGTTTGTTTTTGCCCAGTAACTGCTGGCGGTAGATCCCGAGATTTTGCCGCTTCTTGTAAGGCCCCTTGGTGATGGTCAGCCCCCAGGTCAGCAGCGGTGCCACATCGCCGGGCCAGCAATGCTGGATTGGTAGCCGGGTGAGATCGACGGCATCGCCGGTGAATATGACCTCCTGGCAGGGCGCCTTGCTCAGCCGCTTGACCGGCATGTTCAGCACTTGCTTGAACACAGGTAACTTCTCCATCAGATCCCGCAGCCCCTTGGGTGGCTCCGGCTCCTTGAGCATGGCCATCCATTCGCCAACTTGACGCAAGGCGGAGACCTCTTCCTGACCCATACCCAGCGCCACCCGCTCTGGCGTGCCGAACAGATTGGCCAGTACCGGCATGTCATAGCCGGTCGGGTTCTCGAATAGCAATGCAGGGCCACCGGCTCGCAGGGTGCGGTCGGCAATTTCGGTCATCTCCAGGTAGGGATTGATCTCCTGAGAGATGCGTTTAAGCAGGCCCCTTTGTTCCAGTAGGGCGATAAAGTCGCGCAGATCCTTATATTTCATATGGTTACTCTATGACGGAGTCTGATCTCATTATACGGGTCGGGGTGGGTTTTGGCTCATGGAGTTGCGGGCATCCGGGCCCAGCAGCGCCAGACGCTCGCTTTTCTTCAGTCCGGCCACGACCCGCTGCCAGGATTCGTCGATCATGGTTCGCAACAACTCGTCGCTCAGGCTGCCATCCAGAGTGACCGTATTCCAGTGCTGCTTGTTGAGGTGATATCCGGCGCTGACCGCCGGATAGAGCTCGCGCCACAGCAGTGCCTGCTGAGGCTCGGCCTTGAGGGAGAGGGTGAGCGGCAGTTCTTGCCAAGCCACCAGGGCAAACATCTTGCCAGCCACTTTGAGCACTAGCACCTCGGGGCCGAAGGGCAGATCTTCCATGGCGCCGGGTTTGGCGCCGAGATAGTCACGTAACGAGGCGAGATCCATAGCGTGCTCCACTCATGGTTAACCGCGGATTTTCTGCAGCAACTGCTGAAAGCCTTTTTCGAAACCCTGACGGGTCAGCTCGTCGATCGCCCGCCATTCGCTCTGGGGTTTGAAGCCAATGGTGGTTTTGGTATAGGCCTCCTGGCCATGCAGTGCCACCCAGCGTGGATCGTAATAGCGTTTGGTTTGTCGATCCCAGTTCAATACGTGTTCGACTGTGGTGGTCAGCTCATCCAGGTGGCCGAGAGCATAGCGGTTGATATCCTTGGCAAATTGGTTGCTCAGCTCGGTGACCCCCTGCTGGGTCGTGGGGTCGAGGGATTTATTGGCATCGGAGCGGGCCCTGAGTTGAGCTGTGTAATACCAGAACAGGGCCGGGGTGATCTCGCCTTGCTGATAGAGCTGATGCGCCAGGGCAAAGAGTACCGGCGGGGTATAGACGTTGGGATCGGTCAGCACCGCCTCCAGCGTCTGGTTATTGCCACTGAGCAGACCGTTGACGGCCTCTTCGGTCGGTCGTCGTACCAGTTGGGCAAACTCCCCCTGAAATTCCGGGGCTTTGGGTTTTTTCTCGGCATCCTGACCGACAGTCACGCAGGCGCTTAGCCACAGGGCACAGAATAGACATAACAGGCGCATCGAGGTTCCTTGGGCGAGAACAGCAGTATCGAGTGCCAGCATAGGGATTTCATCCGCCATGAGCAAACGCCACTACGTCGGAGTTGGATCCCTACCTTTGTGCGTTGAGCCCTTTCCCCCTGTCGACGCCATTGATAGACTTCCCTGCGTGATTGTCATTCCGACCGCCTCGCGGCCGGCGAGTCTAGATGCAAGGAATCCCCTGATGAATAAGCTTCATGTGCTCTTGATGTGCGGCGGTGGCGGCAGTGAGCATTCAATTTCCCTCAAGAGTGCCGATTTTCTCGAACAACAGCTCCGGGCCCTGCCGGACATCGTCATGACGCGAGTCGAGTTATTCCCCGATCGCTGGCAAACCGCCACTGGCGAGCGCTGCTCCCTGGGTCTTGATAAGGTGTTGCGGACCGGCAGCCGGGAACAGCGGATCGACTATGTGGTGCCGTGCATTCATGGTTTCCCGGGTGAGACCGGAGACATACAATCGTTCCTGGAGCTGGCGGGACTGCCTTATCTGGGCTGTGGTTCGGAAGGCAGCAAGCTGTGCTTCAATAAGGTCAGCACCAAGTTGTGGCTGACGGCGCTGGGCATCCCGAATACCCCCTACCTGTTCCTTTCCGAAGATGACAGCTCGGCCCATGCTGAAGCGCACCAGGCGATGCGTCGTTGGGGTTCAGTCTTCGTCAAGGCCGCGAGTCAAGGTTCTTCGGTCGGCTGCTACAAAGTGACTGAACTGGCTCATCTGTCCGATGCCATTCATCAGGCATTTGGCTATTCGGCTCAGGTACTGGTGGAAAAAGCGGTCCAACCCCGTGAGCTGGAAGTCGCTGTATACCAGTATGGTGACGAACTGGTTGCCACCCGTCCTGGCGAGATCTGCGTGCCGGGCGATGTCTTTTATAGCTATGACGAGAAGTACAGCAGTGGCAGCCATTCCACGACGCGGCTGGATGTCAGCGATCTGAGCGCCGAGCAGGTGGAGACTATCCGCACTCTGGCGCTGAAGGCGTTTACCCAGCTCAAGCTCAAGGATCTGTCGCGGGTCGATTTCTTCCTGACCGCCGATGGCGAGATCCTGCTGAATGAAATCAATACCTTCCCGGGCATGACACCGATCTCCATGTTCCCCAAGATGCTGCAGCATCACGGCCATGACTTCGGTCAATTCCTACAACAGTGCATTCAATCGGCTGTTCGTGCAGGTTGATGGCGTGATTTGTATCGATTGAGGCTTTATATCCTCGATACGCAGATAAAAAAATACCGGCTTGATGGCCGGTATTTTTTATGACGATTGCTGTCGATTACTTCTGCTGGCGCTTCATGGCGTCGAAGAATTCATCGTTGGTCTTGGTCATGGAGAGCTTGTCGATCAGGAATTCCATGGCTTCGATTTCACCCATCGGATGGATAATCTTGCGCAGGATCCACATCTTCTGCAGCTCGTCTTGTGGAGCCAGCAGCTCTTCGCGACGGGTGCCGGAGCGAGTGATATCGATAGCTGGATAGACGCGCTTCTCGGCGATCTTGCGCGCCAGATGCAGTTCCATGTTACCGGTACCCTTGAACTCTTCGTAGATGACTTCGTCCATCTTGGAGCCAGTATCGACCAGCGCGGTGGCGATGATGGTCAATGAGCCACCCTCTTCCACGTTACGAGCCGCACCGAAGAAACGCTTGGGTCTATGCAGGGCGTTGGCATCCACACCACCGGTCAGAACCTTGCCGGATGACGGGATGACGGTGTTGTAGGCACGAGCCAGGCGGGTGATGGAGTCGAGCAGAATCACCACATCCTTCTTGTGCTCAACCAGGCGCTTGGCCTTTTCGATAACCATTTCAGCGACTTGGACGTGACGCGTTGCTGGTTCATCGAAGGTGGAAGCCACGACTTCACCCTTGACCATGCGCTGCATTTCCGTCACTTCTTCAGGCCGTTCATCGATCAGCAGCACGATCAGCTCACAATCGGGGTGATTGCTGGTGATGCTCTGGGCAATGTTCTGCAGCAGTATCGTCTTACCGGCTTTCGGCGGTGCGACTATGAGACCACGTTGACCCTTGCCGATAGGGGAGGCCAGGTCCAGCACTCGGGCTGTGATGTCTTCCGTGGAACCATTACCTCGTTCCAGGCGCAAGCGCTTGGTCGGGTGCAGCGGGGTCAAGTTTTCGAACAGTATCTTGTTGCGGGCATTTTCCGGGCGGTCGTAGTTGACAGTATCAACCTTCAACAGCGCGAAATAACGCTCGCCTTCTTTCGGCGGACGGATCTTGCCGGAGATGGTATCGCCGGTGCGCAGGTTGAAACGGCGGACCTGACTCGGGGAGACATAAATGTCATCCGGACCGGCCAGATAGGAGCTGTCTGCACTGCGCAGGAAGCCGAAACCGTCTTGCAGGATTTCCAGCACGCCGTCACCGAAGATATCTTCCCCGCTCTTGGCGTGAGCCTTGAGAATGGCGAAGATGATGTCTTTCTTGTGCAAACGAGCCAGGTTTTCCAGGCCCATGGATTCGCCAAGCTTTACCAGCTCGGATACGGGGGTATTCTTTAATTCAGTCAGATTCATGGCGATGAATGGGTATCAACAGGAAATGAAGCGGTTAGACGGTCGCTGGGTTGAGGCTGCTTTCGATAGGAGAGAGCGCAGATCAGCGCGGGTGGATTACTAGGTCGCTGTATAAGTTAGCATCAAATCGCGAAGGCGTCTATTGCGTCGGGGTGAAAAACAAAGAGCGCTCAGTGAGCGCTCTTGGATGATTTAGACGTTGGCGTCCAGAAACTCTTTCAATTGGGTCTTGGAGAGCGCACCTACTTTGGTCGCGGCCACTGCGCCGTTCTTGAACAGCAGCAGGGTCGGGATACCACGAATACCGTACTTGGGTGCCGTCTCGGAGTTCTGATCAATATTCAGCTTGGCAACGGTCAGCTTGCCAGCATATTCATCAGCAACTTCGTTCAGGATAGGTGCAATCATCTTGCACGGGCCACACCACTCAGCCCAGAAGTCGACCAGTACCGGGCCTTGAGCCTTGATCACGTCTGCTTCGAAGCTGGCATCGGTCAGCTGAACAATCTTGTCACTCATCTACCACTCCAGTCTATTGTTGAGGATCTGTTGGCAAATATAGCCAATAGATGTAAATAAAAGGCAAATAGTTGCCCTATTTGAAATGATCCTGTTTATTATTGCAAGCCCAACCTGATAACCTGTCTGCCATGAGCAAAACACACTTAACTGAACAGAAATTCGCCCAGATGGGGCTGGAACCGCAGGTTCTCGCCGGTCTGGAAGCCAAGGGATTTCACTATTGCACGCCGATCCAGGCGCTTTCTCTTCCTATCCTCATCGCAGGCAAAGATATTGCGGGCCAGGCACAAACCGGGACCGGCAAGACCATCGCCTTCCTGGCTGGTATCTTCAATCATCTGCTGATCAATCCGGCCTCGCCCGAGCGCAAAACCAATCAACCTCGTGTGTTGATCATGGCGCCGACCCGCGAGCTGGCGGTGCAGATCTATAACGATGCCGAGCCCATGGCCGAGACCACAGGTTTTAAACTGGGTCTGGCGTATGGTGGCGATGGCTACGATAAGCAGCTCGCCGTGCTGGAACAAGGCGTCGATGTGCTGATCGGCACTACGGGTCGCATCATCGATTACCTGAAGCAGGGCATTATCGACTTGTCCCAGATCCAGGCCGTGGTGCTGGATGAAGCGGATCGCATGTTCGATCTGGGTTTCATCAAGGACATCCGTTTCCTGTTCCGTCGTATGCCGATGCCAAGTCAACGCCTGAACATGCTGTTTTCTGCCACCTTGTCGTTGCGGGTGCAGGAACTGGCCTATGAACACATGAATCAGCCACAGCATGTGCAGATAGAGCCGGAGCAGATGACAGGGCTACGCATCCAGGAGGAGCTGTTCTACCCCTCCAACGATGACAAGATGCTACTGCTGCTGACGCTGATCGAAGAAGAGTGGCCAGATAAAGCCATCGTCTTTGCCAATACCAAGCATGTCTGCGAAGACGTACATGGCTGGTTGGAAGCGGATGGCCATAGAGTTGGTCTGTTGACCGGCGATGTGCCGCAGAAAAAGCGTATGAAGATCCTCGAGGATTTCACCAAGGGCACGCTGGATATTCTGGTAGCGACCGATGTGGCGGCCCGTGGCCTGCACATCCCCGATGTGACCCATGTCTTCAACTATGATCTGCCGGATGACGCGGAAGACTATGTGCACCGCATTGGCCGAACTGGCCGCGCGGGCAAGAGTGGTCACTCCATCAGTTTTGCCTGTGAAGACTATGCCTTCAACTTGCCGGCGATCGAAGATTACATTCGACACCCGATCCCGATGAGCAAGTATGATCGCCAGGCATTGCTGCAGGATGCCGAGGCACCGAAGCGGATC
Source organism: Enterobacterales bacterium (assembly GCA_038247115.1). Lineage (GTDB taxonomy): Bacteria > Pseudomonadota > Gammaproteobacteria > Enterobacterales > Aeromonadaceae > Pseudaeromonas. The sequence continues at coordinate 7,827 of JBBRVG010000010.1, read as the reverse complement.
CATCGCCATCGTGCCGGCATCAATCGTAATATGCGTGAGCGTCAGCCCAGTGCCGGACGCCGCCGTGGCCCTCGTAAACCCTGACAGGACGTCGCCCGTGAACCAGCCACCTCTGTATGCTGCCATAGATCTCGGCTCCAACAGTTTCCACATGCTGGTGGTTCGCGAGGTTTCGGGCGCGATCCGTACGGTTGCCAAGGTCAAGCGCAAGGTGCGGTTGGCTGCGGGACTGGATGCGGATAACTGTCTCAGCCATGAAGCGATGGCGCGGGGTTGGGATTGCCTGCGCCTGTTCGCCGAACAGCTGCAGGATGTACCCAAAGAGAATACCCGCATCGTCGGCACCGCCACCTTGCGACTGGCAGGCAATGTGGGTGTCTTCCTGGTCGAAGCGGAACGGATCCTGGGTCACCATATTGAGGTAATCACCGGTGAAGACGAAGCCAGAACCATCTATCAGGGTGTTTCTTGGACTTCCAGTGGTGAAGGCAAGCGCCTGGTCATCGATATCGGTGGCGCCAGTACTGAATTGGTGATCGGTGAGCAAAGTGATGCCAAGCTATTGAATAGCCTACATATGGGCTGTATCACCTGGCTGAGGCGCTTCTTTGCCGATGGCTTGCTCAGTGCCGATAACTTTGCGGCTGCCATCGAAGGCGCCAAAGATGTGCTGGCGCAGGTCCAGCAGAGTTATCTCGATATGGGCTGGATCACCTGTGTCGGGGCCTCCGGGACTGTGCAGGCGCTGCAAGAGATCATGATCGCTCAAGGGCGTAGTGAGCGGGTGACGCTGAGCAAGCTCAATGAATTGAAGGAACAGGCCATCCAGTGCGGTCGCATCGATCAGCTGGCGCTACAAGGCTTGGCTCCCGAGCGCTTGACCGTTTTTCCGTCCGGGCTGGCGATTCTGATCGCGATTTTCGAAACTCTGCATATCGAGAATATGACCCTGGCGGGTGGCGCCCTGCGCGAAGGGCTCATCTACGGCATGGTCGGTCGCAAACGGGATTGTGATGCCCGTGAACGGACGGCTGAGAGCCTGATCACTCGCTATCAGTTGGATCGGGAGCAGGCGGAGCGGGTGCGTAGCGTGGCCTTGACCGCATTCACCCAATTGCATCAGAGCTGGCACCTGAGCGAACAGTACGGGCGCCCCATGCTGCGTTGGGCCGCCATGCTCTATGAGCTCGGATTGTGCATTGAATATAAAAAGGCACCGCAACACGCCGCCTACATTATCGATCACATCGATATGCCCGGTTTTACTCCGGCGCAGAAGCAGTTGTTATCGGCGTTGATGCTCAATCAACGTGATGAATTCAAACTGGATGAGCTGGAGCGGCAAAATGCGGTCTCCATGACCCAGGCGTGTCGCTTGGCGCGCATCCTGCGGCTGTCGATCATACTGTGTATGCGTCGCACCGAAGGCACGGTTCCCGACTTCCGCTTCGAGGCGGATGAGGACCAACTGACCATCTGGTTGCCGCAAGGCTGGCCTCAAGTTCATTATCTGCGCGCCTCCGAACTGCAGGATGAAGCCAAGCGTCAAACCCTGATGGGTTGGCCGACCCGGGTTGTCGAAGAGCCCGATGGTGTTGCAGATTGATGCCGACTGAATAATCGTCGACACAGGGCCTCCGGGCCCTTTGTTGTTTCTTGTTCCCGACTCGACAGGAAGACGTCATGTCCAGATTTACCGATTTGCCACTCTGCCCGGAACTCCTGCGGGCCTTGAGCGCACAGGGCTGGGTGCAACCGACGGCGGTGCAGCGGCAGGCGCTGCCTCCGGCGCTGGCCGGGGTGGATGTGCAGGTATGCGCGCCGACAGGAACGGGAAAAACCCTCAGCTTTTTGCTGCCCCTGTTGCAGGGGTGGCGGGCGACGCCTGGCGAGGCCCCGGCTGCTCTGCCAGCGCCGAGTGCCCTGGTGCTGGTTCCGACCCGGGAGCTGGCCGAACAGGTGAGCCAGGTGGCCCGGGTTCTGGCAAGCTCCTTGACGCCTGCACCTGTGGTCCAGTTGGTGCTGGGGGGCGAACCGCTCGAGGGGCAAGTGGCGGCGTTGGCGACAGGTTGCGATCTACTGATCGCCACCCCGGGCCGTTTGTTGGAGTTGCTGCGCCAGCAGGCTCTGACCTTGGCCCAGGTGCGGCAACTGGTACTGGATGAGGCCGACCGCCTGCTGGAGATGGGTTTCCGCCGCGAGCTGGAGCAGCTGCTGGCTCTGCTTGGCGGCCGTCAGCAGACGCTGCTATTTTCCGCCACCTTCCCTGATGAGGTAGCTGCCTTGGCGCAGTCGTTGTTGCGTGCGCCGCAGTTGATCAGTGTCGAGCCCCGGCCGCAGGGGGTGATTGACGAGCAAGGGTACTTGGTGAACAAGGGCAATAAGGCGGCCTTATTGCTGCATCTGTTGCAGCTGCATCCAGGCCAAACGGCGCTGGTGTTCGTCAACCAGCGGGCCACGGCTGACAGTCTGGTCAAACGACTGTGCAAACAGGGAGTGGCCGCCGCTGCTCTGCATGGCGACAAGCCGCAGGCTGAACGCAGTGCCGTGCTGGCGCAGTTGCAATCCGGACAGTTACCCGTGCTGGTGGCAACCGATCTGGCCGCTCGGGGTCTGGATATCAGCGCCTTGCCGCTGGTGATTAACTTCGAGCTCCCGGATGCCCCGACGACCTATGTGCACCGCATTGGCCGCACCGGCCGCGCGGGTCGTTCCGGCGTGGCGCTCTCCTTGATTGCCCATGGCGATATGCCCGCCTTACAGGCGATCGAGGCTTTGACCGGAAACGGCATAACGTTGCAGGAGTTGGTCGAGTTTCCGGTGACCGATGTTCCGGCCACGGAAGAAGCGACCCGCAAACGCCCACCCCGGGACAAGCAGGCCAATCGTCGGACCGCAGAAAAACGCAGCATCAAACAGTTCGCGGCTAAAACCCCGACCACGCCGCGTAGCCGGTCACGTTAAGCGATTGGTACCTTTCTCTAGCCGATAGCTCTAGTCGATAGGTGCCGAGCCTGGGGGCGCCGGATATTGGCGAACCCAGCGTATAAAATCCTCTTCCGGCAAGGGCCGCGCTATGAGATAGCCTTGCAGTGTGTTGCAGCCGTGGTGCTGCAACATCAGTTGTTGCTCGGCGGTTTCCACCCCTTCGGCAACCGTGCGCATGCCCAGGGCATTGGCCAGGGCTATGATGGAGTCGATGATGGCTAGAGCCGCATCATCCTCAAACAGTTCCCGCACAAAGGATTGGTCGATCTTCAGCACGTCGAGAGGAAAGTGACGCAGGTAGTTGAGGCTGGAGAAGCCGGTACCGAAGTCATCCACCGAAATGCTGAATCCCATCTCCTTGAGTTGACGGAGCTTACTGGTGGTTTGCTGTATGTCTTTCATCAGCATGCTCTCGGTCAACTCCAGCTCAATCCAGCGGGGCTCTATGCCGGTTTCTGCCAACGCCTCGGCAATCGATTCAATAAAGTTCGGCTGTTTGAACTGACGCGCCGACAGGTTGACGGCTATGGGGATGAGCGGCAATCCCTGGGCTTGCCAGCGATGGAGATAGCGACAAACTTCACGCAGCACCCAGTCGCCGATGGGCTGGATCAGGCCGGTCTCTTCGGCCAGGGGGATGAAACGCCCCGGTGGTATCAGGCCATGGATGGGGTCGAGCCAGCGGATCAGGGTTTCAGCGCCGACCAGGGCACCCGTCCGGGCATCGATCTGGGGCTGGAAGTAGAGCACAAATTCCTGGGCTTCCAGGGCATGGCGTAGCCGCAGCTCCAGTTGTAGCCGTTCCAGATTTTTCTCGTTCAGCTCCGGGGAGTAGAACTGGCAGTTGTTGCGGTCATTCTCTTTGGCCAGGTACATGGCGGCGTCGGCATTGCCGATCAGCATGTTGGCGTCACTGCCGTTATCCGGATAGAGGGCTATGCCGATGCTGGCGGTGATGATCAGCTGGTTTTCCGCAATATGGTAAGGCTGGGCCAGGGCTTCCAGCAGCTTTTCGCCCAGCGCCGAGGCATCGTCGGGATGGCCGCAGTTGGGGCACAAGACGATGAACTCATCGCCGCCGACCCGGCTGACGGTGTCGCCACTGCGCACCCATTGCCCGAGTCGACGTCCGACCTCCCGCAACAGTTGATCGCCAGCCTGATGTCCCAGGGAATCATTGATGGTCTTGAACCGATCCAGATCGATGAAAAGCAGCGCCAGGCCACTGTTTTCCCGCTGCGCCTGGGAGATGGCGACCTCGATGCGATCGGTGAGCAGGCGGCGGTTCGGTAATCCGGTCAATACGTCGTGGAAGGCCAGATGCTCGATCTGCGCCTCCTGGCGCTTGCGCTCTGTGATGTCCGAGAAGCTGGCGATATGGTATTCCGGCTCGCCTTGCCCATCACGAACCAGGCTGATAGAGAGCCAGACCGGATAAGTTTCGCCGGAGCGGCGTCGATCCGTGAGCTCACCCTGCCAGGCGCCGTTCTCGTACAGCAGGGCCCATAGGTTGCGGTACAGGCTGCGGTTCTCCTGACCGGATCCTAACAGGGTCGGCTCCTTGCCCAGGACTTCCTGGGCACTAAATCCGGTCAGTTTTTCAAACATCTGGTTGACCGAAATGACCCGATTCCGGCGATCTGTGATGAGGATGGCCTCATTACTGGATTCAAACACCTTGGCCGAGAGCCGCAGCTGGTTCTCCATCTGTTTGCGACGGCTGATATCTCGCAGTACCAGCAACACCTCATCCTCGCTGCGTGGCAGTATCCGCGCTTCCCAGCAGACCCCCTCGTGATTGCGCGGCAACGCAATTTCCAGCGCATGTTGCGACTGTTGCTCCAGCACTATGGTGATTTCCTGCTGGATCATCTCGGCGATCAGGGCACTGGGGTGATCCTGCAATATGGCACCGGGTTGCAGATCCCAATCGCTCCAGTCTGGAGCCTCGGAGCCTGCCAGGCGATCGAGAATGACCCCATTGCCATTGATGCGGAACAGCAGGTCGGGAAGTGCCGACAGCAATGCCCGGTTCTTGCTTTCGCTGAGCGCCAGCTCTTCAAAAGCGTGATGGGCGCGCAGCAGATAGCGCACCCGATAGCCGAGGGTGCCCCAGCTGATGGGTTTGGTAATGAAATCGGTAGCGCCGGATTGGTAGGCTTGTTGAATCGATGGTACATCATCGAGGCCGGTGGCCATGGCAATCGGTAGATTCCGCCCCGTGGCCAGCTGGCGCAGGTGGGCGCAGAGTTCGATGCCGTTGCCGTCCGGCAAGATAACATCCAGGATGATGAGATCCGGCTGTTGGGCATCAAACTGCTCCAGGGCCTCAGCGACGCTGGCTGCCTCGACCACATCGAATCCGGACTCTTCTAGGGTGGCGCGCATGATAAGCCGGGCGCTCAGTTCATCATCGACCACCAGCACCAGCGGTTGCGCTCGGGTCAGGAGTGGCTCGTTCATGTTTCCTCCTGATGCAACTGGGTGATTTCATCCTTAGTAAGCATAAATCGGTACTCTATCTCGACCATTAAATTTTGTAGCCCCTGAGTCGTTCCCTGACGTGCCAGTTGTTCGATTTGCAGACAGAGCTGGGACAGGGCCCGGGCTCCCAGGTTGGCGGCGCTATTTTTCAACGAGTGAGCGGCGCGCAGCAGCCGGTTGGCATCTTGTTCTGCTATGGCTTCTTGCATCTGGGCCAGCAGTTTGGGCGACTCCTGTAGCCAAGCCGCCAGCACCTTGACCAATAAACCGGCTCGCAGCACTCGCAGGCTATCGATGGCGCGTGGATCCAGCTCGTGATGCTGCAGGGTCGAGATGCCCGCCTGGGGTGAAGAGACCTGGGATCCGGCAGGCGCTGTGATAGTGGGTAACCATTGGGCCAACAGGTTGCCCAGTTGCTCCTGAGTAAAGGGCTTGGAGAGATAATCATCCATGCCACAAGCCAGACAGCGTTCCCGATCCCCGGACACGGCGTTGGCCGTCAGGGCGACGATGGGAATATGCTGGGCGCTAAATTGCTCCTGTTGCCGAATGGCTACCGTGGCTTGGAAGCCATCCATGATTGGCATCTGACAGTCCATCAGTATCAGATCGAAGCTCTGCCGGTGCAGAATTTCCAGGACATCGGCACCATTCGTGACCATTTCGTAGTTCAAACCCAGATTTTGCAGCATGGCCAGCGCTACTTCCTGATTAACCTGATTGTCTTCGGCTAGCAGCACGCGACCTTGCAGCCGGGTATGAGCCCCGCCGACGGCTGCCGAAGAGCCCAGCACCGGGATCGGTTGATGAAGACCATGCACCATGGCGTTGTAGAGATCGGATTGACGGACCGGCTTGGTGAGTTGCTGGCAGTTGCGCACCTGTAGACAGTCCATTGCGGGTAGTGAGTAACCTGCGGAACTGAGGATTATGATGGGGATATCGGCCAGCCCGGGATCGGCTTGCAGACGGGAGACCAGTCCCAGCCCATCCTCATCCGGCATCATCATATCGGTCAACACCATGTTGAACGGGCTGTCGACGGTTTTTGCCTGCTGGAGCAGGGTCATGGCCTGCTGCACGCTCTGGGCCAGCGAGATCTGGCAATGCCAGGCGGTGAGCTGGTGAGTCAGGATCTCCAGATTGGTGGTGTTGTCATCCACAATCAGCACCTTGAGACGGTTGAGCTGGCGCTGTTTGGTCTGCATCTGCATGGCCTTTTCCGGTGCCAGAGTCAGGGTAAAGAAGAATTCGCTGCCGTTGCCGCTTTCACTGTGTAGCTCGATTTGGCCGCGCATCAGCTGGACCAGCCGCTGGGAGATGGCCAGCCCTAGCCCGGTACCACCGAAGCGACGGGTCGTCGAGCTGTCGGCCTGGGAAAAAGCCTGAAACAGCTTGGCTTGCCGTTCGGGAGGAATGCCGATGCCGGTATCCCGCACACTGAAGCGACAAGTCACCTGCTCATCGTCCTGGGCCAGTATGTCCACGCGCACCACCACTTCGCCCTGTTCGGTGAATTTGATGGCATTGCCGACCAGATTGGTCAGCACCTGGCTCAGGCGTTTACTGTCGCCCTGCAGGTGAATGGCATGGGTCGGCGGCGAACAGAGGATCTCCAGACCCTTGCCATGAGCGACCGGCGCGAAGCGCTCGACCAGATCCTCCAGCAGTAGGTTCAGGTTGAAGGAGCTGCGATCCAGCTCCAGCTTGCCCGCTTCGATTTTCGAAAAATCGAGAATGTCGTTGATGATGGTCAGCAGATCTTCGCCAGAGCGGCGAATGATGCGGACAAAACGCCGCTGTTTCTCGTCTAGCGTCGTGGTGTTGAGCAAGTCGGTCATGCCGATGACACCATTCAGCGGGGTGCGTATTTCGTGGCTCATCATGGCCAGAAATTCACTCTTGGCACGGTTTGCCGATTCTGCAGAGTCTCTGGCTTGCACCAGATCCACGGTGCGTAATTGCACGACCTGCTCCAGGTGGTCGCGGTGCTGTTCCAGCACCTGATCCCGTTGCTCGATCTGTGTCAGCATGACGTTAAAACAGTGAGCCAGTTGCCGCGCTTCATCCTGATGACTCTCCTCATCGGCGCGCAGGGCATAGTTTTTATCCCGGGCTATGGTGCTGGCTATGTTCGCCAGTCGGTTGAGGGGTTGCGTCAGGATGCGGCCGGAGAGGCGCGCCATCCAGCCAGCGAGCAGTAGCGCTATACCACCGAGCACCAGGCCGGTGAACAGGCTCTGGCGCATGATGCGATTCAGTGGGGTTAGCTGAGCGTGCAATTGCAGGGTACCGAGTCGTTCGCCTTGCATCAGTATGGGGGTGGATAACACCATCTCGTTGTCATCGTGGGCT
>JBBRVG010000009.1:0-62030 GCA_038247115.1 Enterobacterales bacterium | reverse complement strand
GCCCTTGCTGGGCCAGGATCTCGAATTTTTCGACGAAATTAGCCGGGCTCTCAATCTGTACCGCGCGTCCGGTGCGGGCGGTAAAGCCATGGCCAAGGGCGGTCAGCTCGCTGACACCACGTCCGGTCCAGATCAGCAGCGGACGTTCTGGTTGCGGGTTGCCGCGCAGAAGAGCAAACAACGCCACCAGCATCACAACCAGAACCCCGACCACGCCGATGGCCATCCTTCGCCGAATCATATCCGTCCACTCCTGAGTCACGCAGCAAATAGGGCGCATCATCCTCAACGCGGAGCAAATTGCCAGCAGCATCGTGATTGATGCGATCAAACTCTGTTGTAGCTCAAACTCTAGGGTTAACGGCGGGATAGCGGCTCCAGAGCCCCAATGCTGACCAGATACGGTAGGAAGTGCTCCCATTGAGCCAACCGTTGGCGGCAGGGATGCCGCCATCGAGCCCCCACGGATGGGTTTACGGCGTGTTGGTGAAAGGGAACCTTCCTGCATTTCTCTTCAGTGAACAGCATTGCTCCAGAACCATGGGGTCTACTCCGAGAAGCGATAATGGCTTACTTGCGCCTTATCCTGCTCTGCCTTATGCCCAGTGCCGGCGTGCACAACGGGGGGTGGCGTATAAGCTGGAGCGCCGACGCCAGCAGGCAACTCCGGCGCCTGGAGTGTCAACGCAGTCCCTGTGCCCGCAGCGCCGCCCGAATTCAGGCGAATGCAGGGCCCCACCAGGGTAATGCCACTGGCATCGAGGGTGATAAAACTGCCGCCGGCTTTGAGAGTCAGCTGGCTGCCCGCATCCAGCACCAGCTGTTGTCCGGCCTTGAGATGGACCTCACGCCCCGCGCTGAGCAGATAGTCCTCCCCGAGCTGTAGACGCCGGGATCTGTGCACCGCCAAACCATCCTCGCCATCTATCTGCTGCCGTCGTTCGCCTTCCACCAGCAGGTGTTCATTTTTGCCGATCCGGGTCAGCCGTTGGCCGCGAATGCTGGCATGTTCCTCGTTGTGGATCTGCCAACGCACGTTGCGGCGTACATGCACCGCTAGATCCTGCTGGCCATGGAGATAGATCTCTTCCTTACCCGCCTGATCTTCAAAGCGTACCTCGTTGAAGCCATCTCCCTGGTAGCTGTTCGTGCGGATCAGGGTCCGGCTCTTGTGCTCCGGAAGCGAATAGGGTGGCACCTGGGTGGCATGGTAGGTGCGGCCGGTAACAATCGGCTGATCCGGATCCCCCTCCAGGAAGCTGACGATCACCTCATGGCCCACCCGGGGCAAGGCCAGGGTGCCGTAATGACCGCCCGCCCAGCCTTGAGAAACCCGAACCCAGCAAGAGCTTTGCTCATTGCTCTGGCCATCCCGATCCCAGGGAAACTGCAACTTGATACGGCCATGGGCATCGCAGTAGATCTCCTCGCCCTCGGGCCCGACCACCCGGGCGACCTGAGGTCCATCGACCTTAGGTTTCACATTCGGCACGGGACGCCAGCACGAGGTGGCCGGTATGGCCTGAAATTCATTGTGATAGCGAGTTGCCCCGCTGCCCCCCTCCTCCTCCAGCGCCTGGGGCTGCTGGCCGACATGGCAGATGCGGATGGCTTGCCAGTCACACTCATCCGCGCCACCCTGGCCGCGCAGCGACCAACGCAGTCCCAGTTGCAACGGCGGGGCATTGCTGCGCCCTTCGGCACAAGAAACCTGCTGGCGCAGCGCGTCCAGCCGATAGCGCACCAACGCCTTGCCTTGGGGATCCTGCTTGAAACGCCCGGGAAAATCGTAATGTTGAAACGCCCCTAGATGTTCATCGCTACCCAGACCCACCTCATGGCCGCCCCGGATACCCTGGCTATGTGCCAGCGCATAATCGGGTTGCAAGAAACTGTGATCCTGCAATATCACGCCGGTCGATCCCAATTGATGCTGCCAGTCGAAGCGCTGCACGCGCCATCCCAGCCCATCGAGATGGGGCTGCGGGTTGAAGATCAGTTCTCCCCCCGCTGCCAGTGCCGTCACCTCATCGGCAAATCGTAGCCGGGATTGTGACTCCGTCACCTCTTCGAAGTAGAAGATCCCCTCTTCTGCCGCCAGTCGCTGCAAAAAGGCCAGATCCGTCTCGCGATACTGCACACAATAATCCCGCGGTGGATGGGCACCGCGCAGCACAAAATCAGCCGCAGTAATACCATGTTCCTGCAACAGCAGACGGATGATCGCCTGGGGCGTTTGTCCTTGAAAAATCCGGCTATTGTGGCGCAATTGCAAACGCCATAACGGCGAGCGCAGTTGCAGACGATAACGGGTGCGGCGCACGCCGCGTGCGCTCTGAGTTGCCGCCGCAACAATACCGATTACCCGCCGCACCGCCATGCCATTCTGCCAGATGGTGAGTGTCCCCTGGCTATTGAGTAATTCGGGTAACGGTAGTTCGCCATCACAACTGGCGCACTCCAGCTGCAGTGCAAACGGCTCGGAGAGGGCCTCCTGCCCGGTAAAGCTCACCACCACCAAGCCAGCATCCGGTAGGGCGTCGAGTGTCAGGGTAAATTGCAGACCACTGAGTACGGTCATAAACCAGCTACCACGGAGTGACTGGCGATCACCACACCGCCGCAACTGATGGCACAACCCGAAATAGCCACCGGGCGACCATTCACCAGCACCGAGGGCTCACCCCCGGCAATCTGCCGACCATGGCTGCCTTTTTTCGGCTTGGCGTGGGCTAATAAACCATCGCCCTGACGGGCCACGCCACGTCCATGGACCAGGACATCGGAACTTGCGCTCAAAATAGGTGTTGCTGGAAAGCCACCGTGGGCAGAGCCCAGATCGCCAATCGTTGCGATGGCAGGACACATAACTGCGCCTCCTGATGAGAAAAGTGATGTTGGGCAGCGAAGGATCCGGAGGTCGGCCTACTCGTAACCGACCTCCGGATAGGCTCTGTCGGCTCAGCTCTCGAGGGGGGCCCGCCAATCATCGGCGCCCGAGGTGCCCGCGACCGTATGCTCCCAATCTATCTTGCGGTACGCCAGCGCCACCCGGATCAGCTGGGTATAGTCAGATTTGTTGAGATCCTGGCAATGGGGCATCTGGCAATCGATCTCGACGATAGTGGCATCGGTCAGCAAGGTGCTGAAAAAGTGCTCCTGACGCCCCTCGACCGAGGTACGAAACCACTTGAGCGTCACCTTGGGCAGCATCTCTCCCGATGCCAGCGCGTTATACATCAAGGGCACCGCCTTGTTCAGCGCCACGGTAAAACGAAACGGTTTATGGGCCCGTTGGCCCGAGGGTTGCCCGGATTGGGGATCCGTCGGCACGGTAACCACATGGTCAAACTCCTGCACCAGCATCTCATCTTCATGCCCCTGCACGTAGATATTGCCGACAGAGTCCGAGGTAAAGGCTCCGGCGGTGATATGGCCCTGGGTCTTGCCTTGAATACTGATATAACACGGTGTTGGCATCACAAGCTCCTGCTGTGGTTGGTATCGGTCCATAGCGCAGCAGCTTTCATACCAGCAGGTAATCTCGTTATTTATCAATTAAATAGTTAGGACGATTTGCCACTGCCGCCTATAAGCAGCAGGGTGTTGTCATCAATATTCAGCATGTACCAACCGATATTGCGTCCGCAGCATAGACAACGGCAAAGCTTGCTAACTCAGGCACAAGATGCCAGATCTCGGGCCATACACCCTACAAGGCGCGACGGCCGGGCATAAAAATGGCGCCTTAGCGGCGCCAGATGATCAAGACCTATTGTGCTGCAGAGCTAGCTCCCGATTGCATCTGTATTAGTGACGGCGGTGGGAGTGTTTCTTGTCATAGCCATGGTAATAAGGGCCTGGTTTATGATGGCCACCATGCCCGTGGCCACGGTCATAGTAGCGGCGATTATCCCAGTGGCTGGGTTTGCCATGGTGATGGCGGTTATCCCAATGACTGGGTCGGTAATCATCACGGTCGTAGCGATCGTAAGACTCTTGGTGACTCGATTGACGATCCCCGTTATTGGCCCCCACCGAAGCGCCCGCCGCACCGCCGATCCCGGCACCGATCAGCTTGCCATTGCTACCACCGACCTGATTGCCGATGGCGGCACCACTCAGGGCGCCGACCGCACCACCCAAGGCCGCTTCATTCTTGTTGCCCCGTTTGGCCGTTGCCGCACCACCCAAGGCGCCGCCAATCGCCGCCCCCGCCAGAGCACCGTTCTCACCGGCCACCTGTTCACCTATGATGGTGCCCGCAACCCCGGCAACCGCGCCGCCTAGGGCGGTATTCAAATCTTCTCCGGCATAGCTCGGAGCAACCAGCAGACAGGCAACAACACAACACGCAGAACGAAATTTATCCATTGCCATGATGGCAGACTCCCTGTGGTAATCAGCCTGATAGGTGGCTGATGACGAGGAATCTAGCACGCCGTGCACACGATAAAATCGATAGTTGAATTCGATTCAACTGCCATTCAGCTTGGTTAAAAATGGCCCATTCGAAGGCCAGAGAAAGGGGGGATATTGCTATCTACATTGACTAGGAAGCGCACACTGACACGCCGTGAACCCATCCATGGGGGCTCCACCTCGCCATCCCTGGCGCGGAGGGTCAGCTTAGCGCTACCCAGTCGCTGTGATGAGTGCTCAGCTATTGGGAACAGTCAGTTAGGTTCGAACGAAAAAAAGGCGCGAATGGATCGCGCCTTCTATCTATCTGGATGAACCTAGCCCTCAGATTTCCCAGTTATCGGGTGATTTGTGGGTCAGGGTGGAGATAAACGCCTGAGTCCGCGGTTGCTGCGGCTGGGTAAATATCGCCTGCGAGCTACCGCTCTCGACGATTTGCCCGGCCTCCAGAAATACCACATGGCGGGCGATATTGGCCGCCAGTCGCAAGTCATGGGTTGCCATCAGCATGGTGGTGCCCTCGGTGGCCAGCTGTTTGAGTACCGCCACCACCTCCAGCGCCAGCTCGGGATCCAGCGCCGAGGTCGGCTCGTCGCACAACAACACCTTGGGCGCCGGTGCCAAAGCCCGGGCGATTGCCACCCGCTGCTGCTGGCCGCCGGACAAGGTACCCGGATAGACATCCGCCTTATGGCTCATGCCCACCTTCTCCAGCAACTCGCCAGCCCGCAGCTTGGCTCGCGCCGGATCCCAGCCCAGCACCGTCACCAGACCTTCCATCACGTTGGCCAACACCGACAGGTGAGGAAACAGCTGAAAGTTCTGGAATACCATACCGGTCTGCTGGCGGATAGCCTGGATCTGCTGCCGACTCGGCGTATGGTGGCGATCAAAATCGATCTGCGCCGCCCCCAGTTGCAGGGTGCCCGCCAGGGGGATCTCCAGCAGATTGACGCAGCGCAGCAAGGTACTCTTGCCGCTGCCGGATGGGCCAATCAGCGCTGTGACGCTCCCCTCATCAATCGTCAGATCGATGCCCTTGAGCACCACCTGCTGGCCAAAGCGTTTTTCAATCTGTGCCAGACGGATCATGATGACTCCCCACTCTGCTGGTTATGCCGGGCCAAACGGGCCTCCAGTTTATTCTGCAGTGCCGACAGCACAGAGCTGAACAGCAAGTAGATCACCGCCGTTTCGATATACAGGATCAAGGGCTCGTAGGTCGCCGCCGCAATGCGCTGCGCCGCCTGAAACAACTCGGGTACCGTCACGGCCGCCGCCAACGAAGTATCTTTCACCAGGGAGATAAAGGTATTCGACAGCGGTGGCACCGCAATTCGCGCCGCTTGCGGCAGCACGATGCGGCGCATCGCCTGGAACCAGTTCATGCCGATGGAAAAAGACGCTTCCCACTGCCCCTTGGGCACCGCATCCAGAGTGGCGCGGATCACCTCGGAGGTATAAGCCCCGACGTTGAGAGTGAAACCAATCACAGCCGCGGTAAAGGCATCCAGGGTGATCCCGGCGCTGGGCAAGCCGTAAAAAATCAGGAACAGCTGTACCAGCAAGGGCGTACCACGGATCAGCCAGACATAAAACCGCACCAGCGCCACCAGCGGTTTAGGGCCATACAGACGCCCCAAGGCCAGCAGAAAACCGAGCGCTATACCACCGACAAAGGTGATCAGGGTCAGCGGCACAGTAAAAAGAAGCCCCGCACGAAGCAGGGGCCAGAAAGAATCAATCATCAACTGTAACCAGTCAGGCACGTTACAGCTCCCTCCTAACGAGTGGCAAAGATGGTGGATGTATTATTTGGAAACATCCGCCCCGAAGTATTTTTGGGAAATCTGCAGATAGGTACCATCGGTTTGTGCAGTAGCCAGTGCCTTATTGATGGCATCCAGCAACTCCGGTTGACCCTTGGCCAGCAGAACACCGGCATGATCCGCATTTTCCTGGCTGGCTGCAATCTTCAGCGGTGCATCCGGCTTGTGTTTTTTGAAATCCAGAAAGGAGATGCTGTCATTGATGGTGGCATCGGCACGACCAGAGAGCACCAACTCGACCGACTGGTTAAAGCCTTCGGTGGCTACCAGCTCGGCACCGGCACTTTGCGCCAGCTTGCCAAAGTTACTGCTCAGCGACTGGGCCGCCTTCTTGCCCTTGAGGGCAGCAAAACTGTCAATGGTGCTGTCATTCTTCACCAGCAGCACCGCCTTGGAGGTGATGTAGGGGGCGGAGAAATCGTACTTGGCTTGGCGCTCCGGAGTGATGGAGACCTGATTGATCACCAGGTCGTAACGCTTGGCATCGATGCCGGCGATCAGACCATCCCACTTGCCTTCCACAAACTCGGCCTTCACACCCAGCTTGCTGGCAATAGCCTCACCGATCTCCACATCAAAGCCCACCAGCTTGCCGCTGGCGTCGTGGAAGGTGAACGGCGCATAGGTGCCTTCGGTACCAATCTTGATCACACCGGCTGACTTGATAGCCTCCAGGCTGGATTGGGCATAAGCCCCGGTTGCCAGTGCCAATTGCAGAACCGCCATCACTACTACTGATTTGGTAAATTTCATCGCTGACCTCGTCCTAGTTTGTATTCTGTTTTTGTGTTCTGGGGGTCCTGATCAGGAGTCATAAAGACCGCCGCCAAGACCCGATATAAGCAGTGCACCACAAGGGCCACTGGATTCCCGAGCACCTTAACGCGGCGCCCTACCCCGATGAACCGATTAAAACTGTAATCTATATACATAAATTAGATATAGAAACCAAGCCGTCTGACGTTGGCAGCGATAACGACCAGAAAAGCGCCAGCTGACCACATATCGAGTCACAAGCATCAACAGCTAGTTATGGAGACTCATAAAGAGCCAACGCTCGCACACCGATAAAGTAACTCAGCAAAACCCAGCACCCACAATCTTGGAAAACAGCGCAAACCAGCGACTGCTTATTGTCGAGCCATCAACTTTTTTAGTTGTTCGTATGGAGCTCAGTTCCCGTTTGGTACGGATGGTAGTGGTCATCGGGGAAACCTTGACGCCGACACGCCGTAAATCCCTCTCTGGAGGCTCGAAGGCATCATCCCTGATGCCTACGGTCGGCTTATCGGTTATCCCCGCCGCCACTTCCTCGATCTGCTCAGTAACCAACAGGATTAGAAAACAAATCCCCGCGCAGCAGGGAATACATATGAATAAGTCAAAGCAGAATTGGCTAATTAATTAGCTGCCTGTATGGCAGTGAATCCTCCCGGCACCAGTTGATAATGGACTCAGCCTTTATTAGAGAAGGTGCGAACAACCGGATAATTTCCTCCTGGCAGACTCGTCAATCAATTGATTGAGTGTTTGTGCCGATTATTCGTCTAAGGAAGATATGAATAAGTCACGCAAAAAACCATATATAACACACCGATATTAAGTGGCTAAGGCTTTCTATCCCTAGGATGATTATTCATGCCTCCCATAAATATAGCCAATGAATTATTAAATTATTAAATTATTAAATTATTAAATTATTAAATTATTAAATTATTAAATTGTTAAATTATTAAATTATTAAATTATTAAATTATTAAATTATTAAATTATTAAATTATTAAATTATCGAATTATCGAATTATCGAATTATCGCACTCCTGTTTATAGTAATTTAGATCATTGCGCTAGCTAATTACTATCGACTGAAGCCGGAATGCTTTTTTGTGTTTTGTATTTTCCTCCTTGATATCGGAGATACGAATTATTTAATAACCAATGCAATGCTAGCTATACATACCCCAGCGATTTCAGCAGCACTTGGAGCTACTCCGGTTAAGGCAGATATTGTGAATTTCGCTATTGGAATAATATCTATGAACAGTACACCATTAAGATATATTAAAGCTTTATTAAATATATTTCAGTATGGAATACCTATAAAGCCGGCGATTAATGCCATGTAAATTACATATGGAATTATAAAGATAAAATCATCAGAACTCGGCATGGAAGATAGCCTGATTAATTTTCACCACACTGTGATGATGTGGATGAATACATTTATATTTTGCCAAGCCTAGCTAAGCTGTCCATCAACCGATATGTTCATTGCTTACCGATTGATGGACTTATATCTGACTATTCTGACATCAACTTACCACCTTTCGCCCAATGCTCCTTCGGGACTTCAATGATCAAGACATCTAAACTCTCTGGTTTACATTTGAGTGTTTCGACAGCAACACGTGTAACTTCCCTGGCAAAATCGCGTTTTTGCTCAGGAGAACGTCCTGGTGCCATTTCTAAACGTAAAATGGGCATGGTAATCCTCTGACTTTAAACCGCCCCAGGATGGGAACGACAAATTTATATTTACTTATCAGGTTGTAATGATAAATATGTATTGAGTTGAATCACCTTAAACCACCAGGTTCATAATCATGGATAAGCTTTCTGGAATGGAGATGTTTGTAAGGGTTGTTGAATGCGGTAGTTTTACCGCTGCTGCTGATATCAGTGGTGTATCAACAACGATGGTGGCCAAACAGATTCGGGCGATTGAAGTACGTCTTGGGGCACGCCTACTACATCGGACGACTCGGCGACAACATGTGACGGAAGTAGGGCAGCTCTACTATGATCGTTGCTTGCGAGTTTTATCCGAATTCACCTTAGCTGAAAATAGCGCAATGGAATTACAGGCAACGCCTCAAGGTTTAGTCAAAATAGTTGCTCCTGTTAGCTTCGGTGACCAGTTCTTAGTACCAGCGTTGAGTGTCTACATGTCGCTCAATCCAGAAGTTAATATCATGTTGACCCTAGACAACCGAATCTCGAATTTAAGCAATGGAAGTTATGAGATAGCAATTCAAATTGGCTCCATCAATGAGCCTAATGTTGTAGCCAGACCACTAAAGGCATATCGCAGGATAATGGCTGCATCTCCTGCTTACATTAGTGAGCATGGTATGCCGCAACATCCCAGTGAACTGATGAATCATAGTTGCCTGGAAATCTCTTATTGGCTGACACCAAATCGTTGGGATTTAGTAGGACCTGAAGATCAGACCTTCAAGGCATCGGTGAAAGGACGTTTTATGTCCAACCAGGGAAATGCACTTAGAATTGCCGCGTTGAATCATTGTGGCATTGTGTTGCAACCTGAATCAATTCTGATGGGTGATATCATTCAGGGTAGCCTGGTGCAAGTGTTGCCAGACTGGTCCTACAAACCCACCCCCATGCACCTTATCTATCAGCAAGATTACCGTCCATCAGCCAAGCTACGTAGCGTGATTGATTTTATAATGGAACGCTTTGGCGCCTGAATAACTTCAGGGCGACCTAATAGGATGAACTAGACTCTAAAAGCACACTCAGTCACCGGGATGCCTTATGAACGCTCGCATCTTGCTTCCGCTCATCTTGCTGCTGACGCCACTGTGGGGGGCTAGTCCGTCCCTGACCGTAGTGACCGAAGATCTGCCACCGCTGAACTATCAAGATGGTGACAAGATCAGCGGCATTGCCACCGAGATAGTGCAGGCCACGCTGCAAAAAGCCGGGCTTAGCGCCCCACCGCGCGTCTACCCCTGGGCCCGGGCCCTCAGCATGGCCGAACAACAGGAGAATGTGCTGATCTACAGCATTGCCCGTATCCCTGAGCGGGAGAAGCGCTTTCAGTGGATTGGGCCCCTTTTCCCCTTTAGCGAGTCGCTCTACAAACTCAAAAAGCGACAGGATATCCAGCTCACCACGCTAGAAGAGGCCAAACCATACCAGATTGGCGTGATCCGCGGCTACGCGGTGCACGAGATGCTAAAACGCGAGGGGTTTGTGGATAACGTCCATCTGCAACTGGCCAAGGATCAGGAGCAAAACCTGCGCAAGCTCTTTAGTGGCAAAACCGATCTGCTGGTGGGATCAGAGCTGGATCTGAGATGGCGCCTGCAGCGTCATCCCGAGCTGGGCCGCTATGAGGATCTCGCCTACTCCCTCTATCTGGAAAAGTCCTATTCCCATGTCTATATGGCCTTCGGCCTCAAGACCCGTCCCGAGATGGTAGAAACAGTTCGTCACGCCTTCGAGCAGATCCAGGCCGACGGCACACTCGATCAGATTTTGGGCAAATACCACAACTCAGAGGCCCACCCCCCGGCTCATCCCATGCCATAAGAGACTGCTCTGCTGATTAAGCCAATCTGAAGCTGCCGCTAAGGCAATACTAATCTTGCTGCCCTGTAAATAGTGGACACAGCTCCTAACTAAATAGCAGCTCCGAATAGTAGATCAGCCACCACAGGGATTAGGTAGCGCTAAGCTGACCCTCTGCGACAGGGATGGCCGGCGGAGCTCCTGCCGCCAACGGTTGATTCAACGGGAACACTCCCGGCCCTCTCGGATCAGTATTGCCCGCATGGGCGGTAAGTCTGGGGGGTGAGCAACAGCTGTGACATTAGGCCGCGCAAAGGCGGCATTCGAAGCTAGAGTCTACGCGACTAGGGCTGGCGTTCGATATAGAGGATCACCTCGCCCAGAGAAATGCCGAATTTGCTGATTTCGGCACGATTGATGAGGCGATCGGCATCGAGCAGGTACATCCAGTCATCGAAGCTCACCCGCACCACATCCCCTTCCGGTAACACCAGATCGAGCTGGTAACGCCAATTGAGGGCGAAGCCTTCGCTCTTGCCCACCGCCTCGCCGACGACATCGGACGCCGTACCACGCCAGTGACCATCGGCGCCACGGCTCAGATGCCAGGTCCGGGTCTGCTGGCGGCCATCATCGAAGTAGAACTGCTCGAACAACTCCCCTTTGCCATCTTGCCAGTGGCCGACCATATCCACTCGAAAGCGGCTGGTGACCTCGCCGCTCCGGTTGGTCATCAGGCCATGGGCCACCAGTTTACCGTTGAAAAACTGCGCCAGATCCCAGGCCGGTCCCTGATCCCGATACGTCTCCAGGCTCGCGCCACAACCTGCCAGCAGCAGGAATGGCAGCAGCATCAGCCAACGACACACACGATGAAGAGTCATACCGAGCTCCAGGATCAGGATTGGCCGCGCAGGCGGCGGGTCAGCGCCGGGTCGCGGCTGTTATCCGCCAACCAGATCGCCAAAAAGGCAGCGCTAAATTGCGGGTCTGCCAGGGTGCCGAGGGGTTTATCCTGCCACCAGAAATGGCCCTTGCCCTCGGCGTCGATATAAAAGGTGAGCCGATCACCAGCCGCTACATCCGGCCAGAAACCAGCCAGTTGTTGCAGCCACTGCTGACGCTGGGCTTCACTGCCCAACTTAAGCCGTTGCCACTCATCAGCGGTCGCGCTCAGCAGATCCTGACGCGCTATGGCTCGGGCGTAGGTGAGCGTCAAAGCCTGGGGGTAGTCACCCGGCTGGTAGCGGCCACTGTGGCTGTAAAAAGTCGCGTCATACAGCTTGAACCAGAGCCAGTTCATCTCGCCCTGGCCGACGGGACGCAACTGCTGCCAGGGCGCCGATGAGGCTAGTCCGGGGGGCGCCAACGAGATGGCCAACCCCACCAGTAGCAGGCGGATACTGCGCCATAAACCAAGATCCGAGCCTGTTTTGATCATGGCTGCCTCTCTCCTGTGCTAACGCCGGTGGCTGCGGGAATACCAGCATCCAGCTTGCCCATAGTCCATAGCAGTACGGGTAACCAGGCCATCCAGATCACCGCCAGCACGCTGCCACTGATCCAGAGCCCCCAAGGCAAGTGCACGGCGCCCATGGCGGCACCGGCCAAATAGGAGGAAGCGCCACCGAATCCTCCGATCAGCGCTTGCTGCCAGCGGGGCAAGACCACCAGCCAGCGCAGACCATGGGCCAGAGTCAGAGCAAATCCCAGCCACAAGAGAGCCAACCAGAGGGGGAAACCGGCCGCAAATTCAAACAGACCCAACTGCCACAGCAGAGCATCCAGCAGGCAGCCGGCCAGAGCGATGGGCAGCAGTCGCAGATCCCGGCGGCGCTGTGGTGAACACAACCCGTGCAAGGCGAGCAGTGCCAGCAGAGGAGCCGGCTGCTGCCAAACCACGGCCACAAACCAGAACAGGTTGAAGCCCAGCAGTTGCATCCAGGGCCACATGTCAGTCACCTCTTACCGGCAGATCGGACCGGTACATCACCCGACCAGCCAGCGGCCCCCGGCTTGGCGGCCTCCAGTTGCACCAGGCTGATGGCCCGCTCCCAGAACCCCCCTTCGCAGTAGGCAAAATAGAAGTGCCACAGCCGGATGAAATCCTGGCTATAGCCCAGCGTCGGCAACTCGGGCGCCAGAGCCAAAAAGCGCTCGCACCAGTGGGCCAGGGTACGGGCATAGTGCTGGCCATGATCATGCAGCCGCACCAGTTGCATGTCGGTCTCCCGCGCCAGCAGGGTGGCCATCTGGGAAACACTCGGCAGGCAGCCCCCCGGGAAGATGTAGCGCTGGATGAAATCGACGTTGCGCAGATACTGGGCATGACGCTGATCGGCGATGATGATGGCCTGGATCAACAGGCGGCCACCGGGTGTGAGCAAACGGGATAGTTGCCGGAAATAGTCCGGCAGGAAGGCATGCCCTACCGCTTCGATCATCTCGATAGAGACCAGTTTGTCGTAGGTCCCCTGCAGATGGCGATAATCTTCCAGCAACAGGGTGATGCGATCCTGCAACCCCTCTTTATCAATCCAGGCGCGGGCATAGTCATGCTGGGCTTGGGATATGGTGGTGGTGGTTACCCGGCAGCCGTAGTGGCGGGCGGCATAGATGGCCAGCCCCCCCCAGCCGGTGCCGATCTCCAGCAGATGATCTTGGGGCCCCAGCTCCAGCCGCTCGCAGATGGTGCACAGCTTGGCCTGTTGCGCCTCCTCAAGACTCGCCTCAGGGTGCGGATAGATGCCGCTGGAATACTGCATATGACTGTCGAGAAACCCCTGATAGAGGGTATTGCCCAGATCATAATGGGCGGCGATATTGGAGCGGGATCCGGTCAGCGTATTGCGGTTGAGCCAGTGCCGCGCCTTGTTAAACGGGAAGCTGAGCCAGCCCAGACGCCGCTCCAGACTATCGAGCAGGGTCTGGTTGCGCGCCAGTAACCGCACCAGAGCCACAGGATCCGGGCTGGTCCACAGCCCCTCCACCCAGGTTTCCCCGGCGGCTATGCTGCCGCCCAGCAACAGACGGCGATAGAAGGCAGGATCCTGCACCACCAGCTCGGCGTACAGATCAGTGCCGGTCACCCCGAAACTGTGGTGCTCGCTGCCTTCACGCAGCAGCAGTTGACCATCAGTGAGTCGCTCCAGCAGCTTGAGCACCAGTTGCTTGGCCGCCTTGTCGAACAAGGAGGCGGAAAGAGTCGATTGCACCAGTTCCATTAGTGAGTCTCCGGGTGGCGAAAGATCGGGGTTCGTTTGATAAAAAGCCGTAGCGCTTGCCAGTAAATCCCCAGCAGCACTTTAAGAGTCATCCAGGGCCAGCGCACCAAGAGGGCCATCAGCCCCTGACGTGATAGCGGCTCGCGACGTAGCGCCAGGGTGGCATCAAACAGCTTGGCGGCACCGGACTGGGGGTGACTCTCGATGTGGATCAATGTTTCCTGCTCCGGCGGACGGATGCGCCAGTGGTAACGCATGGCCAGATCCATAAAGGGCGAAACATGAAAATCCTTGTCGTGGGGGGCTAGTGCCGTCAGATCCAGCAGGTAGTAGTGGCGCTCGTTCCAGGGGGTGTTCGAGACCTCCGCCAGCAGATAACGGGCGCTCCCTTGCTGATAGCAAAAGTAGAAATTGACCGGGCTGAAATAGAAGCCCAGACAGCGCACATTGCCCAGCAGCAACACCCGCTGCTCGGGGGTAGCCTCCCCGCCCAGATCCGCCACCTTCTGCCACACCGCCTGCTTGAGGGAGCCGCTACTGCCCTTGAGATAATCCTGGCGGTAAAAAGCGAGCAACCCGGCCCGCTCGACGCCGAACCAGCGCCCCTGGCCCACTCCAAGCGTCTCGACCTCGTCCAGATCCAGCCCCAACATAAACAGGCTGTAGGAGAAGGCATGGGCCCTGGGAGCGAAACGGCGGTGACGTACCGACCCTTGCCAGATGGCGCTGATGGGGCAGAGAGGACTGAGAGGGCTGAGAGTGCTAAAGGAGGCGGCGTTCATAGGCTGGCCCCGAAACGGGTGGCCACATCCAGGGCGCTGCGCACCCCATCCTCATGAAAACCGTTGTACCAGTAGGCGCCACAAAAATGGGTATGCTGCTGACCGCAGATGTCGGCTCTGGCTTTTTGTGCCTGAATGGACGCCAGATTAAACACCGGATGGTCATAGACGAAGCGGCGCAACACCTGGCTCTCATCTACTTTGCCCGCAGGATTGAGGCTGACGCAGAAGGGCGAGGGTGACTCCAGACCCTGCAAAATATTCATGTTGTAGCTCACCAGCGGACGCGCCTGCTCATCGGCGTCGAGCTGATAGTTCCAGCTGGCCCAGGCCTTGCGCCGGGTAGGCAGACAGTTCACATCGGTATGCAACCAGACTTCGTTGGCCTGATAGGGCATGGCCCCCAGAATGGCCTGCTCCCGCGCGCTGGCATCTTGCAATAGCCGCAAGGCCTGATCGCTATGGCAGGCCAGGATCACCTCGTCAAAGTGCTCCTCTCCCTTAAGGCTGTGGATCACCACCCCATCGGCTACACGCCGGACTCCCTGCACCGGACACGCCAGCCGGATCTGCTGCTGCCAGCCGGAGGTCAATGGCCCCAGATACTCCCGCGAACCACCCGGGATCACGTACCACTGGGGGCGATTGGCCACATCCAGCAGGCCGTGATTCTGGAAAAAACGCAGGAAAAAGCCGAGGGGAAAGGCGCGCATATCGGCCAGAGTCGATGACCAGATGGCCGCCCCCATGGGCAGTATGTAGTGGCGGGCAAAATAGTCACTAAAGCCTCCCGCTTGCAGAAACGCTCCCAGGGTCAGCTCAAGCTTCTCTGTTGGCTCAAGCTTCTCTGTTGGCTCAAGGCTCTCTGTTGGCTCAGGGCTGTCTGCCGAGATCGGCTCGGCTGGTTTCTGCCCAGCCAGCCAGGCCTGCGCCTGCCGGTTAAAACGCAGTATCTCGGCCACAAAGCGGTAAAAGCGCGGGCTCAGCAGGTTACTGCGCTGGGCAAACAGGGTGTCGAGATTGTGGCCGTTGTATTCCAGCCCTTCGGGGCTTTTGACCGAAAAGCTCATCTCGGCGGGCTGACTCGCCACACCAATTCGCGCCAGTAGTTTCAGAAAGTTCGGGTAGGTGCGGTCGTTGAATACGATAAAACCGGTATCGACGGCATAGTTGCGCCCCCCCAGAGTCACATCCACCGTCGCCGTATGCCCACCCAGCGCGGGAGCGGCCTCAAACAGGGTGATGTCATGCAGCCGATGCAGCAGAAAACCGGCGGTGAGCCCCGAGATGCCGGAGCCTATGATGGCGATCTTTTTCTTCATAACGAGCGTCCTTTCGACAGAAGCGAGCGGCCAAGGCGCAGCCACAGACCAACCGGCAAGGCGCCCAGCAGGCGCAACAGCCAGATAAAACGGCGGGGAAAGTGGATCTGGTTATCACCTGCGGCCAATCCGGCGCGGATGATGCGCGAGGCCTCGGTGACCGCCACCAGACAGGGCATGGGAAAATCATTTTTGGCCGTCAGCGGCGTCTGCACAAAACCGGGCCGGATCAGGGTCACCCCTACCCCTTTGGGCTGCAGATCAAGGCGCAAGGTCGCGGCCAGATAATCCAGGGCCGCCTTGGAGGCGCCATAGGCCTCAGCCCTTGGCAAGGGCAACCAGCTGACGGAGGAGCTGACAATCGCCAGCCGCGCGCCCCGCCCCAGCAGCGGCAAGAAGGCCGCCAGCGCCAGACCGGTGGCGACCAGATTGGTCTCGATGACCCGGGCAAACAGCTCGCCATCAAAGCCCTCATCCAGCGTCATATATTCGCAGGTCCCGGCGTTGAGGATCAGCAGATCCAGCGGCGGCAGCTGAGCCGCTATCTCCGCCAGTGCGACCCGATCCCGTCCATCGAACGCCAGAGGAGTGATCCCCGCTTTAGCCAATTGATCCAGCCGCTGCGCATCACGGCCACACCCCCACACCTGCCAACCGGCATGCCGGTAATCCAGCGCCAGTTGTCGCCCCAGCCCCGAGCTGGCTCCGGTAATCAGCACACGTCCACTCATGACCCCAGCCTCCCCTTGATGACTCGCACCAGTGGCCCCAGCAGCGGCAACTGCTCATAGAGCATGGCACCCAGATCGAAATAGTCACGATGCACCCTCACCTTACCTGCGGCATCAAACTCCAGCCGGGTCGCCCCCTCCACCCGGATCGGCTGACCCGCCGCCAACCTCGGGTGAGAGAAAGTCATCACCCAACTGAGCCATGCCTGCGCGCCTTCGTGCTGCTGACTGATAATCTCGAAACGACAGTAGGCCAGGCGCTGATACAAGGCGGCAAAGTAGTCGCCCAGCGCCGTCAGCCCCTCGATGCGATGAGCCGGATCGATAAAGATCACCTCATCGGCGTACACCTCCGGCAACCGATGCAGTTGCTGCAAGTTCAACTGCTGGTACAGGGCGATAAAGCGGCTGAGCGGCTCGGTCATACTATTTCTCCAACTGGCGAAACATCTCGATGGCTGTTACCCGGGCAACAGCGTGATCGACCATGGGCGCCGGATAATCAGTTCGTCCCTTCAGACGCAACCACTCATGGGGTTGATGCATCAGGGACGGCGGAATATCCGCAAGCTCGTGCACCCAAGTACGGATAAACTCCCCTTGCGGATCAAATCGTTGCCCCTGAGTGGTCGGGTTGAACACCCGAAAATAGGGTGCCGCATCGGCTCCAGTCCCGGCAGCCCACTGCCAACCACCGTTGTTGGCAGCCAAGTCACCATCGATGAGCTGGCTCATAAAATAGTCCTCCCCCAGCCGCCAATGGATATGCAGATCCTTGGTCAGGAAACTGGCCACTATCATCCGCAGCCGGTTATGCATCCAGCCGGTGGCCTTGAGGCAGCGCATTGCCGCATCAACAATCGGATAACCGGTTCGCCCCTCGCACCAGGCGGCGAAGGCTTGTGGATCCCAGCTCCAGGGCAGGGCTGCGGTTTCCAGCTTGAACGGCAAATTCATGGAAAGCGTGGGCACCATCACCAGCAGATGGCGATAGAACTCGCGCCAAATGAGCTCGTTCAGCCAGACAAAGCCGGGCTGCTCCTTGGACAGGGGCCGATAGCCGAGGCGTTGCTGCAGGGCCGCCAGACACTGACGTGGGCTGATGATGCCCGCCGCCAGATAGGGTGACAGGGTCGAAGTACCCGCCTGAGCCGGAAAATCCCGGGTCTGGCCATAATCGAACACGGCCCGCTCTAAAAACAGCTGCAGGCGACGCCGGGCTTCGGCTTCCCCCACCGGCCAGAGTGGATCCTCGAACGGCGCGCGTAGCCCGCGATCCAGCAGCGAGACCCAGGGCACTGGCTCCCCCCGCGCAACCGGCGCTTGATGAATGACAAAGCCATCCTGATCCAGCGCCTTCAACCAGGCGCGGCTAAAGGGGGTAAACACCTTGAACATATCGCCCGATCCGGTCCGAACCCGCCCGGGTAGCAGCACACAGCAGCCGTTAAACCAGTGCGAGGGGATCCCCTGCGCAGCCAGGGCGTGACTCACGGCCCTATCCCGACGCAGCTCATCGATTTCGATGGCCTGATTGGCATACAGCTGGCTCACCCCGAGCTCGCGGCACAACCCCGCCAGCGCCTGAGGCAACTCGGCAAAGGTTTCGACGTGTAGCAGATGCAAGCGGATGCCCAGGGCCGCCAGTTCCCGCCCCACGTCATCCACCTGAGCCAACAGGAACTGCTGACGGATCGGCGCCATCTTGTGCTGCAGCCACTGGGCGGTTGATATGACAAACAGCGCCGCCACCTCCCCCTCCTCAGCACAGGCATGGCGCAGTGCCGGGTTGTCAGTGAGCCGCAAGTCATTGCGCAACCAGACCAGCTTCATGGCGCTCTCCTCTCGCGTACACTGCTGCCTTGAGACGGCGAGTTTTCCGGCCGTCGGTCGGTTAAACGCTGTGTACTGAGCCAGGAGGCCAGCGTGGGTTGCCAATCCCGGGTGGCCAGCCAATCCGGGTCATAGAGGCCACCCAGTTCACCCAACAGACAGGTGCCAGCAGGCCAGTCAGCACTCAGCTCCTGCTTACCCAGCCCAGCACCCAGCAACACCAGCCAAGGGGTCGCGGCACGCCCTTCCAGCAAGGCCGCAGTCTTGGGTTCAACTGCACCCAGCAACTGTACCTCGTAGCCTTGAGTTACCAACTCATAGCCACACCAGATCAGATCCAGCGGCCCGACTTGCCCCCAGCTGACTAGCGTCACGGGTTGTCCCTTCTCCTGCTCGATGAAATGGCGAGCAAAACGAGTCTGCAGCCAGCCCAGCCAAACCTGTTGCAGCAAGGCACCATCGGGGCGCTCGCGCCACAGACCGAGCAATTGCGCCACCAACGGCTGCAGCACCCGACTGCGCACCAGCTCGAATGGGTAGCTCGCCAGCAACTCATTGAGCAGGGCCTCGACCTTGCGCTGATGCAGAGCCAGTACCGCCTGGCCGAGTTGCTCGAAGGTCTGTTGCCAATGGTCGTTCACCTGCTGGGATTGAGGCTCACTCAGCAGCCCTTTGACCTGACCGATGCTCACGCCGCGCTCCAGCCAGCTCAGGATCTCGCCGATCTGGCGGATATCCTGCTCGCTATAGAGGCGGTGTCCCTTCTCGGTACGGGCTGGTTGTATCAGGCCGTAGCGCCGCTGCCAGGCTCGCAGGGTCACGGCATTGACTCCAGTCAGGCGAGAGACCTCGCGGATCGGGTAAATCCCTTCATCCGGAGCTAAAACCGCCGGGTTTAAGTGGGTATCAGACATAACAAATTCCGTTCATCAAGAGACAAACCCCGGCTTGCACCCCGGGGCTACAACAAGGCTCAGAGTCCGTACCGCAATTTGAGCGTATCTGGGTGTGGGTTGAGATAGACCTGCGCGGCCAGATAGCTATTCGGGTATTCGCGCAGGTAGTGCCGGATCAGGGTCAAGGGCACCAGCAGCGGCAAGATGCCGGTGCGGTACTTATCAATGGTGTCGGCCAACTCCTGCTTCTGCGCCGGAGTCAGCACCTTCTTGAAGTAACCCTGCAGGTGCATCAACACATTGGTGTGATTGCGACGGGTGGCGCGTACGCTGAGCGCCGTCATCAACCCCTGGATATAGCGCTGTGCGACCTCCTGCAGGTTGGCCTTGCCGACATGGGCTAGTAATTTTCCGAGCGCCCGGTAGTGGGTTGTGGCGTGGGAGAGCACCAGATACTTGTAGCGGGAGTGGAACTCGATCAGGGCGGCGGCACTCAGCCCACGGGCACAGAGCTGTTGCCAGTCATGATAGGCAAAGACCCGCAGCACGAAATTCTCCCGCAGCACGGGATCGCACAGGCGACCATCCTCCTCCACCGGTAGCAGCGGGTTGGCCGCCATCAGCGCCTGGGCAAACAAGCCCACTCCCTCCTTGGCGCTACCGCCGTTATTTCCACCGTCAGCCGTACCGGCGTAGATGCGCACCCGCTCCATGCCGCAACTGGGTGACTTGGCACAGAGGATATAGCCGGAGATAAAATCGAGCTGACGTGCCTTCTGTTCGCTAAAAGCGATGAGCTTGTCGGTGACATCGAAGCTACCGTTGCTGGCCTCGGCTCGGATCTCGCCCTGGCGCCGGACCAGGCGGATGGCCGCCCGTGGCGAGCCCAGACCGATGGCCATCTCCGGGCAGACCGGATGGTAGTCAAAGTGAGCGCCAAGCTCCTGCTCGCAGAAACTGGAGCGCTTATGGCCCCCGTCGAACCGCACTTCCTGCCCGAGCAGGCAGGCACTGATACCGACTTGAATCTTGTACATGATGGCGCTCCTTGTATAACCGTTGATTCAGTTATAGCAGTTATACAAAAAAAATAAAGTTGTATAACTATTGTTAACGAATACGGTGCAGGAACGATTTTGGCGCTCATCGATAAAGCCATGTCACAGGGCGTGAATATCAGATGAATGTAGAGCAGCAGAAAGCGAGGCCGAGGGCTAGCAGGGGACGAGACAACGACTCGGGACATATTGCAGTCACAGGAAAAATGCAGAAAACAAAAACCCCGGCACTGTGGCCGGGGTTTTGTTTGTATGGTGCAGAAGGAGGGACTTGAACCCACACGCCTAAAGCGCCAGAACCTAAATCTGGGTCGACGATACCAGCGGCGGATCAGCACCGCCGATATCCAGTTGCTCAAATCAGCTCTCGTCAGGCATCACCATGCGGATAGGGCGTTCCCCTATCTTTACTCCTGTGACTTCATCCACCACGATGGGTTTCAGTTCTGTGCCCGCCTCCACATCGATAAAACGGCTCATCTTGTCATCCCCCCGATATTGGCGCCCCCAGGCGCCAATCATGAACAAGATGGGCAGAAAGTCGCGACCGGCCGCGGTCAGCAGATACTCCTCACGGGGTGGGCGCTCTGAATAAAACCGCTTCTCCAGCAACCCCTCCTCCGTCAAGGTCGCCAGCCGACGGGTCAGCATAGTCGGCACTATGCCCAGACTAGTCGGGACATCCCTTGACCGCGCCAGACGCGGCCACCTTTTACACCCCGGGGGCCGAGGGCTACACTGATTGTTAACGGCTGAGTCCGGGCTTGCCCCCACCGCTAGCCCGAGATCGACAGTCGGCTCTAGCGCCATAGACAAAAAAGGCCTCACCGCATTAGGGAGGCCTTGTTGCTATAGGCATCCGGGGCTGTTTTGAGCATCACAAAAACTGCGCCGGTAGTCGGAGGGAGATGTACCCAGTTGAAAGGAGAATTGCTGCCGCAGGGCCAGTGGCGTTCCAAAACCGACCTCAGCAGCAATCCATTCGATGGACATATCGGTCGTTTCCAGTAGTTGCTGGGCAAGCGTCACCCGCTCGGCATTGAGCCACTTGATAAAGGTGGTGCCCGTGGTTTCACTAAAACGCCGGGTAAAGGTCCGCCGACTCATCATGGCAACTTGAGCAAGAGCATCAACCGATAGCGGCTCGGATATATGCTCACGGGCCCATGCCAGCACAGATTGCAGGCGGTTCTCACTGGCAATCTGTGGCACCGGACGCTCGATATATTGGGCCTGTCCACCTTGTCGATGGGGCGGTGTGACTAAATGCCGAGCCATCCGGTTCGCCACATCAGAGCCATGGCGCTGTCGTAATAGATACAGACAGCAGTCGATGGCTGCGACGTTACCCGCCGAGGTGACGATATGATCATCCGCCACATACAACACATCGGGACGAAACAAAGTCTGAGGAAAGCGTTGCGCAAATTGTTCACGCGCCAGCCAGTGGGTTGTCGCTTCACGGCCATCGAGCAAACCCGCATCTCCCAGCACAAAAGCCCCCAGACATAGACCAACAATCAAGACGCCTCGCTCATGGGCCCTGCGCAGGACATCCGTCAGTTCGCTGGGAGCGGGTGTCGCCAGATCGGACCAGGCGGGGACGATGATGATGTCAGCACTGTTCATCGCCGACAGATCGTGCGGTACATCAATCACAATTCCTTGGTCACTGCACACCCGCCCCGGAGTGACCCCACAGTAGCTCACGTCGTACCCAGGAAAATTAAGGGGCCGATTGACCACACCAAATACCAGGGATGGCACGCTCAGCTGAAATAGGCTGACTCCCTCGAAAGCCAGAACCGCCACACGAGTCGGCGATGCGCCCGTCATAAAACCCCCTACCGGTGTTGATCACACCATAATGGCCTAAAACAATCATATATTGTCATTCAGGCCAATGTCGAATTCAAACCCATGTCGTCACAATAGCGCTTCAAATTCATACCCGTTGGAGCAACCCATGAAACCGATGAACACGATGCGAGCCATCCCCCTCCTGCTGGGCCTGGCGGTAGGCAGCACCCTGGCACAGGGTGCAACCGAAACGACGGCACAGCCGGATCCGCAACCGGTGCAAATTCAGCAAATCCGCAACGCCACGGTAAAAATTAACTATGCGGGCAAAACATTCCTACTGGATCCTTTGCTGGCCAGGAAAGGGGAATACCCCGGTTTTGCCGGCACGTTTCATAGCGAGCTGCGCAACCCACTCGTTGATCTCCCCATGGCCGTCACCGAGGTGATGAAGGGGGTCGATGCCATTATCGTCAGTCACACCCATCTGGATCACTGGGATGGCGGCCACAACAATGTCATCCCCAAAAATACCCCCTTGTTTGTCCAGCATGCAGCGGATGCAAAACTAATTCGAGATCAAGGGTTTATGGATGTCCGCATCCTGGATGAAAAGACCGTCTTTGAGGGCGTTCATCTGACCAAGACCGGAGGACAACACGGCTCGGACCAAATGTTCAGCAATCACCAAGTTGCGGCTCTGCTGGAACAGGCCATGGGGATCGTCTTCCAGGCTCCCGGGGCAAAAACCGTCTATGTGGTGGGCGACACCATCTGGCGCACCGAGGTCGATCAGACCTTAGCCAAGTTCAAGCCAGAGGTGATTGTGCTGAACGCAGGCGATGCTCGTCTGGTTGGTTTTACCGGCTCCATCATCATGGGCAAAGATGATGTGCTCCACGCCGTTCAGGCGGCGCCGAATGCCACCATCATTGCCTCCCATATGGAGGCAATCAACCACATGACCTTGAGCCGAAAAGAGCTGCGGGATTTCGTCAAGCAGCACGGGATCCAGGAACGGGTTCGCATTCCGGCGGATGGCGAAACCATGAAATTCTGATAGCGAGCGCCCACCTTGAACCGGTGGGCGCTATTGTGTTGCATCCCAAAACCACGGTCCCGTCAGCCATCACTCAGTCAAAGCTGCGGACGAGTAACCTGTGTTTTGCAACTGCGCGCCAATACGCCGGATCTCTGCTTCCCCCTGAGCTAAAGCCGACTCGCTGGTATGCACAGAATAGATGCCCATCACCAGATCATGGGGATGCTTCACTGCCGATCCGAGTACGAAAGAGGTCTCACCTTTCGCTATAAAATCGATGGGTTGATTGGATTCCTGGAAAATCACCAGCTCACCTGCATGAACCGTTTCCCCTGCATCCAACTGGCCGCTATTGATTGCTAACCAAGCGACCTTGTGGCCAGAGGGCGGTACATATCGCCACTGCTCGCCATCTTTCAAGTTCACCGCCAGGTAATTCATGTCGGACGGGGCAGGAATGAGGCTCTGTGCTGAGCCATAGCGCCCCAGCAGCACGCGTGCCGGGCCTTGTTGCGATATCTGCGACGGCGCAAGATAAATGCTCTGTGCAGGCGAGTTCTCTTCTGTATCAGGTAAGGCGACCCAGAGTTGGAAACCACGAATGCGGGAATCTTCGGCCGGTCCACCCTTGTGCCAGACACCATTGCCCGCTCGCATCCACTCCACGCCACCCGACGGCAGTAGTCCCGATTGGCCAGTGGTGTCTTCATACACAACGTCGCCTTCCAGGGTGAAGGTCAAGGTCGCAATCCCCGAGTGTGGATGCATGCCGAAGCCCTGTTGCCTGCCGTCAGGTTTGAAGCTGAAGAGGTCCAAAAATACAAACGGCTTCAGGTATTCGCCGAGATCGCCCGGACTCATGAGTCGTGTAATGGAGCCATGGGTGCTGCCGCGAGTACGCAAGACGATGGCACGCGACGCCGTCGCTACAGGGGTGGTAGTTGTGTGCATAATGGAGTCCTTCATCACGAGTAAATGGCCTGTCTCATGGCGAATGAGTCAAACAAGCCCATTGAGGTGATAAGGATATAACTGCCGACATTGGTCGATTAGATGGTAAGGTTGGGTTGAACTCATCCAATTTAGGCGGTAATCACCTCATGGTTGATCTGAACGACATAGCTCTATTTGTACAAGTGGTGCGCCATGGCAGCTTTGCCGAAGCCGCCAGACGCCTCGGCGTACCGCCTAACACCGTAAGCCGGCGAGTTCAGCAGCTTGAGGCGCAACTGGGCATGCGGTTGCTACAGCGCTCCACACGCAAACTCACACTCACCAGCGCCGGGCAAACATTCCACGAACGCTGCGCGGGTGCGGTTGAAGGCTTGACCGACGCGGCCCAGGAGTTGATGACGGGCAGCCAAGAGCCTAGTGGGCTGGTCCGTGTCGCTGTGCCGGCTGATTTCTTCGACTTTGTACAGATGGAAGCAGTGGCCGAATTTCTGGCACAGCATCCGAGGGTGCGGCTGGATATGGAACTCAGCGATGCGAAGACAGATCTGATTGCCGAGCGTATCGATGTGGCCTTTCGCGGAGGCCCCATGCAGGACTCCGGCTACATAGGCCGTCCAGTGTTACATGCTAACACTGATGCCTTTGTTGCCAGCCCAGCCTATCTTGCCGCGCACGGCAGCCCCGAAACTCTGCACGAGTTGAGCCAGCATGACTGCGTCAGTTTTCCCGCCCCCGGCGGCTACACCGCCTGGAACTTAGTCGGGCCTGATGGCGTCACTGAAAAAGTCCAGATAACTCCGCGCTTCAGTGGCAACACGATCCAGGCATTGCGCAAGGCCACGGTGGCCGGGCTGGGGATCGCACTCCTACCTCAACCCGTTATCTGGCGCGACCTCCAAACCGGCCAACTAGTCCCGGTACTGCCGCAATACACCCGAGCCAACCATGGCATGCACCTGCTCTATCCAAGCCGACGGCATCTGCCTTTGGCGGTGTCAGCGTTTATCGACTTGGTCGTGGCGAAACTCGGTGAGCTGCAACCATCACCGGGCGCCAGGGACTAGAGATTGCACACACTGCGGCAATACCAGAGTGGACGAAGCGCTATCCGGCGGATAGCGCTGCGATCTGGGACTTGGCCTTCGCCACCGCCGCGCTCTTGGGCTCCTCGCCCAGCGCCAGCCCCTCCGCACGAATGATAGTGACATCTGTCAGACCGATGAAGGCGAGCACGCCAAGCAGATAGCTCTCCTGATGATCGAGACTGGCCATCGGCGTACCATCCGAGTAGATGCCGCCACGCGTCGAAGCCACGAAAACTTTTTTCCCCGTCACCAGCCCTTCCGAGCCATTGGCACCGTACTTGAACGTCCGGCCAGCCACGCAGACTCGGTCGATCCAGCCCTTCAATTGCGAGGGGATCGAGAAGTTGTACATGGGAGCACCAATGACGATGATGTCAGCGGTAAACAGGTCGTCGAGGTAAGCCGCACCCGTGGCGAGATCCTCGCCAAGCGCTGTATCGCCGACCGCTCCACCCTGGAAGACAGCAAGGTGGGCATCCGATAGATGCATAGCAGCATCTGCGACAAGATCTCGCCGTATGACTTGAGCTTCGGGATAAAGTGCCTGTTGCCGAGCGACTATGTTGGCAGAGAGATCTCGGCTTACCGAGTAACCGCCAAGGATGCTGGAATCGATATGCAGAATGGTGGTCATGTTAGGTTCCTTGAAGTGATAAAAGCACACTAGCAGACTCAAGATGACGCGCGTTGGCGCGCCATAACTTGACTCTCGCGGGGCTAGATCATGAGATAACTAGATTTTGATAAAGTTGGTCGCGGCCAGAGGGCCAAACGGCAGTTGCGCCAGCCGCCCACCGACATCGAGCGACCCCAGGTCAACCGGAAAATAGCCGATCGCTTCGAGGAGTTGGCGGACCTCGGC
Organism: Enterobacterales bacterium; assembly: GCA_038247115.1. GTDB lineage: Bacteria > Pseudomonadota > Gammaproteobacteria > Enterobacterales > Aeromonadaceae > Pseudaeromonas. The sequence continues at coordinate 35,873 of JBBRVG010000009.1, read as the reverse complement.
CTTTGCCGCTGCATCATCCCCCGAGTAGAACTGTACGCGCTGACCACCCGCTACCTCGGGTTGTGACAACACCTGAACATCCAGATGATTCAAAGCCTTGACCACACGAGCACCAGGAACAAACTCACAAAAGAGCTCACTCGAATATTTTTGGCCAAGATCGATAGCCTTGATGCCATAGGCAGCCAATGGATTGGCGGGATCCTGGGCATCCGGCGAATGAGGATCAAGAAACTCAACCGGATTGGTGCCGTCGATAACGATACGGCCATTCCAGGCAGGCAGCCCTGCCAATGCCTTGTCAAGGTCGCTCCAGCGCACGGCGACGAGGACGATATCAGCACGGGCGGCTTCTTCTACAGTAACAGCCTTAATCGAGCCCCCCAGCTCTGCGATCAAGGGAGCCAAGGACGCTGGGCCGCGGCTGTTTGAAATCATGGCCGACAAACCTTTTTTAGCCAGTGCCCGTGCGACGTTCGAGCCGAGAGCGCCAGAACCTATGATGCCAATACTCATGTTTTATTCCTTCCAGATAAGGGACTCATACGTTGTGAACCATCAGCGCCCTGAAAACTGCTGGTGAAGAGTCAGATTCAAGCGTCGCGTTCGCGGCAACACTATCCGACAGAGCCCAGCATAAAGAGACGAGCATTGGGGGAGTAGACGGAAAAATTGGAATAGATTCATCCATATTTCGCAGTAATGAAGGCTTAAATTTGGCGCGGTTCCCTAATCGGGTTGATCATTGAACGGACAGGGCGAGATCATCAATCACATGACCTTGAACAGGTGGGCGCTATTGGGTTGTTGTGACGAATGGACTGAGCGTATTTGCTCGATATCGGAATTCTACCCTTGCAGACGCTGAGTCGTATCAAGAATACGCGAGCAGACTGTTGCCTTCGTTCGACATTCTTGCGGACGCTGAAAAACAAAAACCCCGGCACATGGCCGGGGTTTTTGTTTGTATGGTGCGGAAGGAGGGACTTGAACCCACACGCCTAAGGCGCCAGAACCTAAATCTGGTGCGTCTACCAATTTCGCCACTTCCGCTAAGAGGGCTTGGTTTTCGTTACCTATCAACAAGTAACGCTAACCTGGTATTGATGGGGTGGCTGATGGGGCTCGAACCCACGACAACAGGAATCACAATCCTGGACTCTACCAACTGAGCTACAGCCACCACTGACTTTTACTTGTTTAACGTGTCTTACTGCTTATCACAATGGTACGCCCTACAGGAATCGAACCTGTGACCCACGGCTTAGAAGGCCGTTGCTCTATCCAACTGAGCTAAGGGCGCACTGCCTTGCAAAGCGTGGTCGGTGATAGAGGATTCGAACCTCTGACCCTCTGGTCCCAAACCAGATGCGCTACCAGACTGCGCTAATCACCGACATTGTTGTAAGCGTACCGACAACGGAGGCGAATAATACCGATTAGAGTATGAGGCGTCAAACACTTTTCCCCCCAATAGTTTCAATCGCCTACTTCTTATTCTATGCCGCTTTTCCAACCGGGCCACACTAACGATTTCGTTAAAAAAATGCGACAATGCGCACCACGAATACGCAAGGTGAGAAGGAAGCATGTCAGCCAAAATTATCGATGGAAAGGCGATTGCGCAGTCGGTACGTCACACTGTTGCCGCCCGGGTCCAGCAACGCATTGCCGACGGATTACGAGTCCCGGGCCTCGCCGTGGTACTGGTCGGGGAAGATCCCGCCTCCCAGGTCTATGTCGGCAGCAAACGCCGCGCCTGTGAAGAGGTCGGTTTTGAATCACGCTCTTATGATTTGCCGATCACCACGAGCCAAGAAGCCTTATTGGCCCTGATCGATGAGTTGAACCAGGATCCGGCCGTCGATGGCATTCTGGTGCAATTACCCCTGCCCGCTCATATCGATACCACGCTGGTCATAGAGCGTATTCAGCCCAATAAGGATGTGGACGGTTTCCACCCTTATAATGTCGGCCGTCTGGCCCAGCGCATTCCTGCCCTGCGCTCTTGTACCCCCAAGGGGATCATGACGCTGATCCAGCACACCGGGGTCGATACCTATGGTCTGAATGCGGTGATCGTCGGCGCCTCCAATATCGTTGGCCGCCCCATGACGCTGGAGCTGCTGCTGGCCGGTTGCACCACTATCACCACCCACCGCTTCACCAAGGATCTGGAATCCTTCGTCCGTCAGGCCGACTTGTTGGTGGTCGCCGTGGGCAAGGCCGAGTTTATTCCCGGTGAATGGATCAAGCCCGGTGCCATCGTCATCGATGTCGGTATCAACCGTCTGGCTGATGGCCGTCTGGTCGGTGATGTCGCCTATCAGGCCGCAGCCGAGCGCGCCAGCTTCATCACCCCGGTTCCCGGTGGTGTCGGCCCCATGACAGTGGCCAGCCTCATTGAAAACACCCTGGAAGCCTGCGAGCAGTACCACAGCTGATCAAAGGCACTGGGATGAAAGCAAGGGCGGTCTAACCGCCCTTGGTTTTTTTGAGCTGCCATCTATCTCTAAAAAAACCCTCCGATGGAGGGTTTTTGTCTGATCCAGATTGACGCTTACCAGAAGGGCCACCACCGGCGGTCATTATCTTCGATCACTACCTGTAGCTTGGTGCGCTCACCGGCTATTCCGCCCCGAATGCCATCCAGGCGGATATCCAGCGTCTCATCGGTCTCATGAAACCAGTCATCCAGGATCCACAACGTCACCTGGCGCGAAGAGGCATCACCCGCGGGCCAATAGAGGCTGGTACTGCTCAGCGGCACAAAGTCGAGCCAGGGGCGAGCCGTACCGGCATCCAGTTTCACCTGCACCCGCAGAGGTTGCGTCAGATCCCCGGTTCGCACTACCGGGATGGAGAGGCGACCCACGCTCTCACGGATACGCTCGGGGGCAGCGCCTAACGAAACCATGGCCTTGGGCCGATCCAGAATGGTGATCTGGCTGCTAGCGTTACCAAGACGGGCACCGCTGGCATCAAAGAGTTCAAGATGGCACTGCTCATCCCCTTCCAGCAGATTATCTTCCAGCAGGGAGACAGGGATCTGCTGCGCCGAACTGTCACCATGGGTCCAGTGCAACACACCTTCCTGCAGGAGCAGATCCGCCGCTGTCGTGCTGTCATGCACCAGGCGGTAACTCACACTCGCGGCGCCATAGGCTCCCTCATCACGGCTGACGGTCAGCGCTATTTGCGAGCCTTCGGCACCCGAGAGTGCCATGGGCCGCAAATTCAGAGTGCCAACCGGACGGGGTGGGTACTGAATAGCCACCAGAATCGGGTCATGATCGGAGGAGCTGAACGGGTTATCGGATTTCACCAAGGAGCCCGTGTACTGAGATCCGTATTCCTGCAGGTTGCTCTCTGCCGAATTGATATGCCAATCCTCAACCCCGATCACCTTGGCCGCCAGCGCACTACTGGCCAGCGCATGGTCCAAATTACCCAGCTCCGCTTCGTAGCTATAGCTGTAACTGGCCGTGCCATGAAAACGGGTGTTGAGATTGATGAGTCCCAGTCCCTGGGTCACGGCACGCCCCAGCTCTTCAAAGGGTTGCCCTGCCAGCAGGGTATGGGAAGCAGTCATGATGGCCCGCTCGCCGTCTTTCGCCTGATAGTCGGTCAACACCCGTACCGGATCTTCCAGGCCATAGGCGTTCAGGTCTCCCAACAGCAGCAGATCACCGCTCTCTTCGGCGAGCTGCTGGCTCAGAGCCACTGCCGCCGAGACCCGCAACGCATTGCAATGCCCTTGCAGATCCAGGGGATCGGCGCTGACATAATCCGGGTAGTCTTCGTAGCAGGCAGAGCCCTTGGACTTGAGATGATTGACCACCACAGTCAAGGGCTCATCACTTTGCGGCACACGGAACCGCTGCAGCAGGGAATCCCGCATACCGCTATTGACGGCCACACTCTTGCCGCTGCTGTCCTGTGTTGTGGCGCTTTGGCTCGGCATCGGCAGCACCCTGGCTCCGCCGTCGAGCTGCAGATGGGCCGGACGGTAGAGCAGGCCAACCGTGATGGCATCAGTGCCGATCGGTTGACCATCCGGGGAGCTGATAAAGGCATAATGAGCCGCCGGATCCGCGAGTTGCGCATTCAGGGCCGTGACCAGATTGGCAATCGCCGAGTTGGAGCCATAGCCGTTGTTTTCGATCTCCATGAGACCGATCACATCGGCATTGAGCCGCGACAGGGCGTGCACTATCTTACTGCGCTGGAGCTCAAATTCGGCCACCGAGGTAGCGCCGCGGTTGGTGCCGGTCGGATTGGCATCGCCGCCCACAATCGTGGTGAAAAAATTCAGCACGTTGAAGCTGGCAACCCGGACATCCCCTTGCTCGGCAAGGGCTGGCGCCTGGGTCCGGTCCCAGCCACTGACATCCAGATCGCCCATGGTGATCTGGTTGTCGGCTAACAGCCGGTAGTGAGCAAAAGAATACCCCACCACTCCGCTCAGATTGCCAAGCTGGGCACCGACACGCAGGTAGTTCTGCTCGGCATCCAGCGCCGGGAACCAGGGGATCACACCATCCGCCGCCTTGGTATCCGTATCAACTACCAACTAGTTGCTGGCATTGTCCGCCGCCAATGCCTGTGCCTCGGCACTGAGGGCCGGGAAGAGCTGGGTCGCCTTGAACAAGGGGCCGCCCTGTGACAGCACCAGGTTATTGCGCTTGGCATCATAGTCGTAACCGAAGTTCCGGCTGATCCGCAGATCACTCTGCGGCGTCAAACGAACCCGCACGCCCTCATGACGCTCCAGCAGATCCGGCAGACGCTCATCCGTCAGCGGCTGCAAAGGTACGGCATCCGGCAACATAACGGTGGTATCGGTTACCGCCATCTGCTCGGCCGCCAGCTCGGTGAGTTGATAATATTCCTTAACCTTACCCTGCACGCAGACCTCTACCCCCGGCTTCACCGCTGCAGGCACGCTAGTGCTGTAGACAAACAGACCGTCCGATGTCGAGGCATCGCCATCACCGGCCACATCCTGCAAGAAGAACCCCTTGTAGAGGCTATTCACTACCTGGGTGACGCGACCTCGGGTAACGACACTGCTGGTTCCCTCATTGACGTCTGCGGCCAGCAGGGGGGAACGGGACCCCGGCCCCTGGATCGCCGGGATGGGCGTCAAGCCCTCTTGCGGACAGACAAAGCTGACCGGTACCTCACCACAACTGGACTCACCGCTGCAGCCCAAGCCATCGGCATCGTCGCGACTGGCCGCAACATAATCGGTAGAAGGGTCAAAGCTGGATGTCGCCTCGGTTCGGCCCTGGGTGATTCCCGACTTGCGTCTGAGGGTCATATCCAGCGTCGTCACGCCATTACTGCTCCATGCTGTGCCCGGATCCACCCCCAGTTGGCCGAAGCTGTCGACGACGTCGCTGCCGAAATAGAGCACCAAGCCATCATCACCGTTGAAATTGACCACAGCCGAGGTCTGATTGGCCTTGGCCAGAATGGCAGCATTGGCCGCACTATGGGCGATGACCCAGGAGGCACCAGCAGGCAAGGAGCCGGAAAGCGCCAGTTCGCTGGTCGGGGTTGCGGTCAACGCCCGGCCATTGGCAAACAATGCCAATCGATAACCCGCCAGCTCGAGCGTGGAGGATCCGGTATTGGTAAGCTCGATGGCCTTATTATTGCTGCTGCCCTCGAGATATTCGGTGATCAGTAATTCAGCCTGCGCCGGGGTGAGCAGGTTCAGTGCCACGGCCAAAGCCGGGAGAGTCAAGCGAAGTGACATAATGCGTCCTTGTTGTGTCCTGTTTTTTAGTCTTGGCTACACAGATCCGTTGCGAACGCGCAACACCACATGACCCGTTGTTTTAAAGCTTCTACCGAGTAGATGGCGAGAAGGTGACACCCAGATGGTGGTTTGGAGACAACGGCGAGTTAATCAAAGCGTCACACACTCACACCATGCTGGACAGGGTGGTCAACGCTGGTGAAGCTAGCAGCCACAGAGGTACGGAATCCCAAATCAAAGAACTAACGAGAAGAAGATGATGATGAACCCAAATCGCATAACTGGCCGTCATGCCATTACCCTGTCCGCACTTGGCCTGCTAGGTCTGTTAGCTGGCTGCAACTCGGATGACAACAGTAAAGCCACACCGGCCATACCGGATGAACCCTTTAGCCTGAATATCCTGCACATCAACGATCATCACTCCCATCTCAAGGCGGCCAGTAGTGAGTTGACTCTCGGCGGCAAGACCACGCAGGTCGAGATGGGCGGCTTCCCTCGTGTTACGGCGCTGGCCAAGAGCCTCGCCGCCAGCAAGACCCACCCGCTGATGTTGCACGGCGGCGATGCCATCACCGGAGATCTCTACTACACCCTGTTTCAGGGCGAAGCCGATGCCAAATTGATGAATACCCTCTGCTTCGATGCCTTCGTGGTCGGGAACCACGAATTCGACAATGGCGATGCGGGCCTCAAGACCTTCCTCGATTTTCTGCACCAGGGCAGTTGCCAGACCCCGGTACTGGCCGCCAACGTCGAGCCCGAAAGTGGCGTCTCGCCACTGGCACCCGCAGCTGGCAGCTATCTGCAACCCTACCTCATCAAGGAATATGGCCAGCAAAAGATCGGTATCATCGGCATAGCCACCGGAACCAAGACCCAGAGCTCTTCCAGCCCCGATGCCACAACTAAGTTCTCTGATGAAACCACGACCGCGCAACGCTATATCGACGAATTGAAACAGAAGGGCATCAACAAGATCGTACTGCTCAGTCATTACGGCCTCGACGGTGACAAGCGGATGGCCGCCGCCCTCAAGGGGGTCGATGTCATCATAGGCGGAGACTCCCACTCGCTGCTGGGCTCTGGCTTCAAAGCCCTGGGTCTCAATCCGGAAGGGGAATATCCTATCCAGTTGACCAATGCCGACGGCGACAAGGTCTGTGTGGCTCAGGCCTGGCAATATGCTGACCTATTGGGTGAGCTGGACATCGACTTTGATGCCAAGGGCGTCGTCTCCCGCTGCCAGGGCACGCCGCACTTGCTGTTAGGTGATACCTTCAAGCAGAAGGACAATACCGGCGCCTATGTTGCGCTCAGCGGCGATGCCCTGACGGCGGTGCAGGCGGAGGTCACCACCAATCCGCTGCTGGACATAGTGGTCCCGGATAGCGAAGCCCAAACCTTGCTGGATGACTATGCCAAGCAGGTCACCGAAAAGACCTCAGCGGTGATCGGCACAGCCAGCGAGGATCTCTGCCTGTCACGGATCCCTGGCGACAAGCGCAGCGCCATCTGCGCCCAGACAGACACCAACGCCCACGGCTCGGATATCAGTAATCAGGTGGCTCAAGCCTTTTTAACCATGAGCCAAGAGGCGGAAATTGCCATCCAGAACGCTGGCGGTGTTCGCACTGACATCCCGGCGGGAAATATCACCATAGGCAGTGCCTATACCCTGTTGCCGTTTGCCAACACCCTGACCAACCTGTCGATGACCGGAGCCGAGATCCGCAAGGTCCTCAACGAAGCTGTGGATTACAGTTTCGATGCCAGCGGCTCAACGGGATCCTATCCCTATGCCGCCGGTCTGCGGTTTGATGTGGACCGCTCCCGCCCCGCGGGCAGTCGGCTGTACAACCTTGAAACCAAGGTCAAAGGCAGCAGCCAGTGGACGCCCCTGGATGAGAGCCGCACCTACAAGGTGGTCACCAACTCCTTCACGGCGCTGGGCAAAGACAACTATCTGACCTTCGCCACCGTCACAGCACGGGGTGATGCCGTCAACACCTACCTGGACTACGCCCAGTCCTTTGTCGATTACGTCAAGCAAAAAGGGAGTCTGGGTAAACCGGCCGCCGAAGATTACTCCACCCAGCACTTTTACGATGCCAGTGGCGTACTACAGCAATAAGAGCCAATAGAGGGTAAGGCGGGAACTTCCCCGCGCCATCTTGATGACAAAGGGCTGTCGATGGACAGCCCTTTTGTTTGACGATGACCTCAGCCGCCTTTAGCGGCTGGTGTCTGTTTCCAGGCTTGGGGGTTGCGATCTGTGTCCCTCGGTGAGATGTAGCACATCAATCAGATCATGGGGGTTGACGCGGTAGGCCTGACCGAAGCCCTTCACATACAATCCCATCTGCGGTTGCAGGCAGAATAAGGTGAAATCTTCCATCTTGGACAAGCCTGCCACTATCTCCCCATGCCGCGCCAGCAGAGCGGCAACACCGAGCTGCCACTCTTCACTGTCACGCCCGACGATGCGAACGCTGGCATCAAAGGTCAGCCGTTGACGCGCGTACAGTTGGCGCGCATTGGCCTCATCTTCAATCAGCATCAGTGAGACTTTAGGCACCTGCTTGAGGTTGCGGGCATGGCGGGCTATGTCGGAAATCAGCACATAGTAACCCTCCTGACCCAATGCAAACGGGGCGTAACTGACATTCGGCATACCGTCGGCATCCACGGTGGCCAGCATCAGACTACGGCAAGCATCCCGAAAAGCCTGGATTTCCGGCTCCAGCCGTTGTTGTAAACGTTGCTGTTTATCTTGCATCTGTCATCACCTCAAACAGTTGTTGCTGGCAGGGAATCCAGCTGTCGCCAGTGCTGGAAGCGGGTCACCTGATCAGCCAGCAAGCGGCGGTCCGCATCACGACCGAGATAAATCTTGAAGGCACAACGCCCGGAGGCCGCGATGAAGGCGAAGGCATAGCTCTCTTTGCCCATAAACGGCTTGCTCAGCAGTGCAATATGAGTGATGCCATCCAGTTTGAGATGGCCATGCAACCCCTCCTCGCCCATCAGGTTGTAGTAGCCACGAGCCGTTTTGCCGGCAGGCAGCAGCCCCTTGAACTCGAAAATAGAGCCGTCAGATTCCACAATCGTGGTCAGCGCGCCCCATTGGCTCAATTGCAGCAGCAGCGCCTCGACCTGATCGCCAGACCAGAGAGTGAGCCATTCGGCAGGCAAGAGTCGGATCAGCGCACCTTCTGTCAGCCCGAGTGTTTCAGCCATCGCCATCGTCGTCTGATGGGGATCCTCGGCAATCAGGGTGGCCAGTTGTTCAGTGTGCGGCATGTGTAGCTTCCTTATGTTGTTGCATCAAAGAGGGGGGAGCGCCGGTACGACCGGCCAGAGCGGTCAAGGCACCTTGCGCCATATTCACGCTCCAGAAACGTCCGGCGAGGGTCAGCTCGGCAGAATCGGCTCGCAATTCCAGAAGACCTCGTTCGGCCCAAGCCTTCAGTAAGGGGGATAACGTCTGGAACAACCCGGGCTCACCAGCGCGGGCCCAGAGGTTGGCATCCAGAATGCCGCGATCAAAGGCAGCCTTGAGCAAGCCATCCCGTGCCGCATGAGGTGCGGGCTCCATCATCATGGCAATGGGCCATGGCGTGCGGGTAAAGGACTCCTGATAAGCGGGCAGATCCCTATGTTGCATCAGGGCCACACCATTGATGTTGCCCCCTGCCCCGGCCCCCAGCGGCAAGACATCGGCGCTGGTTTTGGCCAACGCATTGTAGCGGCTGCGTTCGCGCACATCGCGGGCCCAATGACTCACACTCAGGCGGGTCAAACCGGCTGCCTCCATGGTTTGCGCCCCATAGGCGTACATCCGGGCTTTCATCGGCGTCATGGCAGGTGGTGGTTGTTTGCCCTGTTCGATGAGTCGGGCCATGGGTGTGCCCTGCATTTCAATCAATTGATAGAGATCGACGCCGTGGGCGCCACTGGCCAGAAAGTCGGCGATATCCCGCTGCCAGCAGGCCTCATCCTGAAACGGTAAGCCGAACAAGAGGTCAATAATGATGGGCGCCGCATCGGCAGCAGCCAGTTGCTGCAATCTGGACATGACGGCATCCCGCAGATCTAGGCGCTTGGCGGCTCGACGGACCTGGCTATCAAAACTTTGCACACCAAACGAAAAGCGATTGAACCCGCCCTGTAAGGCGGCATCGAACTTGTCGTCGTTGAAGCCGTTGAGTCGGCCTTCCAGGGTCATCTCGCAATCATCGCTAAGTGGAAACAAGAGGCGGATCCGTTGTCCCAGCTCCTGGATTTGCCCGGCACTCATGTCGGTCGGCGTCCCCCCGCCAACATAAACCGCATCAAAAGGCGCGGCTTGTACCCAGGGTTGCCGCGCCTTGCTCTCCAACTCCTGCCACAAGCCCTGCAGGTATCCATGGATCCAGTCCGGACTTGCGGCGTATTGAAAAAACGAACAGAAGGTGCACCGCACCCGACAAAAAGGAATATGCACATACAAGCAACGGGCGCGTCCCGGAACCGGCTCGGAAGCCAGCAACTGATTCATCCGGGCGGTCTGGGCTTCCGGTGTGGTCAAGGGCCGCCCGCCGCGTCCGGCATGAGCACTACTCTTGCCAGCAAAGGCAAATTGCAGCGGATCCGGGGTCATGTGGCCCAGGATCGAGGCATCAAATTGTGAAATATCCATAACATGCTAGAGCCCCGGTCACCCGGGGCCCGCCTCATCAGAATTGGTAAGCAACCGAGAGCTTGCCGTTACGTCCCGGAGAATAGAGCTGGTTAAATGCTGGCAGATAGTACTGATCCGTCAGGTTATCCAGCGCCAGGTTGACTCGCCAATCTTGCCAAGTGCCACTTTGCGGCTGCCAGCGCATGGACAGATCGACCAGGGTATAGCCGTCATAGCTCGCCACATCATTGTCTTGCGGCACATGGCTTTGTGAGCCGTAGTGGGAAACCTTAGCGCCAACATCCACATCACCGGCCAGCAATCCCTGATTGATGCCGAACACCAGCTTGTCAGCCGGTACACCGGACAAACCATCGCCTTGGCTCTTATCAAGACCGCGGGTCTGGCCATAGGCCAGTTGCAGGCTCAGCAGTTGCCAACTGTAGTCTGCTGCCAATTCGTAGCCTTTGAGTTGTGCCGAGGAGACATTGTTGTAGCGGGTCTGGAAGATCATGTTGGCGAAATCATTGACCACTTGTTGCTCGATGTAGTTATCCACATCGTTGTCGAACCAGCTGGCCGTCAAGCCCAGACGATCCCGGGTCAACACATCGTTGAAGGTAAAGCGGGCAGAGAGCTCCTTGTTCTTGGCTGTCTCGGCCTTCAGATCCGGATTGGGCTCGAAGGTATTACATATGGTTGGTCCCATGCAGAAGTGGGTGCCGGAGGTAAAGAGCTCTTCACTGATCGGAGCGCGGAAGGCCTCGTCATAACGGGCACCCAGCGTCAACCAGGAGGTGGTCACCCAGGACAATCCAACGCTCGGAGAAATATGGTCTTCGGTACGAGCGGAGTTCACCTGCTGCTTATCTTCGGTATGGAACTGGTCGTAACGCACGCCTGGCGACAGGGTCCAGTCCCGAGCCAACGGAATGTCGGCCTGAACAAAGGTACCCCACACACGGGCACGACCATCGGCCGGGATCGGACGATTACTCCCTTCCCGCTGGCCATCGGTCTTGTCTGCATAAATATCGGCACCCGCCAACACAGAGGCCCATTCCAGCTCGGCGCGGTTGTTCAGATTCATACCCAGAGTCTGATAGTTCACCTCATCCTGTTGAGCTTTGGCGATGCGATATTCATCAAATTGGGTCTGGTTGACATAGGCTGTCACCCGGGTATCCAGCAATGGGTTGTTATCTGGACGCAGGCGATAATCCAGTGTCGAGTTAAAATCACGGGTCTGTTGATCGACCAGCGGGACCGAGCTGCTAACGTTCTCCGAGGGATTGCTTGGCGCATTCTGGTTGGACTCACTATGACGCACGGAAAGCTGGATCCGCTGCGCATCATCCGGCTCCCACCCAAACTTTCCCATCACCCCTTGCTGACGGGCGGCTGAGTGTTGCAGATCTTCACCATTCCCGAGGCGGATATTGTTGCTGTCGTTGTAATAACCATTCAGCAACCAGTCACCCTTTTCGCCGGTTCGACCATACAAAGCCGTACTGGTCAGCGACTTGTCATCCGCCGAGTGGAAGCCCTGCTTGGCATAACCACCCAGTTCCTGACCCGGCTTGAGCAGATCATCCGCATTGCGGGTATTGGTGGCCACGACACCCCCTAATGCACCACTTCCCCACAACGAACTACTGGGCCCCTTCACCACTTCGACCTGTTCGACCAGCTCCGGATCAACAAAATAGGTACCGCGGTGCCCGGAGTTGGTGTTCTGACGAACCCCGTCAATAACTTGCAACACGCGGTTTCCACTCAAACCGCGAACAATCGGTTGCTGCGCGCCAGGACGACTGCCACCTCCGACTTCCACGTTGTTTTCATACTTGAGTGATTCAACAACAGAGTCCGGTTGACGAGCTTCGATCGCCTTCTTGGTGACGACAGCCACGGCACGTTGCTGTTGATCGGCAGGCTTTTCATCACGGGTTGCAGTCACTACGACGGTAGAGAGTTCATCCACTTCTTCTGCGGCAACGGCGCCCTGCATTCCCATCAGGCCAGCGCAAACCGCCAAGGCAACTTTTGACATATCGTTCACGTTTTGAGTCCTTCTTTATAACCATCCCAGAAACTTGGGCCAGAATAATTCGGACTAAATCTAAATGCAAACAATTCGCGTTTGATCTTTATTGAGGGCTTTTGTATAGTCGCACCATCGATTTTCCCTGATAGCGGGGTTGAACCCATGCCGCATGGAACGAGCAAAACATCATGATGCCAACAGCAAGGATCTGGATCTCCGGAGTCATCTCGGTGGCAATTCATGTTGGCATCTTTTCGCTAGTGACCTATTCCGGTACTCAGGCCAAGGCCCAATCCGGCTCAGTCGTCCAGAACAGTCGGATCAGCGTGCGACATGTCACCGCGGCCACTCCGACAGCCATACAGCACACTGCCAATCCAGTGACAAAGCCTACTGTTGTGGCAAAAAATCTGCGTCCAGCCCCCCTAAAAACACTGACCAGAAAAACTTCACAGCCTCGCCCTGTAAAAGGTGTAACGGCCATGTCCCATAAGGATCGGGCGACGACTTCGGTTTATACCGCACGCCCAGCGTCGCAGCCTGCCACCCAATCGACCCGCGTCGTAGCAGCGCCTCGCGCACAAGCAAGATCGCAACCGTTACCCACGGCTCGCCAGCAACTGGCTCTAGACCCCTACTATCCAGCGCGATACCGAGGGACACCAACTCAACCACCCTACCCCAGATTGGCGGTGCGGTTGGGCCAAGAAGGGACCACGCGACTCGTGGTCGAGATCAACCCCCAGGGCGAGGTAGTCGCAATTTCACTCCATAAAAGTTCCGGCTTTGCCGTACTCGACAAAGCCGCCATCGCAGCAGTTCAGGAATGGAAATTCATTCCCCCGACCGGGGTCACAGGGACCAGCAAAGCACTGGTACCTGTACGGTTCAAACTGAGCTAAATCATGCTGGTTCGATTTCAGCTCATGGCATCCGCTCACCCCATAACCGAACATTCAGCCCCCTTATTGTCAATCGACCCGACCTCACTCACTGGAGATGTACCCCATGAAGAGCATGAAAAGTCTGTGCTTTGTTAGCAGCGCGCTATTGAGCAGCGCACTGTTCAGCCCTCCGTTACTGGCTGCCGAGCGGATTGTCAGTGCCGGTGCCGGTATCAGTGAGCTGATCATCGCTCTGAATGGCAGCAAGCAGCTGGTCGCCACCGACAGTACTTCCCGTCTGCCCCAAGGTCTCACCCTTCCCAATGTCGGCTATCACCGGCAATTGGCAAGTGAAGGGATCCTCGCACTCCAGCCGACCGTACTGGTTGGCAGTGATGAAATGGGGCCCGACCATACCCTGCAACAACTGCAACAAGCGGGCGTTCGTATCGATAAACTCTCATCCCGTGCTGACGTCGCGACCTTGCAGCAGAACATCCAACACCTGGGCACTCTGCTCGATCAACCTGTGGCGGCAAAACAGTTATCCCAACAGGTGGAGCAGCAGGTGACGGCATTGCACCAGCAAGCTGGACAGCTGAAACAGCGCCCCCGCTTGCTCTACCTGATGATCCACCCAGGACGGCCAGCCATGGTAGCCGGTGGCAACACCCCAGCATCGACCCTCATCGAATTGGCTGGCGGCATGAATCCGGCCGCCGAGCTCTCCAATTATCAATTGTTAAACCTGGAATCCCTGTTAGCCATGAAGCCTGATGCTCTGTTGGTCAGCACCCGGAGTCTGCAGCAAGACCCTCAACTACTGCAGCACGCCTTTGCGCACATCAAGGATCACCCTCAGTTACAGAACCTGCCCGTCTATCCTGTTCCTGGCCAAGCCTTGATCGGCGGCATGAACCTCAGCACAGTAAATGCAGCAACTCGCTTGCAACAGGTACTGGTCAAGGCAGAAACCACCGCGGAGACCCACTGAGTCATGCGTCTTGGTACCGGCGCGGCCCTGGCGCTTCTGATCTCGCCCCTGCTTGCGATGGCCATGCTGTCATTGACGACTGGGGCACTCCCATTGACCCTGGGCGATACCTGGAGTGCATTGCGGGGACTGGGCGATCCCACCCACCAACTGGTTATTTGGCAAATTCGTTTGCCCCGTAGCCTGATGGCGATTGCGGTAGGTGCCCTGCTAGCTCTCACGGGTGCCATCTTGCAGGGGTTATTCCGCAATCCACTGGCAGACCCGGGCATTATTGGCGTCAGTGGTGGTGCGGCACTGGGCGCTGGACTGGCTATCGTGTTGCTACCGCAGCTGGCCATTCCATGGTTTACCCTGGGCTCGACCACACTACTGGCATTTGTCGGCGGCCTGCTCACCACCTTGCTGGTTTACCGGTTGGGCCATACCGCCTATGGCACATCGATGGCCATGATGCTATTGGCCGGTGTCGCCGTGGGTGCCATCGCCTTCTCCGTACTCGGATTGCTTAACTATGTCGCCGATGATGAACAACTGCGGGATCTCTCCTTGTGGCAGATGGGTTCCCTCGCGGGCGCCAGCTGGCCTCGGGTCACGCTGTCCCTGCTGGCCACTCTCCTGCTCTGGGGCTGGAGCCAGCATCAGGCCAGGGCTCTGAATGCCTTGCTGTTAGGGGAATCTGAAGCCCGGCATCTGGGCGTGGCGGTGGAACAACTGAAACGGCGCGCCATTCTGGCGTGTGCTCTCGGCGTCGGCATTGCCGTGGCAGCCGCCGGTATGATCGGGTTTGTCGGGCTCATGGTTCCGCATTTGATACGGATGATCACAGGGCCAGATTACCGGCGCTTGCTGCCACTGAGCGCACTGGGAGGAGCCCTCTTGCTGTTGCTGGCCGATCTGCTGGCGCGCAGTCTGGTCCCTCCCGCTGAAATTCCGGTTGGTCTCATCACAGCCCTGCTCGGTGCGCCATTTTTCCTCTGGCTACTCAAGCAACGTCAGGAGGCGCGAGGATGAAACCCCTGTCGATTGTCAATCTTCAGGTGCAGTTAGGACGCCGTCCGCTATTTGATGATCTTTCACTGGAGCTGGAGTCCGGTGCATTGACCGTCCTGCTGGGACCCAATGGCTGTGGCAAATCCACCCTGTTACGGACCATCTGTCATGACATCCCCTATCAAGGCGAGATCCGGCTGTTTGACCAGCCTCGGCAGCACTGGCACGCCCATGCATTGGCACGCAGGATGGTGGTACTGCCTCAAAGTTCGATGCTGGGTTTTGATTTTCGCGCGCGTGAGGTGGTCGAGTTAGGGCGCTACCCCTGGAGTTGTAGCCGCGACGAGAATCTAGGTCGCATCCAGAGCAGCATGCAGTCACTGGATGTCTGGTCCTTGCGGGATGCGCCCTACCAGCAGTTGTCCGGCGGCGAAAAGCAGCGGGTGCATTTTGCTCGGGTGTTGGCGCAACTGGACCCTGACCAACCCGGATTACTGCTGCTGGATGAACCCACCTCGGCACTGGATCCGGGCCACCAGCATCAGACCCTGCAATTGGCACAGGCCCAGGCCCGGGCGGGTCACTCGGTGCTGATCGTGCTCCATGACCTGAATCTGGCCAGTCGTTACGCGGATCGACTGCTACTGATGCAAGAGGGCAAGATAGTGGCCGACGGCGCCCCGGCAAGCACCTTGACAGCCCGCAACCTGCATCAGCTCTACGGCGTGGGTCCTGAGTTGTGGTTGCATCCAACTCACGGTCGACCTGTGGTGATCTGAACCGGCTCGTTAGCCAGTGAGTCAGTCGAGTCAATCCGCTCGCGGCGTATCGCCAAATCTGCAGTTTAAAAGACATAAAAAAAACAACGCCCTCCAATGGAGGGCGTTGTTTCGAGTCATCAGCAACTAAGCGGTGCGATCCGCTTATGCCAGCTCGATCACATCGAAGTTGACCTCGGTGGCGACGTCAGCGTCGTAGTCCACTCCCGCCCAGCCGAAGCCGAACAGCTTGAGGAACTCATCCTTGTAGCCTTGGTAATCGGTCAATTGGGACAGATTCTCGCTGGTGATTTGCGGCCACAGATCGCGACAGGCTTGTTGCACATCATCACGCAGCTCCCAGTCATCCATGCGGATGCGACCCTTATCATCGGTCGGGATCGGCTCGCCTGAGTAGAGGCGAGTCCAGAACAGACGCTGGATCTGCTCCAGGCAACCTTCGTGCAGGCCCATCTGCTTCATGATCTGGAACGACATGGAAATATAGAGCGGCATCACCGGAATGGCGGCCGAAGCCTGAGTGACCACTGACTTGAGCACGCCCACATAAGCACTGCCACCATGGCTGGCCAGCTTAGCGCTGATGGCCGCGCTGGCGCGGTCCAGATCTTCCTTGGCGCGGCCCAGGGTGCCATGCCAGTAGATCGGCCAGGTCAGATCGGTACCGATGTAGCTATAGGCCACGCTCTTGGCGCCATCGGCCAGCACGCCGGCCGTTTCCAGAGCATTGATCCACAGCTCCCAATCTTCGCCACCCATCACCTTGATGGTGCTGGCGATCTCTTCGTCTGTCGCGGGCTCGACTTCGGCCTCGACGATGACATCTTTATTAGTATCGATAGCCGTGGTCTTGTAGACCTCGCCAATCGGCTTCAGCGCCGAGCGGATCACTTCGCCGGTATCCGGCAGCTTGCGCACCGGCGAGGCCAGTGAATAGACCACCAGATCGATTTGCCCCAGATCCTGCTTAATCAGCTCTATGACCTGATCGCGGCAGGCATGAGAGAAAGCATCGCCGTTGACGCTCTTGGCATACAGACCGGCTTCTTTCGCCGCCTTGTCGAACGCGGCTGAGTTGTACCAACCCGCACTGCCGGTCTTCTTGTCGGTACCCGGCTTTTCGAAGAACACACCTATGGTTGCGGCATCGGAGCCAAACGCCGCGGCGATGCGTGATGACAGGCCATAGCCGGTAGAGGCGCCGATCACCAGCACGCGCTTGGGACCCTGTTCCAGTTTGCCTTTGCTCTTGATATAGGCGATCTGTTGGCGAACATTGGCTTCACAGCCGGCCGGATGAGTGGTGGTGCAGATAAAGCCACGTACCTTGGGGGTAATGATCATGGTCGGTTCTCTAGTCAGTCGGTTTTGGAAAATCGAGCCAAATGATACATGATTCCCCATCAGTTGTGATGTCGGATCAGTTGCACCGCGATCCCGGCCCCCTATAATGCCCCTCTTTCGCTGTTTTCGAAGCCTGTACGGAACAGACCATGTACCAGCTCAGACCCTATCAGCAGCAAGCCGTGGATGCCGTGATCCAGTATTTTCGGCGCCGCAGCGAACCCGCCGTGCTGGTGCTGCCCACCGGAGCGGGCAAGAGTCTGGTCATCGCCGAATTGGCCCGCAAGGCCAAAGGCCGAGTGCTGGTGCTGGCTCACGTCAAAGAGTTGGTGGCACAAAATCATGGCAAATATCAGGCGCTGGGCCTGCAGGAGGGATTACAGGCCGATCTCTTCTCCGCCGGATTAGGACAGAAGGAAAACCTGCGTCGCGTGGTCTTCGGCTCCATCCAGTCGGTCGCCCGCAATCTGCCACGCTTTAGCGAACCCGTATCCTTGGTGATCATCGACGAATGTCACCGGGTGGGAGAGGAAGAGGACAGTCAGTACCATCAGCTGATCGGCCATCTCAAAAGCCACAATCCGGCACTGAAGATCCTCGGTCTCACCGCTACCCCCTATCGACTCGGGCTGGGCTACATCTACAACTACCACTACCGCGGCATGGTCCGGACCACGGAGCCACGATTCTTTGCCGATTGCATCTTCGAACTGCCACTGCGGCAGATGATCAAACAGGGCTATCTGACCCCGCCCCGACTCATAGATGCACCCGCCGTCCACTATGACTTCAGCCGATTATTGCCCCGGGAGAACGGTCTGTTCAGCGATGCCGATATCGAACGTGAGCTCAAACGTCAGACCCGGGTCACGCCGCATATTGTTCGCCAGATCATCGAATACGCGCAGGATCGTCAAGGCGTCATGATCTTTGCCGCCACGGTCGAGCACGCCCGAGAAGTCACCGGCTTGCTGCCGGATGGCACTGCCGCCCTCATCACAGGTGAAACCCCGTTACCGGAGCGGGATCGGCTGATCGACGCCTTCAAGGCACGAACGCTCAAATTTCTGGTGAATGTGGCGGTGCTAACCACGGGGTTTGATGCCCCCCATGTCGATCTCATCGTCGTGCTGCGGCCCACCGAATCCCTCTCCTTGTATCAGCAGATCATCGGCCGTGGATTAAGGCTGGCCGAGCAGAAACAGGAGTGCCTGATCCTGGATTACGCCGGCAATGCCTATGACTTGTTTGCCCCGGAAATTGGCGAGCCTAAACCGGCAGCGGATACGGTTCCGGTGCAGGTGCTTTGTCCGGCCTGTGGCTTTGCCAATCAGTTTTGGGGCCGTTTGGGCACCAATGGTGAGGTCATAGAGCACTTTGGCCGTCAATGTCACGGTTTTTTTGAAGATGAAGGTGGACATCGAGAATTTTGCGATTATCGTTTCCGGGCTAAAATTTGCGGCCACTGTGGTGCAGCCAACGATATAGCCGCCCGACGCTGCCACAGCTGCGATGCCTTACT
Organism: Enterobacterales bacterium; assembly: GCA_038247115.1. GTDB lineage: Bacteria > Pseudomonadota > Gammaproteobacteria > Enterobacterales > Aeromonadaceae > Pseudaeromonas. The sequence continues at coordinate 16,880 of JBBRVG010000009.1, read as the reverse complement.
GCACGATGCCGATGATCAGCTCAAGGCGGCGTTGGCGCTCAAGGACGCCAAAGTGATCCGTTGTGCGGGCATGAGTTTGCAAGCCAGTCGTAAACAGGGCCGTGAGCAACTGCTGGTGACCTATCACGATGAAGATGGTGCCGAGCTCAGTGAACGTTTCAGTTTTGATAGTGCGGGCAGCCTGCAACGGCTGAACCAGCAGTTGATTGCACGCCATTGGCGCGCGCCGGGGTTACAACCCCAACTCCAGACTCTCGCCAGCGTACTCGAAGCCGAGCCGCTGTTGCGCCATCCAGATTTCGTCATAGCCCGCAAGCAGGGGCATGTCTGGCGCATTACCGAGAAAATTTTTGATTATCAGGGCCGCTTTCGTACTGCTTACGCCCTGTAACCGAGGTTCTACCATGAAGTTGTTGATGTCATTCCTGCGCCCTGCCCTGTTGGCGGCAAGCCTGTTCGGCGCCCTGTCCGCTCAAGCGGCAATTCCGGTCCCTGAAGGTGCCCGGGTTGCAGTGGCCTACAAGACTCCCGGACAAGCCTCGATCCAGGGGGTCCATACAGATGCCTTTATGATCCCCGCTTCGACGCAAAAAGTGCTGACTGCCACGGCGGCAGCGCTCTATCTAGGGCTGGATTGGCAATTCAAGACGCGTCTGCTGGCAGAAAATGGCGCCATGGCGCAAGCCAAGGCCAATGGCGGTGTGCTGCAAGGCAATCTGGTACTGGAATTTAACGGAGCCCCGGATCTGACCCGTCAGGCGCTGATCAACTTGCTGGCCTATGTCCGCCAGCAGGGAGTGACCCAAATCAATGGCGATATTCTGCTCGATGTCAGCAACTACGCCGGTTATGACCGTGGCAATGGCTGGTCGTGGAATGATCTGCCGGTGTGCTTCACGGCTCCAGCCTCGGCGGTCATCATAGATCGCAACTGTGTCTATGCCCAATTGCAGGCCGATCAGGTTGGTCAAATTGCCCAACCCCTGATCAAAACCGGCCAACCCATCACCATCACCAGTGAAGCTCAAGTAGTGACGCTCAATGACTACTACTCGGGCTGCGAGCTGGAGGTCAATCTCGACTCCGGCAACAACTACCATCTGACCGGTTGTATTCCGGCGCAAAAAAACAAACCCTGGCCCCTCTCCTTTGCGGTGCAGGATCCGACGGTCTGGGGCATCAGCATTACCGACTGGGCCGCCAAACGAGCAGGGCTGACCGTCAGTGGCACAGTGCATTCGGTGCGCAAGACGCCACCCAATCTGGTCGAGCTGGCCCATGTCCCTTCCGCGCCGCTGGGTAAATTGCTGGACCGGATGCTGAAAAAATCGGACAACCTGATTGCCGACAGCATCGCCCGTGCCTTGGGGCATCTCTATTTCAAACGCCCGGCCAGCTACGCCAGCGGTGCCGATGCCATCCGCGAAATTCTGCGCACCAAAGCCGGGATCGATCTGGGCTCGGCGCTGCTGGCCGATGGCTCCGGACTCTCGGCCCACAACCTGATCAAAGCCAGCCAGATGCTGGAGGTGCTGGATTTCATCGCCCGCAACAATGAGCAGTTGCAACTCATCGAGAAGTTGCCGGTCGCCGGAATGAGCGGAACTCTGGGCTCGCGCGGCAGCGTGCAGATGCCACCGCTGGTGAAAAATGTGACCGCCAAAACCGGTACCCTGCAGAATGTCTCCAATCTGGCCGGCTTTATGACCACAGCCTCCGGGCAACGCAAAGCCTTCGTGGTCATGGTCAACGGCCTGACATTTCCGCCCAAGGTACGGCAGGCCTTGAAGGCTCACCGCATCGCCTCACCCCATTACAAGTTCGAACGTGCCGTGCTGGAGCAGATTTACCGCGAACAGCCGCTGCAGATCACCGATTAAAAGCCGCAATAATCCGGCTCTCCACTCGTATTGCTGTGGAGAGCCGCGCTTCCCTCGCGCCATCCCCTGAGCACGGCATAGTGCCGCTTCTGCCCCGCGACCTGGATGCTGAGCGCCCATCCAGCGCCCTGACACAATCACTCAGACGCCATGAACGACCATTTTTGCCCCAAGAGTAGGGCCTTGGGTCCGATCCAGTCCCGGCATTTGCACCATTTCAGCAATAGAGGATCCCGCCAAGGCTTGGCTCCCTGTCAGTACAGGTCACGGACCTGAATTGCTGTTACAGCACATGCATCTAGTTACACAATAATATGTAGTCATATATTTGTCATAAGCACAATTTAGTCGCCACTCACACTGAAAAAAATATCCGGATCCCTGGTTGTCACACAGGCCATGAGGGGGAAGAATAGATGCCCTTGGAGACGATTGGAGTATGTCTCCTCCGGTATTGCAGAGGCACAGATGTATTCGATTGATAAAGCACACAAACTGGACAATGTCTGTTACGACATTCGCGGCCCAGTGCATAAAGAAGCTCGCCGTCTGGAAGACGAAGGGCACCGCATTCTGAAACTCAACATCGGTAATCCAGCCCCCTTTGGTTTTGATGCCCCGGAAGAGGTCATCAAGGATGTGATCGTCAACATCGCTCAAGGCCAGGGGTACTGTGATTCCAAGGGACTCTTCGCCGCCCGCAAGGCGATTGCCCAGCACTATCAGCAAAAAGGGCTGCGCAAGGCCGATGTGGACGATATCTACATCGGCAATGGCGCCTCCGAACTGATCGTCATGGCGATGCAGGCCTTGCTGAACAATGGCGACGAGATGCTGGTTCCAGCCCCGGATTACCCCTTGTGGACCGCCGCCGTCACCCTCTCCGGCGGTCACCCTGTGCACTATATGTGCGACGAACAGGCCGACTGGTATCCGGATATCGACGATATCAAGAAGAAGATCACCCCCAAGACCCGGGGTATAGTCCTCATCAACCCCAACAATCCGACCGGCGCCGTGTACAGCACCGAGTTCCTGTTGGAAGTGATTGAGGTTGCACGCCAGAACAAGCTCATCATTTTCGCCGATGAGATCTACGACAAGATCATCTATGACGACATAGCCCATCACAGTATCTGTACCCTGTGTGACGATGTGCTGGTGGTGACCTTCAACGGCTTGTCCAAGGCCTATAGAGCCTGTGGTTTCCGTCAAGGCTGGATGTTGGTCAGCGGGCCGAAGCAACATGCCCGTGGCTATATCGATGGCCTGGAGATGCTGGCTTCGATGCGCTTATGTGCCAACGTACCGATGCAATTTGCTATCCAGACGGCACTGGGCGGCTACCAGAGCATCAATGAATTGATCCTGCCGGGCGGTCGCCTGCGTAAGCAGCGCGACCTGGCCTGGGAGCTGATCAACCAGATCCCCGGCGTCTCCTGCGTCAAACCCAAGGGCGCGCTCTACATGTTCCCGCGGCTGGATCCCAAGGTCTACCCGATCAAGGATGACCAGAAGCTGGTGTTTGATCTGTTGCAACAAGAGAAGCTGCTCGTGGTCCAGGGTACTGGTTTTAACTGGCCCTCCCCCGACCATTTCCGGCTGGTATTCTTGCCCCAGGAAGAGATATTGCAAGATGCCATCGGCCGTCTGGCCCGCTTCCTCAAGACCTACCATCAGTAGGCAGCGACAAAACAACCGGGGCGAGCGATTTGCTGGCCCCGGTTTTTTTTGCCCGCTGCAGATGATACTGTGGCGCCACAGCCTTCCATGCCGAGAAATTCATGTCCTATCAACGCCTTCTACTCCTCCCCTGTTGCGCTCTATTGTTAACCGCCTGTGGTGAACCCAGCGAGGCCGATCTGAAAGCGGCTGTGGAAAAGAGCCTGGTCCAGGCCAATCAGGTTACGAGCCTGGTGCTGGGCGAAAAAGGCAAGATTGAAGTCGTGGCCGTCAATAAGCTCGGTTGCGATAAAAAAGATGGTGCCTATGCCTGCACCATTCAGGTCGAAACCAAGTTGCCCGTGGTCGGCAGCCAGCGCAAGACCCAGCAAGTGATCATCGCCGATGGCCCAGAAGGCTGGGTTCTGGTCGAGTAATCGCCGTTGGTGGCGCCAGGATCCCCATAACCACCATCCAGTTCTCAGGAGCCTTGATGCCTGTTTCCAGTCATTTTTTTGCCCAACTCTCCCGGATGCGGCTGATTTACCGTTGGCCTTTGATGCGCAGCGTGCAACCCGAAAACATCAGTGAGCACAGCCTGCAAGTTTCCATGGTGGCCCATGCGCTGGCGTTGATTGAAAATCGCAAGTTTGGTGGCCAGCTCAATCCGGATCGCATCGCGGTACTGGCCTTGTATCACGATGCCACCGAGATCTTGACCGGCGATCTGCCCACCCCCATCAAGTACCACAATCCGGCGATTGCGGCCGAGTACAAGAAGATTGAGACGCTGGCCGAGCAACGTTTGCTCAGCATGTTGCCCGCTGAATTCATCGATGATTTCCGCCCCTTGCTGGATTCGGAGCAACAGGACCCGCGCCAATACACGCTGGTGAAGGCTGCCGATACCCTGTGTGCCTATAGCAAGTGCCTCGAGGAACTGGCGGCCGGTAACCACGAGTTCGAAGTCGCCAAACGACGACTGGAAAAAATGCTGGAGCAACGCATGACCCCGACCATGGGTTATTTTCTGGATACCTTTATGCCCAGCTTTTCCCTCACTCTGGACGACATGAGTCAAGAGCAGGAGGAGTAAGCTGCTCCGTCATGGGGCTCAAGATCCGCGAGTGACGCCGAGCCCCAGATCAGCCCATCTGCACCATTTGAGTCAGATTTCATCAAACTGTCATAAAAACGCCGCATCCTAGCGCCACAGACTCGGACTGTACCGGGTCATTTCTCTGGCAAGGATGCTATGCGAACCATCAAACACTATTGGCCCTTTATTGTTGCTGTCAGCCTGTTGTTGGTCTTGTTCGTGGCATTTACCCTCCAAACTGGCTCCCGCTATGAAGCACAACGCCAGGCCTGGCTCGAGCAGCTGAATCAGACGCCGGGTATGGGGGCCACCTGGTTCAGCTATGACCAGGGGTTGTTCCGGCACAGCGGCGAACTGCACCTGAGTCTGGTCGATCCGGTCAGCTTACTCGGAGCTCTTGGCCTGCCGTCCCAGGCGGGTCTCAGCCGGCAGTTGGCCAATATGGGGCCGCTAGAGCTCTATATTCGCATCGATAGCTGGATGCTACCCGGTTATGCCCGTAGTGAAGGGCGACTGGTCAGCAACCGGGGCACGCTGGCTAACCTGCTGGAAAACGGCCAGTTGCAGATCGGCGAACCCACACTGCGCTGGCAGGTACGCGGCTGGAGTGACCAGGTTACCTCGCAACTGGATGCCGATGGCGGCACCTTGCAACTCAGCAACAGTCGCATACACCTGGATCCGCTATCGCTGACCATGACGCAACAAGCCGATGAGGGCATACAGCTGCAGTGGCTGCTGAACGGTCTCAATCTGACGCTCGGTGACGACGAGCTGGCTCTTCATGGCGTGCAGGGCCACCTCACACTACAAGCCTCCCATGACTTCTGGTTAATTCCCGAAGTGAACCTCCAGGCCGCCGAAGCCCGCTATCGTGCAGGGGAACAACCCCCACTGGATCTGACTGCAGCCACCCTCAAGGGTAGCGTCAAAGAAAATCGCCAGGGGCTGCTCTCGCTGGTCGACATGCACTGGCAAGGAAAAATCGCCCTGCTCGGCATCAACCACCATGCTTCCCGTCATGAGCTCGAAGATCTCTCCTTCGGCGTGGGCTTATCCGGCATTGATCAACAGGGCTACAAGTCGCTGGTGATGAGTGCCGCCACCAATTTTAGCGATAAGCCCTCCTGGCTTGCGGCCCTGAATCAGGTGACTCGCTCCGGTTTTCATCTGCATCTGGAGCCCTTCACGTTGCGACTGCAGCAAGGGCACTTTCAGGCCGATGGCGAGGTCACCTCCCGCCCCTTCGACATGGCGCAACTCAACGGTCTCGCTTCATTCCGCTCCCTGTTGCAGGGAGCCTTGAGTGTCGAAGCCGATCAGGCACTGGCGCCGCTGTTTGTCGAAGACGAACAGCTGTTGCTCAGCATGCAGCAGGCTGGCTTCATCGCCCGCAATAGCCAGGGTCATCTCAATACCCGCCTGCGCATGGTCAACGGTAAGCTCTCGGCCAACGGCTACAAGCTACCCTGGTAACGGCTATCAGCGGGATAGAGCGGCGGCACTGTGTCTCAAACGCGTCATTGTTGTTCACCAAACTAGTGCAAATCGCTGATTTGATGCCGCACTGCCAACCCGGACTCCCGGAATCGGCCCCCGCAAGCCCCTATAAACAGAGGCTTGGTAAAAATTTGGCGCCTATCAGTCAAGTTGGTATGCCATTTGTATATATGTGCTAAGCAGGATTGCAAACAAGCTTCGAACAAATCTGATTTTGCATCCAGACGACCAGGGGTGATGATGGTGTCATATAGGAATGACAACCTGTGCCTAGCTAAATATTAAACAGAATAATGTTGAGGAGAGCACCTATGAATATCACCCATGATGATAACAACTGGGGATTAGCCACCGTCTGGGTCGTCGGCATTGCCATCGGCGGTTCGATTGAAATCGCAATTCAATTGCTGAGCGAAAGCCTGACTGTTTTGTTATAGCTCGCCCTGCGACGGCGACATGTCATACCACTTTGTTGTGCCACTTGAGTAACAGATTTACCCCTTCATGTTTTGCTCAACCGGTTTACGCCCTGTAAACCGGTTTTTTTTGATCCAAATATATGGATTAGCCATAAACCACACAACGAACAATAAATATTTAAATACCGAACAACCTTGCCAAATAAATAATGCATCGAACAATCTAAAAATAATTCAACACACAAGGGCAACACCACTTGCCATTATAATTAATCTCCGTGCCCAACATATTCCATCTATTGATTTAAGTAAGTGGCGCTAATATAAAATCACGGAAGACAAAATAAAAACAACCAACCAAATCATAGACACAGAGATAACATCATCCTGAACTGCAACTTATATCACATTTATATAAAGTGCCCGGAATAAAAACCGGCATACGGACTAGACTTGACTAGCCTGTTAATTTGCTGACAGATATTGATTATCACACTGAAGGAACCTGTTATGACGATCAGAAATAATATCCTGTTCATTGCGACGCTGTTATTTAGCTTGTGCGCCAACAGCGCGGTTGAACTCAACAAAGATCCACTCTTTATTAATCTGACATCGAATGAGAGCCATAGGGCGACGATGGCGATTGGTTTTGGTAAAAACCAACTGATAAAAGGGCATCCATTGGTGGTATTCCTCAATGATAAGGGTGTATTAATGGCTTCCGCAAAAAACACCCAAAAATTTACCGCCCAGCAACAGATGATTCAGGAAATTATTAAAAACGGCGGTACTGTCTATGCCTGCCCATCCTGTATGAAACATTATGCTGTGAATGAAGCCGATCTCATTCCAGGCGTTAAAATTAGTAATCCGGACCTGACCGAAGCAGCGTTATTTACCGGGAATGTCAGAACGCTCTCCTGGTAATAAGCCTCTTGTTTGCCAAGGCTTGGCATCAAACCCGGACTTGCCGTGCGCAAAGGCCCTTGATGCCAGACCTTGGGGCTTGCCGAATCCCCTGACCGTCACTCCTCTGATCCCACCTTCAATCCCCTGCATCCTCATGGCGCTTCGATAACCAGTCCCTAAAAATTTGTTTTGGATCAATGGGCAAGCCGTATTGAGTGTCTTGTCATCTTGCTGTCATCCAGAACTTTTAGCGTCCAGAGATACTTGCACTCACCTGTTGCCGCCTTCTATGCCAACTCTGGATTCCATCCTGGCCAATGCCGACATTCACACCCTGTTCCAACCGATCATCGATGCCCACCAACATACAGTTCTCGGTCATGAGGCGTTAAGCCGGGGACCAGAACATAGTCCTTATTACAGTGCGGCCGCCTTGTTTAATCTGGCAAAAGCCTGCCAGCGCAGTGTCGAGCTGGAACAGTTATGTCTGGATCGAGCCATCAGCCAGTTCATGGCCCTGCAGTTAGAGGGCCGCCTGTTTGTCAATCTGTCCGCAGCTGCTGTTCTGGCCCTGGATGTGACGAAACTGGCGGGTCAGCTGGAATACCATGGTTTGGCCAGCGAACGGCTGGTCATAGAGCTGACGGAACAATACCAGAATGATGTGGATAGCCTGCGCAGCATTGCCGATTCGTTGCGCGAGGCAGGGATTGCCCTGGCGCTGGATGATCTGGGGGCTGCCTTTTCCGGCCTGCGGCGCTGGCTGGATTTAACACCGGAATTCGTCAAGCTGGATCGCTACTTCATCCAGAGTCTGCAAGAAGATCCGGTACGACGGCAGTTTATCGCCAGTCTGCTGGAGCTGGCCAACCAGTTGAATACCGCATTTATCGTGGAAGGCGTCGAGACGCCCCAGGAGTGGCACGCACTGCAGCAACTGGGCATTCGCTACTATCAAGGCTATCTGCTGGGACGGCCGCAACCTGTGCCCGCAGCCGTATCCTGGCCACCGACGCTCACTGCTGTGACAGGCCATGAGCAGCAAACGCCGATGCGCGAACTGGTACACCCCATGCCCACCCTCACGCCGGAGCGGCCCTGCCAGGAGGTGTTCGAGCTGTTTCATCAGGATGAACAACTGCATTGTCTACCCGTGATCACCCCTCAGGGTAAGGCCATCGGCATCATTCGCCGTAATCGTCTGCTCGCCCATTTTGCCGAGCGGTTTGGCCATTCGCTGTATGCCAAGCGTCCGGTACGCAGCCTGATGGATCACCATCCAATCCAGGTCGATGCCGGTCTGGATTTATTGCAAGTCAGCCAGCATCTGATTGAACACAACAGTGACGAGATGGATGCCTGGTTCATCATCTGCGAGGAGGGCCGCTATCTGGGCATGGGCAGCATTCGCGAGCTGATGCGGCGGCTGACCCATTACCAGCTGCAGATGGCCCGGCATGCCAATCCCCTGACCCTGCTGCCGGGGAATGTGCCCATTCAGCAGGCACTGGAGCGGGCAATTGTGATGCAGGAGCGCTTCCATCTGGCCTACTGTGATCTGAACTTCTTCAAACCCTATAACGATGTCTATGGCTATGATCGGGGCGATCAGCTCATTACCCTGGTTGCCACCTTGCTGCGCAAACACCTCGGCCAACGGCATAACTTTATCGGCCATCTGGGAGGTGACGACTTTATTCTGCTATTGCGCCACTCGGGGTGGGAGCAGCACATAGTGGCGATGCAGGCCGAACTCCGGCAAGTGCGGCAACATTATTATCGGGATGAGGATTGGCGTGCCGGCGGCATCCAGAGTCTGGATCGTGATGGCCAGCCCCGATTTTTTCCGCTGCTGGAGCTGGCGATTGGCCTGGTCGGCTGGCAACCCGGATGCGGAGTCACGGCGGCACAACTCAGTGAACAACTGACCCAAGCCAAAAAAGCGGCCAAGCAGTTGAGCGGTGAAGACTATTGGCTGGAAACCGGAGGTCGGGTCGCCTGTTGAACCTCGACCTTGGCGCCCGCATCACGCAGCATCTGGATCAGTCGAGGCTGCTGTTCCCGTGCCAGGCGTTGACCGATACGGATCATCTCCTCGCGAAGGAGCGGCGTATAACGAACGTACTTCTGCCCACTCGGGGTGCGGAAGAACAGCACCATGTCCCGGATTTCCGGGCCACTGAAGTGACTGTGGTAGGTCTGAGCCAGCTCGGCGCGCATCCGCTGCCAAGTCAGATACTCTTTGGCCCAGCGCTGGACAACACCCTGATAGCGAGCCATGGCCGGTTGCTTGCGGATCATATCGCCCAGTACCTGATGGCTGAGCTGCTGGTATTGGGCTTTGCCTCCAATCAGATCTGCCAACTCCAGCGCTGGATCGCTCTCCTGCGCCGTCAGCGGCAAGCAGACCAGACATAACCACAACCAACGCCAAGCTCCGACTCTCATGTTTCCACCTGAATACACTTGTTTTGCCGTAGGTTAGACATGAAAAAGACCTGGCACAAGCCAGGTCTCCTATTTATCCAGGTGGATCATCGCTTAGCGACCTGCTTTGCCGCCGGGCGGCGCTTTGCGTCCCTCGCTGCGGGCAGGTTTGCCATGACCGCGATCCTGAGCTTGTCCCTTGGAGGGCGAAGCGGCTTTGCCGTGAGAGGCCTGGTTTTTCCCGGCACCCGCGGCTGGCTTGCTGCCTGTAGCTGCAGGTTTGGCCGCATAACCTGTGCCCGATGAACTAGCATTTCGACCGCTACTGCCCTGGGGTTTGCCCAGCTGCGTTTTACCCCCCTGCGATTGGGAATGGGGCTGGCGCTGCCGGACAATATCGGTGTGCCGGGTCAAGGCCACTCGCCCACCACTGCCGGTGCCGGTCACTCGCTCGTCCCGACCTGCGGGTGGCACCAGATGCTGAGGCCCCACGCCGATCAATCGACTCAGCCCCATCTCCTGCAACGCCTGGCGTATCATCGGCCAACCGGCCGGGTCATGGTAACGCAGGATCGCCTTATGCAAACGACGGCGACGTTCGCCCTTGGCGACAAACACGGCCTCTGATTTGTAGGTGACCTTGTGCAGCGGATCCACTTCCGAGTAATACATGGTGGTTGCCGTCGCCAGGGGGGACGGGTAGAAGTTCTGCACCTGATCCAGTTTGAAGTCATTGGCCTTGAGCCACAGCGCCAGATTGACCATGTCCTCATCCCGAGTGCCCGGATGGGCCGAGATGAAGTAAGGGATCAGGTACTGCTGCTTGCCCGCCTCGCGAGAGTACTGCTCGAACAACTCTTTGAAGCGGTGATAGCTGCCCATCCCCGGCTTCATCATCATCGCCAGCGGCCCCTCTTCGGTGTGCTCAGGAGCTATCTTCAGGTAGCCGCCCACATGATGCTTGACCAGCTCCTTGATATAGCGAGGATCTTCCACCGCCAGATCGTAACGCACCCCGGAGGCAATCAGGATCTTCTTGATGCCTTTAAGATCCCGGGCCTTGCGATACAGACTGATGGTCGGCGCGTGGTCGGTGTCCATATGGTGACAGATGGTCGGGTAGACGCAGGAGGCGCGACGGCAGGTAGATTCCGCCTTCGGGCTCTTGCAGCGCAGCCGATACATATTGGCGGTCGGCCCACCCAAGTCGGAGATCACCCCGGTAAAGCCCGGTACCTTGTCGCGGATCTCCTCGATTTCGCGCAGGATGGACTCTTCGGAGCGACTCTGGATGATGCGGCCCTCATGCTCGGTGATCGAGCAGAAAGTACAGCCACCAAAGCAACCGCGCATGATGTTGACCGAGGTCTTGATCATCTCATAAGCCGGGATCTTGGCCTTGCCATAAGCCGGGTGCGGTACCCGTTTGTAGGGCAAGGCAAAGACGCCATCCATCTCCTCGGTGGTCAGGGGGATCGCCGGTGGGTTCACCCACAGGTAGCGGTCGCCATGCTTTTGCATCAAGGCCCGGGCACAGCCGGGATTGGTCTCCTGATGCAATACCCGGGAAGTATGGGCATACAACACCTTATCGGCTTTAACCTTCTCATAGGAAGGCAGCAATACGTAGGTCTGCTCCCAGGGTTTGGGGCGCGTCGGTTGCACCAGGATTGCCTTGGGCTCCGGCTCGGAAGTCGGCTCCGGCGCACAAGGTGCTCCCTCCATATAGGGATTGAGGATCGGATCTATCTTGCCCAGCTTATCCAGGCGGGTGGAATCCACGCCGCGCCACTCTGGCAGGGCCTCACGGCGGATCACTGCCGTGCCCCGGATATCCTGCATCTGGGCAGCAGTCTCCCCCCGTGCGAAGCGATGGGCGATCTCGACCAGCGGACGCTCGGCATTGCCGAACACCAGCAGGTCCGCCTTGGCATCAAACAGCACCGAGCGGCGAATGGTTTCGGACCAGTAGTCGTAATGGGCAATCCGTCGCAGCGAGGCCTCGATGCCGCCAATCACCACCGGCACCTCTTTATAGGCCTCCTTGCAGCGTTGGGAATAGACCAGTACCGCCCGATCCGGACGCTTGCCCCCCTCATTACCGGGGGTATAGGCATCGTCATGCCGCAACTTTTTATCCGAGGTGTAGCGGTTGATCATCGAATCCATATTGCCCGCCGAGACCCCGAAAAACAGGTTCGGTTTGCCCAGCACCATAAACGGCTCTTTGCTGCTCCAGTCCGGTTGGGCAATGATGCCAACCCGAAACCCTTGCGCCTCGAGAAAGCGGCCTATCACCGCCATGCCGAAGCTGGGGTGATCCACATAGGCATCCCCGCTGATGATGATGATGTCGCAGCTATCCCAGCCTAGCTTATCCATCTCGGCACGGGACATAGGAAGAAAGGGTGCCGGGCCCAGGCACTCAGCCCAATATTTGGGATAGGAAAAAAGAGAAATATCTGGCTGCTGCATAACCACGGGGCCTGAGGCTGAAAACGAGGGGCGGCATTATAGCTTGTGAAAAAAATGTTGGCGAAGGGTATTTTTTGAGCGGAAACAAGCGAGTCTGCTAAACGGCTGGTGATAAAAAGCCCATAAAACAAAAGCGCCCATGTGGGCGCTTTTTCTTTTTGCTGGTGGCCTAAACCACCAACACCTGCAAGCTTACAGAATAGTTACGTTCTCAGCTTGCGGGCCCTTTTGACCTTGGGTCACGCTGAACTGCACGCGTTGACCTTCAGCCAGGGTCTTAAAACCTTGAGCGTTGATTGCTCTGAAGTGTACGAATACATCCGGGCCTTGGTCCTGCTCGATGAAGCCGAAACCTTTAGTCTCGTTGAACCATTTTACCTTGCCAGTGCGGACGTCAGACATAATAAATTTCCTAAGTAACAAATATAACTGTGCCTTGAAATGAGGCGGTACAAGCTGAGAGGTGTTGACTTACTAAACCTAAACGAGGGCATTCCGTAAGGATTGACTTCGTTATCGAACAATAAGCGGGGACACTTTCAAGCTGTTTGCATTGTAAGCGCCTCACCCTATAAGTCAATCGCATTATCCGAAAAACGATATGCAGTTTCCGAAAGAGTGATAAACCTCTCGCTTATCAGTGAGATGGCAAGCGGGGCGGCTCGTGGCGCCCTACAGAGTCACGCCGCCGAGCACGGATCCTAAATGCTTGGTTATGCACTATTACCCTCTCAGAACGAGGAATTACCACCAATGGAACAGGTTACTGCCGATGACAGTGCCCCAGACCACAAGGGTCAATCCCAAGGATAAAAACACGGCTGCCGAGCCCAGATCCTTGGCGCGACCAGATAGCTCGTGATGTTCAGGACCTATGCGATCCACCACGGCTTCGATGCCGGAGTTCAGCACCTCGACGATCACCACCAGCCAGGCCACCAGCAACATCAGTAATTGTTGGGTAATGCCCTGCCCCAGCAGGAATGCCAGCGGGGTCAGCACCAGCATCAGTACCAACTCTTGACGAAAGGCCGCCTCGTGGCGCCACGCCGAACAGAGCCCTTTGGCGCTATAACCTGCCGCCTTGATAACGCGATAAAGACCGGTATTGCCTGGTTTAGCCAACTGACACCTCGTTGCAGTACTTTTCTGGACGCTAGATGCTAGCAAAGTCCGCCCGGAAGCTAAACCTCCGGCAACATTTCCTTCTTTGTTCATTTCTATTAAGGTATTCAACCTGCTCGCAAGGTCACAGTGACCCGCCAAGGAAATTAGAATGTCGATCCTTACTGATGAACTCAGAACCCAGAAACTCGAAGCCCTCATCACGCCCCGGGAGCTTGCCGCCAACTCACCACTGACGCCAGAACTCGGCCGGCAGATACTGCAAGCCCGCCAGGAAATTGAAGCCATTCTGGCCGGCAGCGATCAGCGCTTGCTGGTGATTATTGGTCCCTGTTCGCTGCATGATCCCGAGGCCGCACTGGCCTATGCCCGGCAATTGGCGGCGCTGCGGCAGCATTATGCTGACAGCCTGTGCATCGTCATGCGCGCCTACTTTGAAAAACCACGGACTATTGTCGGCTGGAAGGGACTCATCAATGACCCCTATCTGGATGGCACCTATAACGTCAATGCCGGTCTGACCCTGGCGCGCCAACTGTTGCATGACATCAACAGCCTGGGTGTTCCAACGGCCACCGAGTTCCTGGATATGGTGACCGGGCAGTATATTGCCGATCTCATCAGTTGGGGCGCCATTGGCGCGCGGACTACCGAAAGTCAGGTGCATCGGGAAATGGCCTCGGCCCTCTCCTGCCCGGTGGGCTTCAAGAATGGCACCGATGGCAATATCCGCATTGCCATTGATGCGGTACGGGCTGCGGCGCACAGCCACATTTTCAATTCGCCGGATAAAGACGGCAAGATGACCATCTATCGCACCAGCGGCAACCCCTTTGGTCATGTGATACTGCGCGGTGGCCGCCGTCCGAACTATGACACCGCCAGTGTCGATGCCGCCTGTGCCGATCTGGCCAAAGCGGGTCTGGCCGAGCGTCTGGTGGTCGATTTCAGCCACGGCAACAGCCAGAAGGATCACCGCCGTCAGCTGGATGTTGCCGATGATGTCTGCGATCAGTTACGCCGTGGTCGTACCGGCATCGCCGGTGTCATGATTGAAAGTTTCCTCACCGAAGGGCGTCAGGATGTGGTGGATGGTTGTGCGGCGACCTTCGGGCAGAGCATCACCGATGCCTGTATCGGCTGGGCGCAGACTGAAACCATTCTAGCCAAACTGGATAGCGCAGCCCGCGAGCGGATCAGCCGACTGAACTTAAACCGACGGAGCTAAACCGACTGAGCTAAGTCGCCCGACGCTCCGGAGCCAGGTTCCACAACAAGACTCCGGAGCGTCGGTTACCACTCGCTATTCAGATTCACCCACGCGGTCACCCGCATTCTCTTCCGAGCCGGTATCCGAACTCAGTGTAATCGGCACCAGACACTGGTGCTTGCCGTCACTCAGCCGTATGGTGCGGATCTGAAAGACGCGGGCCAGCAGCGCCTCGTCCAGCACCTCGATCCCCCCCTGGGCCACCAATTTTCCCTCGTGCAGACACAGAACCCCATCGGCATGACTCAAAGCCAGATTAAAGTCATGAACTGAGAACAGCACCATGACACCGCGCGCCACCAGCTCCTGCAACAGCGTCAGCAGTTGTAACTGATGATGCCAGTCCAGTCCCGCCAGCGGTTCATCCAGCAGTAATAGTTGGCCGTGAGGGTTCAGATCCGGCCAGATCTGCAGCAAGGTCTTGGCCAGCAGCACCCGCTGCTGCTCACCGCCAGATAACTGACTAAAATCCCGTGCCAGTAAATGACCCAGCTCCAGCCGCGTCACCAGCTCACCCAGCACCGCCTGCACCTGAGCGCTAGGCACGTCCAGCATACTGGCTCCCAGCTGCAACACATCCAGGCAGGAGATCGTCAGCAAGCAGCTTTGGCGCTGGGGCAACATGGCGCGGACTCGGGCCGCCGAGCGCATATCCAGATCCAGCAGGGAGCACTGCCCCAATTGGACCTGCCCGCCAGCGGGCAGCAGATTAGCCAGCGCCAGCAGCAGCGAGGATTTACCACTGCCATTGGGGCCAATCAAGGCGATCAGCCCGGGTTGCGGGCAGTGCCAACTCAACGGCGCCAAACGACCACGAACACTGAGATCCCGGATATTAAACATGACGGCGTACCAGGAGGAAAATAAGCAGCGGAGCCCCGAGGCTGGCGGTGATGATGCCGACCGGTAACTCACCACTAGGCAGCAGATTACGGGATAACAGATCGGCCAGCAGCAGCGCGATAGCTCCCGATAGCATGGAGGCCAGCAGCACAAAGCGGGCACTGCCCCGCCCCAGTAACCGCATCAGGTGCGGGATCAGTAGTCCAATAAAGCCAATCGAGCCAGCCAGCGCCACCGCCAAGCCGCTCAAGACACAGACCGCGAACACCAGTTGCCAGCGGATGCGCCGCAGATCCAGCCCCATGAGTTGAGCCTGATAATCTCCCAGCTGCAACAGGGTCAGGGTATCGCGACGCAGCACCAGCCAGGCTATCACCGCCAGATAGGGCAACCACCACCACAGGGGTTGGCTCTGACCATAGGCCAGGCTGCCCATCATCCAGAACATCATCTCGCGCAGGGATTGATCGTTGGCAAAGTAGAGCAGCCAGGTGGTGATGGCACTGCTGCAGATGCCAATTGCCACCCCGAGCAGCAGCAGCCGTACATTATCCAACCGCCCACCGCGCGCCAGAAACAACAGGGTACTGGTGACCAGGAGGGCACCGCCGAACGCCGCAATCGACAATCCCCATGGCGGCAGTATCAGGCCCAGGCGCTGGGCCAGAAACAGCATCATGACCGCCGCCAGAGATGCGCCGCTGGATACCCCGATAAGGCCCGGCTCGGCCAGCGGATTCTGCAGCAGAGTCTGCAACACGCAGCCCGACATCGCCAAGCCAGCCCCCAGCAGCATCGCCAGGCAGGCTCTGGGCAAGCGCAGTTGCAACAAGACCTGCTGCTGCAGGGGTGACAGCGCATCACCGGCCAGCAACCGGCTCAAGGCGACGGGACCTACCAATAAATTAGCCACAAATACCACGACCAGCAGCAGTACCAACCCTACCAACCAACGGTGCTGGACCCTCTGCTGCTGCAACAATAAAGCATTCACCCGATTCACCTTGACGCCCGCGAAGGCGCTCATACTAGCAGTTGGCCGCAGCCAGATCACGAAGACCGCCATGCCATCCCAGTGCGGCAGGTATCTGGCCTCGCATCCAGAGCCCGGATGACGGCTTGCCGTACTGCGGTGCTTTATTCGCGACCCGACATCGGCTATAAAGCGTCGACCTTGCCGCGGAGTACCCCATGAACCCCATACTTACCAGTTCCCTGCTGCTACTGTGCAGCAACATCTTCATGACCTTTGCCTGGTATGCCCATCT
>JBBRVG010000008.1:0-65700 GCA_038247115.1 Enterobacterales bacterium | reverse complement strand
GAGATCCTGGTCCGTGGCAATCCCATGCTCGGTTACATCGGCTCTCCCGCATTGCCGCAGGCGGATAGCTGGCTGGCAACGGGCGATTGGGGCGAATGGGATGCCGATGGTTTCCTCACTATTCAGGGTCGAAAAAAATCGACTCTGGTGACCGGCTTTGGTCGCAACGTGGCGCCAGAGTGGCTGGAGGCCGAGTTGGCAACTCTGCCCGGAGTCTTGCAGTGCTTTGTGTATGGCGATGAAGAGCAGGGGATCCGGGCCTTGTTATTTGCCCCAGCGCTGGCGGGTACTCACGAAGGCGAGAGCCTGTTGCAGGCCTGCAATGCCCGGTTGCCGGATTATGCCCGCCTGCGGGGTTGGCAGTTCATCGACGAGCCACTGAGCCGTGACCGGGATGAGCTCACCGCTAATGGTCGGCTACGGCGCCATATTATTTTACAGCAGCGTACCCAGCAGGGTGCGGCCGCTAATCCAGTTATATCGAATGAGGAAGTATCATGAGTTTTTATCAGCGACTGGTGACTGAAACCGCGGCAGGGCGCGACTATCTGCTCTCGGCCCCGGCCATACTGGCGTGTCAACGGGGGGAGGTGACCCTGCCCCGTTACGTCGCGTTCTTGACCCAGGCCTACTATCACGTACGGCAAACGATTCCATTGCTGATGGCCTGTGGCAGTCGTCTGGGTGAACCCCATCGCTGGCTTCAGGATGCGATCACCGAGTATATCGAGGAGGAGCGGGGCCATGATCGCTGGATCCTGAATGACATAGCTGCTTGTGGTGGCGATGCCGAGCAAGTGGCGAAGGGGCAGCCTCATATCACCACAGAGCTGATGGTCAGCTATGCCTGGGATAGCGTAATGCGTGGCAACCCGGCTTCGTTTTTTGGCATGGTCTATGTGCTGGAGGGGACCAGCGTCAACCTGGCGACGCCCATGGCCGACCTGATCCGGGTTCGGCTCGGTTTGCCAGAGCAAGCGATGAGCTACCTCACCTCCCATGGCAGTCTGGATCAGGAACATATAGTGTTCTTTCAACAGCAGGTGGATCGGCTGACTGCCGAGGCCGATAAGCAGGCGATCATCCACATGGCCAATGTCATGTTTCGTCTGTATGGCGACCTGTTCCGCGCCTTGCCCATGGAGTCCGCAGCATGAAGCTGGCCATCATTACCGGCGCCAGTGGCGGTATCGGGCGCGCCATCGCCGAGCGCTTGGCGGCAGAGGGCTGGTCACTGCTGCTGATTGCCCGGGACGGCACGCGTTTATCACAACTGCGCTTGGCTCTAGGGGATGCCCATCCGACCCTGCGGGAGCAGATTGCCTGGCTGGCGCTGGATTTGACGGCACCTGCAGCCATGGCCGAGCTGGTCAGCTATCTGGGCGAAACCCAGCAGACGGTAGACTTGGTGATCCATGCGGCCGGTTGCCAACGCTTTGCTTGTCTCGAGGATCAAGACGACCGCGCCATGGAGCAACAACTGGCGCTGAACCTGCGAGTGCCGATGCAGTTGACCCGCAGCCTGTTACCTCTGATGTCCCCGGGGAGCACCATTGTTACTGTGGGGTCAACCTTCGGATCCATCGGTTATCCAGGTTTTAGTGTCTATTGTGCCACCAAGGCCGGGTTACATGCCTTCAGTGAAGCGCTGGCCCGGGAACTGGGCCCTGATGGCCCACGGGTTTGTCTGTTGGTGCCACGTGCCACTGCTACTGAACTGAATCACGGTGCCGTGGATGCCATGAATCAGGCATTGGGTACAGCGGTGGACTCACCGGCTCGCGTCGCCACCGAGCTGATGCAGTTGCTGGCCAGTCGGCAGCGCCGTCGTTATATAGGTTGGCCGGAAAAATTGTTTGTGCGCCTCAACGCCCTGTTGCCCTGGCTGGTGGATCGGGCCATCGGTGCCCAGCGCCAGCAGATCTGCAACTTTGCCTCTACCCATCCGGCAGCCTGTCCGGCACCGGCCCCTGCGTTATCCCATGAGGAGAAATTATGATGAAATTTTGGTCCGTAACATGGCTCGGTGGCGTTCTGCTGGCTGGCTCTTTGAGTGGTACCTCCCTGCAGGCTGCTGACACCGAACCCTATCTGGCCTTTCAACAACGCTGGGCCGAGGCTCAGTACCAGCAACAAGGCGATGCTCAGGAGCAGGCTCTGGCCAGCCTGGCTGATGAAGTTCGAGCAGCCAGCGCGGCACGTCCTGATGATCTGCCCCTCAAGACTTGGGCCGGGATCATCATTGGCAGTTATGCAGGTGCCAAGGGCGGCTTAGGTGCGCTGTCATTGGCCGAAGAGGCCAAGGCTGATTACGAGGCCGTGATTGCCAAGGACGCCTCGGTGCTCAAGGGCTCGGCCCTGACATCCTTAGGGGTACTCTATTACAAGGTACCGGGTTGGCCCCTGGGTTTCGGGGATGAGGAGCGAGCGGCGTTTATGCTGCAGCGCGGTCTGAAACTGAATCCGGAGGGTATCGACAGCAACTACTTCTATGCGGATTTTCTGGCCAACCAGGGCAAGAAGGAGGAAGCAAAATCCTATTTGCTCAAGGCCAAGGCTGCGGCAACCCGTCCGGGCCGGGAAATTGCCGATGCCGGTCGGCAGCATGAGATCGCCGTGTTACAGGAAAAACTCGACCAGTGATAGCATGCGGCTTAGTAACGGTTGGGTGATGGGATTGAGCCATGAAAATTCTGGTAGTAGAGGACGACACCCTGTTGCGGCAGGGGCTGCAACAGGCACTGGGTCAGGAGCAATACAGTTGTGATGTTGCGGTCAACTGTGCCGAGGCCGAGTCGTTAGTCAAGGTGAGTGAATATGGGCTGATAGTGCTGGATCTGGGTTTACCGGATGGCGACGGCATGAGCCTGCTCAAACGCTGGCGGCAACGGGGCATGGTACAGCCGGTGTTGATCCTGACCGCTCGCGATGCGCTGGATGAACGGGTTGCGGGTCTGGATCGCGGGGCTGATGACTATATGGTCAAACCTTTCGCTCTGGCCGAGTTGTTGGCCCGGGTGCGAGCCTTGTTGCGGCGGGATCAAAAACTAGCCAGTAACCAGATCATCAGCGGTGATTTGATGCTCGATCTGCAGCAAAAAACCGTCACCCTGGCCGGGGCGCCGGTGGTCTTGACCCGTCGCGAGTTCGCCTTGCTGCGGCGGCTGGTGATGCAGGCTGGCAAGTTGGTGAGCCGTGAGCGTCTGCAAGAAGATATCTATGACTGGCAAGATGATATCGGCTCCAACGCCCTGGAGGTACATATCCACCATCTGCGTCGTAAATTGGGAACAACCCGGATCCGCACTGTGCGTGGCGAAGGCTATTGTCTGGAGCTGCAGGCATGAGTTTTTTTTCGCGCAGTCGCAACTGGTTGAGGCAACAGGGATTACGCAGCCGTCTATTGTGGTTGTTAGCTTCCATTTTGTTACTGACTCATTGTGCATCAACCTACTGGGTCTGGCATGAAAGCCAGGAACAGATTAGCGAACTGGTGCAACTGGCGCTCGATCCAGGACACTCGAGCCATGAGCTGGCCAAGGAGCAGCGAGAGACCATAGCCGCCTTGTTTGTGCCACCTGTGGTGTTTGGTAGTTTGGGGCTGCTGCTGGCGTATCTGGCCATCAGCTGGCTCACACGGCCGTTGGAGCGACTACGGGATTTGTTGCAACAGCGCAGCTCCAGCAATCTGGATCCCCTGTTGATGGACGCCTCGGGACCCGAATTGCAGGCCGTGGTGGATGCGATGAATGGTGTCTTGTCCCGGCTGTCCCTGGCTCTGCAGCGGGAGCGGCAGTTCAGCGCTGATGTTGCCCATGAGCTGCGCACACCGCTGGCCGGAGTGCGACTGAATCTGGAGTTGATGCAGCAAGCGGGTGTCGACGGTGTAGTGCCGCTGATTGAACGGCTGGATGGTCTGCACCATACCGTGGAGCAGTTGCTGAATATGGCGCGAGTGGAGCGCAACCTGATCATCGGCGTGGCCGGTGACCTAGAGTTCGCCCGGGATGTATTTGCACCGTTACAGGCGGAATGTCAGCAGATGCTGGCGCGGCGTGGTTTGACGCTGGTGGCAGACGTCGAGCCGCTACGTCTGCAAGGCGAGGCGTCACTACTGCAGATGTTGGTGCGAAATCTGGTGGAAAATGCCAGTCGCTACGCGGATGCGGGCAGTGAAGTCCGCTTGCAGTTTCGACGGCTCGTATTACCGGAGGGCGAATTTGCGGAATTGATCTTCAGTGATCAGGGGCCCGGGGTGGCAGCGGACAAATTGGCTCGCCTTACCGATGCCTTTATGCGACTCGACAGCCGGGGCAACGGTATTGGTTTGGGGCTGAACATAGTAGCCCGGATCTGTGCTTTGCATCAGGCCAGCCTGCACTTTGACAACATAGCTCAACCTCGTGGCCTGAGGATCCAGGTCCGTTTCGCGCTGTCTTCATCCCTTAACCCCCCGTCTTGACCGCTCAGGGCTTGATTAACCACTGACGGCGGTGAGGTGATACATGTTCATGCCCGGTGCCGCCAGCTGCAACCAGTCGCGAGCGAGCGCGGCACAGGGGCTGGTTTCTTCCGGGGCCCAAGCCAGGATCTTGGCTTCGGCAAAGGGGCCGGGTTTGACCTCGAAAAAGCAGAAGGGCTGGCGGATACTCAGGGTGTGGATCCGCCCTGCCGGAAGTTCAACGACCTGGCCGACCGTCAGCGTTTGCCGAGTCATGAGCACGCCTTGTTCATCCAGCGTCAGCAAGTCCGCCTCACCGAAAAGTGGCTGGAGTAACTCCCATTGTGCTGAATGGACATGAGGACGGAAATAGGTGCCCGGTTGCGCCGCAACCAGTAAACGCTGCACCGGATCCTGATGATCGCTATGCCACAGTTGGTGCGTACGTCGCCGCGGGCTAGCAAGTGCCACCGCAAGCAGTTGTTGGCAGACGCCGTCATCTATGATTTTCATAACTACTCCTGAGCTCTTGTTATGCCTGAGGAATTGTGCGGATCTGGCTCTAGTCCGGCCGTTGATTGGGATGCAGGAGTGTGTATCCACGACCGGGGCGAAACCAGAGAGTTTGCGCTGGCACGCATTTGTGATGGGGTGGCTCTGTTATGGTGAAGCGGTCCCCAGTTGTCCTCGTAAGGAATCACACTATGCGTGCAAAACAGCTTTCGCAATCGGCCTTCATTCAAGATCTGGCCTTGTTAGCTCGTTACGATCTGACCAATCTCGAGTTGGGAATCAAATTACGTCAGGACTCCGATCCCGAGTTGCGGGAATCGGCGATGCGTTTATTTCAGAAGGGCGTCATCACTGCCGCAGACGGCGGTTATCTGACCCCGTTCGGGGTCAGTCTGCTCGAATATCTGGATCATCTGTTGAATGCACTGACCGAAGCGGATTGAGCGAGCGTCGGCTCGGCCAGCTGTAACAGATCCAGTTTCTCTAACTCCCACCCTTGGTTTCCCGGCCGCATGCGGCAGATGAAACTGATGGCGGGAGTTTTGCTTTTATCCTCGCCGATGACGACCCAACTGCTGGCGGGTGGCTTGGGTATCGAGACATCACTGATATGTAATGACAATAGCGAGCCCAAACGGAAGCTGACATAGGTTTTGCAACTGTCGGCGGCGGCTTGCTGTTGTGGCGTCAAGGTTTTATTGGCTGTCGAAGGAAGCGTCGTGGCGCTCGTTGGCGCCATGACCAGCAGCAGAGACATGGCCACTAGGATGGTGATTGGTATTTTGGTCATAGTTTTCGTTGCCGGGATGCAGGATGACGACAGTGGATCTGCGCAGGAAGCAAGAGCCCGCTTTGGTCAACGGTCTCCTGCTCTATGAGTTGGCGCAGCAAGCCGAAGGCTCGACTGGCCATGGCCGGACAATCCTGGGCTATGGTATCGATGCGCAGCGGTAGACAATCAAACAGATAGTGATCATCGAAACTACACAGATGGATATCGGCATCCATCAGCTGATGCTGATTCAGATAGCGCAATACGCCCTCCAGCAGACCGCAGGCGGCGGTGAACAATGCCTTGGGCGGGCGGCCCAACTCGGCACAGAGTTGCGCCATCATTTCGTAGCCGGAGCTGGGACTGAAATTGCCGTGACGAACCCAATGCAGTTTTCCGGCCACTCCCGCCCGCTGCAGACCCAGCTCATAACCGGCCAGTCGCTCCCGGCTTGGCTCCAGCCGTAATTGGCCGCCCAGATAATAAATCTCCTCTGGATGCAGGATCGCCAGGTTCTCCACCAACTCGGCAGTTGATTCAATGGAGTCGGTAATCACCCAGGGCAGGCTGGAATCTGCGATGCGCCGATCCAGCTGCACCACAGGTAACCGGGCACTGATTTTCTGGTATTCGCTATCCGACAGTGAGCTGGAGGCGACGATCAGCCCATCGACCTGGCGTTGCATCAGACTGTTGACCGCCATCATCTCCTGGCTGGGATTTTCGTCGGAACAGGCGATCAGTAGCTGCAGTCCGGCTTCCCGGCACAGGGTTTCCAGCTCGCGGGCGACGGAGGCAAAACCGTAATTGGTCATCTCCGGCACCACCAGTCCTACGGTCTGTGAACGGTTGGAACGTAGTGCCCGGGCATGAATACTGGGTTGATAGTGTTGTTCGGCGGCTATGGCCAGAATGCGGTCACGGGTCTCATCGGCAACGCGATACTCTTTACTGCGGCCATTGAGCACCAGACTGGCGGTTGCCTTGGAGACACCCGCCAATCCGGCTACATCGCTGATGGTGATTCGTTTACTTGTCTTCACGGCATCGTTCTATGCGTAAAATGAGTCCTCATTCTATCACGGGCAAAGCCAGCGACCAGTGCTGCAGATTCAGTTGTGCGTCGCCAGTAAAGTCAAAACTCAGTTTGTGCTGCGGAAAGTAGCGTGCCGACATCACAGCTTCTCCGGCATTGATAAATATTTCCACACTGGAGTGGTCGCACAGGATCTGCAACTCGGTCAAGTTGCCGCGCCAGTAGCGGTGTTCCAGCTCTGCGGTTCGCAGATGAGGGCGGCTCAGGGTCAGACGGGTGCCATCCCATTCCAGGCTCAGCGCTTGGGCTAATTGCAGGCGGAAGGGGCCATCACATTGCAGCCAGAGTTCGGCACTGTCGGCGGTATAGAGGGGCGCATCATCGGCACGGCCCTGCCAATAGCGACGTTCGCCACGCAACTGCTGCAGCTCCCGAGCCGGTCTTTGATAGAGCTGACCATCGCGATAGCTTAACTCGCGGGGGCAGGTCATGGTGTGGATCCAGCCCTGGGCTACCGTCGGTTGCAGTAATTCATCCTGATCCGGGATCCCCATCCAGGCAAACAGTAACCGCCGACCATCCTCGGTCAGGGTAGTTTGCGGTGCGTAGAACTCGAAACCCAGATCCAGCTCGTGAAAGTCACCATGGGGGAAACGGGCCTGCTCATAGTCCAGCTGGCCGACAAAATAGCCGGCTTGATGGGTATTGAGGTAGCGCTCGGCTTCGGCTGGCAGACCTTGCGGACAGCAGATCAGGATATCCTGACCATCGAGCTCGAACAGATCCGGACACTCCCACATGTAACCGAAATCCCCCAGACCATTTAGCTGGCTACCGGCGATGTCGCCGCAGGAGTGCCATTGCCTTAGATCATCAGAAACCAGCAGGATCACCTTGCCTTGCTGCTGCAAATCCTGAGCGCCCAGTACCATGTACCAGCGTCCGTCATGCTGCCAGACCTTGGGATCCCGGACATGGCCGCTATAGCCTGTAGGCAATGGCAGCACTGGCCCCAACTTATCAAACTCCTCGCGCTCATTGGCGATGGCCAGACACTGGTTAGCGGTGCGTGAACCATCGGCATATTTCACATTGCCGGTATAGATCAGCAGGATGCGATCATTCTGCACTACCGCCGAGCCTGAGTAGCAACCATGGCTCTCGTAGGGTTCAGAAGGTACCAAGGCTACCGGCTCATGACGCCAGTGCAACAGATCGGTAGAGCTCCAGTGGCCCCAGAATTTGGCGCCGTGCGCGCAGGCAAATGGGTTCCATTGATAGAACAGGTGGTAACGCCCGTGGTGCTGGATAAAGCCATTGGGATCATTCAGCAAACCGACCGGTGGCGCCAGATGCCAGCAGGGCCGCAAAGGGTCGGCGGCGGCAACGGATTGCCCGGTCATTAATGACCGGGCCAGTTGTTTGAGCAAACTTGTTTCATCCATTAGCAGTTGTCCATTATTCGCTGTCGGTCTGATATTTCAGCACGAAGGAGATGATGAAGGCGGCTCCGAAGGCAATCACCAGGCCAATCAGATAGCTGATGACCGAGTTGGCTTGCACTATGGCAATCCCCGGAATACCGGTCAGGCCTACGGCTGTCATGCCGACATGGTTGGCAACCACCCAGGCACCGCCCAGAGCACCACCGGCCAGTGCAGCCAGGAAGGGCTTCATGAAGCGCAGATTGATACCAAAGATAGCGGCTTCGGTGATACCCAGCAGCGCCGAGAGTGCTGAAGGAACCGCAATCGCCTTGATTTTTACATCACGGGTCTTGAAATAGACTGCCAGGCAAGCACCGCCTTGAGCGACGTTGGCCATGGACCAGATCGGCAGCAGGAAGTTGACGCCAATCTTTGGGTTGCCCAGCAGACCGGCTTCGATAGCGTGGAAGCTGTGGTGGATACCGGTGATCACAATGGCGGAATAGGTACCACCAAACACCAGACCTGCCAACCAGCCGGCCTGATCGATCAGGGTGCTCAGTACAAAGGAGATGCCATCACCGAGGGCACGACCGGCCGGGCCAATGAACAACAGGGCGACGAAGCCGGTGATGATCACGGTCAGGAAAGGGGTCAGGATCAGATCCAGGGCATCGGGGATTATCTTGCGCAGGCGTTTTTCCAGCAGGCTCATAAACCAGACGGCCAGCAACACCGGAAATACTGTGCCCTGATAACCGATCATGGCGACATCCATACCGAAGAAGTCCATGGTCTTGAAGCCACCGGCCACGCCACAGGCGTTGGTTAACGCCGGATGGGTGAGGATGCCGCCCAGTGTCGCCCCCAGATAGGGGTTACCACCGAACTCGCGGGCCGCGGTGAAACCAATCAGCACCGGCAATATGATAAAGGCTGCCGAGCTGAACATATCCAGCATGATGAAGATGGCGCTGTCCGGATTAGCCCAACCATAGGTGCGGACCATTCCCAGCAGACCCATCAGCAGACCGGAGGCCACAATCGCCGGAATGATGGGCACAAAAATATTCGACAGCAGACGTGCGACTCGTTGCAACGGGTTCAGTTTCTGCGTTGCTAAATCCGTGAGCTCGGATTTGCTGGCTTCGCTGATGCCTGCCACCTTGCTGAATTCGGCAAATACCTTGTTGACGACGCCGGTACCGAAGATGATCTGGATCTGACCGGCATTGCTGAAGCAACCCTTGACGCCATCCAGGCGCTCGATCGCTGCCTTGTCAATTTTGTTGTCATCGACCAGCACCAGACGCAAGCGGGTGGCACAGTGCGCCGCACTGGCGATGTTTTCCTTGCCACCTAATAACGGCAATAAGGCTGTGGCTGTGGTTTGATAATTCATACTCTTCCTCGCATATGGAATGAGCTGTGATAGCTCACTGCACGACTTGTCCCATGATTCATAGTCAAGCAGCTCCAGCCTGGAGCTGCTTGTTATTGTGGAAAGTGCTTAGAACCAGGTTTCCATCTGGACACCGAAGTTCCACTGTCCACCCGCACCAAAGCCGGTTTCACCCAAGGAGTCATCCTGGGCATAGGCATCGAGTTTGCTGTCCCAATCCATATAGGTGGCGAAGACGCGCAACTCGGGGCGACTGAAGAAATTAGCAATATCGCCGGCCTTGAAGGTTGGTGCGAAGGTCAGCTTATAGAAGCCACCATCCACGGCCTGGCGGGAGTTATAACCCTGTGGATCCAGATCCATGTACTGGTAGCTACCCTCGTAGGCCAGGGCGAAGTTCTGGTTGATCTCCTGCACCACACGGGCATTCAGGGTGACCCAACCATAGTCATCGTCCTTGACGTAGCGGTCCTGGCTGCGTTGAGCCATCAACACCGGCGCTATGCTCCAGTTGCTGGCCAAGGCTGTTGTGCCGTAAGTCGCAAAGCGCACGGTCTGGGCATCTTCGGAGAGATTGCTGTCAGAGCCCAAGCCCTTGACCTCGGCCCCCAGCCCCTGACCATACAACAAGGCGGTTTTGGAACTGCCATCCTTGAGGCCATAAAAGCTGGTGGCATGGTAGGCCAGCAGGGTATGGACGCCGGTGTCGGCGGCATCCAGCGCGCCTTGGCTGCCGGTATTGCTACGGGCTTCATTGTCCTTCGCCTTGAGGCCGCTGATCATCCACTGCACATTACCAAAGCTGTTATTGGCGGTGAGGATGTAATTCTGAATGTCGCCGTTGACATCATCGATGGCGCCAAAGCTGCGGCCATAGAGTGAAAAATTACTCTTGGCGCTGTCACTCCATTTGACGTCATAGATACCCGCGCCAGTACCGGCCAGGAAGATGATGTCGGAGTCGAGCCAGTGGATATCAAAGTTATCCCGGTCGAAGCGCTTACCGGCCCACAAGGTTGAGTCTTTAAATACACCCGTGAACGTCGGCATGCTGCCCAATTCGGCAAACAACTGACGGACGTTGAGAGCGCTGCTAGAGCCGGTCCAGTCATTGTAACTACGCTGGCCATCCGCCAGCATCACCTTGAAGCGGGTCGTAGCGCCGTTGTCCAGAGTGCTCTTCTTTTCCAGATTCAATTCGACATAGCTATCCGGTTCATTACCCAGACGACCAACAGCACCGCCGGTTTCTCCGGCTGGAGTCAGATAGGGGCCGCCTTCCGTGCCGGTGCCACCATCGCCGATCAGCAAACCAGAACGGGCATAGCCATGGAATTCGACACCGCTGCCAGCGAGAGTCTTAGTGGTCAAATCCTCGGTGCGTTTGGCTACTTCTGCGGTAGCCGCTTCACTCTTGGTGGTACGCGCTTCCAGCTGCTGGGTCTGTTGTTCGGCGGCCGAGGCCTTGGCTTCGGCGGCCATGGCGCGTTGTTCGGCCTCAACCAGACGTTGTTCCAGTGCTTGCAAGCGCAGTTCGACGGCACTGGGCGCAGCAGCTTGGGCCATGTTCACAGTCGTAGCCAGGGCAATGGCCGTGGCGAGGTAGCTGATTTTTATCATGTGGGTATCTTCCTTTGATCGGGCACAGAGTTTTGTTATGGCTAACCGATTAGCTAAACCGGTTTTGCTGATTTAAAAATTAGCCAAATCATGGCCGGTTTGCAAAGAAGATTGCTAACCCGTTTCAGCCTTTGTGATCTGCCTAGCATTCATCCTGTGCTGCAAAATCAAACAGACTCTTTTGGGTTTATTTGTCTGAGGGATCCGCTGGTAACCGAAGTCTGTACTTCATTTAACCCGATAGAATAGGCACTCAGCGAAGGCGATAACGTTTAGGGGGGATGGTCCTTGAGCAACTCAAGAGGTACAGGGTCGTTCCAAGAGGTTCTTGGCCGTTTGGCGGCCGAGAGAGATAAAAAAACCGGGACAAGCCCGGCAAGAGAGTGCATCCCAAGCTGGGATACACGGGTTACCCCGCACTATCGGGGTATCCTCAGGAATTTATGATTGCAAAAAATCCGCAAGCTGCCGATGGTTCGGCAGGGCCGTCATGGCTCCCCGTGCCGTGGTGGCCAGAGCGCCACATCCTTGAGCCTGCTGGAGTATGGGGACCAGTTGCTCCCAGGCTGGCAGCTGTGAGTGCTCCGCCAAACCAGCCAGCAAGCCGGCGACAAAGGCATCGCCAGCTCCTGTTGTATCAACCACTTGAATGCGTTGCGCGGCAAGGTGATGCAGTTGCTGGCGATCATGGGCTAACACGCCATCGCCGCCCAGTGTCACCAGTAGCAGCCGGATCGGATAGCGGCTCATGAGTTGCTCTATTCCCTGCTCGATGGCGATAGGACCACACAGATAGCTCAACTCTTCCCGGGAGAGTTTGACCACGGTCGCCAGAGCTAATGCCTGTTCCAGGCAGGCTCGCAGCTCGGCAGGATCGCGCCAGACTTCGAGTCGGATATTGGGGTCGAAGCTGACAAAACCGTTCGTGGCCCGGACGGCCTGCATGGCGGTCAGTGCCGTACTGCGACTGGGCTCCTGAGCGAGGGCGATGGAGCACAGATGCAGCCATTGGCCCGCTTGAAATTCAGGTAATTCATCAGGTTGCAGAAAGAGATCGGCGCTTGGCTTAACCAGAAAGGTAAAGCTGCGCTCTCCTTGATCATCCAAGTCCACCAATACCGTCGAGGTGCGGTGGACGAGATCCAGATGCATATAATCCACATCAACCCCTTCGCTGCCGAGTACCTGTCGCAAAAAATTGCCAAGAGGATCAGCGCCGACCCGGCCGATAAAGGCACTATCACCTGCTAGCCGCGCTACACCGACGGCCACATTGGCTGGGGCCCCCCCGGGACACTTCAGATAACGGTCGTTATCATCAGGCACCAGATCTACCACGGCATCGCCCAATACCCAGACTCGATTTGTCATAACTCACCTCATCACTGAACTGGATATAAATTAGCTAAACCGATTTAGGTTTGCAAATCCTCTGATCTTCCAGCCTCGGCTTTGTGAACTGGCTGGCATTTCGGCTGCCGATCTACATCTCTCCCTGCGCTGGTCTGGATGCAGCCAAAGCCCATGGTTCCACAGGGTGATGACAGACATTGGGGGAGCGGATGCAGCCGCTACGGCTTTGAGTTAATCTGGGATCAGACCCGTTAACCGGAGAGCTCCATGATCAGGAACGTCACCCCAGAGGATGCCGCCGCCATCAGCGCCATCTACAACCATTATGTCGAACAGAGCGATATCTCGTTTGAGGAGGTGGCGGTGACACCCCAGGAGATGGCCGCACGCATTGCCAGTATCAGTGACCAGTTTCCCTGGGTGGTGTTTTGTGAAGGCGAGCAGCTGTTGGGCTACGCCTATGCCAGTGCCTGGAAGAGTCGGGCCGCCTATCGTTACAGCGTCGAAACCTCTGTGTATCTGGCTCCCAGCGCTCGTGGACGAAATCTCGGCACCGAGCTTTATCGGGAATTGTTACCCAGGCTACGTGAAGGCGGCTATCACACCGCCGTAGCTTGTATCAGCCTGCCGAATGCCGCCAGTATTCATCTGCATGAAAAGATGGGCTTCAGCAAGGTGGCGCATTTCAAAGAGGTTGGATTCAAACGCGATAAGTGGATCGATATCGGTTATTGGCAACTCTCGTTATCGCGGGTTCGTCCTCATACTGCCGATGAGACTCTCTCCGCTCCGGCGCTGGAATAAGCGCCGGGAGCCTGGGGGCTATCGCAATCCTCGGCGCTGGCTTGGACCATTTTGCTCCTGTGGTTTTAAGGTTCGGCCAGTGACAAGTCGCGGGCTAGTTCTGCACAGCGCAATCGTTTTTCCATGGGCAAAAAAGCAATAATTTTGCTTTGGTTCATCGAGTGTGGCTGCTATACATATAGCCCTTTTTTTTCGTGAACCTCGCCGCGGTGGCGGTGGCAACCAGGGAAGTCAGGCAGCCATGATCCCGAGACTCAATATCCAGGATGGAATTACCCCCGTTTATCACACCTTTATTGAGGCGCTGATTGACGCCGGTTTTGCCGGTGATGTCGAAAGCTCTTACTCCAGCCGTCTGGCTGTCGCCACGGACAACAGCGTCTATCAGTGGTTACCACAAGCGGTGTTGTTTCCTCGCAGTACCGCCGATGTGGTGTTGCTGACCACGCTGGCGCGAGCGCCGCAATATAGTGGCATCAGTTTTTCGGCCCGTGGCGGCGGTACCGGGACCAATGGCCAGTCTTTAAACGATGGGCTCATCGTGGATCTCTCTCGCCATATGCATGGCATTCTGGAGTTCAATCTCGAACAACGCTGGGTGCGGGTGCAAGCGGGGCTAGTCAAAGATAAGCTCAATGAATTTCTCAAACCCCATGGCCTGTTTTTCTCGCCTGAGCTCTCGACCAGCAACCGGGCGACCATTGGCGGCATGATCAATACCGATGCCTCGGGTCAGGGCTCTTTGGTGTATGGCAAGACCTCGGCTCATGTGCTGGCAGTGACGGCGGTTCTGGATGACGGCTCCGTGCTGCAGGCGCATCCGGTACAAGGCGAGGCGCTCGCTGCCAAGCTGGCGGATACCGGTCGGGAAGGGGCTATCTACCGCCAGGTGTTGGCCTCGGCGCGAGATAAACGCGCGGAAGTGGAAGCGACCTTCCCCAAACTCAACCGCTTCCTGACCGGTTATGACCTCAAGCATGTCTATGATCCCGTCTGTGATGGCGTGGATTTAAGCCGTCTGCTGTGCGGCTCGGAAGGGACGTTAGCCTTTATTACCGAAGCCAAGCTCGATTTGACGCCGATCCCGACCTTCCGCACCCTGGTCAACGTCAAATACGACAGTTTCGAATCCGCTTTGCGCAATGCCCCTGTGATGGTGGCAGCCGAGGCCTTGTCGGTAGAGACCGTCGATTCGCGGGTATTGGATCTGGCCCGTGGCGACATCATCTGGCATTCGGTCAAATCGCTGATCGAGGATGTCCCTGGCAAGACCATGCTGGGGATCAATATCATCGAATTTGCCGGTGATGAAGCCAGTGAACAGAGTCGCAAGGTGCAGGCGCTGACCACTCGTCTGGATGCCCTGTTGGCTGCTGGCGAGGGCGGGGTGATCGGCTATCAGGTCTGTGATGAGCTGGCGAGCATCGAAACCATCTATGCCATGCGCAAGAAGGCTGTGGGTCTGCTCGGTAACGCCAAGGGGCGCAAGAAGCCAGTGCCCTTCACCGAAGATACCGCGGTACCGCCGGAGAAGCTGGCTGATTTCATCATGGAGTTCCGTGCTCTGCTGGATGCCAACCAGCTCTCCTATGGCATGTTTGGCCATGTCGATTGTGGCGTATTGCATGTGCGTCCAGCTCTGGATCTGTGCGATCCGGAGCAGGAAGTGGTACTGCGCCAAATTTCCGATCAGGTTGTGGCGCTGACCGCCAAATATGGTGGCCTGATGTGGGGGGAGCATGGACGCGGCTTCCGCTCCGAGTATGGCCCTGCCTATTTCGGGACCCTGTTTGATGAGTTGCGCAAGATCAAGGCGGCATTTGACCCTCTTAATCGGATGAATCCGGGCAAAATCTGTACCCCTATGGGCGTCGATACGCCGTTGGTCTCCGTGGACGCCACCAAGCGCGGCGCTTTTGATCGGCAGATCCCGGTGGCCGTGCGCGACAGTTTTACCGATGCTTTATCCTGCAATGGCAATGGCCTGTGCTTCACCTTCGAACACAGCTCACCCATGTGCCCCTCCTTCAAGCTGACAGGGGATCGTCGTCACTCCCCGAAAGGACGTGCGACCCTGATGCGGGAATGGCTGCGCCAGCTGGAGGCTCAGGGCTATGATCCCCTGGCTGAAGAGGTGGAGATCCATCATGGCGGTGTGCGCTGGCGTGAACTAGTGGGTCGGGTCCGCAATACCCTGAGCAAGGCGCGGGGCGAGTATGACTTCTCCCACGAGGTGATGGACGCCATGCAGGGCTGTCTGGCGTGTAAAGCCTGTGCCAGCCAGTGTCCGATCAAGGTCGATGTTCCGGCGTTCCGTTCCCGGTTTATGGAGATCTACCATCAACGCTACCTGCGTCCTGCCAAGGACTACTTCGTGGCGACGGTGGAATCCTATGCGCCCTTGATGGCCAAGGCCCCTGGCGTCGTCAATTACTTCCTGAAGCAAAACTGGGTACAGAAAGCCACCGAGAAAACCATCGGTATGGTGGATGTGCCTATTCTGAGTGAGCCGACCCTCAAGCAGGAACTGGCTGGGCATGGGGCCTCTTTGTTCAATCTGGAACAACTCGAGGCGCTCTCTGCCGAGCAGCGGCAGAAGGTGGTACTGGTGGTGCAGGATCCTTTCACCTCCTATTACGATGCCCCCGTGGTGCGTGACCTAGTCCTGCTGATGGAGAAGCTTGGCTTCCGTCCCTTGTTATTGCCGTTCAAACCCAATGGCAAGCCACAGCATATCAAGGGCTTTATGCGCAGTTTTGCCCGCACGGCGGCGAACGCGGCCCAGTTTTTTAACCGTCTGCACCACCTGGGTGTCCCCATGGTCGGGCCGGATCCGGCCATGGTGCTCTGTTATCGGGATGAATACACCAAGGCGCTGGGGGATGCTCGGGGTGACTTCAACGTGCAACTGCCCCAGGAGTGGCTGCTGTCGGTATTGACACAGGTGACTGTCCAGCCCCGCGAGACTAACCCACAGTTTTACCTGTTTGCACACTGTACCGAGAAGACGGTCAAACCCTCGACACATGGTGACTGGGGTAAGTTGTTCAGCCATTTTGGCGCCGAGCTCAAATCCATCGCCGTCGGCTGTTGCGGCATGGCGGGCACCTACGGCCATGATGTCAAGCATCTGCAGGATTCTAAAGATATCTACCAGATGAGTTGGGGGCCGGCCATGGCTAACTTGCCGAAGAGCCAGTGTCTGGCCACCGGTTATTCCTGTCGTAGCCAGGTCAAACGGATGGAAGGCGAGAAGCTGTTACATCCGGTGCAGGCGTTGTTGAGCCTGCTGTAACGCGACGGGACGTCAACCGGCAAGCCAGGTAGACTAGCAGGCGCACCGTCAGGTGCGCCTTTTTCATGGGAGCAATCGGCAACATGAGCATCTGGAAACGGGATTTTACTCTGCAGAGCCTGAATCAGGGGTCCAGCAACACACTAGTGGCCCATCTGGGGATCTGCTACAGCGCTGTGGGCGAGGACTACTTGCAGGCCACCATGTCCGTTGGTCCGCAGACACATCAACCACTGGGAATGCTGCACGGTGGCGCCTCTGTAGTGCTGGCGGAAACGCTGGGTTCGGTGGCCGGTAATCTGTGTGTCAGCCGTGATTACTACTGCGTGGGGTTGGAAATCAACGCCAATCATGTACGTGCGAAGCGGGATGGATATGTGACGGGGACGACCCGGGCTTTGCACCTGGGGGCTACGACTCAGTTGTGGCAAATTGAGATCCAGGATGAACGGCAACGCCTTATCTGTACCAGCCGGATTACCCTGGCCGTTCTGAAGAATAAGTAATTGAATGCGATAATTGTCACATTTCTAGAGACAATAAGTCTAAGCTATGTATATAATCTGCCCCCCTTGCGATACCGGGCCAGCAGCGACATGAGAGATTTGCCGCTAGGAGCCCGTTTTCATTCCTCTTAACCGGAAGAACTTATGTCTGAAATAGAAAATTTGCCGAGCTTTAGCGAGCTTGGTCTCGCTGACCCGATCCTCAAAGCCGTCCTCGATGTTGGCTATGAAACCCCATCTCCAATCCAGGCTGCGGCGATCCCGCCTCTGCTGGAAGGCCGTGACATTCTAGGTCAGGCGCAAACTGGTACCGGTAAGACCGCTGCCTTTGCTCTGCCGCTGTTGTCTCGCCTCAATCCCCGCGATACCGCGACCCAGATCCTGATCCTGGCTCCGACCCGTGAACTGGCGATCCAGGTTGCTGAAGCCTGTCAGAGCTACGCCAAGTATCTGCCGGACTTCCATGTGCTGCCTATCTATGGTGGTTCCTCCTACGAGACCCAGATCCGTGCCCTTAAGCGCGGTGCTCAAGTCGTAGTCGGTACTCCGGGTCGGGTCATGGATCTGATGCGTAAAGGCAAGCTGGACTTGTCAGCCCTGCGCGCTCTGGTTCTGGATGAAGCGGACGAAATGTTGCGCATGGGTTTCATCGACGATGTGGAATGGGTGATTGAACAATGCCCGGTCGATCGTCAGATCGCCCTGTTCTCTGCCACCATGCCGGATGTGATCCGTCGTGTGGCGCATCGCCATCTGCAAGAGCCGGCCGAGGTGAAAATCGCCTCCAAGACCAGCACCGCCTCCACAGTGCGTCAGCGCTACTGGCTGGTTTCCGGTCTGCACAAGCTTGATGCCATGACCCGTCTGCTGGAAGTCGAGCCCTATGATGCCTTGCTGGCTTTCGTGCGGACCAAGACTGCGGCCGAAGAGTTGACCAGCAAGCTGGCTGCTCGTGGCCATGCCTGTGAAGCCCTGCACGGTGATATCCCGCAGAAATTGCGTGAGCGTACCGTTGAAAAACTCAAGAATGGCCAAATCGACATTCTGGTCGCTACCGATGTCGCCGCCCGAGGCCTGGACGTAGACCGCATCACTCACGTGGTGAACTACGATATTCCTCACGACACCGAGTCCTATGTGCACCGGATTGGTCGTACGGGCCGTGCTGGTCGTACCGGTGATGCCATCCTGTTCGTTGCACCGCGCGAACGCCGGATGCTGCGCTCCATTGAGCACACCACGCGTCAACCGATCGAGCCGATGCATATGCCATCTGCCCAGGACATCAACAAGCACCGCATGGAAGCTTTCAAGCAACAGATCCGTGACACCTTGCTGTCAGATGATCTGGAACAGTACCAGGAAGTGGTGAACGAATTCCTGCAGGACGATAGCGTCGAGCCTTTGGACCTGTGTGCCGCGCTGGCCAAGATGGTCAAGGGTGATGAACCCTTGTTCATGGATGAGAACCAACCAGAGCCGTCTCAACGGGCTCCGGAGCGCAATGATCGCAACGAACGTTTTGATCGGAATGATCGCAGTGACCGTTTCAGCAGTGAAGAGCGCCCGCGTCGTGAACGCAGCAAGACTCCGTCTGCTGGCCCGCGTCCACTCAAGGATCATCCGGATGTGGCAACCCAACGTTACCGCGTTGAAGTAGGTTACGAGCACGGTGTCAAGCCAGGCCAGATCGTCGGCGCTATCGCCAACGAAGCTGACATTGGCAGCGCCTTCATCGGCCATATCGAGATTTTCGAAACCTTCACCACCGTTGACCTGCCAGAAGGCATGCCGACCGAGACCATGGATATTCTCAAGCGTGCTCGCGTTTGTGGCCGTCCGCTGGATATCAGTCATTTCACCGGCCAAACACCGGAGCGCACAGAGCGTACTGGTAAGCCCTTCGCGGATCGTCGCCCACGTCCTGAAGGTGGTCGTGACCGTCCGTTTGGTGATGCCAAGCGTAGCGGTGCACCGCGCAAATTCGACAACAAGCCAAAGTTTGATAAGGGTGGTCGTAACGACCGTTAATCCCGTTATCTGAACGATTGGATCTGAACGCCCCCGCTGAGAAGCGGGGGCGTTTTTTTGTGTTTTATGGGTGAACGTCAGGACCTCGGGAGTAAGCGTGCTGCGAGTGTTAGCCCGAGCCGGATGGCATGGCCTATCCTATCCTATCCTATCCTTGAATGGTGGTGTGCCAGCGGAATAGTGATTATCGATGATGCGAGGAAGTACTGTGTCCCCAGTCGTATGGAGGTTTCTCGGCTTGTGGCTCATCTGCCTGCCCGCGTCAGCTGCCGTCTGGCAAGGCTTGTACCGCGCGGGTGCCGAGGTCAACAGTTTTCAGCCCTGTCCGGGCAATCTGGTGTATTGGCTGGATGGCAATAGTGATCTGGCGTTATCGCTGCGGGAATATGCACTCAAGCACACAATAAGGCCCTATCAACCCATCTATGTGGAGCTGGTCGGAGAGCTGAGCGGCAAGCAGCGAACCGGCTCGGCCGCGGGCTATGATGATGTGCTGAAGTTGCAGTCCGTCGAGGCCATCAGCTTGCAATTGCCGGAGCCATGCCAGCAGTTGCCACCGGAAGGATAACCGGAGACTGGATAGCAATAGGGCGCCGCGAGGGCGCCCTATTTGCGGAGTAACCGGTATTATTTGCTGTCGGCTTCGGCTTCTATTTTGGCTTCGACTTCGACTTCGACTTCGACTTCGACTTTGGTTTCCACTTCGGTTTCGATAGTTTCGATTTCAGCTTCAGCTTCGACTTCAGCGCTGGTATGGTCGCTGGCGGCCGCAGCGGGCAAGGCTTCACGGCGGATCAGTGCCATATAGAAACCATCAAAACCACTCTGGGCCGGACTGATCACCCGCTCGCGCACCAGGGTAAAGGCGCCTTGTTGCTCGTCGAGGAATTTGGCAACCTGATCCTGGTTTTCGCACGGCAGTATACTGCAGGTGGCATAGACCAGCTCGCCGCCCGGTTTCACCATCTTGCTGTAGCGGGTGAGAATATCAGCCTGAAGGGCCATCAGGATGGGCAGGCGTTGGGCTGCATCCCGCCACTTGGCATCCGGATTGCGCTTGAGCACACCAAGGCCAGAGCAGGGGACATCCAGTAACAGCCGGTCGGCACTCTCTTTGAGTCGCTTGATGGTCTTGCTGGAGCTGATGAGTCGGGTTTCAATATTGTGTGCACCGGCACGACGTGCCCGTTGTTTGAGGTTTTCCAGCTTCCACTGCTCGACATCCAGCGCCAGCAGTCGCCC
Organism: Enterobacterales bacterium; assembly: GCA_038247115.1. Taxonomy (GTDB): domain Bacteria; phylum Pseudomonadota; class Gammaproteobacteria; order Enterobacterales; family Aeromonadaceae; genus Pseudaeromonas. The sequence goes on along the minus strand of JBBRVG010000008.1, from coordinate 45,258 downwards.
CTTACCCTGCATCAATGCTGCCAGGTGCAGCGTCTTGCCGCCCGCTCCGGCACAGGCATCAATAACCCGCATGCCGGGTTGCACATCCAGAAACTCGGCGATTTGCTGGGAGCCAGCATCCTGTTGCTCGAACCAGCCATCCTGAAACGAGTCGGTACGAAACAGAGCTGCATCGTTGAGCACTTCCAGAGCGTTGGCAATACCGGAGACAGGTCGCACATTGACCCGTTCATCGAGCAAACGTTGGGTCAGGGCATTCTGATCACACTTCAAGGTATTGACGCGCAGGAAGCGTTTGGGATGTTGGGTCAGAGCGCGACGTTCAGCAGCCCAACTGTCGCCCAACTGCTCTTCACCGAGTGCATCTAGCCATTCTGGACAGCCATCCCACAGGGCGGGCAGATTGCGCGCATTGGCTTTGCGGCTCTCGTAACTCTTGAGGTTAAACAGACTCGCCGCCGGGCAGGGCGGCAGCGGCAGATTGTAGAACTGGTGCCAGACACAGATCAGGCTCCATCCTGCGACTGCTGCTTCATCCATGCTGACGCCTGCCAACAGGGTATAGAGGTTCAGGCGGCGCATCAGATCGCCGGTGACAAAGGCAATATTCGCCTGTTCACTCGGTGCCAGACGCACCTCGGCAAATTGTCGCGCATAGGCACGGTCCAGCGTGGCACCGTTACCCAGTACGTCGCTCAATACCGCCACGACCAGTTCGGCCTGGCGCAGGGTCAAGGAATTCTTCAGCATGATGACTCAACGGGAGGAGGGAAAACGGCTGCGATCATAGGGGTTAAGCGATATAGACGCAACCCGCCAGCCGGTTTCTATTGCCGATTAATCCGGGCTAGAGCCGCATCTATCCTCCGTCTTGTCGGCAAACCACGCGGCTTGGTGTCAGCCGGTGCCTGATACTACAACCAGCGGCGAACCCGGCATTGATAGGCGTGGAATTCCTTGGCAAATCGTTGCTGCAGTAGCTGCTCCTCCGTGCGAACCTGAAAGCGATCCAGATACCAAAAACACAAGGGCAAACCCAGGAGGGCAATGCCATTGGCCAGGATCAGGGCCCAGCCGAGCAGTAACAGCAGCAGCGCCAGATACATGGGATTACGGCTGAGTCGATACACACCGTGGGTGATCAAGATCCGAGTCTGCTCAGGGTGGCGTGGATCCACGGTTGTCTTGGCGCGATGAAAACTCAAAGTAGCGGAAAAGCTCAATATAAGGCTGACGAGTCCGCAACTGGCTGCAAGCCCCCAACTGGCGTGTAGCGGTAATGGCAGCGCCGCCCCGGGCCAGAGATCGGTCACCAGACTCATGGCTCCGGCTGTGAGCAGGAAAATCAGCGGTGGTGGAAGGCGAAACAACAGCATGGCTCTGGACTCGGTTCGAAGAAGATACATCATATTACCGATTGGGGGTGGGGTTGGGCTAGCCTGCAATTCAGGGGCTTCAAGCGGTGGCGGCTTGAACCGGGATGAGATAACGCCTTGAGATCAGAGGGGGCTCGGCGCAAAATGCCCTCAGGTTTGTAGAAGGAATAGCATGATGGATATTGCCGATCTGCGGCGGGAATACACCAAGGGCGGTTTGCATCGCGAGGATTTACCGGTCAATCCGTTGGAGTTGTTTGAGAAGTGGCTGCGTCAGGCCTGTGATGCCAAATTGCCGGATCCGACCGCCATGAGTGTGGCGACGGTTGATAGTTCCGGTAAGCCATTTCAGCGGATCGTTTTGCTCAAGCATTATGATGATCATGGGTTCGTGTTTTATACCAACCTCGGCAGCCGTAAGGCCCAGCATATTGCCAAGAATAACCAGGTTAGCTTGCTGTTCCCGTGGCATAACCTGGACCGTCAGGTCCATGTGACCGGGGTTGCCGAGCCCTTGTCGCCGTTGGAAGTGGTGAAGTATTTTCACTCCCGGCCGAAAGATAGCCAGATCGCCGCCTGGGTCAGTCAGCAATCGAGTCGTATCTCGGCACGCAGTATGCTGGAGTCCAAGTTTATGGAGCTCAAGCAAAAGTTCGCCAATGGCGAGATCCCGCTTCCCAGTTTCTGGGGGGGATATCGGGTCCGGTTCGATAGCATCGAGTTCTGGCAGGGTGGTGCCCATCGTCTGCATGATCGTTTCCTGTTCACCCGGATGGCGGATCTGTGGCACATAGATCGCTTGGCACCTTGAACATTCTTGGCCTTGCTGGCTGAACCTGGCTCTGGCTGCCTACACTGAATGTGGCAACGACAAAAAACAGGAGCTAATGATGGAATGGCAACGCTATGAATTCCGGGTTTCGACCGATCCGCGGTTGTTGCAGTTGGCCGTGATCCATGACTTTTTACGCCAGACCTACTGGGCCAAGGATATTTCCGAGGCTCAGGTTCGAAAGGCGTTGGACGGCGCCCTGTGCTTTGGTCTGTATCGTGATGAACGGCAAATTGGTCTGGCGCGGGTGATCACCGACCAGGCGACCTTTGCTTATCTGAGCGATGTGTTTGTGTTGGAGGAGTTTCAAGGGCAGGGGCTTGGACAATGGCTGGTGAGTTGTATTCTGGCCCACCCTGAACTGCAAGGTTTACGACGCATCCTGCTGGCGACTCAAGACGCCCACGCCTTGTACCGCAAGCTCGGCTTTAGCGAATTGGCGCAACCGGAGCAGATGATGGAAATCCACAATTCAGCGCTCGGTCCCGAGCCAGAAAATCGTCTGAGCTAGTGGTCACACTGCATTTTCCGCATAGAAACAGGAGGCCAATGGCCTCCTGTTTGTTTGTGACGGCACATGTTGCTTGAGCGGCGTGATAATGCTGTGAATTACAGCTCATCCACCAGTTTGACTGCCCGGCCGATGTAGTTGGCGGGGGTTAGTAATTTGAGCTCAGCCTTGACGTGTTCCGGCAACTCCAGGGTATCGATAAATTCCCGCATGCCCTGGGCATCGACGCGGCGGCCGCGCGTCAACTCCTTGAGCTTTTCATAGGGTTTCTCGATGCCATAACGGCGCATCACGGTCTGGATCGGTTCGGCCAGTACTTCCCAGTTGCTGTCGAGATCGGCGGCCATGGCGGTTGCGTTGGCTTGCAACTTGGAGATGCCCTTCAGGGTGGCTTGATAGGCAATCAATGAATATCCGACCGCCACACCCAGATTGCGCAGCACGGTACTGTCGGTCAAATCCCGCTGCCAGCGGCTGACCGGCAGTTTGGCGGCTAGATGATCAAACAGGGCATTGGCCAGACCCAGATTGCCTTCGGAGTTTTCGAAGTCGATCGGGTTGACCTTGTGCGGCATGGTGGAGGAGCCGATTTCACCGGCGATAGTCCGCTGCTTGAAGTGACCCAGGCAGATGTAACCCCAGATGTCGCGGTCAAAATCGAGAACTATGGTGTTGAAGCGGGCCACGGCATCAAACAGCTCGGCGATGTAGTCATGAGGCTCGATCTGGGTGGTGTAGGGGTTCCAGGTCAGCTCCAGGCCGGTGACGAACTGCTCGGAGAAAGCGTGCCAATCCACTTCCGGATAGGCGCTGATGTGGGCGTTGTAGTTCCCCACAGCGCCATTGATCTTGCCGAGGATCTCGACGGCCTTGATCTGCTTGACCTGACGTTCCAGACGGTAGGCCACATTGGCCATTTCCTTGCCCATGGTGGTCGGTGATGCCGGTTGGCCATGGGTGCGGGAGAGCAGCGGCATGTCCCGGTATTCGTGAGCCAAACGTTTTACTTCGGCGACCAATTTTTCGCAATAAGGCAGGATCACCTCTTCACGGGCTGTCTTGAGCATCAGGCCGTGGGAGTTATTGTTGATATCTTCCGAGGTACAGGCGAAGTGAATAAATTCGCTGATGGCGTTGAGTTCGGCGTTGGCCGCAACCTTTTCTTTCAGGAAGTATTCGACGGCTTTGACATCGTGATTGGTGGTGCGTTCGATGGCCTTGATGCGACCGGCATCTTCTTCATTGAAGTCGGCGACAATACTGTCGAGCTGGGCATTGGCAGCGGCGGATAAGGCCGGTACCTCGGGGATCCCCGGGTGGCTGGCTAATTGTTGCAACCAACGAACCTCGACTTCTACGCGAAAGCGCAGCAGGCCGTATTCGGAGAAAATGGGGCGCAAGGCCGTGCATTTATCGCCATAACGACCATCAAGGGGGGAAACCGCTGTCAGTGCTGACAAGTCCATGGAATAAGCTCCTGAAGTAGGGGTTTAGATTTGATTCAAAATCGAACGTGCTGATGCCACCATCTTGCCTCGGGAGAAGAGGATATGGCGTCGGCAACCGCCGACCTGACGCCACAGGACTGTGGCGCGAATACCGGCCAGCAACAAGGCGCGAACCTTGTGCTGGACCAGAGGTTGTTGCAGATACACCGGGGTGCCGGCGACCTGGATCCGTGGGCCAATCGGGCTGATGTGCTCGCTGTAGATACTGGCCAGATTGGCAAGCACCTGCTCATCCAGCAGATCGAAGTGATGCAGTTGGCGTTTTACCTGACTGATGCGCTCGGCCAGCATATTGAGCACGTCGCGGCGTCCTGCCAACTTGCGCTCCAGCGCGATCAGGCTGACTACATAACGGGTCAATTCAGCATTTTTCGGGCTGCTGCCATGTCCCAGCTGTTCGACAATCGCCTTGTAGCCCTCTTTTAAGTTGGCCTCAGCAAAGACATCCTGCGGTGATTCCGGGTCGGTGACCAGAATGCCACTCAAGGTCTGGCGTAAGGTTTCGTCATCACAGGTGCCGGTGCGCGACACCTGTTGTACCAGGTGTGCCGCTTGACAAATTGCGGCGAAAGCCATGGTCCGGATAGCTTGTTTATCGCTCATCTTCACTCCTGATGACGAAAACGTTGTTCGATAATGCCACCACCCAGACAGACCTCGCCCTGATAGAAGACGGCGGATTGTCCGGGGGTAACGGCAGCTTGTGGCGCGGCAAAAGTCACCCGGATGCTCTGATCATCCAAGGGTTCCACGCGGCATGGAAGATCCTGCTGGCGGTAGCGGGTCTTGACGGTACAGTCAAACGCTTCACGGATGGGCTGGCGATCCACCCAGTGCAGTTGGCCGGCAATCAGCCCATCGGAGTAGAGGCGCGGGTGTTCGTACCCTTGGGCCACGACCAGTACATTCCGCGCGACCTCCTTATCCACCACATACCAGGGATTATCACTGGCGTCTTTCATGCCGCCAATGCCTAAGCCTTTGCGCTGACCCAGGGTGTGATACATCAGCCCCTGGTGTTCACCAATGACTTGGCCATCAACGGTTTCAATAGGGCCTGGCTGTGCCGGTAAAAACTTGGCCAGGAAATCCTTGAATTTACGCTCGCCGATAAAACAGATGCCGGTGCTGTCCTTTTTCTTGGCGGTGATCAGGTCCAGTTGCTCGGCGATGCGCCGGACTTCCGGTTTTTCCAGATCACCAACCGGGAACAGGCTCTGTTCCACCTGCTGTTCGCTCAAGGTGTAGAGGAAATAGCTCTGATCCTTATTGGTATCCAGGCCGCGCAGCAGTCGGGGTTTGCCAGTGCTGTCATCGCGGCGCACATAATGACCGGTGGCAATGTAGCGGGCTCCCAACTCTTCGGCGGCAAATTCCAGGAAGGCTTTGAATTTGATCTCTTTGTTGCAGAGGATATCCGGATTCGGTGTGCGACCGGCCTTGTATTCAGCCAGAAACAGCTCGAACACGTTATCCCAGTATTCAGCAGCGAAATTGATGGTATGCAGCTCGATCCCCAGCTTGTCACACACGGCTTGGGCATCGGCCAAATCCTGAGCGGCGGAGCAGTATTCGTCCGTGTCATCCTCTTCCCAGTTCTTCATGAACAGGCCTTCTACCTGGTAACCCTGCTGTTGCAGCAGGTAGGCGGAAACTGAGGAGTCAACACCGCCGGACATACCGACGATCACCTTGATTTGGCTCTTATCTGTCATCTAATTGGCTATGGTTACAAAAAACTGTGCGCATTGTAACAGAAAGGGGGGGCAACGATCACGCCAGCAAACAAGCAAAACCTCAGTTCTTCTTTTCCGGCCCCCGTGAGCGGTACGCGCTACCTGTTGGACGCCCGGATCGATTTGGATTTTGTACCTGACGACGGTCTTTGAGGCTGGACAATGGTAGCCGAACGCCTTGTAAGTAGTCCTCCAGACACTCCAGCACTAACGGGCTGCGCAGCTTATGGCCGAGGGCGCGGATTTCCGGCTCAGTCAGCCAATGACAGGCAATAATGTCGTTATCCGGATCTTGAGGCAGGTGAGCGCCGGGGTCCTGGGTCAGTTCGCAGTAAAAACAAAAGCGTAGATAGGTGAGTTTGCGGTAGGGGCTGGAGTAGATATAGGTTCCCAGCCAGCCATCGGGATTCAGCGTTAACCCGGTCTCTTCCCGTATCTCGCGACAGGCCGCCTCAATCAGATTCTCGCCTGCTTCCAGATGGCCTGCCGGTTGATTGAAAACCTGATGGCCATGATCCCGCTCTTCGACCAGCAAGAATCGATCTTGCCAACGAATCACGGCGGCGACTGTCACGTTGGGACGAAATCTCATATTGGATTACTTCTCTTGCTGAGATCTTGATGGTCATGGCGACACATCAAGTGCTGATACATGGTCATCGCCGAAGGTGCCAGCCGAGAGGGTTGAGCCGGATCCTGAGTCTGGTTCAGACCTGAGTGTCGTTGGCATAAAGCGGCGCGACATATGTTAACAAATTGCAATGGGCTTCGATATGGAGGAGGTGCCGCAGCGTGATGGCGGTTTGCTTATAACATCGGTTGGGCTAAGATGGCCGACAGTATATTGACACTATGATAACAACCGGAAGTTAGGAGACACTGATGGAAAGTAAAGTCGTCGTACCCAGTGAAGGTCAGAAAATCACTCTGGACGCCAGTGGCAAATTAGTAGTGCCGAATCACCCGATCATTCCATTTATCGAAGGTGATGGTATCGGTGTGGACGTCACCCCGCCGATGATCAAGGTGGTGGATGCCGCTGTTGCCAAGGCTTATAACGGCGAGCGCAAGATCTCCTGGATGGAAATCTACACCGGTGAAAAATCAACTCAGCTGTATGGTCCGGATGTCTGGTTGCCAGCCGAAACGCTGGAACTGATCCGTGAGTACCATGTGGCCATCAAGGGCCCGCTGACCACACCCGTCGGTGGTGGTATTCGTTCCCTGAACGTCGCCCTGCGTCAGGAGCTGGATCTCTACATCTGTCTGCGTCCAGTTCGTTACTACGAAGGGACTCCGAGCCCGGTCAAGCGTCCTGATCTGACCGACATGGTGATCTTCCGTGAAAATGCCGAAGACATTTATGCCGGTATCGAATGGAAAGCTGATTCTGCCGAAGCCAAGAAAGTCATCGATTTCCTGCGCACCGAAATGGGCGTGACCAAGATCCGTTTCCCGGAAAACTGCGGTATCGGCATCAAGCCGATGTCGGCTGCCGGGACCCAGCGTCTGGTCCGTGCCGCCATTGAATACGCTATTGATAACGATCGTGAGTCAGTGACGCTGGTTCACAAGGGCAACATCATGAAGTTCACCGAGGGTGCCTTCAAGGATTGGGGCTATCAACTGGCCCGTGAAGAGTTTGGTGCTGAGTTGATCGATGGTGGTCCATGGTGTCAGTTCAAGAATCCCAAGACCGGTAAGACTATTGTGGTCAAGGATGTGATTGCCGATGCCTTCCTGCAACAAATCCTGCTGCGTCCGGCGGAATATGATGTCATTGCCTGTATGAATCTCAACGGTGATTACATCTCCGATGCCCTGGCGGCTCAAGTGGGTGGCATAGGTATTGCTCCGGGTGCCAACATCGGTGATGGCGTAGCCCTGTTCGAAGCAACCCACGGTACTGCACCCAAGTACGCCGGTCAGGATAAAGTGAACCCGGGTTCTCTGATCCTGTCTGCGGAAATGATGTTGCGCCACATGGGCTGGGTTGAAGCGGCCGATCTCATCATCAAGGGGATGGAAGCTGCCATTCGCAACAAGACAGTAACCTATGACTTCGAGCGTCTGATGGACGGAGCCACCCTGCGTAAGTGCTCCGAATTTGCGGACGACATGATTGCCCAGATGTGATGATCAGTAGCGGCAGGCGACTGTCGCTCGTTTTCATACAAATGAAAAGCGGGCTTGTAGCCCGCTTTTTTCATGCTCAAATGGGGTGTTACGAGCTCAGGATTCTTGTGCCCCGGTCGGTACTATGCTCACCGCATGATACCCCTTGGGACCTGCCTGCATCTCAAAATGAACACTCTGGCCTGCTTTCAAGGTCTTGTATCCATTCATATCGATAGTGGAGTAGTGGGCGAAAATATCGTCTCCACCGCCTTCCGGGCAAATAAACCCAAATCCTTTTGCGTTGTTAAACCACTTCACCGTTCCGGTAGCCATACGCCTACGTCCTTAATCAAAAACACCTTAAAGCCGTTGAGTCAGTCACCAAGGCCATTTATAACTGAGGGGGTGCCTCGAGGAATTGATGGGATTGGTTACCAAAGAACCAATCTAGTGTGAAAAATCGCCAAGTCAAGCCTTGGATTCATTGAGTGCCTGGATGCGCATGTTATAAAAAGTTGTAAATCAAATGTGATATTGACAATGCCCGCCGTCAGGGTAGTAATTAAGTGTAAGGGTCGTGTTTATGGGTAAGTTCAAGGAAGCCGCCTCACCACAGCATCAAGAGTCCGCAGACACTGCTACAGTGTTGCAACCACCTTCGATGTATAAAGTGGTGCTTAACAATGACGACTACACGCCGATGGATTTTGTGGTAGAGATTTTGCAGAAGTTTTTTCGGATGAATCTGGAGCAGGCAACAGAGGTGATGCTCGCAGTGCATTATCAGGGAAAGGGGGTATGCGGTATCTACACTGCGGAGATTGCAGAAACCAAGGTGGCACAGGTCAACGAGTATGCGCGGGAAAACCTGCATCCTTTGTTGTGTACCATGGAGCAGGCTTGAGTATCCCATTACAGAGCGAATTCAGTATTCTCGGGGGGAGGTGCCCATGCTGAGTAAAGAACTAGAACAAACTCTGAACCTTGCGTTCAAAGATGCCCGTGATGCCCATCATGAGTTCATGACGGTGGAGCATTTGTTATTAGCCTTGTTGGATAACCATTCCGCCAGGGATGCCTTGACGGCATGTGGCGCCAATCTGGAACAGTTGCGCAAGGACATTGCCGGGTTTATCCAGCAGACCACGCCGCTGATCCCGAAAGATGACTTTGAGCGTGAGACTCAACCCACCTTGGGCTTTCAACGCGTATTACAACGAGCCGTGTTCCATGTTCAGTCTTCCGGGAACAGCGAAGTTAGCGGCGCCAATGTTCTGGTGGCGATCTTCAGTGAGCAAGAGTCACAAGCCGCCTATTTTCTGAAAAAATCGGATATTAGCCGCCTCGATGTGGTTAATTTTCTCTCCCACGGGATCCGCAAGGACAATCATTTAGGCGATGAGCTGCGAGGTTCATCCTCCGCTGGTTCGAATAACGCTGCAGATGGCGATGGTTCTGGTGAGGAATCTGGCTCTATCCAGATGGAGCAGTTTGTTACCAATTTGAACCAGCGGGTGCTGGAGGGGAAAATCGATCCGCTGATTGGCCGGGATGATGAGGTCAATCGTACCGTGCAGATCCTGTGTCGCCGCCGTAAAAACAATCCGCTGCTGGTCGGCGAGGCGGGCGTCGGTAAGACGGCGATCGCCGAAGGGCTGGCCTACCGGATCGTCAAGGGCGACGTGCCGGAAGTGATTGCCAATAATGTCATTTATTCTCTGGATATGGGCTCCTTGCTGGCAGGTACCAAATACCGTGGCGATTTCGAGAAACGTTTCAAAGTGCTGCTCAAGCAGTTGGAGAAACAGGAAGGGGCTGTCCTCTTCATCGATGAGATCCATACCATCATAGGTGCCGGTGCTGCGTCAGGGGGACAGTTGGATGCTGCCAATCTGATCAAACCAATCCTGTCTGCCGGTTTGTTGCGCTGCATCGGCTCAACGACCTACCAGGAGTATTCCCAAGTCTTCGAGAAGGATCATGCACTGGCTCGGCGCTTCCAGAAAATCGATGTGGTAGAGCCCTCCGTGGATGATACGACCCGTATTCTGATGGGGCTGAAGAGTCGTTACGAGGCTCACCATAATGTGCGCTATACCGTAAAAGCCTTGCGAGCTGCGGCGGAATTGGCAGCCAAGTACATCAACGACCGCCATTTGCCCGATAAGGCGATTGATGTGATTGATGAGGCCGGAGCCAGTCAGCGTATGTTGCCGGTCAGCCGACGCAAGAAGGTGATCAATGTTGGGGAAATTGAGTCCATCGTCGCCAAAATCGCCCGGATCCCTGAAAAATCGGTTTCCTCCTCCGACCGTGAGGTACTGAGGAATCTCGAACGCAATCTGAAGCTGGTGGTGTTTGGTCAGGATCGCGCTATCGATGTGCTGACCGATGCCATCCGTCTGAGCCGTTCCGGTTTGGGTAATGAGCGTAAACCAGTCGGCTCCTTCCTGTTTGCCGGTCCCACAGGTGTTGGTAAGACGGAAGTCACGTTGCAACTGGGTAAGGCAATGGGCGTTGAATTACTGCGCTTTGATATGTCCGAGTATATGGAGCGTCACACGGTTTCGCGTTTGATTGGCGCACCTCCCGGATATGTCGGCTTCGAACAGGGTGGATTGCTCACTGATGCTGTGATCAAGCATCCCCATTGCGTTGTGTTACTGGACGAGATCGAGAAGGCGCACTCGGATGTCTTTAACCTGCTGTTGCAGGTGATGGATAACGGTAGCTTGACCGATAACAATGGCCGTAAGGCGGACTTCCGCAATGTGATCCTGGTGATGACGACGAACGCTGGCGTTCAGGAAACTCAACGTAAGTCGATTGGCTTCCAGCAACAGGATCATAGTTTCGATGCCATGTCGGAAATCAACCGTACCTTCAGTCCGGAATTCCGCAATCGGCTGGATCATATAATCTGGTTCAACCAATTGGATATGGTGGTGATCCATCAGGTCGTGGACAAGTTTGTGGTCGAATTACAGGTACAACTGGATGCCAAAGGCGTATCGCTGGAGATCACTTCCACCGCCAGAAACTGGTTGGCAGAGAAGGGGTACGACAAGGCTATGGGTGCAAGACCTATGGCGCGCTTGATTCAAGAGAAACTCAAGAAGCCGCTGGCCAACGAGTTGCTATTTGGTGAATTGGTGGGCGGGGGCTCAGTCCGTGTTGATCTGCAGGGAGATGAATTGAAGTTCGATATCCAGTCTGCACACCAACCGGTTGAGGCTGTTAATTAGGCAATAAACGGCTCAGCCCCCAGCATGGCTGGGGGCTGAAATGATTTTTCCTGGGCTTATCGAGAGCGGAAAACGATGCGGCCTTTAGACAGGTCGTAGGGCGTGAGCTGCACTGTGACTTTGTCACCAGTCAGGATGCGGATGTAGTTTTTGCGCATCTTGCCGGAAATATGGGCGATTACCACATGTCCGTTTTCCAATTCAACCCGAAACATTGTGTTAGGCAGGGTTTCCAGGATGGTGCCTTGCATCTCAATACTGTCTTCTTTAGACATTTAATCCTCGTGATAACCACTATAAAAAACGTGCGGATCATGCCGGATTTAGCTCGCTGTGTAAAGTTTACTCCTCGTTTGCGGTGCTAGTTTTCCATTCATGGCCACACAACAACTCGTGAGGGTGGAAGCGGGTCTTATATTTCATCTTGCGACAAGCCTCGACCTGATAGCCCAGATAGAGCCATTTGCGGTTCATCCGTCGGGCTAAATCAAGCTGAGAGAGCACGGCATGGGTCCCTAGTGAGCGCTCTGCGTGTTCAGGGGCAAAGAAGGTGTACATGGCACTCAGGCTGTGTGGTAGCGGGTCGGTTATTGCTAGCGCAATGAGATGCTGATCCAGACGGAACTCCAGGTAGTACGGCTGGAGCCAGTCGCAGAGTAAAAAATTGTCATACTGGTTCCGGGTGGCCGGAAACATGCTGCCATCATGATGTCGCTCGTTGATATAGCGGGCGAACAAGTCGTAATACTCGGGTTTATCTTGTGTACTCAATACCATGTGCACGTCGCGGTTGAGCTGGCGGATGCGTTTTTGACTGCGTGAGGCAGTAAATTGTGCCACCGGGATGCGGAGCGAACGACAGGCTTCGCAATGCTGACAATGGGGACGATACAGATCGTTACCACTGCGTCGAAAACCGGCGACCAGCAGACTTTCGTAGCCAGCCGGATTCCGGAACTTGTCTTCCAGCAGCACCATCAGCCGTTCTGATTCATTCGGTAGGTAGCTGCAACTGTGTTCCGGTGTCAGGCCAATTCGTAAAGCTAATTCCGTCATAGGGCTACCTGCTGGCACTTCCAGCAATCAGGAGTCACGGGCTGGGAGCGCAATTGATGCAACCGCTGGATGAAGGTGGCTCTGAGCCACTCTTCGGCACCCAACGAGAGTAGATGTTCAGTTTGCATCTGGCAGTCAATTAATTCACCACCACAATGACTAAAATGCCGACATAGTGCGACCAAGGCGAGTTTTGACCCATCCGCTTGCCGTGAAAACATAGATTCGCCACAAAATAACCGACCAACCGAAATACCGTACAAGCCGCCAATCAGTTCATCCTGTTGCCAAACCTCCACCGAATGAGCGTGCCCAGCCGCGTGCAGCTGGGCATAGCTTGCCATCAGCTCTTCGTGGATCCAGGTGTCATAACAGTCACGGCGCGGCGCGGCGCAGGCTGCAACGACAGCCATAAAATCACGATTAATCCAGATAGTGACATCCTGCTTGCGGATACGTTTTTTCAAGCTGCGACTGATATGCAGCTGGTCCGGTTGGATCACGCCTCGGGGATCCGGTGACCACCACAGGATCGGTTGATGGGCTCCATACCAGGGAAAAATACCGTTGTGGTATGCTTGCAGCAAACGAGCAGGCGTCAAATCGCCGCCAATCGCCAACAACCCATTGGGTTCGTGCAACGCAGAATGCGGCTGGGGGAACCACAGCGATCCCGGCTCTAACTGCGCCAGCGACCTAGACATAGATGCAGGATACCTCAATGAAGGATTACAGGCTGATCATAACGGTACTACTGATGCTTGTCACCGTAGCGGGTGTTCAAGCGGCTCCGTACCAACGGAATGTTGCCAAGCCCGTGAATCAGGTGGTGTTTGGTAAAATCGATTCCGTCAGGAATATTACCCAGACTCAAGTGGTGGAGTCTGAATATAACGGCTGGAAAACCTTGGGCGGCGCCGTGCTGGGTGGATTAGTGGGTAATCAGTTTGGCAGCGGTCATGGTCGGGAGATAGCGACTGCCGTCGGTGCCCTGGTCGGTGCGGGTGCCACGCAGGCCTGGACGCAACCCCAGAGCCGGGAGTTTCAGCTGGTGGAGCTCCTCATCCGTGATGAGAAGGGCAAACTGATCAATGTGATACAAGATTATGATGCTGCCATGGTCTTCTCGGCCGGGGATCCGGTGCGGATCCTCTATTTTGACGACGGCGTGCGGGTCGACAAAACGTTTTGACCTTTCGTAAAATTAGCATCCATAAAATAAGGCACACCGAGGTGTGCCTACATCTAGTGGTTGCCATGGATTAACGTTGACTGTCCAGATAACGCTCGGCATCTAATGCAGCCATACAGCCAGTACCGGCAGAGGTAATGGCTTGGCGATAAATATGGTCGGCGACATCACCGGCAGCAAATACCCCCTCTACGCTGGTCTGAGTAGCAAAACCATCACTACCCCCCTTGACCTTCAGATAGCCATTATTCATCTCCAGTTGGTCCTGGAAGATAGCGGTATTCGGACTATGGCCAATGGCGATGAACACACCCATGACGTCCACATCGGCTGTCGAACCATCCTTTGTACTGCGCAGTCGGACACCCGTCACGCCCATCTCATCACCCAGAACTTCATCCAGAGTCTGGTTCAGATGCAGCTTGATGATCCCTTGTTCAACCTTGTCGTGCAGGCGCTGGATCAGGATTTTTTCCGAACGGAATTCATCACGGCGATGGACAAGATGAACTTCGGACGCAATGTTTGCCAAATAGAGGGCCTCTTCGACGGCGGTATTACCACCACCGATGACCGCCACTTTCTGTTTGCGATAGAAGAAGCCGTCACAGGTGGCACAGGCTGAAACCCCCTTGCCCTTGAATGCCTCTTCGGATTCCAGGCCCAGATAACGGGCGGAGGCTCCGGTTGCAATAACCAGTGCATCACAGCTGTATTCGCCACTGTCACCGCTCAGACGAAAGGGTTTTTGCTGCAGGTTGACGCTATGGATGTGGTCAAAAACCATCTCGGTATTGAAATGCTCGGCGTGGGCTTTCATCCGCTCCATCAGGCCAGGCCCCGTCAAACCTTCGGCATCACCGGGCCAGTTTTCGACTTCGGTCGTGGTAGTGAGCTGGCCGCCTTGCTGCATGCCGGTCAGCAGAACAGGGTTGAGGTTCGCCCGGGCGGCATAGACGGCCGCTGTGTAGCCAGCAGGACCTGATCCCAGGATCAAAAGCTTGGCGTGCTTGATTTGACTCATGCTCGAATTCTCCAGTGAATGACCCATCGATTCTAGGTAAAGGGGGGCAGGGGGTAAAGATCGATAATTCGATTGGGGCAATCGATTTTTCCAACGTTAGTCAGGCCGGGCTGGAACCTATGGCGATTTGTCGAGACAGGGGCAGATGGAGAAAAGCATTTCATGCGGTGATTTGCCACTGCGCAGGCCACTGTTCCACGGTATCTGGTGTGACCTCTTGGTGGAGTATGCTGTTTTATGCCGTTCATCAAGCCAATTCTCTTGAATAATATGCATAAATATGGCAATTGTTAGTTCTGTGCTGCAGCGAGAGAAGAAGTGTTTCTGCTTTATTACTTCACCTCTTTTCCATAAACCTCGCCTAACGATGCTGGAGCCTCGTGTTACAGCGCGTGTTTATGACGGTTTGAAAGGCAGATATGTTGTTTTATTCACCACTGAGTAGTGGATAATTATGCTTCATTACTGTATTTTTATACCGGTTTTGGCTGTGCGCAACGTCTGGGCTTTGTTATTATAATGTTATATCGCAATATTATAGTTTTGAATGGCGGACGTAGATTGACATTAATTGCTGGTGTAAATATAAAGTCACCAGGTCTTGCTCTAAAAGTTTGTCAAAGGATGGAATAATATGCTGGAAGAGAACAGTCGGCTGAGAGACTTGGACCGGATTGACCGCAATATTCTGAATGAGCTGCAGAAGGATGGCAGAATTTCGAATGTTGAATTGTCCAAGCGTGTGGGCCTGAGTCCAACTCCCTGCCTTGAACGTGTGCGCCGCCTGGAACGTCAAGGCTTTATCGAAGGCTACACGGCAATACTCAATCCGCATTTTCTGGATGCATCATTGTTGGTGTTTGTCGAGATTACCCTGAATCGGGGGGCACCTGATGTCTTCGAACAATTCAACAAAGCTGTGCAAACCCTGGAGGAGATCCAGGAGTGTCATCTGGTTTCCGGTGACTTTGACTATCTGTTGAAGACTCGGGTATCGGACATGTCGGCTTATCGTCGTCTGCTGGGTGAAACCTTATTGCGTTTGCCGGGTGTGAATGACACAAGAACCTATGTGGTCATGGAAGAAGTCAAGCAAAGTAATCGCCTGGTGATCTGCACCAAGTGATGCAGATCTGATGCTCGCTGAACTTCATGTATAGATATCCAGCAAATGAGCGGCTTGCCGCTCATTTCTTATTTGCATTTGTGCGACCTCTCCCGAGTATAATGTCGCGGCTTGGCACCGCCGTCAGCGACGGTGACCAGCCCAGGTTTAATTATTCTAAAAAAGGAGTTGGGGTTTGACGGCTAGCAACAAGTTCACACCTATTTCCGGGTTTCAGCGCATTTTCGAAACAGGCCTCATTGTCCTGAGTGTTGGCGCTCTTTTCTTATTGCTGGCCTTACTGACCTATCACCCTGCCGATCCGGGCTGGTCACAGACCGCATGGGGTGGGAAAGTCCACAACGCTGCAGGCAGTGCCGGCGCCTGGATTGCCGATCTCACCTTCTTCGTGTTTGGCATCTTTGCTTACCTGATCCCGCTGGTCCTGGTGTTTTTAGGGTGGAGCATTTTCTGGCGGCCTTATCGTTTGTTGGAAGTAGATTACCTGGCGCTGGGATTACGCATCCTCGGCTTTCTGGTGCTGTTCCTGTCCATGTCGGCTCTGGGCAGCATGAACTTTACCGATATCTATAACTTCTCCTCCGGTGGTCTGATTGGCGACATGATCTACACCAGCATATTGCCGGTGTTGGGGGACTTGGGCAGTACGCTGGTCTTGTTATGTTGTATTGCTGCCGGTATTACGCTGTTTACCGGTTGGTCATGGATCATGATCGTTGAGAAGATGGGGGAGTGCATCACAGGCTCAGGTCATTTCTTCGCCACTCTGCCAACCCGGGTTGCGGGCTGGTTTGCTCGCAAGGCTGGCTATCAGCCGATCTCCGATCCCGATGCGTTTGATGAAGAAGACGATGACGAGTTGCCTGTCATGGTTAAACCTGCCGTTGCGGTGACGGAGCCGGTTGCCAAAGCCCCGCGTTTTTCCTTCAACCGTCGCCCGGCTCCTGAGCCCGAGCTGGATGATGACGATGAAGATGAGGGTTACGATGAGCCCTATATCGCGAGCCCATCTGTTACCGCTGTAACGGGTCGGCGTGAACCAGTGATGAATTTTTCTGCAGCGCAAGCGCAGGTACCTGTGATGCAAGCAGCTGTTTCTGCCCCGATTGTCAGCAGAAGTCCGGCGCCACTGGCTCCGGTCATGATGGCAGTGGATGACGATGATGAGGAGGAGTTGACTCTGCCATGGGACAACTCCGCCCTGTCTGTCGTCCCGGAACCTGTGCCTGCTGCTGCGCAAACCGCATTGCCACAATCCTTGGCCTCGGCACTGGCGGCGATCAAGCCCAAGCCGAAGGTGGAGGGGGATCTGCCTTCGGTGAATTTGCTGAATACACCACCGGTAAAGACCCAGATGATGTCGGCTGACGAACTGGAGCGGATGGCTAGGTTGGTGGAAGCCAAGCTGGCGGATTACAACGTTCAGGCCCGGGTGGTCGGTTGTTATCCGGGCCCTGTGATTACCCGCTTCGAGCTGGATTTGGCGCCGGGCATGAAGGCCAGCAAGATCACCAGCTTGTCGCGAGATCTGGCTCGTTCCCTCTCGGCAGTCAGTGTGCGTGTGGTCGAGGTTATCCCCGGTAAGCCCTATGTCGGCATTGAGTTGCCGAATGCCAAGCGCCAGACCGTGTATATGAAAGAGGTGCTGGATTGCGACCGCTTCCGCAGTGCCGAAAGCCCGCTGACCATGGTGCTGGGGCAGGATATTGCCGGCGAACCTATGATCGTCAACCTGGCCAAGATGCCGCACTTGCTGGTGGCGGGTACCACAGGTTCCGGTAAGTCGGTGGGGGTCAATGTCATGATCCTCTCCATGCTGTACAAGGCTTCGCCGGAAGAGCTGCGCTTCATCATGATAGATCCCAAGATGTTGGAGTTGTCGGTCTATGAAGGCATTCCACATCTGCTGACCGAAGTAGTCACCGATATGAAGGACGCTGCCAATGCCCTGCGCTGGTGTGTCGGTGAGATGGAGCGGCGCTACAAGTTGATGTCGGTGATGGGCGTGCGTAACCTCAAGGGGTACAACACCAAGGTTTCGACAGCCCATGCCAGCGGTAATCCGATCAAGGATCCGTTCTGGAAGCCGGGCGATTCGTTTGATGCCGTAGCGCCAGATTTGGAAAAACTGCCGCAGATCGTGGTGGTCATCGATGAGTTTGCCGACATGATGATGATCGTCGGCAAGAAGGTGGAAGAGCTGATTGCGCGTATCGCCCAGAAGGCGCGGGCCGCCGGTATTCACTTGATCCTGGCGACGCAACGCCCATCCGTGGATGTCATCACTGGCCTCATCAAGGCCAATATCCCGACTCGCATCTCGTTCCAGGTCTCCTCCAAGATTGACTCCCGGACCATCCTGGATCAGCAAGGCGCCGAATCGCTGCTGGGGATGGGGGATATGCTCTATCTGCCGGCCGGCGACAGTACGCCGACCCGCGTCCACGGTGCCTTTGTCGATGATGATGAAGTGCATAAGGTGGTCGCGGATTGGAAGCTTCGCGGTGAGCCGAACTACATTGAGGAAATTCTCAGTGGCGAGATGACCAATGATACCCTGTTACCGGGTGAGCAGAATGCCGGTAGCGATGAGGATCTGGATCCACTGTTCGATGAAGCGGTGGCATTTGTGGTGGAGTCCCGTCGGGGTTCGACCTCCAGTGTGCAGCGCCGTTTCAAGATCGGTTACAACCGTGCGGCACGGATCATTGATCAGATGGAGATGCAGGGCATCGTCAGTCCGCCCGGTAGCAATGGTCAGCGCGACGTATTGGCGCCAGCGCCGATGCGCGATTAACGCGGATGCACGATCAGTCGTATGACCCTGATTCAATCGACCAAGGGAAGAGGATCCACGATGAAGTTTTATAACTGTGTAGCTGTGACCCTGATGCTGATGGCGACTTCGGTGATGGCCGATGATGCCGGAGAGCTGAAGGCCAAACTGGCCAGCGTGAAGTTGTTTTCTGCCCATTTTGAACAGACGGTGTTCGATATTGAAGGCAAGAAGTTGCAGCAATCCTCAGGCGATATGCTGGTCTCTCGGCCGGACCGTTTCCGCTGGGATACCAAGCAGCCGGATGAGAATCTGATTGTCTCCGACGGCTCCGATGTCTGGTTGTATGATCCCTTCGTCGAGCAGGTCTCGGTGATGAAATTGGCGACTGCGGTGCAAAATACGCCCTTCTTGCTGATCACCAGCAGCGATCCCAATCTGTGGGCGCGCTACGAGATCCTCAAGGAGGACGACAGCTTTACCGTCACCAGCAAGCAGAAGAATCAGCGTATCGAGTCGTTGCGCATCGTGTTTGACAGCAAATCGCAAATCAGCCGTTTCGAAGTCAATGAAGCCCAGGGCCAACGCAGCGAATTCCAGCTGAGCCAGGTCAACCAGCATCCGGCGGTCCAGGCGCAGACCTTCCGCTTTACGATTCCGGATGGTGTCACACTCGACGACCAACGCTGATGAGTACCCTGTCACTGGATTTTTCCGCTGATTTCCGACCTCTGGCCGCCCGTATGCGGCCAGAGTGCTTTGAGCACTATATCGGTCAGGAGCACCTACTGGCGCCGGGCAAGCCGTTACGCCGGGCTATCGAGGCCGGGCATTGCCATTCGATGATCCTCTGGGGGCCACCGGGCACCGGTAAAACCACCCTGGCCGAACTGATGGCACATTACTGTCAGGCCGAGGTGGAGCGGGTCTCTGCGGTCACCTCCGGGGTCAAGGAGATCCGGGCTGCCATCGACAAGGCGCGAGATAACAAATTTCGCGGCGTGCGTACCCTGTTGTTTGTCGATGAGGTTCATCGCTTCAACAAGAGTCAGCAAGATGCCTTCTTGCCCCATATCGAAGACGGCACCATCACCTTTATCGGTGCTACTACCGAAAATCCCTCGTTTGAGCTGAATAACGCCTTGCTCTCTCGGGCCCGGGTCTATCTGCTCAAGCGGCTGGATGAGACGGCCATCGAAGCCATCATTCGTCAGGCACTGACCGATCCTCGCGGTTTGGCCCATGAGCCGCTGGAATTTGCCGAAGGTGTGCTCAAGGCACTGGTGCAACTGGTGGATGGCGATGGCCGCAAGGCGTTAAATTATCTGGAGCTGCTCAATGACATGGTCGAAGAGCAGGATGGCCGCAAACTCATTGATCGCCATTTGCTGGCTGAAGTGACGGGCGAGCGGATGGCTCGCTTTGATAATCAGGGCGATGTCTATTACGACCTGATCTCTGCCGTTCACAAGTCGATCCGGGGTTCGTCTCCCCAGGCGGCACTCTATTGGTATGCCCGCATCGTGGCCGCCGGTGGCGATCCGCTGTATGTGGCGCGCCGCTTGCTGGCGATAGCCTCCGAGGATGTGGGCAATGCCGACCCACGAGCGATGCAGGTGGCGCTGACGGCCTGGGATTGTTTTACCCGGGTTGGTCCAGCCGAAGGAGAGCGCGCCATCGCCCAGGCCATCGTCTATCTGGCCTGTGCACCCAAGAGTAATGCCGTCTATGTCGCTTGGAAGGCGGCATTGCAGGATGCCAAGCAACTCACCGATTACGAGGTTCCTGCTCATCTGCGTAATGCGCCGACCCGATTGATGAGTGAGCTGGGCTACGGGGCCGAGTATCGCTATGCCCATGATGAACCCGGTGCCTATGCCGCCGGGGAGTGCTTCTTGCCACCGGAGCTGGCAGATCGGCAGTACTACCAACCCAGCGATCGGGGTCTTGAAAAGCAGATTGCCCAGAAGCTGGCGTATCTGGCCGAGCTGGATGCCCAGAGTCCGCGCAAGCGCTATCGCTGATCGCCCATACCCAGGCGTCGTGTGGTACGAAAGCCTAATGTACCCTTGGCGCAAGGAATCCTGGCGCCGACCATGACAGGCAGCGGCGGATTTTGATAGACTCGTTGCCAACTAAAAGTTTGTCTTTGCCTTGACCCGAGCCACCGCCTTCTGTTGTGTGGCGTGCGAGTTGACCCGGCATCGGCAAGCCCTCTTTCATTACCAAGCAATAACTACAAGCAGGTCAGACATGTTAGATCCCAAATACTTGCGCGCTGATATCATCGAAGCGGCAGAACGGTTGGCTGCCCGGGGGTTCACTCTGGATGTGGCTCGTATCAATGGCCTGGAAGAGCAACGCAAGACGTTGCAAACCCGGACCCAGGAGTTGCAAGCCGAGCGTAATGCCCGTTCCAAAGCGATTGGTGACGCCAAGCGTCGCGGCGAAGATGTCGCACCGCTGATGGCGCAGGTTGGTGAGTTGGGCTCCGAGTTGGACGACTGCAAGCGCAAACAGGATGAAGTGCTGGCCGAGCTTGAAGCCCTGGCTCTGGCTATTCCGAACCTGCCTCATGACTCAGTGCCTGCCGGCAAGGATGAGAGCGACAACGTCGAAGTTCGCCGCTGGGGCTCGCCGCGTCAATTCGAATTCGAGCCCAAGGATCATGTGGCCTTGGGTGAAGGTGTCAAAGGCATCGATTTTGCCACCGCCACCAAGATTTCCGGCTCCCGCTTCGTGGTGATGCAGGGGCAGATTGCCCGCATGCACCGTGCGCTGGCGCAATTCATGCTCGACTTGCATACCCAGCAACATGGCTATACCGAGTGCTACGTGCCTTATTTGGTCAATGCCGACAGCCTGCAAGGTACCGGTCAGTTGCCGAAGTTCTATAACGACCTGTTCCACACCGCTATCACAGGTGAAGGCGATGAAGAGGGTAAGGTCAAGAAGTTCTCCTTGATCCCGACTGCTGAAGTGCCGTTGACCAATATAGTGCGCGATACCATCACCGACGAAAAAGATCTGCCCCTGAAGCTGACCGCTCACAGCCCCTGCTTCCGCTCCGAAGCGGGTTCCTATGGTCGCGATACCCGGGGTCTGATCCGCATGCACCAGTTCGACAAGGTCGAGATGGTACAGCTGGTCAGCCCGGAAACCTCTTGGGATGCCCTCGAAGAGATGGTGGGGCATGCCGAAAAGGTACTGCAACTGCTGGAGCTGCCGTATCGGGTCATCACCCTGTGTACCGGTGATATGGGCTTCTCGGCCGCCAAGACCTACGATCTGGAAGTCTGGCTGCCGGCGCAGAATACCTATCGCGAGATCTCCTCTTGCTCCAACTGTGCTGATTTCCAGGCGCGCCGGATGCAAGCACGAGTGCGGGGTGCCGACGGCAAACCGACTCTGCTGCACACCCTGAACGGTTCCGGTTTGGCGGTAGGGCGAACTCTGGTGGCTGTGCTGGAAAATTACCAGCAGGCCGATGGACGCATTGAAGTCCCGCAAGTGTTGCGCCCTTACATGGGCGGTTTGACCCACATCGGGTAAGTGATGACATCGGGGCCGCTCTTGCGGCCCCGATTCGTTTCCCAAGCTGCGCAGCGCCGCTTTTTCACAAGCAATGCGCAATCGTTTTTGCTAGAATGCGCCGCAATTTTAGTGGCCCGTGGAGTGTCTGTGGTCTGGATTGATTTCGCTATCCTGGCTGTGATCGGCTTGTCTTCACTCATCAGCCTGATCCGTGGCTTCGTCAAGGAAGCCCTCTCATTGTTGACCTGGTTTGCGGCCTTTTTTGTGGCCAGCAACTTCTACGGCGATCTGGCCGTATTCTTCACCTCCATCTCCGATTCGCTGATCCGCAATGGTGTGGCCATTGTGGTGCTGTTTGTCGCCACCCTGATTCTGGGCTCTATCGTCAACTATGTGATTGCGACTCTGGTCGACAAGACAGGGCTCTCGGGGACCGATCGCATGCTGGGCATCTGTTTTGGCGCCATCCGTGGCGTGCTGATTGTCAGCGCCCTGCTATTTTTTATGGACACCTTTACCAGCGCCCACAGCGCTGTGTGGTGGCAAAAATCCGTCCTCATTCCGGAATTTGGTGTGGTCGTGAACTGGTTTTTCGAGTTCATGAAGAGCTCATCAAGTTTCATTAAATGATCCGTTTTATTCAGTAACTAGTGACCTCGAGGTAACAAGGACATGTGTGGTATCGTCGGTATAGTGGGCACCACCCCGGTTAATCAGGCCCTTTATGATGCGTTGACCGTGTTGCAACACCGTGGCCAGGATGCTGCTGGCATCGTGACCATCGCAGATGGGAATTTCAAACAACGCAAGGCGAATGGTCTGGTCAAGGATGTGTTCGAGATCCGGCACATGCAGCGGTTGAAGGGCAACATGGGGATCGGCCATGTCCGCTATCCTACCGCCGGTAGCTCCAGCGCCGCCGAAGCTCAGCCGTTCTACGTCAACTCGCCGTTCGGCATCACGCTGGCGCACAACGGTAACCTGACCAATGCCAAGGATCTGCGTGAACAGCAGAGCAAACTGGCCCGCCGTCACATCAACACCACCTCTGATTCTGAAGTGTTGTTAAACGTTTTCGCTCACGAGCTGGAGCGCGCCGTGGATATGCCGCTGCGTCCGGATGATGTGTTTGCTGCCGTCAGCCGTGTGCACCGTCAGGTGCGCGGTGCCTATGCAGTGGTGGCTCTCATCATAGGTCATGGCATGGTCGCGTTCCGCGATCCGAACGGGATCCGCCCGCTGGTTCTGGGCCGTCGTCTGAATGACGATGGTACTCAGGAGTACATGGTGGCCTCTGAAAGCGTGGCGCTGGATATACTGGGCTTCGAGCTGATGCGGGATGTGGCTCCTGGTGAGGCGATCTACATCAGCCAGGAAGGCGAGCTGACCAGCCGTCAGTGTGCCGATAATCCCAAGCTGTGCCCCTGTATCTTCGAATACGTCTACTTTGCCCGTCCGGACTCTTTCATCGATCAGGTCTCTGTCTATGCCGCGCGCGTGCATATGGGACAAATGCTGGGTGAGAAGATCAAACGGGAATGGGCCGATCTGGATATCGATGTGGTCATCCCGATCCCGGAGACCTCCTGTGATATCGCACTGGAGATTGCCCAGCGCCTGAACAAACCCTACCGTCAGGGCTTTGTGAAGAACCGCTACATTGGCCGGACCTTCATCATGCCGGGTCAGACCCAGCGCAAGAAGTCGGTACGCAGCAAGCTCAATGCCATCTCCTCCGAGTTCAAGGGCAAGAAGGTACTGCTGGTGGATGACTCCATCGTACGGGGCACCACCTCGGGTCAGATCATCGATATGGCTCGTGAGGCCGGTGCAGCCAAGGTCTACTTTGCCTCGGCGGCCCCCGAGATCCGCTTCCCGAACGTCTATGGTATCGATATGCCGACCAGCAACGAGCTGATCGCTTATGGTCGTGATGTCAGCGAAATCTGCACCCTGATCGGTGCAGATGGCCTGATCTTCCAGGACCTGGCAGATCTGGAAGCGGCGGTGCGTGAAGGGAATCCGGCTCTGACCCAGTTTGAAACCTCGGTGTTCAGTGGCCAGTATGTCACCGGCGATGTGGATCAAGGCTACCTCGACTTCCTGAACTCCCTGCGCAACGACGATGCCAAGGCGGTTCGTGAGTGGAACGAGGGCGTTGCCGATCTGGAGATGTATAACGGCGAGAACTAAGGTTCTTACCTTTACACCCGGTTATCAAAGAAGAGCGGCGGATGCCGCTCTTTTTTATGAGCGTTGCAATTCTCAGACGTGTATTAAACGGCTAGGGATTGAGCCCACTCAGTAGCCGCTGGGCAGCCGCTTCGACCTCGGCAAATGGTACCTGAGCCAGACGACCATGACTGGGTAACCCGGGCAATTTAAGCTGGCTACTCAGCGGCGTCATCAGGCCGCACAGGTGGCGGGCGACCAGTCGGGGTGTCAGCGGGTGCGGGTGACAGGCTTGCTGTAATTGCTGCAGCCAGCTCTCCAGCGGTGCGGTCTGCAGCAGAGTGGAGGGCGCAGCCTCCGGCAAAGTGGCGCTGGCCCCGCGACAGCTGGAGCAGTGACCGCACTGCTGCGGAGCCTGGGTATCGGCAAAATAGTGGGCCAGTTGCTGGCTCAGGCAGGTCGAGGAGCCGAAAAACTGCAGCATCTGCTGAATGCGTTGTAACTCGCTTTGCTCCTTGTCCAGAAATTGCTGGTGCAGTTGCAGACTCAAGGGCTGCAAGTCGTTCGGCAGTGCCAGCCGATGATAGACCTCGGTCATCTGCTTGCTTTCCAGCTCAATCCAGCCTTGCTGATGCAGATAATCCAGCGCTGTGACGGCGCGACTGCGCTCGGCACCCAGACGAGCCAGCTCGGCCAGATCCAGCGAACACCAACTGCGAGCGCGCGGCGCGGCGGCAAACACCTGCTGCAGAAACTGCCGTCGCTCGCCTTGGAAGCGGCCCAGGATCTCCTCGGGCGACTGGATAAACTTGAAGCGGAACTCGGCAAAATAGCTATAGGCCGGAGCTATAACGCCAGCCAGCTCCAGATAGACCAGCAAGGTCTTCAACGGGAGCAGCCTGATATTGCAGCGCTGGCTCAGGCGCAGCAGCACTATCTCCCATTCTGCTGGGCTATTGCGGATCTCTTCCAATACCTGGGTGATGCTCGAGCGATCCGGGGTGTCGCCATAGACAAAGTTTTCCAGCACCGGGACCTGCTCACGGCTAGCCAGCACTGTGCAGTGGGCGAGTTGACCATCCCGTCCGGCGCGGCCGATCTCCTGGGAGTAATTTTCTATCGATTTGGGCAGATCGTAATGGACCACCCGGCGAATATTCGCCTTGTCGATGCCCATGCCAAAGGCAATAGTGGCGACGATGCAGTCGTGTCGATTGCTCATGAATCCCTGTTGGATGGCCTCGCGCTCCTCGGATCCCAAACCGGCATGATAGGCCTGAGCCTGGATGCCGGACTGCTGCAGCAAGGAAGCCACTTGCTCGGCCGTCTGCTGCAAGGTGACGTAGACGATGGTCGGCAGCCGGGGCGCTTGCGCAATCAGCTGCAGTAGCATCTGGTCCCGTCTGACTTGAGGAGCGGGTAAGACGCTGATATCCAGATTGGCGCGATAAAACCCGGTTGCCACCACATGCTCCGGCGCTATGGCAAATTTGCGCTGCATATCGGCGATGACGGCAGGGGTTGCAGTAGCGGTGAGCAACAATACCTGGGGGATCTGCAATTGCTGACGATAGCTGGGCAGTTTCAGATAATCGGGGCGAAAGTTGTGGCCCCATTCCGAGATGCAGTGCGCCTCATCGACCACCAATAAGGAGAGCGGGATACGGGCGATGAAGCGGCGGAAGCGTTCGTTTTTCAGGCGTTCCACTGAAATCATCAGGATCTTGAGCTCACCCCGCTCGACCTGACCCATCAGCTCGCGACTCTGGTTGGCATCCAGTGTCGAGTCCAGCGCCGCGGCGGCAATCCCCTTGCTGCGCAGAAACTCCAGTTGATCATGCATCAGGGCCAGCAGGGGGGAGATGACGAGGGTGAGGTGGGGTAGATGCAGGGCCGGTAATTGATAGCACAGTGATTTGCCCGAGCCGGTCGGGAAAATGGCGGCCACCGAGTGTCCGGCCAGAATATGCGCGATCACCTCGTTCTGACCGGGTCTTAGGGTCGAGAATCCGAAGTACTGCTGTAAGGAGGACAAAACCATGGCACAGGGCTCACAAGGCGTGAAAAGGGCATCAGATTAGCATGGGGCTCTCGCATCCCGAGCCCCCGGAAACCTGTCAAATCTGCGTTTGGTCATAAATTCGACATCCGAACCCTTTTACCACGCATTCATAGGGGGAAATGGCCGAGTATTCAGGTATTCTGTGGCGGATTTGCCGCATATGTCAGGAAGGTATGCGGCGAAATGGACCCATTAATGACACATTCACAGCCATGGATATGCTATGAAACCATCAACCAATCCCCTTATTCGTTTGCTCCAACACACATCTCTGGTCAGCCAGATTGTGGTCGGTCTGGTACTCGGCTGCCTGCTGGCCTGGATTGCACCCGCACAGGCACAGCTGGCGGGCTTACTCGGTAGCCTGTTTGTCGGGGCCTTGAAAGCCGTCGCGCCAGTACTGGTGTTTATTCTGGTGGCCGCTTCTATTGCCAGCCATCAACATGGACAGAAAACCAGTATCCGTCCGCTCTTGATCCTCTACCTGTTCGGTACCTTCTGCGCGGCTGTGGTCGGTGTCGTTGCCAGCTTCGTCTTTCCATCGGAGCTGCAACTGGCGACCAACACCGCTGATATCACACCGCCGGGCGGCATCAGCGAAGTACTGGGCACCTTGCTTTTCAGCGTGGTCAGTAACCCCATCAAGGCGCTGATGGAAGCCAACTACATCGGTATTCTGGCGTGGGCTATCGGCCTGGGGCTGGCGCTGCGCCATGCCAATGCCGGTACCAAAGAGTTGATCCAGGATCTCTCCCACGCTGTCTCCAGTATCGTCAAATGGGTGATCCGCTGTGCACCGTTGGGGATTTTTGGTCTGGTGGCTTCGACTCTGGCAGAAAGCGGCTTCTCGGCACTGCTGGGCTACGCCCATCTGCTGGCGGTGTTGCTGGGTTGTATGCTGTTTGTGGCCTTCGTGGTCAATCCACTGATCGTCTACTGGAAGCTCAAGCGCAACCCGTACCCGCTGGTACTGACCTGTCTGCGCGAAAGTGGCGTCACCGCCTTCTTTACCCGTAGTTCGGCGGCCAATATCCCGGTCAACATGGCGTTGTGTGAAAAGCTCAAGCTGCCGGAAGAGACCTATGCCGTCTCCATTCCCCTGGGGGCCACCATCAATATGGCGGGCGCCGCCATCACCATATCAGTGCTGGCACTGGCGGCTGTGCATACCCTGGGGATCGAGGTGGATCTGGCGACCGCGCTGCTGCTGAGCGTGGTCTCGACCATCGCTGCCTGCGGGGCATCAGGTGTGGCCGGGGGCTCCTTGCTGCTCATCCCGCTGGCATGCAGCCTGTTCGGGATCAGCAACGATGTCGCCATGCAGGTGGTTGCTGTCGGCTTTATCATCGGTGTGCTGCAAGATTCGGCTGAAACGGCCCTTAACAGCTCGACCGATGTGCTGTTTACCGCCGCGGCCTGTATGGCCGAAGAGAGCGCCGTCACCGAGGCCACGGCCGAGGTAAATGTCGAGCCCGCTGACGCCTGATCCAGACGTTAAATAGAATATGCAACAGGGCGCCTTGATGGGCGCCTTTTTTGTGCGAGTGTGCCGCGACCCGACAGGTGTACACATAAAAAAAGACCGCACAAGGCGGTCTTCTGATGGGTGCAGCTTAACGGTTACGGGTGGTTACCGTTACTTGGGCTCACCGATAGGCAGTACGGTGCGACCGAATTTTTCGTTCAGCACTTCAGCCATGGCCAGATAAATGGCGGAGCCGCCACAAACAATCCCTTCAAAACCAGCGATAGTACCCAGGGTCGCATTGCCCAGGAAATCACGCGCTGCCAGCAGGCCGAACAGGACGACCAGAGAGCCAAATACGAACTGCAGCGCTTTCGGGCCTTTGAGAGTGCCGAAGAACATGAACAGGGTGAAGATGCCCCACATCAGCAGGTACCAGCCCATGGCGAACTCATCGGCGGCATCGCCCAGACCCAGCTTCGGCAGCAGGATCAGGAACACCAGGCTGATCCAGAAGAAACCGTAAGAGGTGAAGGCGGTCAGGCCGAAGGTGTTACCCTTTTTGAATTCCAGGATACCGGCGATCACTTGCGCCATACCACCATAGGCCAGACCCATAGCCAGGATCATGGCACTGATGGGCATAAAGCCGGCGTTGTGGATATTCAGCAGCACTGTGGTCATACCAAAGCCCATCAGGCCGAGCGGGGCGGGGTTGGCCAATTTTTCGTTCACGGTTTGTTCTCCAAAACAGAGGTGGTGGGGATGCACTGCGTGAGTAGCATCCAAAATAGTGTGGATGAGCGCGCGCGATTCTAGAGGCAAGCCGGGATGCTGACAAGCTGCGGCTGCAACCCAGGTGGCAAATTTTCCTATGTTCGGGATTGCATGACGAGGCGAACGGTTGGTGATATCAGGTTATAGCAGGACGGGATGGCCCTATTTACTCCATCCAGGCGGAGAATGGTCGGTATGAGCTGGCGTGCGTGGTGGCAATGGCTGTCGGGTTGGGGTGCGCCGCGGCAGCCCTATTTGCCCATGGCGGAGTGGCGCAGCCTGGCGGCAACCATTCCAGTGCTGCAGGGACTCTCGGATCCGGAGTTGGATCGGCTGATCGCTCTGGCCGAGCGCTTTTTGCAGAGCAAGAGCATTACCTGCTTGGGGGTACGTCCCTCGCGGCGACAACTCGGCTGGATGGCCTTGCAGGCGTGCTTGCCGATATTGAATCTGGGGCTGGACTGGTATCGCAATTTTTATGAGCTGATCCTGCTGCCCGATGTGGTCGAACGGGAGGAGCAGGTGTGGCTGGATGATGAGTTGATGGGGGTAGACGCCAGTGCTCATCTGGGCGAAGCCTGGGAGCAGGGCCCCGTGGTGCTGGTATGGCCTGAGGTGCTGCACGATGGCCAGTGGGATGGCTACCATCTGCTGATCCATGAGCTGGCCCACAAGCTGGATATGCTGGCCGGTGGCACGGCTAACGGCATGCCGCCGGAGCGGCCCGGAGTGGCGATTACCCAGTGGCAACCGGCGCTGGAGTCGGGGTATCGCCGGGTGTGCCAGCAGCTTGAAACAGGCCAGCCGTGCTGGCTGGATGAGCAGGCCGCCGAGGGACCGGATGAGTATTTTTCCATTCTCTGCGAGCAGTTTTTCACTCAGCCCCGGCGGCTACAAGAGCAGGAGCCGGAGCTGTACCGTTTGCTCACTCGCTGGTTTGCCCAGGATCCGGCAGGACGCCAGCCCCGGGCATCCTGGAGCTATGGTGCTGGTTACCACAGGCGTGATGAATGATACCCGCGGATTGGGCTGCCACCGCTTAGCTTTTACACAGACTGCTGCTGGTTGCCTTGCCGGCCGGTGGACAGATGGCGCCGACTGTGGGTGCTATGTAGTCGCAGTGCTGGGTCTGGGTATAGTCGTGGACTTTAAGTTTGCCGGTGACGATATCGATGCGCAGAGCTTCGAGTTTGTCGCGCAGCCCCTGGCTAATCAGCGCCTGGTTATTGGCATCCAGAGCCCAGCCCACATGGTTATCCAGTAAGCCCAGTTTCAAAACCCCCGGTTTCCAGGTGCCGACTTCGGCCTCTTCCCAGGCGGTGTAGGCGGCCTGACCCATGCTCTTGAACATGGAGGTGAGCATGGTGCCAGGGTAGAGTCCGTTCTGATTGGTGTCGGAGCCTATGGCTCTGAGACCTTCATCGGCGGCACTCTGATACACGCCAAGGCCGGTTCCCCGGGCGGCGGCAAAGATGATATCTACCCCTTCGGCAAACTGCTCTTTCGCCAGAAAGCTGCCCTTGACCGGATCGGCGAATGCCAATCCCGGTGTCGAGGCGGCATAGCTCTGCTTCACCTCGATGGCCGGATTGGCATATTTGGCGCCCTGCTCGAAGCCGCAGCCATATTGGTGGATACCGGGCAGATCCATGCCGCCGACAAAGCCGATGATGCCGGTCTCCGACTCGGCCGCGGCCAGTGCTCCCGTCAAAAAGGCACCTTCTTGCACCTTGAAGACAATGGACCGCACGTTGGGCTTATCCAACTGACCATCCAGCAGGGTGAACTGGGTCTTGGGGAACTCATCGGCGATGGTTTGCAGTGCAATTACCTGTTCGCCACCCACCAGAACAATCGGACTATAACCGTCGCCTGCCAGTTCGCGCAGTGTGTTCAGACGTTCTGCGGCACCCGCCGGTGCGCGCTCTGTGATCTGGATGCCGGTCTCTTTGTGATAGCGCACTACGCCCTCTTCGTAGACTTGCTGATTCACCGAATGGTCATATTTATCGGCGACACTGTAGATCACGGCCGGTTTGGTGGCGGCCAGTGCCAGGGTCGGTAGCAGCGTCAGCAATATGGGCGTCCAGATCCGGGGCAAGCTATGCATTCATCAGGTCCTTGTGCTGTGGTGACTCACACATGAGCACCAAAAGAGACGCATTTTTCCTGCTTTATCGAATGTGATCAAGCTCAAAAAATCGCAGCGACTAATGAAAGGCCTTTCAGTGATGGCGGTTTAAAAAAGTAACCGGTTACCTTGATTTTAAAGGAAAAAAAAGAGGAGCCACTGGCTCCTCTTGTTGTCTGGCGGGTGAGGGTTATTCCACCTCGTTGCCATTTTTTTGTCCGGCTACAAAGCTTCGGACATTCTCCAGCGTCGTGGTGGAAATCGCCAGCAGCGCTTCCTTGGTCAGGAAGGCCTGGTGACCGGTAAACAGCACGTTATGGCAGGCGGAGAGGCGACGGAACACATCATCGGTGATTACTTCGTTGGAGTTGTCTTCAAAGAACAGCTCCTGCTCTTCCTCATACACATCCAACCCCAAGGCGCCAATCTTGCTTTGCTTGAGGGCTTCAATCGCCGCCGTTGCATCCAGAAGGCCACCGCGGCTGGTATTGATGATCATGACGCCGTTCTTCATCTTGGCGAAGGCTTCGGCGTTGAGCAGATGATAGTTTTCCTTGAACAGCGGGCAGTGCAGGCTGATGACATCGGATTCCTTGAGCAGGGTATCCAGATCGACATATTCGGCCCCCAGATCCAGCGCCGCCTGATTCTGGAACGGGTCACTCACCAGCAAGCGCATACCGAAGCCCTTGAGAATGCGCAGGGTGGCGATGCCGATCTTGCCGGTGCCGATGATCCCGGCGGTGCGGCCATGCATGTTGAAACCAACCAAACCCTCTAGGGAGAAATTGGCATCCCGGGTGCGCTGGTAAGCCTTATGAATGCGGCGGTTCAGTGTCATCATCAGGCCGACCGCGTGTTCGGCGACCGCTTCCGGTGAATAGGCGGGCACCCGGACGACGCGGATGCCGAGCTCTTTGGCGGCTTGCAAGTCCACATTGTTGTAACCGGCGCAGCGCATGGCCAGCACCTGGGTGCCGTTGGCGGCCAGATCTTCAAGTACCGGGCGGCTGAGATCATCATTCACGAAGGCGCAGACCACGGGGTAGCCATGAGCTAATCGCGTCGTCTTCGGGTCGAGTCGCACATCAAAATAATCAAGTTGATAACCAAAGGCCTGATTGGCCAGTTCAAAATGATCACGGTCATAGGCTTTAGCACTGAACAGGGCGATTTTCATGGGGCACCTCCAAGTGAATATGTAATTAAATTACATCAATAGCCGAAATTGTCAAACAGCTGATGCTTAAAATTGATTTTAGTCAGGGAAAGTGTAGGGGTGTGAATTTAATTTGTAATTAAATTACGAACTGAGAGCCTTTAGCCGTTGTGCCTCTAGCACTGAAAGCCGTAGCGACCCGCGACAAGTTTGTTGCTCTGCTATCGAGTCCAACCAGATCGACTCATAGGACAAAAAAAGGGAGCCGAAGCTCCCGAAATGCAGGTTGAACACCTGGGTTGGGGTTTTACAGGTAATCCATCAGGACGGCAGCGCGGGCTGCGGCTCCTCATCATGTTCCAACAGTTGCTGGGGTTGTTCGCTTTCATCCTTCAGATCCACGCCGGTCAGACGACGGACAAAGGCTTGCTCCAGCAGCCAGGCCAGCTTGTGGGCGGCTTGGGGGAAGTCCAGCCCGGCGGGACGCACATTGGAGATGCAATTGCGTTCAGAGTCCATGCGCCCGACGTGCGGTTGCCAGGTCAGGTAGAGGCCCAGACTGTCGGGGGAGGAGAGGCCCGGACGCTCGCCAATCAGCATCAGCACGGCGCGGGCGGTGAGCAGTTCGCCAACCTCGTCGCCCAGGGCAACCCGAGCCTGTTCGGCGACGACCAGGGGCGCCACATTCAGTTGCAGACGCCGCAGATGGGGCAACAGGCTGGCCATAAACGGTTGGGCATTCTGATGCAGGGCGGTCGAGGAGAGACCATCACCCAGCACTATCACCAGATCGTAATCCGCCAGCTCCAGGGCTTGCAGTTTCTGGCGACTCGGTTCATCCAGGCGGCGGCCCAGATCTGGACGCCGCAAATACTCTTCCCGATTGCTGGCGGCACTGTGCACCGTCAGGACGGCTTGTCCCAGCACCTGTAACGCGCTCTGCAACTGGGTCACATCCAGCGGTTGATGTACAGCATCCCGGGCCTGGGCATGGGCCAGACCAAATTGCAGCAGGGCATCAGTAGGCAGGCTGACGCCGGTGCGCCCCAGAGCAATACGCGCCGAGGTATAGCGCTTGAGCTCTTGCCAGGGGTTGAGATGGATGAGTTCAGACATAAGTGATTCTCCGGCAGGCTTCAGGCGACGCGGCCGCTTGGGCTGGTGGGGCCAAACTGGCTCAGCAGGGGATGACGCAGATTGGCATCCAGCAACTGGCCTCCGGTATTGGTCAACTGCATGCGCACCAGCCAGTCGGCGAATTCCGGCGCGTGTTTGAGGCCGAGCAATTCGCGGATATACAGCGCATCGTGGAAGGAGGTGCTCTGGTAATTGAGCATGATGTCATCGGCCCCGGGTACCCCGATGAGGAAGGTGAGGCCCGCATTGGCCAGCAGGGTCAGCAGGGTATCCATATCATCCTGATCCGCCTCGGCGTGGTTGGTGTAGCAGACATCACAGCCCAACGGCACACCCAGTAACTTGCCACAGAAGTGATCTTCGAGCCCGGCGCGGATGATCTGCTTGCCGTCATACAGGTACTCGGGGCCGATAAAACCCACCACTGTATTGCACAGCAAGGGTTTGAAATGCCGCGCCACACCATAGGCACGCGCCTCGCAGGTCTGCTGATCGACGCCATGGTGAGCATTGGCGGAGAGGCAACTGCCCTGACCTGTCTCGAAATACATGACGTTCTGGCCGACTGTGCCGCGCTTGAGGCTCAAGGCTGCCTCATGGGCTTCGGCCAGTAGCGCCAGATTGATGCCAAAGCCGCGGTTGGCCGCTTCGGTCCCGGCGATGGACTGGAACACCAGATCCACCGGCACTCCGCGCTCGATGAGCTGCAGGGTATTGGTGACATGAGTGAGGATGCAGGATTGAGTCGGTATGGCAAAACGCTGGATCACCTCATCCAGCATCTGGTTCAGGTTCGCCAGTACCGGCAGGTTGTCACTGGCCGGATTGATCCCCACTACGGCATCGCCCGCACCGTAGAGCAGGCCGTCGAGCATGGCGGCGGCTATGCCCTGGGGATCATCGGTCGGATGATTGGGCTGCAGACGCACGCTCAAATGGCCCGGCAGGCCTATGGTGTTGCGAAAGGCGGTGACGACATGACACTTCTTGGCCACCAGGATCAGATCCTGATTGCGCATCAACTTGCTGACCGCCGCTGCCATCTCCGGGGTGATGCCGGGGGCTACCCGGGCCAGGGTGGCGCTGTCGGCTGCCTCCGAGAGTAGCCAGTTGCGGAAGTCGCCCACCGTCAGATGACTGATGGGAGCAAATGCCGCTGCATCGTGTTCATCCAGGATCAGCCGGGTTACTTCATCCTGTTCATACGGGATCAGCGGTTGCTGCAGGAAGGTGCGCAATGGCAGATCGGCTAGTGCCATCTTGGCGGCCATGCGCTCCTGGGCGGAGGAGGCCGCGACACCGGCCAGATAATCGCCGGAGCGTGCGGGGGTCGCTTTGGCCATTAGACTGCACAGGTCGGGAAAGTGGTAATTCTGGTGTGCCAGAGTGCTTCGGTACATGGAATTCTCGCTTCAACGGGTAAGGCCGGGAAAAAAGCCACCGGACGAGCCGGTGGCAAATCACCAGGTTGTTGCTCATGGCTGCCGCCCAAACGGCGGCAGACGATTTCTGCTCCAGCGGCGTCTTGCAACGCGGCTGATTAATAGACCTTCACCAGCTCGCCATCGGCGGAGGAGACATCCGCATCATGGGTGAAGCGGAAGTAGGCGTAACCCACCAGCATCAGGCCACCGAAGATCAACGCCAGCATAGTGTTGTAGTAGACCATGGCGGCCAGACACAGCACGGCCAGACCCAGAGCCAGTGCCGGGGCGAACGGGAACAGCGGGGCTGTAAATGGACGCTCCAGCTTGGGTTCGCTCTTGCGCAGCTTGAACAGTGAGGCCATGGAGATGATGTACATGACGATGGCGCCGAATACCGACATGGTAACGATATTGGCGGTCAGCGGCATGCCGCCGATGACGATCAGAGAATCGGAGAAGATCGCCAGTATGCCGACCACACCACCGGCCAGAATGGCCCAATGGGGAGTCTGGAAGCGACCGTTGACCGCCGAGAGTGATTTCGGCAGATAACCGGCGCGGGCCAGGGCAAAGATCTGCCGTGAATAGCCCATGATGATGCCGTGGAAAGAGGCGATGAGGCCAAACAGACCGAGCCACACCAGCATGTGCAACCAGCCACTGCTTTCACCGACGATCATCTTCATCGCTTGCGGCAAGGGGTCGTTGATGTTGGAGAGCTTGCTCCAGTCACCGGCACCACCGGCAAACACCATCACGCCCATGGCCAGAACCACCAGAGTCAGGATGCCGCCGATAAAGGCCTTGGGAATGGTTTTCTTCGGATCCTTGGCTTCTTCGGCCGCCATGGCAGCGCCTTCAATGGCCAGAAAGAACCAGATGGCAAACGGGATTGCCGCAAAAATACCCGAGATAGCACCGAGGCTGAATTCGGATTCGCCAGCCCAGCCGTTGGCGGCGAAGTTCGCCATGCTGAAGCCCGGGCTAACCACACCCATAAACACCAGCAGCTCGAAGATGGCCAGCAGGGTCACCAGCAACTCGAAGGTGGCGGCAATGCCCACACCAACCAGATTGAGGCTCATAAATATCAGATAGGCGCCCACCGCAACCCACTTAGGATCGAGAGCCGGAAACTGTACGTTCAGGTAGGCACCAATCGCCATGGCGATGGCTGGTGGCGCAAAGACGAACTCCACCAGGGTCGCGAAGCCGGCGATATAGCCACCCACAGGACCGAAGGCCCGATAGGCATAGGCAAAGGGGCCGCCCGCATGGGGAATGGAGGTGGTCAGCTCGGTAAAGCTGAAGATAAAGGCGGTGTACATGGCCGCCACCAGGACGGAGGTGACCAGAAAGCCAAGGGTACCGGCCTGGGCCCAGCCATAACTCCAGCCGAAGTACTCACCGGAGATGACGAGACCGACAGCGATCCCCCACAAATGAAAGGCTCCCAAGGTACGCTTGAGGGCCGGTTGTTTACTGTCCTTTTGTTGCATGATGGATCCCCTATTCGACTGTCAACCCTGACAGTTTCTACAGGGTGTATCGCAAAGGGCGTACCAAAACCGCCAAGATGCACAATTCCTTAAAAATCAATGTGTTGAATTGATTCAGCTGGCGCGGAATGCACACATGTGGTGCAAGTTCCCCAGCCTGGCTCATCAGGCTGGGGACCGGGCACTTAGCCTTGCTCTTCGGCAGTGCCTTGTTCTTGCCGATGGGCTCTTGCATAGACGGGTATGTTTTCTGATCGCAAATAGAAGCCATAGGCGATGGCGCAGAGCACAAAACAGAGGATAAACAGCCACTGTCCATCCAGGTGATCGATGATGAGGCCCCCCAGGATCGGTGCACTGGCGGAGCCCAGCAAATAAAGGGAGGCGGCACCAACATAACTGCCACGCAGATGGGGTGGCGCCAGTTCATCAACCCGCAGATTGAGGGCCGGAAACAGGATCACCTCGCCGATACTCAACACAAAGGCGCTCAGCAGCCAGCCCATGGGCCAGGAGACAGGGGTAAACCAGAAACCGATCTGCGCCAGGGCGAACAGGACGCTGCCGATCCGGATGCGCTGCCCGGCACTGAATCGCGCCAGGGCATGAACCAGCGGCAGCTGCAAAAAGACGATGGTCAGGGTGTTGATGAGCAGCAGCTGGGTGATGAGTGCCGCTATATCGGGGATCGACAAACGCATCAGATAGAGATCCAGCGTGCTCTGGAAATGGGCGTAGACGAACATGGTCAGCACATTGCCCAGCGTCAGCAGCAAGAAGGCCCGATCCCGCGCCAACACCTGCAAGGTGGCGGCAAAGCCCAGTGAACTCAGCACCTGGCTGCGGCTGTCGGTGACACGCCACAGG
The DNA here is from genome assembly GCA_038247115.1 of Enterobacterales bacterium. Lineage (GTDB taxonomy): Bacteria > Pseudomonadota > Gammaproteobacteria > Enterobacterales > Aeromonadaceae > Pseudaeromonas. The sequence goes on along the minus strand of JBBRVG010000008.1, from coordinate 8,528 downwards.
GCGCCAGCCAGCAGCAAGCCATAGAGCAGGTAGCCACCGGCCGCCAACCAGAAGGTGTGCTGCTGGGCCGAGAGGCCAAGCCAGAGTCCACACAGGGGGCCCAGGGCACCGCCCAGATTGATCAGGTAGTAGCGCAGTTGCAGGGCCAGCTCCCGATCCTGGCCATCGGGGCAATGGTCGGAAATCATGGCGCGGCTCTGATTTTCCAACAAGGAGCGCATCATGCCGTTACAGGTGGCTCCCAGCGCAAACCAGGCCGGGCTTGCGGCACACGCAAACAGGCTCATCCCCAGAATGCCTAAGCCGCTGCCGGTGAGCATCACGCGGCCGCGACCATAGCGGTCAGCCAGGTTGCCACCATAGATGCCGAACAGGGTGCTGAAGCCGGAGGAGAGCGCCAGGATGAGGCCGGTATCGGTCGCCGAGAGGGCGAATTTCTGGAACAGCATCAATCCCAGATAGGGCCAGACCATGAAGAAGGCAAACCGCGAGAGAAAGGTACCGAGCAAGATGATGTGAATGAGGGCGGGTAGGGCGAACAGCCGACGCCAGGAGAGTAACGGATCCGTGTGCATGCAAACTCCTTGGATAATGAGCACACAGCCTAAGATCAACTGCATCTGAGTGCAATCATCAGTGAAAAGACGCGGCAAAGTCCTTACAGGTGGTGTGATCTATCGGCTCGCCAGTCGTTGCCGCTAAGGGTGTGCCGTGGTTGGAGTCATCCCCTGACCGGTAGTAAGATGACGCTCTGACGTGCTTCGCCACTGCTACCCCTCATTCATTTGAACCAAGGAGCTCCGCCTTGTTTGCCGCCCATATTGCTGATCTGGACCATATCCATAGCTTACCCCCTCGCTTGCGCCACTATCTGGTGCAGGCTCTGGCCTTGCTGGCGACCAAGCCCCAACCGGGCAAGCATGTGCTGGATGGCGAGCGGGCCTTTGTGATCCTGGCCGATGATCACACGGCCCCGGCTGCCGAACGGCGGCCGGAGATCCATGCCCGTTATCTGGATGTGCAACTGCTGTTGCAGGGCGAAGAGCGCATGGGCTATCGCCCGCAGCGTGCCAGCCAGCAGCCGGATGATGATCGGCTGGCGACTCAGGATCTGGCGTTTTTCAACCAGCTGGAGGGCGAGCAGTTTCTCGATATGCGGCCCGGGGATTTTGTCGTGTTCTGGCCCGGTGATGCTCACCGGCCGCTGTGTGCCGTTACAGAGCCTATGCCAATCCGCAAGGCGATCCTGAAAGTCGATGCCAGTTTGCTGCGGGATTAATCTCCGTCCTGGCGTAGAGGGTCAGCCTCGCAATACCCCGGCGCTGTTTTACGCTTACGGCAAGGCTCTTTCCCAGTTCGGTGTTGCGCTGGAGTCTGGCTGAGCGCAGACGCGCCATGAACCCATCCCTGGGGGCTCGATGGCGGCATCCCTGCCGCCAACGGTCTGCTTTTCATCCAGACTCCATCCCTCTTGATTCACAACCGGTAACTGGGATAGCGCTTACGGCAAGGGTGCTGGTTGCAACTGCCGGGCCAAGGTTGGCATGATCTGCGGCATCAGAGCTTGCCAGTAGTGCCAGGTGTGACCACCCGGGGCATACTGGAAGGGAAGAGGGTGCCCGGCGGCCTGCAGTTGCTGCTCCAGGCGCTGATTGGTGGCCGTGCTGATGCGATCGTCCTTGCCACAGTAGAAGCGGGTGGAGGGCATCTGCACCAGCTGTTGGGCATCGAGCACCGGCATCCGCGCCGGATCAAAATAGCCGGAGATGGCTATGCTGGCGGCAAAAGCATCCGGGTTGTGATAGGCCAGCTCGAACGCACCGAATCCCCCCATCGACATGCCGACGACGGCCCGTTGTTTCGGGTCGTCACTCAAGCCCCACTGCCGGGTTTGCGGCAACAACTCCTGTATTAAAAAGTCGGCCACATCGCCTTGATAGAAACTCTTGCCGCCATCGACCATCAGCAGCGCCATAGCGGGCATGGTGTGGTCGGCGATCAGGGTATCAAGCAGGGCTGGAAGCTGGCCATCCTGCACCCATTGCTGCCGATCCATGCCATAACCGTGCAGCATCAGCGCCCAGGGCAGAGGTTTTTTGGGGTCGCTGCCTGCGGGCCTATAGATCAGCAGCTGTTGGACGCCCAGTCGGCGGCTGGTCACTGTCATGGACTCCAGAGTCCCCCGCTCATGCGCGTCGGGACGGGGTTGATAGCGCTGATCGGGCGGGCCGACCTGCAGTAGGGAGTTCATCCCGCCGGAGCCATCCGGTATTTGCGCCTGGGCGGCCGGATCCGCCAGCCAGCGTCCATCCTGCACAAATTTATAAGCCCATTTGCCGGGCTCCAGATACAGGGTGAGTTGCCAGTTACCCTCGGCATCCTGGGTCATCGGCAGGGTATCGGCTTGCCAATCATTCATCTCACCGGCGACGTAGACTTTGGATGCGGACGGTGCCGCAAGATGCAGCTGGATCGCCTCGCGCCCCGGCGCGGCTGTCAATGCAGGCTCGGTGGCCCGGGTTTGTGCGTGCTGAGTCATGAGCATGGTTCCTTGCTGGCGGCTGCTTTGGTAGTGCAGTTGCATTTCGTCACTGTCTGGCTGGTAGCTCAAGTCCATGACGCCCTGATCCGGATCCCCCTCCAGCGACCAGTGTAGTTTGAGTGGCGAGGTCGATTGCACCTCGGCCTGGATATCAAATTCGATGCTGGCCTTTTGCCAGTCGGCATCCAGCTGACGCCAGTAATGTACGCGCAGCGGCTTGCCCAGCTCGGCGGCGGCTATGTCCAGGCTCAATCCGTCGCGGATGCCATCGCCCCAGGTGCCTTGCCAGCGTTGGGGGAGTGGAGCAGCCGGGCTCATTGAGGGGGAGAGAGAACAACACAGCAGCAGGGCTGCGATCGATGTACCTAGTTTCATCCGTGATCCTGATCGTGGGAAGTGATAGGACTAGCCTACAAGCGGTTGGTTGTCGGCACTTGATTTCCTGCGCCAAAATCAACGGCTATGCGGACTATTTGCCTGCTCACCACAGGCGATATTCAGGGCTGGGGGTCGAGCGCACGGGCAGGGTAAAACGGAATTGGTCCTCGGTATGGGGCGATGAGCTGTGTGGTGATGGAATATGCAACTCAATCGGTGCATCCGCATGGTGCCAGCCGCGATGAAACAGCCACTGGGCATAGCAGTGATAGAGGAACGCGGGCAACTGCTGCACTGTGCCGCGCAAGGTAAAGGTTGCCTGCCAGTTGGCGGGCAGCGACAGGGCGGCGAGGCCCAGGGGCGGGGCGCCTGCGCCGGCCATGGTGGCTACGGTGATCATCAGCGGCTTGGTCGCAAGCGACGGCTCCTTGCTCATCAATATTCGCAGTGGCTGACGAGGAAACAGATACCCCAACTGCTCCATCAGCCGCGTCAGGATCCCCGCAAACTCCGGACTACCGGGGCCGCAATCTCCGAGCGGGCTTTGCAGGCCCCACAGCGTCTGTACCGGTTGCCAGTGTAGCTGTGGCTCGGATTGAGCATGCGCCGTCAGCTCATTGAGCGCGCCTTCGTCGAGCACCGGACGGCTGTAGCAATGAAATGCCGTGCCCGATTGGCGGAACTCGCTGGGGGTCATGAAAAATTGCCGACTAAAGGCTCGGGTAAAGGCTTCATGGCTCCCGAACTGGCAATCCAGCGCCAGAGACAGAATATCCGGATGTCCGTTCAGCAATAACTCGGCCGCACGGCTCAAACGGCGGCCACGCAGATAACCCACCAAGCCTTCACCCACCTGGGTGCTGAAGTAACGTTGCAAACTGCGTGTCGATAGAGCGGACTGCGCGGCCAGATCCCCGATCTCCAGCGGTTCGAAGAGATAGCGCTCCAGATAGTCACTCAGACGTAATAATCGATCCCGACTCATGCAATTCCCTGTGCGCATCGGTTCATGGAGCCGGATTATCCGCAGTTCCTTTCGTATCCCCTAGTGTGCTGATCACTATTTCTACAAAAGATCCGGATAATTCCTTGAAAACTGTTTATTCATACAGTACTGTCTATTCATACACCGAATGCGCGCCGAAGCAGTGATGGATGCCAGCCGGTTCCCCTCGAGATGAAGATGAGTTTTCAGGAGAAGACGATGAGCGTATTTGTGAACGGACTGTTTGTGGGCAACGAAATTTATCCAGGTGTCTATGCCGAAGCGCTAGCAGGCCCGAGCTGGATGATCCGCAAGGAAAACGAAAAAGGCTGGCCGTGCCGGGTGGGTGAAATCAAGGGTAGCCCGGAAGCAGGCGAGTTTCTGGCCTGCTCCTGCCTTGGGGATGTCAAAGGCCGTGCTTACAGTATGCGCACCGCAGTTCGCTTCTTATTGAACTGATGGTTGAATGGATGGCGGGCGGATGAGGCTTTGTGCTGTTATGAATGACAACGCCCGCACTGGATGCGGGCGTTGGCATATTCGTTCTGTGTGTCGGTTATATCGACCCTAACCAGCAAATGGCCAACCACGCGGCCGTTTAGGTGGGTTTAACCCAGCTGACTTTTGGCGCCTGCACATCCCCACATTCCCAGCTGACACGCTTGGGCATCATCAGGGTGAGGTAACGGTCAAAGTTGGGGGCCGGAGTGTTGCGGCTCATCCACGACACATTAACGCGCTGTGAGGTGTCGCGCCACTGCACATGGCGACGGATATCGATGATATTCGGCTGGTGATTCTCTACCAGCTCGACCTTGGCCGATTTGGTTTTGGCGACGATCCAGGGGACGCGCACCGGGCGCGGTTCGCCCTCGCGCCAGCTGATAAAACGCGTCGGCATATTGCCTTCACTAATCTGGGCTGGTTGCAGGGTGATCTTGCTCTTGGCAATCCCCTTGATGAGCCAGACCACCTTGACGCGTTCTTCGCTCTGCACATTCATGTCTTGAGTTTCCATATCCATTCCCTCTGTAAAAAGCTCGCCATCATTATCTTTCTTGGCGTTATTGACGGTTCGATGAGCGAGAACACTAACGCAACGAGCGTGGTTATCGTTGCGGCTACAGTTTCAGTATATGGGGCTTGGCTCTGACCAGAAGGGGGAGAGCCAGATAAATTTGTTGCTTGTGCGGTGGATCAGTAGACTGGGGCCCATTTTGGCGATGGATGAACAGTCATGGCACTGAAAGCGACTATTTTTAAGGCACTTGTCAACGTGGCTGACACGGACCGCAACGTCTATCTGGAGGAGACACTGACTCTGGCGCGGCATCCTTCGGAAACCGATGAGCGTTTGATGATGCGTCTGCTGGCCTGGGGACTCAATGCCGCACCGGATCTGGAATTTACCAAGGGGTTGTGCGCCGACGACGAGCCGGATCTGTGGCGCAAGGAGCTGCATGGTGATATCGCCCACTGGATTGAGGTCGGCTTGCCCGATGAGCGGCGCCTCAAACGGGCCTGCAACCGCTCGGCCGCTGTGACCCTGTATACCTATGGCTCACGCGCCGCGCAGATCTGGTGGCAGCAGAACCAGCCGCTGCTGGCCAAGCAACAAAACCTGAACGTCTATTTTGTCGATGATGACTTGGCGTTGGAGCTCTCTTCCCGTGCCGAGCGCAATATGAGTTGGCAGATGACGGTGAGTGATGGCGTCTTGTGGCTGAGCAGCGGTGACTTCTCTACCAGCTGGCAACCCACCTGTTGGCAGAAGGCACAAGCATAAGCCCAGCAAAAAGCACACCGGCGATTCACGGTAAGCGACAGCCAGGGGCATTCCCTTTCGCCAACTCGCCGTGAACCCATCCCTGGGGGCTCGATGGCGGCATCCCTGCCGCCAACGGTTGGCTCAAGGGAACACTCCCTGACTTATCTTGCCAGCAGTGCACCCGAGGGACTTGTGGCGCTGCTGTTATTCCGCTTCATCCTCGTCGGGCTGCCAATCGCTGGCAAAGTACCAGTAACCGTTGTTGATGAGCGTGGTCAGCCAGGCCAGTTGCACCGGATCCTGTAGGGCTGGATCCTGCTCGGCGAACGAGATCTCAGTGTCATCACACAGTCGGCGGGCCAGAGCAGCCGCACCTTCGGGGATCGGCAAGCGTTCGCCGTTGATAAAACAAACCTCAGGCCCGGTTTCCAGATACAGGGTGCGCAGACCGCCCAGCTTGTTCAGCACTTCACCGGCTTGCAATCGATCGTAGATCTCCCCTTCGGCAAACGGCGGCTCCACCGCTTGTAGATCCAGCTCATGTCGACTTTGACTCAGGTAACTGGCCAGCCAGGGAGCAAACGCATCCCCCTGCAGCATCTGCTCCATCATCTCGCGCAGGGCCTGCACTTCGGCTGTGGTGACCGCACCCGGATTGGCGCGGCGTTGCAACTGCGGGTCGCTGTAGCGGAGATTGCCCAGCTCGTCGGCCAGCTGGTGGTCGGCGAAGCTGCTGAACAGATCCCGCTGGTTGGGGGCGCGAAAGCCTACCGAGTAGTTGAGAGAGGGCTCGATGGCGTAGCCATCGTGGGGGAATCCGGGCGGAATATAGAGAATATCGCCGGGCTCCAGCTCGACATCGATGATCGGCTCGAACGGATCGACTTGCAGCAGATCCGGATGGGGGCAGAACTGCTTCATGGCGACTTTCTCGCCTACCCGCCAGTGACGGCGGCCCTGACCCTGAATGATAAAGACATCGTACTGGTCCAGATGGGGGCCGACGCCACCACCGGGCAGGGAGAAGGAGATCATCAGATCGTCAATCCGCCAGTTCGGCAGACCGCGAAACGGCGTCATCAACTCGTTGACCGGCGGATACCAGTGGTCCACCGCCTGCACCAGCAGCGACCAGTTGGTTTAGCCATAACGCTCATAATCCTCGAAGGGACCGTGCTCCACCTGCCAGTGATCGGCGCCCTTGACCACCAGACGGCTATCCACCGTCTCTTCCATGGCCAGACCCGCCAGCTCGTTCGGAGTCAGCGGATCGACAAAATTACGAAATCCCTGCCGGATGACGGTAGGGCGCTTTTGCCAGAAAGTGGCTAAAAATTCCGGCCAGTCGAGGGTGAAATCATGGCTCATAGGGGCTTGGCTCCGCGCAAGAGAACAAAAAAGAATAGGGCAACAAACTGAGGGCTCCTGCCCAGTATAGGGCAGGAGCTAAGGAGGGATCAGGATTTGGCTTTGAGCAGGGCACGCAGATCATCGGCGGTACGGGGAGCGCCGCGCAAAATGGTATCCCCGATGACGAAGGCCGGAGTCCCGGTCAGTCCGAGCTGCTGCGCCAGCTGGTGATTGGCTTTGAGTTGCTCCTCGATGGCCGGATCCTGCATCTTCTTCTGCACCGCTGGCCAGTTCAGTTTCACCTGCTTGGCAATGGCGGCCACATCGTTTTCATCCTTGAGGCTGCCTTGGCGCTCCATCAGCGCATTGTGGAAGGCCACAAATTGCTCCGGATGCAGGCTCTGTACCGCCAGCGCAGCCTTGGCGGCCAGGTAGGAGGTTTCGCTTAAGATCGGGAACTCTTTGTAGATCACCCGGATGCTGGGGTCGCTGGCCAGCAACTCGTGCATGGCCGGGGTGGCGCGCTTGCAGTAGCCACAGTTGTAATCCAGGAACTCGACTATGGTCTGGGTGCCCTTGGCATTGCCACCGACCGGATCATTGGCTTGCTGGAACAGCGCCTTGCTGTGTTGCTGGATCAGATCCACATCAGCCTTTGACTGCTCGGCTTCTTGCTTGGCGCGCAGGGCGTTGGACATCTCGATCAGCAACTCAGGGTGGCTGACCATATATTCACGCACTATCTGCTCCACATCGGCGCGTTGCAACTCGGCGGCCGAGGCGGTGACTGCACTCAAGGGGAGCAGGCAGGCGAGAACGGGCAGAACAATCTTCTTCAATTTCATAAGCGGGGCCATCTTCTGGATCATGGGGGAAGGATGCGAGGCGTTTATATAGCGTGAGGCAGGGGCGTCAAGTCAAGTCTGGGACGGCAGAACGGCGAAAATTGGCGCAATTAAACCGGCGGTTGCCGCAAAAGCAAGCAATCAGTTCGCGGGGTAGTTTACAAAGCCCGAGCCAGTGAGTAGTATCCTCGCCAATTCGGAGGGGTGGCAGAGCGGCTGAATGCAACGGTCTTGAAAACCGTCGATGGGCGACCATCCGTGGGTTCAAATCCCACCCCCTCCGCCAAATCCGAAAAACCCGGTTGATTTCATCACCGGGTTTTTTTCTGCCCGCGATTTAGCCTCGCCTTCATCCTGAGGTGACTCGCGGCTCTGCATAGCAGAACAGGGACCGCAGCGAGTGAATCGCACCATGCAGTCTCTCCGCCCCAAGCTGTTCTTCCACATCCGAGATCGCACCTCAGTCCTTTACCGTGGTGAATATCAACGGGGGATCCGAAGTGGGCCATTAATATATATTTACTCTTTTATTAATTTAAACAAATATTTATCCTATTATCCTATTATCCTATTATCCTATTATCCTATTATCCTATTATCCTATTATCCTATTATCCTATTATCCTATTATCCTATTATCCTATTATCCTATTATCCTAT